>NZ_JBIMMV010000003.1:0-378928 GCF_044628475.1 Arthrobacter sp. BPSS-3
CGGGTAACAGGGTTACGGCGGTCATAGCGTGGGGGAAACGCCCGGTCCCATTCCGAACCCGGAAGCTAAGACCCACAGCGCCGATGGTACTGCACCCGGGAGGGTGTGGGAGAGTAGGTCACCGCCGGAACATCATTCAGGTCGAGAGCCTCCAACCACACGGTTGGAGGCTCTCCCACTTTAACCACCCATACAGGGTTCAGACAGAGCGCCGGTTACTCCCACACCCGTACGTAGTCCACCCGCATCGCCCCGGCCTCACCGAGAATCCTGGCCCCCCGCCACCCGGCCGCGCGCCGTCGTGGTTGCTCACGCCGTCGCCCTGGAGGGTCCAGACATTCTGCTCTCTCCGGGCCGGTATCCGCCGTTTCCGCGAGGAGAAGTGATGCGGGGCGCGACCGGCCGGCATCGCCCTGTGAGGCGTGCCACCGCGGGGCCCACGGGGCGCCGGCAGTTAGCCGGGGGAGTGCTCCTCGCCTAGAATTGAATGAGATGTACGGACTTCGAAGCGCTTGATTTCGGGTTGCGTAGGAACGAAACACGAAAAACAGAGCGGCTGCGATTGCGCCAGTGGTCGGCTCACAACAGGAGGAATCCAGCATGGCTGATCACAACGACGGTAACCGCGGCCGCGACGACCGCGGCAACTTTGGCGGGGGCCGTAACGCCGGCGGCGGCGGATTCCGACGGGCCAACAACTCCGGCGGCGACCCCCGCGGCTTCCGCGGCCGGGATGATCGTGACCGCAGGCCGTACGGTGACCGTCCGGCCCGAGACGGTGAGCGTCCGGCCCGCGACGGTGAGCGTCGCAGCTTCGGTGGCGACCGGGATCGTAAGCCGTTCGGCGACCGTGACCGCAAGCCTTTCTCGGGTGGGAACGACCGTAAGCCTTACGGCGATCGTCCGGCTCGTGATGGCGAGCGTCGCAGCTTCGGTGGCGATCGTGACCGTAGGCCGTTTGGTGACCGTCCGGCCCCTGATGGTGAGCGTCGCAGTTTCGGTGGCGACCGGGATCGTAAGCCGTTCGGCGACCGTGACCGCAAGCCTTTCTCGGGTGGGAACGACCGTAAGCCTTACGGCGATCGTCCGGCTCGTGATGGCGAGCGTCGCAGCTTCGGTGGCGATCGTGACCGTAGGCCGTTTGGTGACCGTCCGGCCCCTGATGGTGAGCGTCGCAGTTTCGGTGGCGACCGGGATCGTAAGCCGTTCGGCGACCGTGACCGCAAGCCTTTCTCGGGTGGGAACGACCGTAAGCCTTACGGCGATCGTCCGGCTCGTGATGGCGAGCGTCGCAGCTTCGGTGGCGATCGTGACCGTAAGCCGTTTGGTGACCGTCCCGCTCGTGATGGTGAGCGTCGCAGCTTCGGTGGCGACCGCGACCGGAAGCCGTTCGGCGACCGTGACCGCAAGCCCTTCTCGGGTGGGAACGATCGTAAGCCGTTTGGTGATCGTCCGGCTCGTGATGGTGAGCGCCGTAGCTTTGGTGGCGATCGTGATCGTGATCGTAAGCCGTTTGGTGATCGTCCGGCTCGTGATGGTGAGCGCCGTAGCTTTGGTGGCGACCGGGACCGCAAGCCGTTTTCCGGCGGAGACAACCGCAAGCCCTTCGGCGACCGCGAGGACCGTCCTGCCCGCAGCTTCGATCGTGGCGACTCCGGGCCGCGCCAGTTCGGCCGCGACCGCGCGGAGGACCGTCCGGTCCGCCAGCCCAACGCCGCCGACCTGCGCAGCGCCAACCGCCCCGACCGGGACCGTTCGCCCGAAATCGACGAGGACGTCACGGGCAAGGAACTGGACCGCGCCACGCAGCACCAGATCAAGACCCTCGAGGACAACAGCGCGACCTGGGTGGCCCGCCACTTGGTCATGGCCGGCCGCCTGATCGACGACGAGCCCGAGCTGGCCTTCCAGCACGCCCTCGCCGCCAGCCGCCGCGGCGGCCGTCTCGCCGCCGTCCGCGAAGCCGTGGGCCTCACCGCCTACTCCGCCGGACACTACGGCGAAGCCCTGCGCGAGTTCCGCACCTACCGCCGGATCAGTGGCTCCAACACGCATCTGCCCGTCATGGCCGACTGCGAACGCGGCCTGGGCCGTCCGGACCGTGCCCTCGACATGGCCCGCTCGGAGGAAGCCAAGGACCTGGACGCCCCCGGCAAGGTGGAACTCGCCATCGTGGCCGCCGGCGCCCGGACCGACCTCGGCCAGCTGGATGCCGCCGTGTCCGAGCTGGAGATCCCTCAGCTCGACATCAACCGCGCCTTCTCCTACAGCCCCCGCCTGTTCCGCGCCTACGCGGACGCGCTGACGGCCGTGGGCCGCGAAACCGAGGCCGCCAAGTGGCAGCGCCAGGCCGTTGTGGCCGAGAACGCCCTCGGCCTCGGCGTCGACGAGGAACCGGACATCATCGACCTCGGCTGGGATGAGGAGGAGGAAGCCCGCGAGGAGCAGCGCCGCCGTCGTCTCCTGAAGGAGCAGGCGGACCGCCAGGCTGGCATCACCGCTGACGAGGCCCCGCGGGCCGCCAGCGCCGCCGCGGTCGCCGGCCTGCCGGAGAACACCGAAGGCCGGGCCGACGACGTCGACTCCGGTTCCGACGACGAAGAAGCCGGCTTCTTCGAGTCCGACGACGCCGAATCCGACGAGGATTCGGTGGAAGCCGACGAGCTGGCCGGCCACGAAGACAACACCGGCCACGAGGACCACGCCGGCAACCGGGACCACACGGAGGACTAGGCCCCGATGGACCACGACTGGCTGATCTCGCGCTTCGACGCGCTCCTTTCGGACCTCGACGGGGTCGTCTACGCGGGACCGCACGCCATCCCCGGTGCCGTCGAGGCGCTGGGACGGCTGGCGGGGATCGGCGTCGGGCTGGGCTACGTGACGAACAACGCGTCGCGCAGCCCCGCCGAGGTCGCCGCCCACCTGCGTGAACTGGGCGCGCCCGCCGAGGATGAGCAGGTAGTTAGTTCCTCGCAGGCCGCCGGTGAACTGCTGGCCGCCAAGCTGCCCCCGGGCTCCCGCGTCCTCATCACCGGCGGCCCCGCCCTCGCCCGCGAGATCGAACTCGCGGGCCTGGTACCGGTCCGCAGCCAGGCCGACGAGCCCGTGGCCGTCGTGCAGGGCTTCCACCCGGACCTGGGCTGGAAGGACCTGGCCGAGGCGGCCTATGTGGTCGCCGCCGGCGCCCTCTGGGTGGCCACCAACACGGACCTGTCGATCCCGCAGGCCCGCGGCATCGCGCCCGGCAACGGCACCCTCGTGGCCGCCGTCGCCTCCGCCACCGGCAGCACGCCGCTGGTCGCAGGCAAACCCGAGGCACCGCTCTTCCACACCGCCGCCAAGCGGCTCGCCGCGGAACGGCCCCTGGTGGTCGGTGACCGCCTGGACACCGACATCCTCGGCGGCAACAACGCCGGATTCGCCACCGTGGCGGTCCTGACCGGCGTCGACACCCGCGAGAGCATCCTCGCCGCCCGGACCGCCGAACGCCCCGGCTACTTGATCGAGGACCTCGACGGACTCTTCCAGCACTACCCGGACATCGAGCACGACGGCGGGGCAGGGTTCCGCTGCGGCGCCGCCACCGCCGTCGTGGACGGCACGGTCCTGCGCATCACGGGGGACCCCGCGGACCTCGATGCCTGGCGCGCCGGCTGTGCCGCGTGGTGGGCCGCCACCCCGGAGGCCGCCACCGCCCAGGCGCCGGAGCTGCACTGGACCGGTCACTAGACTGAAAGGCATGATCGAATCGCCCCGCCCCGCCGAGCCCGCACCTGCGGGCGCACCCGGCGTCGGTGACATCCAGCCGGACTGGCCCGAGCGTACGGCGGACGCACCGCTGGCCGCCGACCCCGCCGTCGAGGCGCTGCTCGAACCTCTGGACACGCTCGCGCACCTGCCGGTAGCCGACCACGGCGACGTCTATGGGGCCCTGCACGACGCGCTGGCCGACGCCCTGAATGAGGAAATGACGGGGGAGGCCCGCGCGTGACCCGGCTGGATCAGGCGCTGGTCAGCCGCGGACTCGCCCGCTCCCGCACCCACGCGGCCCGGCTGATCGCCGACGGCAAGGTCAGTTCGGCGGGCACCGTCCTGGCCAAGGCCTCGCAGCAGGTGGATGACGCGACCGGCCTGGACGTCGCCGCCACCCCGGGGGATGACTACGTCAGCCGCGCCGCGCACAAGCTCGCCGGCGCCCTCGACGCCTTCCCCGCCGTCGCCGTCGAGGGGAAGCGCTGCCTCGACGCCGGCGCCTCCACGGGGGGCTTCACCGAGGTGCTGCTGCGCCGGGGCGCGGAGCACGTGGTGGCGGTGGACGTCGGCCACGACCAGCTGGTCCCGAAGATCCGCAACGACCCGCGGGTCTCCGTGCACGAGGGCCTGAACGTCCGGTACATGACCCCGGAAACCATCGGAGGGCCGGCCGCGCTCACCGTGGCGGACCTGTCCTTCATCTCCTTGACCCTGGTGGTGGCGCCGCTGGCTGCCTGCACCGAACCCGGCGGGGATCTGGTCCTGATGGTCAAACCACAATTTGAGATCGGCAAGGACCGACTGGGCCGCACCGGCGTCGTCACCTCCGAACGGGAACGGCGCCTCGCCGTCGAAAAGGTGGCCGCCGCGGCCCTGGACGCCGGACTGGAACTGGCCGGGCTGGCGCAGAGCCCCCTGCCGGGGCAGGACGGAAACGTCGAGTACTTCCTGTGGATAAAACGCGCGATCCGGGCGGACCTGCCTAAGATCGAGGAGCGGGACGCGGCCCTGGCCGCGCTCCTTGGAACCATCTGGACCTAACCAGCAGCCCATGCAGCAATCGAAGCAGTAGAAGGCGGAACCTGATGAGCAGGCGTGTCCTCATCCTTGCCCACACCGGCCGCGAGGACTCCCTCAAGGCCGCCTGGGACGCGTGCGCCATGCTGCACGCCGCAGGCATCGTGCCCGTGATGCAGAAGTCCGAACTCGGCGACATGGTGCGTTTCTACGGCCGGCTGGACCAGCCCGTGGAGGTCCTGCACGACCACGTGAAGCTGCACGACGTCGAACTCGTCATGGTGCTCGGCGGTGATGGGACCATCCTGCGCGCCGCGGAACTGGTGCGCGAGGTGGACGTGCCGATGCTGGGCGTGAACCTCGGGCACGTGGGCTTCCTGGCCGAGAGTGAGCGCGCAGACCTCGCCCAGACCGTGGACTGGATCGCCAGCCGCCAGTACACGGTGGAGGAGCGGATGACGATCGACGTCCAGGTGTGGGTCCGGGGCCAGAAGATTTGGCACACCTGGGCGCTGAACGAGGCGGCGATCGAGAAGGGCAACCGCGAACGGATGCTCGAGGTGGTCACGGAGGTGGACGAACGCCCCCTGACCTCCTTCGGCTGCGACGGCGTCGTCCTCGCCACCCCCACCGGCTCCACCGCCTACGCCTTCTCCGCTGGCGGCCCGGTGGTGTGGCCGGAGGTGGAGGCCCTGGTGATCGTCCCCATCAGCGCCCACGCACTGTTCGCCAAGCCGCTGGTGGTCTCGCCCCGCTCCCGGCTGGCCGTCGAGATCCTCGGCCGGACGGACGCCCAGGGCGTGCTCTGGTGCGACGGACGCCGGTCAGTGGACCTGCCCCCGGGTGCCCGCGTGGAGGTCACCCGATCCGCCACCCCGGTCCGGCTGGCACGCACCCACCAGACCCCGTTCTCCGGCCGCCTGGTCAGGAAGTTCGAGCTCCCCATCCAGGGCTGGCGCGGCCCGGTGCCGCAACCGGACGCCATCCCCACCGGCCCGATGCCCGTGGTGCGGACGCCCCGGCCGATGCCGCTGCCCGACCCCACCGATCCCTCGACTGCGAAGTGACCCATGCTTGAAGAACTGCGAATCCGCGACCTCGGTGTCATCACGGACGCCACCCTCCCGCTCGGCCCCGGCCTGAGCGTGGTGACCGGCGAGACCGGTGCCGGCAAGACCATGGTGGTCACCGCCGTCGGCCTTCTCCTCGGTGCCCGGTCCGACGCCGGGGCCGTTCGCAGCGGCGCCAAGAGCGCCTCCGCCGAGGCGGTTCTCAAACTCGACGCCGGCCACGCCGCCGTCGAACGCGCCCGTGAGGCCGGCGCCGAGGTCGAGGAGTTCGACGGCGGCGCCGAGCTGCTCCTGGCCCGCAGCGTCGGTGCCGACGGGCGCAGCCGCGCCTACCTGGGCGGCCGGACCGCCCCCGTGGGGGTGCTCGCCGAGATCGGTGGGGCCCTGGTGGTGGTCCACGGACAATCCGACCAGATCCGGCTCAAGAGCGCCGTGGCGCAGCGGGAGGCGCTGGATAAGTTCGCGGGGGAGCCGCTCGCCAGGACGCTCGCCGCCTACCAGCAGCTCTACACCCACTGGAAGGGCAGCCAGGCCGAGCTGGACGAGCTGCGCAACGCGGCGCGGGAACGGCTCCGCGAGGCCGAATCGCTGGAGGCCGCCCTGGCCGAGATAGACGCCGTGGAGCCGCAGCCCGGCGAGGACGAGGCCCTCAAGGCCGAGGCGGTCAAGCTCGCCAACGTCGAGGAGCTGCGGATCGCCGCGAGCACCGCGCACCAGGCCCTGATCAGCGAGGACTTCGGCGAGGAAGCCGACGCCACCACGCTGGTGGACGCCGCCAAACGCACCCTGGAACACGTCGCCGAGCACGACGCCGAGCTCGGTTCGGCGGCCGCCCGGCTGGCCGAGGTGGGCTTCCTGCTCAACGACATCGCCGGCGAGCTTGCCAGCTACCAGGCCGGCCTCGACACCGAGGGCCCCGAGCGGCTCGCCCAGATCGAGGACCGCCGCGCCGCGCTGGCCGCACTGGTGCGCAAATACGCGCCGAGCATCGACGAAGTGCTGGTCTGGGCCGACCAGGCGCGGGAACGCTTCACCGAGCTGCAGGACGACTCGACCCGGATCGAAGCCCTGGAGGCCGACGTCGTCCGCTCCGAGGCCGAACTGACCAAGCAGGCCGCGGCAATCAGCAAGGCTCGCAAGAAGGCGGCCAAGGACCTCGCCGCCCGCGTCAGTGCCGAGCTGACCGCCCTGGCCATGGCCGACGCCACGCTGGTGATCAATATCGAAGCCGGGGACGGCCTCGGGCCCTACGGCGCCGACGAGATCGCGTTCCTCCTCCAGCCGCACTCGGGCGCCCCTGCCCGCCCGCTCGGCAAGGGCGCCTCGGGCGGTGAACTCTCCCGGGTGATGCTTGCGATCGAGGTGGTGCTCGCCGCCGTCGACCCGGTCCCCACCTTCGTCTTCGACGAGGTCGACGCCGGCGTGGGCGGCCGTGCCGCCGTCGAGATCGGCCGCCGGCTGGCCATGCTCGCCCGGCACGTCCAGGTCCTGGTGGTCACCCACCTGCCCCAGGTGGCGGCCTTCGCCAACCAGCACATCCGTGTCACCAAGACCTCCGTCCGGGGATCCGACGGCGCCACTGCCACCGGCTTCACCTCCAGCGACGTGCAGCTCCTGGATGAGTCCGAGCGCGTCCGCGAACTCGCCCGCATGCTGGCCGGCCAGGAGGACTCCGAGTCGGCCCGCGCCCACGCCCAGGAACTGCTTGACGACGCGAAGCTCCTGCCGCGGCAGGCGTGATCCCGCGCGCCGCTGGGATGACCATCACAGCGGCGCGATTCGGACCCTCAGAAGACCGATTTGATGATAGGCTCAAATTCCGTGGTGCAGCGATCAAATTCCCGTGTAAATTCCCGGTTCCCGGGCTCGTCCAAGACGACCAAACACATCTTCGTCACCGGCGGTGTGGCGTCCTCGCTCGGAAAGGGTCTGACGGCTTCGAGCCTCGGCCACCTCCTGCGGGCACGCGGCTTGTCTGTAACTATGCAAAAGCTCGATCCCTATCTGAATGTGGATCCGGGCACGATGAACCCCTTCCAGCACGGCGAAGTCTTCGTGACTGACGACGGCGCCGAGACCGACCTCGACGTCGGGCACTACGAGCGCTTCCTCGATGAGAACCTCGAGGGTTCCGCCAACGTCACGACCGGCCAGGTCTACTCCACCGTGATCGCCAAGGAACGCCGCGGCGAGTACCTCGGCGACACCGTCCAGGTCATCCCGCACATCACCGACGAGATCAAGCGCCGCATGCGGCTGCCCGCCGAGGGCAAGAACGCCCCGGACGTCATCATCACCGAGATCGGCGGCACGGTCGGCGACATCGAGTCCCAGCCGTTCCTCGAGTCCGCCCGCCAGGTCCGCCAGGACATCGGCCGGAACAACGTCTTCTTCCTGCACGTCTCCCTGGTCCCGTACATCGGACCTTCCCAGGAACTGAAGACCAAGCCGACCCAGCACTCCGTGGCCGCGCTCCGCTCCATCGGTATCCAGCCCGAGGCGATCGTGATCCGCTCGGACCGCGAGGTTCCCCAGGCGATGCGCGACAAGATCGGCCGGATGTGCGACGTCGACCTCGACGCCGTCATCGGCTGCCCGGACGCCCCGAGCATCTACGACATCCCCAAGACGCTGCACTCCCAGGGCCTGGACTCCTACATCGTCCGCGCGCTGGACCTGCCGTTCAAGGACGTCGACTGGACCAGCTGGGATACCCTGCTTGAGGCCGTCCACAACCCCAAGCACGAGGTTGAGATCGCCCTGGTCGGCAAGTACATCGACCTGCCGGACGCCTACTTGTCCGTGACCGAGGCGCTGCGCGCCGGCGGCTTCGCGAACAACACCAAGGTCAAGATCCGCTGGGTCCCCTCGGACGAGTGCGACACCGAGGCCGGCGCCAAGAAGGCCCTGGCCGGCGTCGACGCCATCTGCGTTCCCGGCGGCTTCGGCATCCGCGGCCTCGAAGGCAAGCTCGGCGCGCTGAAGTTCGCCCGCGAAACCAAGCTTCCGGTCCTGGGCCTGTGCCTGGGCCTGCAGTGCATGGTCATCGAGTACGCCCGCAACGTCGTCGGCCTCGAGGGCGCCTCCTCCTCCGAGTTCGAGCCGGACTCCAAGTACCCGGTCATCGCCACGATGGAAGAGCAGCTGGACATCGTTGACGGCAAGGGCGACCTGGGCGGCACCATGCGCCTGGGCCTGTACGAGGCCAAGCTGGACGAAGGCTCGGTCGTGGCCGAGACCTACGGCACCACCAAGGTCAGCGAACGCCACCGCCACCGCTACGAGGTCAACAACAAGTACCGCGACCAGATTGCGGCGCAGGGCCTGGTCTTCTCCGGTACCTCCCCGGACGGCAAGCTGGTGGAGTACGTGGAGCTTCCGCGCGAGGTGCACCCGTACTACGTCGCTACCCAGGCCCACCCGGAGCTGAGCTCCCGGCCGACCCGCCCGCACCCGCTGTTCGCGGGCCTGGTCCGGGCCGCCCTGGACCACCAGCACGGCAACCACCAGCAGGGTACCGCCAAGCCGGCGGCAAAGGCCGCGGCGCAGGCCAAGTAACACCAACTACATCAAAGGACGGCGCGATGCCCGGAATGTCTGAGACCCATGATGCTGCACGGCAGGTTTCAGATGAGCCGAGCCCGCGCCGTCTTTTGTCGTCCGAGAAGGTCTACGAGGGCCGGATCTGGGACGTGGTCAGCGACAGCTTCCAGCTGAATGACGACGGCGACGCCCTGACCCGGGACTACATCGACCACCCAGGCGCGGTGGCCGTGCTGCCGATGAACGACGACGGCGAGATCCTCCTGATCAAGCAGTACCGGCACCCGGTGGGCATGGCGCTATGGGAGATCCCGGCCGGATTGCTCGACGTCGAGGGCGAGGACTTCGTGGCGGGCGCCGCCCGGGAACTCGCCGAGGAAGCCGACCTCGCGGCCGCGGAATGGAACGTGCTGGCCGACTTCTTCAACTCGCCGGGCTCCTCCAGCGAGGCGATCCGGATCTACCTGGCCCGTGGACTGAGTGACGTGCCCGGCCACGAACTGCACGTCCGCACCGACGAGGAGGCCGAGATCGAGCTGCACTGGCTGCCGCTGGATGCGGCCGTCACAGCGGTACTGGAGGGGCGCCTGCACAACCCGTCCGCCGTCGTCGGCATCCTCGCCGCTGCCGCGGCCAAGGCCGACGGCTTCGACCGGCTCCGGCCCGCGGACGCGCCCTGGCCGGCGCACCCCAGCCAGCGCGGATGACCGGCCTGCTGGCGGCGGAGCCTCCCGCGGCGGCTGCCTCCGCTCCCGACCCGGCGGCACCGGCAGCCGCGGACGCCACCACGGATGCCCCCCGGCCGCCCACCGCCGTCGACCGCGCCATCACCGACTACCTGCAGCACATGGGGGTCGAGCGCGGACTGGCCGCCAACACCCTGTCCGCGTACCGGCGGGACCTGGCCCGTTACGCGCGGCACCTGGCCGCCGCGGGGCGCAACCGCCCCGAGGACATCACCCGGCGAGACGTCACCGCCTTTGTCCATGCCCTCTCCGACGGCTCCGACGGCGGGACCGCGCTGGGCGTCCGGTCCGCCGCCCGCACCGTCGTCGCGGTCCGGGGGCTGCACAAGTTCTGGGCCCTGGAGGGCCTCACCCCGACCGATCCCGCCAGCGACGTCCACCCGCCGATGCCCGGCAAACGGCTGCCCAAGGCCATCACGGTGGACGAGGTGACCCGCATCCTGGAGGCGGCGGGTACGGACACCGCCACCGGCCTGCGCGACCGGGCGTTGCTGGAATTCCTCTACTCCACGGGTGCCCGCATCAGCGAGGCGGTCGGACTGGACGTGGACGACATCGCACTGGCCGGGAGCGCTCCCGACGACGGCGGGGGGCCGGCGATCGTGCGCCTCTTCGGCAAGGGCTCCAAGGAGCGGCTGGTGCCGCTGGGGTCCTACGGTGCCCGCGCGCTCGACGCCTACCTGGTCCGGGGCCGGCCGCTCCTCGCGGCTAAGGGCAAGGGCACACCCGCGCTGTTCCTCAACGCCCGCGGCGGCCGGATCAGCCGCCAAAGCGCCTGGACCATCCTGAAAACGGCTGCCGAGAAGGCCAACATCACCAAGGACGTCTCCCCGCACACGCTGCGGCACTCTTTCGCGACCCACCTGCTGGAGGGCGGCGCCGACGTCCGCGTGGTGCAGGAACTGCTGGGGCACGCCTCGGTCACCACCACGCAGGTCTACACCCTGGTCACCGCCGACACGCTGCGCGAAATCTACGCCGCCGCACACCCGCGCGCCCTGGGCTAGCCTGCCTGGGCTCTCCGGCGCGTTCCCCAGACGTTGCGGCACTGCGCCTGATTTTCGACACGCCCGTGTGTAAGGATCCGGGCGCCCCGGGACACTGATTGGGTAGAACCACGTCATCGATTGTTCGGGGGAAACATCATGTTGGCTGCGAAGGAGCAGGCATTCATTGAGCTGCATGACCAGCACGCCGCCCGTGTCTACGGCTACATCGCCCGCCGCATCAACGACGCCCACCGGGCCGAGGAGCTCGCCGCGGACGTCTTCCGCATCGCCTGGGAGAAACAGTTGCCTGAACCGCCCGGCATCGGCTGGCTCCTGGCAACCGCACGCAACGTCCTCGGCAACGAATACAAGGGCCGCCGACGTCGGCAGGAACTGTTCGAACGACTCGCCGAGGAGGCGCGCACCGAGGACGTCACCACCGCCGGCGACCAGCGCTCCGTCGTAGCAGCCGTGTTGATGAAACTCCGGGACAAGGACCGCGACATCCTCATGCTGACTTACTGGGAGGATCTCAGCGGCGCCGAACTGGCCGCAGCCCTCGGCTGTTCGGTCTCGGCCGCCGGCGTCCGGCTGCACAGGGCCCGGCGTGCCTTCGCGAATGCCGCACCCGCCCACCTCATGACAGAACGGAGAGACTAGCCATGGACCGCATCGAACAGCTCATGAAGGACATCAAGCCGTCGGTCACGGTCCCGGACCGCGGGGTCCTCCGCTCGGAGGTGACGTCCACGGACCCGAACGTGGTCACAATGCCGCGGGCCGCCTCCGCGCACCGCGAGGCCACCCGGCGACGCCGTACCAGGATTGCCGCCGCGGCAGTGGCCGGCCTCGCCGCCGCGGCGGTGGCAGGCGCCGTCGTCGTGGGCGGGAACTTCCCGACGGCGCCCGGACCCGCGCTGCCTGTGCCGGCCGGGCCGAACATCACGATCAGTGAGAGCGCCCCCGCCACGCCGTCGCCGTCGCCTGCTTCACCGACGCCGTCGCCGACGTCTCCGGTGCCGGCTACCCCCAGCCAGACCGCCCCGCCCAGCACCGGGGGGGTGGCCTGCACGCCGGCGAACATCGACCAGCTGCGCAACGACCGACAGCCCACAATCCTGCCGATCCCCGCCGCGGAGAAGCGGTACTACACCGTGCTCGGCTGCGCCGACGGTTGGCTCGCCTACGTGATCTCCGATGAAGGCGGGCAGGCACTCAAGCTCGACGGCGGGAACGCATGGTTCCGGCTCGCCAAACTCCAGAATGGCCGCTTCCTCTGGGATGTCCGCCAACCCTCGGCCACGGTCTACAACTGGGAGTTCCAGGCGCTGAACAACCAGGGGCTGACGGCGCAGCAGGCCATGGACAAGGAGTTTGCCGAGAAGGGGATCCCGGTCACTCTGCGGCCGCAGTTGGTCGGCGAAGGTCCGGCCGGCAAATAGAGCCGCCTGGAGAGCGGCTACTAGGCTGGAACCATGACAGCCGCACCGGTGACCCTCTGCTTCGCCCTCCGGGACACGCCCGACGGGACCGAGGTGCTATTGGGCCTGAAGCGGACCGGGTTCGGGCTGGGAAAAATTGTGGGTATCGGCGGCCACGTCGAACCCGGGGAGACCGACGCCCAGGCTGTCGTCCGCGAGGTTTTCGAGGAAACCGGGCTGATCGTTGCCGAACCCGACCTCAGCCACGCAGGCCTCGTGGAGTTCGTCTTCCCGGCCCGACCCGAGTGGAACATGTCCTGCCGGCTCTTCACCACCCGGCGCTGGGACGGCGAACCCGCCGAGAGCCGCGAGATCACCCCGGAATGGTTCAGCACCACCGAGCTGCCCTTGGAGCGCATGTGGCAGGACGCCGAACACTGGCTGCCGCCGGCGCTCTCCGGCGAGACGATCGACGTCGTCGTCGTCCTGAATGACGACAACGAAACGGTGGCCTCCGTCCGCTACCCCGATGAGCAAGGGAAGGGTACGCAGGGGGCCGCCGGGGCGCAGCGCTAACACGCTTCCCGCCGGGAAACGATGCCGCCCGGCGGGGCGAGACCGGCAGTCATTCGGCGGGCCGGTAGCCTAGGCGTGAAAATGCCGGATCCGCCGGCACCTGATCCGCGCACCCTGGAGGCCCGGCATGAGCGGCAACAACCTTCACCTCCCCGGCGACGACGACGGCGACTATCCCGACTCTGCAGACCGCGGGGACTCTCCGGGCGACGCCCGACGGCGCTGGCCGCTTGCCGCCGCCGTCGTCGTGCTCGCCCTGGCAGCGGTGGGAGGCGGCGTAGCCGTCGCAGCGACCATGGGGTCCAAGGCGCCCGCGGCAGCCTCGTCACCGGCGCCCTCCGAAACCCCGACGACGCGCGCCGCCACGCCGTCGACCAGTGCCGCGGCGGCCCCGTCCCAAACGGCAACACCCACCGCCACGGCCACGACCCCGGCCGCAGCAAACACCCAGCCGCCCACCGACGCCGCCGCCGACTGGCGGACGTTCACCAGCGCCGACCGCCGGATCAGCTTTGAGTACCCCGGAACCTGGACGGCGACCCAGGCCCCGCCCGCCAATACCGGGTCGACGGACGTGGAGGTTGCCGACGAATCCGGCGTGATCGTGGCGTCCCTGCACTCCGGACCGTCGGGCGGCGTCGGCGGAGCCTGCGAGGGGCCGGTGCCCTACACCGTCCTCGACTCGGTCAACGTCGACATCCCCTACCAGCCGACTAAGGGCTCCGTGAGCCCGAGGTTCGCCTTCCGCGCCCTGCAGGAAGCTGACCACGTCACGGCGTCCTACGGGCTCACCAGCTCCCCGGCCGGCCAAAACGGCAGCACCTGCATGTTCTACAACATCGTCAGCGGGCCCTCCGACTCGCCGCTCTTCTCCTTCGCGGACGCCTACCAGGTGAACACCGGAGTCCAGCAGCAGATCCCCGGCCACAAGGGTCCCAAGTCCTTCCCCACGATGGACGACGCCCGGGCCTACATGCAGAGCGCCGAGTACCTCAACGCCAAGCGCATGATCACCTCGCTGAAGGTCACCCAGGGCTAGCCCCGGCGCCCCACCTGAAACCGGAGCAAACACAGCGGCCCGGCCACCCAGAAGGGGTGGCCGGGCCGCTGTCTTTGCTTTACCGCCTGAGGCGGGGAAGCGCGACGGGAGTTACGGCACGTGCCGCTCTTCCACGCCGTTGTACTCGCTCAGCGGGCGGATCAGGGAGTTCGAGTCGAGCTGCTCCATGATGTGCGCCGTCCAGCCGGTGATCCGGCTGGCAACGAACAGGGGAGTGAACGTCGGGGTGTCGAAGCCCATCAGATGGTAGGTCGGCCCTGCGGGGTAGTCGAGGTTCGGCTTGATGGCCTTGGCCTCGTCCATGGCGGTCTCCAGCCCGTTGTAGAGCCCCAGCAGCTCGGGCCGTCCGTAGTGGGCGATCATCTTGTCCAGCGCAGCCTTCATGGTCGGGACGCGGGAGTCACCGTGCTTGTAGACGCGGTGGCCGAAGCCCATGACCTTCTTCTTCTTGGCCAGGGCGTCCTCCATCCAGGCCTTGGCCCGGGCGGCGGCCTCCTCCAGCGACTCTTCGTGGCGGATGCCGATCTCGTCGAAGGTGTGCATGACGGCCTCGTTGGCGCCGCCGTGCAGCGGTCCCTTGAGCGCCCCGATCGCCCCGGTCACGGCCGAGTGCAGGTCGGAGAGCGTCGAGGTGATCACGCGCGCGGTGAAGGTCGAGGCGTTGAAGGAGTGCTCCGCGTACAGGATCATCGAGACGTTGAACGCCTCGACGACTTCCTGGACCGGCTCCTCGCCGAACGCCATCCAGAGGAAGTTGGCAGAGTAGCCCAGGTCATCGCGGGGCTCCACTGGTTCCTGACCGTGCCGCCGGCGCTGGTCATACGCCACCACAGCCGGCATCGCGGCGAACAGATCCACGGCCTTGGCCATGTTGGCCTCCCGGGAGGAGTCCTCCGCCAGCGGGTGCCGGGCGCCCAGCACCGACGCCGCCGTCCGGCAGACATCCATCGGGTGCGCCGTGACGGGAAGGGCGTCGATGACGGTCTTCAGCACCGGGTCCAGTGCACGCCCGGCGCGCTCCTTGGCGGTGAACTCCGCCAGCTGCCCGTCGGTCGGCAGCTCGCCGTTCCAGAGCAGGTAAGCCACCTCCTCGAAACTGCACTTGGCGGCCAGCTCCTGGACGGGGTAGCCGCGATACAGCAGCGAGTTGGTTTCCGGGTTGACCTTGGACACCGCGGTGTAGTCCACCACGACGCCGGCAAGGCCCTTTTTGATCTCGTTGTCAGCCATGCTGAACTCCTTTGTTCCTAACGCCTGTTGTCCGGCCGGGGCCGGCGGTCCGGTGGGGTGTCAGATGCCGGGGATCTGGAAATTGAACACCCCGGTGTCGAAGCGGTTGTAGGCCTCGTAGTCCACGAGGTCGTACAGCCGTGCACGGGTCAGCATGTTGGGAACCTGTGCCTCCTGGGTGCCGTCTGATTTGATCGTCTCCAGAGTACGCTCCGCCGCGCCCATGGCACTACGAAGCAGGGTCACCGGGTAGATGATCATGTTGACGCCGACGCCGGCCAGCTCGTCCACCGTGAACAGTGCGCTCTTGCCGAACTCGGTCATGTTCGCCAGGATCGGCACGTCCACGGCGTCGCGGATGGCCTGGAACTCGGAGAGATCCTTCATCGCCTCGGGGAAGATCGCGTCGGCACCGGCCTCCACCAGGGCCTTGGCGCGCTGCTGGGCAGCCTCCAGGCCGTCGGTGGCGCGGATGTCGGTGCGGGCCATGATCAGGAAGTTCGGGTCCCGGCGGGCGTCGGCCGCGGCGCGGATCCGCTTGGTGGCGGTGTCCAGGTCCACGACGTTCTTGCCGTCAAGGTGCCCGCAGCGCTTCGGGTTGAACTGGTCCTCGATGTGCAGGCCGGCCAGGCCGGCGTTCTCGAGTTCCTGCACGGTCCGGGCGACATTCATCGGCTCACCGAAGCCGGTGTCCGCGTCCACGATCGAGGGCAGGTCCGTCATCCGGGCGATCTGCCCGGCCCGGGTGGCCACCTCGGTGAGCGTGGTCAGCCCGATGTCCGGCAGGCCCAGGTCGTTGGCCAGGACGGCGCCGGAGATGTACACGCCGGCGAAGCCCTTCTCCTCGATCAGCCGCGCCGAGAGCGGGCTGAACGCGCCGGGGAACTGCGCGATGGTGCCGGAGGAGAGCAGCTCGCGGAAACGGATCCGCTTCTGCTCCGGCGTGGTCTTCGAGTACAGCATTAGAAGAGTCCCTTCGGTGCGGCCGCCAGGTCGATCACGCCGTCGGCGGCCTTGATGTTCAGCTGGTCCAGCTCACCGGCGGCGAGCTCGGGCAGGCGGGCGGCTGCGGCGAGGAAGCGCTCGATCTCTTCCTCGGCCACCAAGCCCGCGGCGAGGGTGCGGAACTTGTTCACGTACTGCTCGCGGGCGAACGGCCGGGCGCCGAGCGGGTGGGCGTCGGCGACAGCGATCTGGTCGGTGATGACGGTGCCGTCCTTGAGCGTGATCTCCACAGAGCCGCCGAAGGCCTTCTCGGCGATGTCCAGGCTGTGGTAGCGGCGGGTCCATTCGGGATCCTCCACCGTGGTGACCTTGTGCCAGAGTTCCACCGTGTCCGGCCGGCCGGCGCGCTCGGGGGAGTAGGAGTCGACGTGGTGCCAGGTCCCGTCCTGCAGCGCGACGGTAAAGATGTACGGAATGGAGTGGTCCAGGGTTTCCCGGCTGGCGGTGGGGCTGTACTTCTGCGGGTCGTTCGCGCCGGAGCCGATCACGTAGTGGGTGTGGTGGCTGGTCTTGATCAGGACGGACTCGACGTTGGCCGGGTCCGTGACCTCCGGGTGCTCACCGTGCAGCTTGCGGGCCAGGTCAATCCAGGCCTGCGCCTGGTATTCGGCGGAGTGCTCCTTGGTGTAGGTGTCCAGGATGGCGCGCTTGGCCTCGCCCTCCTCGGGCAGCGGCACCAGGTAATCCGCGGTGGGGCCGTCCAGCATCCAGGCGATCACGCCGTCTTCGCCTTCATAGATCGGCACGGGGGAGGTCTGGCCGCGCATGGCACGGTCGGCGGCCTCGACGGCCATCTTGCCGGCGAACGCCGGGGCGTGTGCCTTCCAGGTGGAGATTTCGCCCTTGCGGGACTGCCGGGTGGCGGTGGTGGTGTGCAGGCCCTGGCCGACGGACTGGAAGATGGTCTCGACGTCGAGGCCCAGCAGGGTGCCGATACCGGCGGCAGCGGAGGGGCCCAGGTGGGCGACGTGGTCGATCTTGTGCTTGTGCAGGCAGATGGCCTTGACCAGGTTGACCTGGATTTCGTAGCCGGTGGCGATGCCGCGGATCAGGTCGCGGCCGCTGGAGCCGACGTGCTGGGCGACGGCCAGGATCGGCGGGATGTTATCGCCCGGGTGGGAGTACTCGGCGGCCAGGAAGGTGTCGTGGTAGTCGAGTTCGCGGACGGCCACCCCGTTGGCCCAGGCGGCCCACTCGGGGGAGACGCGCTCCTCGATGCCGAAGACCTTGGAACCCTTGCCGCCGGTGCTGGGGCCGTGGGTGAGGGCCTGGGCGCGGGCGGCGACGATCGGCGCGCGGTTCAGCGAGGCGATGGCCACGGAGGCGTTGTCGATGATGCGGTTGATCACCATGTCGGTGACCTCGTCGGTGACCTCCACCGGGTCGGCGGCGACCTTGGCGATCTTGTAGGCCAGCTGGTCCTCGCGGGCCAGATTTTCTTCGCTCTTGTAGACGCGGACGTGGTGTTCCTTGACCATGGTGCTCCTTCTGAAGGGGTCCGTACCTAGTGCGGTACGTGGGTTGCTTTGACGTGGGAAAGACTGCGGTGCAGATGAAGCGTGGTCGCGGCCTCGGCCAGCCGGGGGTTGCCGGCGGCGATGGCCTCGGCGATCGCCGCGTGCTCGGCGGCCGCGGCGGTGAGGCGTGCGGCATCGTCCGCGGCCAGCCGGCGCACCCGGACCAGGTGCACGCGCAGGCTGCGCATCGCCTGGGCCAGGTAGGCGTTGGAAATGGCGGCGTCGACGGCGGCATCGAGCCGGCCGACAAGGTCGTAGTAGTCGTGCCGGGCGGGGTCCGCGCCATTGATCAGCTCCGGCGCCCGCAGCAACTCGCGCTGCAACCCGGCGAAGACAGCCTGATCGCCGCGTTCTGCGGCCAGCGCCGCGGCCTTGCCTTCAAGGGTCTCGCGAAGCTCGAAGAGTTCGTCGATGTCCTCCAGCGAGATATCGGTGACGACGACGCCGCGGCCGCCCGCCGTCGTCGTCAAACCCTCCGCGGTGAGCCGGCTCAGCGCCTCCCGCAACGGGGTCCGGGAGACGCCCAGGCGCTCGGACTGCTCCACCTCGGCGAGAACCGTGCCGGGAGCCAGCCGCCACTCGATAATGTCGTCGCGGAGTGCCGCATAGGCCCTGTCGCTGGCGCGCATGATGCTCTCCTTCCTCGCCGAATCCCCACCAGTGTATACACAGACTGCTTCGCATCCAAGCAATTCGGCAGAAAATCACGAGTAGACCCACCTCGTGTATACAAAACCCTTGTGAGCTTCCGAGCATCCGTCTAGCATGGTCTGCATCACAACGTCGTGGAACGGGAGAACGCCATGGGCAACGCCGGCAACCGGGAGACCTCGGAACGCAACTCCGACACCAACAGCTCCGAAGAACGAAACGCCTCCAGCTACGCGAGCAGCTATGCGCGCAGCATGGACCAGCCGGAGGACTTCTGGCTCGACGCGGCCCGCACGGTCGACTGGAGCGTCCCGCCCACCCGAGCCCTGGATTCGAGCCGCGCACCGCTCTACGCCTGGTTCCCCGACGGCGAACTGAACACCTGCTTCAATGCCCTGGACCGGCACGTGGCGGCCGGCCACGGCGACCGGACGGCGCTGGTCTACGACTCCGCCATGCTCGGCCTCCGGAAGAGCTTCACCTACGCCGAACTGACGGACCAGGTGGCGCGGTTCGCGGGCGTCCTCCGCGCCCGGGGCGTGGGCCGCGGCGACCGGGTTGTCATCTACATGCCGATGATCGCCGAGGCGGCCATCGCCATGCTCGCAACGGCCCGGCTGGGCGCCGTCCACTCGGTGGTTTTCGGCGGCTTCGCGCCCAAGGAGCTCGCCGCCCGCATCCGCGACGCCGACCCGGCCGCCGTCGTCACCGCCTCGGGCGGCATCGAGCCGGCCCGCCGGATCGAGTACCTGCCGGCCGTCGCGGAGGCGCTGGAGCTCGCCGGAACCCCGGACACCCCGGTGCTGGTCAAGGCCCGGGACGGCTTCGCCGACACCGTCGCGAACCACGGCGGCTGGCTGGACTGGGACACCGAGCTGGCCGCCGCCGAACCGGCGGCTCCGGTCAACGTCAAGGCCACCGACCCGCTGTACATCCTCTACACCTCCGGCACCACCGGCACCCCCAAGGGCGTGGTGCGGGACAACGGCGGCCACGCCGTCGCCCTGAGCTGGACGCTGGAGAACATCTACGACGTCGGCCCCGGCGACGTCATGTGGACCGCCTCCGACGTCGGCTGGGTGGTGGGCCACTCATACATCGTCTACGGTCCGCTGCTGGCCGGGGCCACCACCGTCATGTACGAGGGAAAGCCGGTGGGCACCCCGGACGCCGGCGCCTTCTGGCGGGTGATCCAGGACCACAAGGTCAACGTCCTCTTCACGGCCCCGACGGCGCTGCGGGCCATCCGCAAGGCCGACCCGGAGGCGGACCTGCTGAAGAACTACGACATCTCCAGCCTGCGGACCCTGTTCGCCGCGGGGGAGCGGTTGGACACGGACACCTTCCATTGGGCCGCCCGGGTTCTGGGGGTGCCGGTGGTGGACCACTGGTGGCAGACCGAGACCGGCTGGGCCATCTGCGCGAACCCGCGCGGCATGGCCGAACTGCCCATCAAGGCCGGGTCCCCGAGCGTTCCGATGCCGGGCTTCCGCCTGCAGGTCCTCGACGGCGCGGGAGAGGAAGTGGAACCGGGAACGGAGGGCAACATCGTCCTGGGCCTGCCGCTGCCGCCGGGCACCCTGGCCACCCTCTGGCGCAACGACGACCGCTACGTCTCCTCCTACCTGCAGGCGTTCGAGGGCTACTACGCCACCGGCGACTCCGGCTACCGGGACGAGGACGGCTACCTCTTCGTGATGGGCCGCACCGACGACATCATCAACGTGGCCGGCCACCGGCTCTCCACCGGGGCGATGGAGCAGGTGATCGGCCAGCATCCCGCCGTCGCCGAATGCGCCGTGATCGGCCTGGCCGACCCGCTCAAGGGGCAGCGGCCCAGTGGCTACGTGGTGCTCAAGTCCGGCGTCGACGTGCCGGGGGAGGTGCTGGCCAAGGAGCTGGTGGCCCTGGTCCGGCGCGACATCGGCGCCGTGGCCGACTTCAAGCACGTCACCGTGGTGGAGGCGCTGCCCAAGACCCGCTCGGGGAAGATCCTCCGCAAGACCATGCGGCAGATCGCCGACGGCGAGGACTACGTGGTGCCCTCCACCATCGAAGACGCGGGCGTAATCGAGCAGCTGCTGGACA
This sequence comes from Arthrobacter sp. BPSS-3, assembly GCF_044628475.1. Lineage (NCBI taxonomy): Bacteria > Bacillati > Actinomycetota > Actinomycetes > Micrococcales > Micrococcaceae > Arthrobacter > Arthrobacter sp. BPSS-3. The sequence goes on from NZ_JBIMMV010000003.1 coordinate 20,670, forward strand.
CCCTGCGGCCCGACGCTGCGCGGTCCTGAACAGCGCGGTCCTGACCAGCGCGGTCCTGAACTGCGGTTCCTAGGATGCCGGCCGGCTCCAGCGGTATTCGTTCTCCGGCCGGCCCGGCGCGCCGTAACGGGCCGTGCGGGCCACCGTCCCGGCGTCGGCCAGGTACTCCAGATAGCGGCGGGCGGTCACCCGCGACATGCCCAGGGCCTCCATCACCTCGCTGGCGGACACGGCCCCGGCCTGGCGCTTCATAAACTCCTGCACCGACTCCAGGGTGGAGGAGGAGAGCCCCTTGGGCAGCGGCAGCTCCGAGGGGGCGCGCAAGCTCGCGAACGCCTGGTCCACGTCGCTCTGCGAGGCCCCGGTCCCTGGTCCGCCGGCAGCGGGGGAGGCCAGCTGTTCGCGGAACTGCCGGTAGCTGCGCAGCTTGTCCGCGAACGTGGCGAAGGTGAAGGGCTTGATCAGGTACTGCACGACGCCGGTGGCCACCGCGCTGCGGACAATGTTCAGTTCACGCACGGCGGTGATGGCGATGATGTCCGCGAAGAGCCCGGCGGTGCGCATCCGGCGGGCGATGTCCAGGCCGTGCAGGTCCGGCAGGTTCATATCCAGAAGGACCAGCTCCACCGGCTGGCCCGCGGCGTTGAGCTCCGTCAGCAGGCGCAGGGCCGACTGCCCGTCCGGGGCGGATCCGGCGAGGGTGAAGCCCTCCAGCCGGCCGATGTACGCGGCGTGCGCGGCGGCCGCGATCGGCTCGTCCTCGACGACGAGCACACGGATCTCATTCATGGTGTCCCTCTGCAATACCGGCCGCCGCGTTCCCCGCGGCCTGCCCCGTCGGCAGGCTGACCAGGAACAGTGCCCCGGCCGGGCTGGTGATTGTCATGGTACCGCCCAGCCGCCGGACCGCCTGCCGGACCAGCGCCAGGCCCAGCCCGCGGCCGAAGGGCCCGGACTCCTTAGTGCTGAAGCCGTGCCGGACGACGTCGTCCACCGCCGCCGGGTCGATCCCGGGCCCGCTGTCCTCCACGGTGATCTCCAGACCTTCGGGCGCGGCGGTGACACTCAGCTCCACGAGCCGCGGCGGGGGCGCGTCCGCGGCGGCGTCGATCGCGTTGTCCAGCAGGTTGCCCAAGATGGTCACCAAGTCCTGCACGGCCAGGCCGGTCACGGCGGTGGAGCCGGCCGTGGTGAGAATCAGTTCCACGCCGCGTTCGTGTGCCTGCGCGGACTTGCCCATCACCAGGGCCGCCAGGACCGGCTCCTCGATGGAGCCCACCAGGTCATCGGTGAGCCGCTGGGACAGCTCCAGGTCCTTGGTGGCGAAGTCCAGCGCCTCGGCGTCCCGGCCCAGCTCCATCAGCGACACGATGGTGTGCAGCCGGTTGGCGTGCTCGTGCGTCTGCGCCCGCAGCGCGTCAGAGAGCGTCCGCATGGTCTCCAGCTCGCTGCCCAGGGACTCGATCTCGGTCCGGTCGCGAATGGTGGCCACCGTCCCGAAGACCGGCCGCCGCGAGGCTCCCCGCTGCCGCCGGGCCCCCCGCGGGCCTGCCAGCGGCCCCGGAGCGGGACCCACTGCGGGCCCCTGATTGACCACCAGCACGCGCTCGCCGGTGAGGTGGATTTCGTCCTGGGCCACCCGCCCGGACCGGAACAGTTCCCGCAGGCTCGGCGCCAGCGGCAGCTCCGCCAGCGTGGGGGCGTCGGCCGGCCGGGCGACGCCGCCCCGGTCCGCGCTGTGGTTTGCGCCGGGGTTTGCGCTGCGGGTGATGCCCAGGGCGGCACCGCCGTCGGCGTCCACCGCCGCGTCCGCGGGCCGCGGCGGCACGCCCAGCAGCGCCGCCGCCTGGTCGTTGTACATCACCACCCGGCCGCGCGGGTCGATCAGGATCACGCCCTCACGCACCGAGTGCAGCACGGACTCGTAGTAGGCAAACAGCTGGGCCAGCTGCTCCGGGCCCCAGCCGCGGGTCACGCGCCGCAGGTACCGGCCCAGCAGCCAGGACGCCACCGAGCCGCCGGCCAGCAGCGCCGCCGCGATCACCAGCAGGGCCGGCAGCCGGCCGGAGAACGCCACGTCCACCGTTCCCACGGTCACGCCCGCCGCCACCAGCGCCTTGACCGTGCCGTTGGCGTCCTTGACCGGGGCGATCGTGCGCACCGAGGGGCCCAGCGTGCCGGCCATGATCTCCGTGAAGACCCGGCCCTGCAACGCCGCATCGATAGACCCGATGTACGGTTTGCCCAGCTCCTCGTCCCGGGGGTGGGTCCAGCGGGTCCGGTCCGGGGCCATGATCGTGATGAAGTCAGCCTGGGCGTCCCGCATCACCTCCATGGCGTACGGCTGCAGCAGCGCCGACGGGTTCGGCGCCGCGGCGGCCTGCAGGACCAGCGGGTTGTCCGCCACCGCGGTGGCGATCCCCGCCATCCGCCGCCCGGCCTCCTGGTACGCATGGTCCCGTGCGTCCACATAGGTGGCGGTTCCGACGACGGCGGTCAGCGCCAGCATGAACAGCAGATGGGCCACGAACAGGCGCCGGGCGATGCTCCAGTGGTGGATCAAAGTGCACCCTCCATGACCAATATGAACGCAACGGTGATGCGCGTCACTCCGTACCCAATGATGGAGGAACACGCAGAAAGGACGGATGCGTCCACGGACAGCATCGACGTCCAGCCTATCCAAGGAGAAATACCATGGCCTCTCAACGAGGAGAGTCAGCGGCAACGGCCGCGGCGCCGGTCAAGCGCAAGGGGCTGGACAAGTCCCACTACCTGTACATTGCGGTCATCGTGGCCGTCGTCCTCGGCGCCGTCGTCGGCCTGATGTTCCCCGAGGTCGGAAAGTCCCTCAAGCCCCTCGGCGACGGGTTCATCAAGCTGATCAAGATGATGATCGCCCCGGTCATCTTCTGCACCATCGTCCTGGGCATCGGTTCCATCGCCAAGGCGGCCACCGTCGGCAAGGTCGGCGGCCTGGCCCTGGGCTACTTCATCGTCATGTCCACCTTCGCCCTGGCCATCGGCCTGGTCGTCGGCAACCTGATCCACCCGGGCACCGGCTTGAAGCTTGCCCCGTACGATCCGAACAAGAAGGCCGCCACGGACAGCACCGTCGACTTCCTGCTCGGCATCATCCCCGGCGACATCCCCGTCCTGCCGACCCTCCTCGCCGCCATCCTGGTCGGCTTCGCGCTGCAGAAGATGGGCACCCAGGGCGCCCCGATCCTCAAGGCCATCGGCCACGGCCAGGCCCTCGTCTTCCGCATCCTGATCATGATCATGTGGCTCGCCCCGGTGGGTGCCTTCGGCGCCATCGCCGCCGTCGTCGGCGCCACCGGCGTCCAGGCCATCATCAGCATGGCCACCCTGATGGTCGCCTTCTACATCACCTGCGCCGTGTTCATCGTCGTGATCCTCGGCGGCATCCTGCAGGTCGTCTCCGGCGTCAACATCTTCCGCCTGATGAAGTACCTGGGCCGCGAATACCTGCTGATCTTCTCCACCTCCTCCTCCGAGGCCGCCCTGCCCCGCCTGATCGCCAAGATGGAACACCTCGGCGTGTCCAAGCCGGTCGTCGGCGTCACCGTCCCCACCGGCTACTCCTTCAACCTGGACGGCACCGCGATCTACCTGACCATGGCCTCCCTCTTCGTCGCCAACGCCATGGGCACCCCGCTGGACCTGGGCGCCCAGGTCTCGCTGCTGATCTTCATGATCATCGCCTCCAAGGGCGCAGCCGGTGTCACCGGCGCCGGCCTGGCCACCCTGGCCGCCGGCCTGCAGGCCCACCGTCCGGAACTGCTCGGCGGCGTCGGCATGATCGTCGGAATCGACCGGTTCATGTCCGAGGCCCGCGCGCTGACCAACTTCACCGGCAACGCCGTCGCCACCATCCTGATCGGCACCTGGGTCAAGGAGATCGACGGCGGCCAGGTGGAGCGCGTCCTCTCCGGCGCCGTCCCGTTCGACGAGCAGACCATGATCGCCGGCCACGTGGCCGGCGAACCGGCCGGCGAAGCGGCCGCAGAGTCCGCCCGCCCGCAGGTGCCGGCCAACGCCTAACCGGCCGCCGCACCCGCAACGCATCACCGCGAAACCGCCCGGACGCCCCGCCGCGTCCGGGCGGTTTCGCGTCCCCGGCCCGGCCTCCCCGCGGCAACCCTCGACCTCTACCAGAAGGTCAAGGCGCGCAAAACGGCGGTTGTCAAGGTCCGTCGAATACCGTGTCGGGGGCTGTAACCTTGGGAGGAATAACGATCGCCGCCGACGAACCGCGGCGGGATCGGGCAGCAAATATCACCGTCATCGAAAGTGTGGATAGATACGTGAGCAGCGAACAGGGGTCAGCCACCCTGGAAGGCACCGGACTCGACCTGGACGACGCCGTCATGGGGCCCACCGGGCGTCCCCTGCGGGAGTTCCCTGAGCCCGCGCCGCTGTCCTCCCACGGCCCGGCCCGCGTCATCGCCATGGTGAACCAGAAGGGTGGCGTCGGCAAGACCACGTCCACCATCAACCTGGCCGCGGCCCTGGCCGAGTACGGCCGCCGCGTCCTGCTGGTGGACTTCGACCCGCAGGGTGCGCTGTCCGCCGGCCTCGGCACCAACCCGCACGAGCTGGACCTGACCGTCTACAACGTCCTGATGGACCGCAAGGTGGACATCCGCGACGCGATCCAGAAGACCGGCGTCGAGAACGTGGACCTGCTCCCGGCCAACATCGACCTCTCCGCCGCCGAGGTGCAGCTGGTCAACGAGGTGGCCCGCGAACAGGTCCTGGACCGGGCACTCAAAAAGGTCGAAGACGACTACGACGTCGTCCTGATCGACTGCCAGCCCTCCCTTGGCCTGCTCACGGTCAACGCCCTCACCGCCGCACACGGCGTCATCATCCCGCTGATCTGCGAGTTCTTCGCCCTCCGCGCCGTGGCGCTGCTGGTCGAGACCATCGACAAGGTCCAGGACCGGCTCAACCCCCGCCTGCAGGTCGACGGCGTCCTCGCCACCATGTACGACGCGCGGACCCTCCACGGCCGCGAGGTCATCGCCCGGCTGGTCGAGGCCTTCGGCGACAAGGTCTTCGAAACCGTCATCAAGCGCTCGATCAAGTTCGCCGACGCCACCGTCGCCGCTGAACCGATCACCAGCTACGCCGGGAACCATGCCGGCGCGGACGCCTACCGCCGCCTGGCCAAGGAACTGATCTCGCGCGGCGGCGCGCCCTAGGCACCGTGACGGCGACGCTCACCGCGCCGGAGGAGCTGTCACCGGCGGCGAAGAAGCACGGCTTCGAGGTCCGGCTGGCCAACTTCACCGGCCCCTTCGACCTGCTCCTGGGCCTGATCTCCAAACACCAGCTGGACATCACCGAGGTGGCGCTGGCCACCGTCACCGACGAGTTCATCAAGTACACCCGGAAGCTCCAGGAGCAAGGGGAGGACTGGGCCCTCGACGAGGCCAGCGAGTTCCTGGTGGTGGCCGCCACCCTGCTGGACCTCAAGGCCGCCCGGCTGCTGCCCGCCGGCGAGGTCGAGGACGCCGAGGACGTGGCGCTGCTCGAGGCCCGGGACCTGCTGTTCGCCCGGCTGCTGCAGTACAAGGCCTTCAAGCACGTCGCCGGCCTGCTCGGCGCCACCCTGGAACAGGAGGCGCAGCGCTACCCCCGCCAGGTGGCCCTCGAGGAACACTTCGCCGCGCTGCTGCCGGACCTGGTTTGGAAACACACCCCGGCCCAGTTCGCCGCCCTCGCCGGCGCCGCACTGACCCCCAAGGCCGCCGCCCCCACCGAGGTGGGCCTGGCGCACCTGCACGGCAGCCCGGTCAGCGTCCGGGAACAGGCCGAGATCCTCGGGCTGCGCCTGCGGCAGGGCCGGCCGCTGACCTTCCGGGCCCTGACCGCCGACGCCGAATCCACCCTGGTGGTGGTGGCCCGCTTCCTGGCCCTGTTGGAGATGTTCCGCGACAAGGCGGTGTCCTTCGACCAGCTGCAGCCCCTCGGCGAACTCTCCGTGCACTGGACGGCCGCCGACCCCGAATGGAACAGCGCGGCCCTGAGCGAGGAATACGAGGACCAGCCATGACCACCGGACCAGAGACGCGCCCCGGACCGGCGGGCACCCCCGCCGTGCAGGCGGACCCGGGAACCCCCGACGTCGCGGATCTTCCCGGCGGCGTCCGCGCCGCGCTGGAGGCCGTGCTGATGGTGATCGACGAACCGGCGACGGCGGCGCAGCTCGCCGCGGGCCTCGGCCAGCCCGTCGACGTCGTCGAGGACCTGCTCGAGGACCTGCGGCGGGAGTATAACGGCTATACTGGAAGTTCCCCGGATGTGGCCACAGCCCCCCGGGGTTTCGAATTGCGGAACATCGCCGGTGGCTGGCGGATCTATTCCCGGACCGAATTCGCCGACGTGGTTGGCGGATTCGTCCTCGAAGGCCAGACGGCCAGGCTGACGCAGGCGGCGCTCGAAACGCTCGCCGTGATCGCCTACCGGCAGCCCGTATCCCGGGCCAGGGTCTCGGCAATTCGAGGCGTCAATGTCGACTCCGTGGTGCGGACGCTCGTGCAGCGCGGACTGATCGAGGACTCGGGACATGATCCCGAATCCGGGGCAGTCCTCTACCGCACCACCTCGTATTTCCTGGAACGGATGGGGATCGGGTCGGTGGCGGAACTGCCCCAGCTCTCCCCGCACCTTCCGGGACTCGAGGGCATCGCGGAGTACTACGACGCCGGACGCATGTAACAGCACCACACACCAGCGGGCAGCCACGCAGCCTGCGCACAGATTTCACCACAACGAAGGACGGGTCATGACACAGGCGGGACGCCAGGGTTCACCACGTAACGGTTCGGGACGGACCGGAGCCGGCAACAAGGCCGGACACAACACACCGCGCAGCCAGGGGGCCGGCGGCGCCGGCCGCGGCCAGCGCGACGCCGGCAAGGGCGGCTTCTCCGGCGGAGCTGACCGCGGCTTCAAGCGGCCCAAGCCGCGCGAGGAAGCCTTCATTGACCCGGACCTGAACCCGGGTCCGGCGGAGCCGGCACAGCGCGGCGGCAAGCCCGCGGCGAAGAAGCCCGGAGCCCGCAAGCCCGGCGCCGGCAAGGCGCCCGGCACCCCCGGCGCCCTGAAGCCCAAGGCCCGCATCGGGGCCGGCGCCGCCAAGGCCGCCGGCTCGAAGGCTTTCGGCAGCGAACGCTTCGGCCAGAACCTGGGTCCGGTCCGCAAGCCCGCCCGCAAGCGCGGCCCGCGCGGCGCCGTGCCGCAGTCCGAGCTGCACGATGCCGACGGTGTCCGCCTGCAGAAGGTCATGGCCTCCGCCGGTGTGGCCTCCCGTCGCGTCTGCGAGGAGATGATCGCCGAGGGCCGGGTCGAGGTGGACGGCCGCGTCGTCACCGAACTCGGCATGCGGGTGGACCCCGCCACCTCCGTGATCCACGTCGACGGCCTGCGCATCCAGCTGGACGAAAACATGGTCTACATGGTCTTCAACAAGCCCAAGGGCGTTGTCTCCACCATGGAAGACCCGGACGGCCGGCCCTGCATCAGCGACTTCGTCCGCAACCACCACGGCGAGCGGCTCTTCCACGTGGGCCGGCTGGACGTCGCCACCGAGGGCCTGCTGCTGCTGACCAACGACGGCGAACTGGCCAACCGGCTGACGCACCCCTCCTACGAGGTGCCCAAGACCTATCTGGTCCAGGTCCGCGGCCCGTTCCCGCAGGGCGTCGGCGCGCAGCTGAAGGCCGGCGTCGAGCTGGAAGACGGCATGGCCTCGGTGGACTCATTCCGGCTGGTCGACTCCACCCCGGGCCACGTGCTGATCGAGGTGGTCCTGCACTCGGGGAAGAACCGGATCGTTCGCCGCCTCTTCGACGCCGTCGGTTTCCCCGTGCTGCGCCTGGTCCGCGTCAAGGTCGGCCCCATCGGCCTGGGCGACCAGCGCCAGGGCAGCATCCGCAACCTCGGCAAGCAGGAAGTCGGCCACCTGCTGGCATCCGTGGGGCTGTAGGCATGTCCGCTTTCCGCACCCACGGCCGCGGGCACCTCAACGGCCCCGTGGTCGTCGTGGGCACCGGGCTGCTGGGCACCAGCATCGGGCTGGGCCTGCGCGGCCGCGGCGTCCCGGTGTACCTGACCGACCCCTCGCCGACCAACCAGGCCGTCGCCGTCGACATCGGCGCCGGCCTGCCGCTGGAGCGGCTCGAGGGGGAGGCCCCGGAGCTCGTCGTCGTGGCGGCCCCGCCGGACGTGACGGCCGACGTCGTCGCCCGCGCCCTGGCGGACTACCCCGACGCCACCGTGGTGGACATCGCCAGCGTCAAGGCGGGCATCCAGGCAGAGCTCCGCGACCGCGGGGCCGACCTGGGCCGCTACGTCGGCACCCACCCGATGGCCGGCCGGGAGAAGTCCGGGCCGGTCGCCGCGCGCGGGGAACTCTTCACCTCCATGCCGTGGGTGCTGTGCCCGACGCCGGAGACCCGGACCGAGGCCCTCACGACGGCGCGTGCGCTGGCGGGCGACCTCGGCGCCGTCGTCGCCGAATTCGATGCCCAGGAGCACGACGACGCGGTGGCGCTGGTCTCGCACCTGCCCCAGGTGATGTCCTCGCTGCTGGCCAGCCGGCTGCAGGGCACGCCCCTGCATGCGCTGTCCCTGGCCGGGAACGGGCTCCGGGACACCACCCGGATCGCCGCGAGCGACCCGACGCTGTGGGTGCAGATCCTTGGCGCCAACGCCGGGCCCATGGTGGGGCTGCTGCACGGTGTCCGGGAGGACCTGAACCGCCTGATCGGCACCCTGGAGAACCCCACCGCGCCCGGCGCACGGCTGGACCTGGCGCAGCTGATCAGCGAGGGCAACGCCGGCCAGGCCCGCATCCCGGGCAAGCACGGCGGGCCGCCGGAGGCCTACTCCTGGCTCACCGTCCTGGTGGACGACACGCCCGGGCAGATCGCCCGGCTGCTCACCGAGATCGGCGAGATCGGTGTCAACCTCGAAGACCTGCGCCTGGACCACTCGTCCGGCCAGAACGTGGGCATGGTGGAGATCTCCGTCCTGCCCAATAAACACGAAATGCTCATCGAAGCCCTCAACGACCGCGGATGGCGGGTACTCCAGTAATGACCCAGGAAACAGCAGCAGTAGCGACGGACGTGGTCCGTCCCGGCAAGAGCCTCGTTGTCGCCATTGACGGGCCCTCCGGGTCGGGCAAGTCCAGTGTCAGCAAGGAGGTGGCCCGCCGGCTCCGGCTGGCCTACCTGGATACCGGCGCAATGTACCGGGCCTTGACCTGGTACTGCCTCGACGCCGGGACCGACCTGGCCGACGGGCAGGCCGTCGAGGACGCCGCCGAGGTCCTGGACCTGGACATCAGCACCAGCGCGGGGGAGGAGTACGTGCGCGTGGGCGGCGTGGACATCACCGACGCCATCCGTGAACCCTCCATCTCCGCCGCGGTCAGCGCCGTTGCCACCAACCTGGGCGCCCGCACCGAACTGATCCGCCGCCAGCGGGCAATGATCGACAAGCACCACCGCCGCATGGTGGTGGAGGGCCGGGACATCACCACCGTCGTCGCGCCCAACGCCGAGGTACGGATGCTGCTGACCGCCAGCGAGGAGGCCCGGCTGCGCCGCCGCGGCCTGCAGCTGGGCGGCACCCAGAACGCCGAGCAGCTCGCCGCCCAGGTGACGGCGCGGGACGCCAAGGACTCCACCGTGGTGAACTTCACCCGGGCCGCCGACGGCGTGGTCACCCTGGACTCCTCTGACCTGGACTTTGAGCAGACCGTCGACGCGGCCCTTGGGATCGTGCACCGGGTCGTCGAGCACGCGCCCTTCACCCGTGACTGAGCGCGTGGCCGCGGGACCCGGACGCCTGTTCCTCACCGGGACCATGGCCTGGAGCCGCCCTGTGGGCTGGGCACTGGACCACCTGGTGTACCGGACCACCGTCACGGGACGGGCCAACGTCCCGCAGGCGGGCCCGGTGATCTTCGCCGGGAACCACATCAGCTACCTCGACGGGCCGGTGATGTTCGGCGCCGCCCCGCGGCCCATGCACATTTTGGTCAAGCAGGAGATGTTCGGCGGCGTCCTGGGCCGGGTGCTCACCGCTGCGGGCCAGCTGCCCGTGGACCGGTCCGGGGACCGGGCGGCGCTGCACCGCGCCAAGGCCATCCTGGACGCCGGATCCTGCGTGGGCATCCTCCCCGAAGGCACCCGGGGGAGCGGCCAGGCGGCAGCGATCAACAACGGGGTGGCCTGGCTGGCGCTGAACTCGGCGGCCACCGTCATCCCGGTCGCCATCCTCGGAACCCGCACCGGCGACGAACACCTCAACACCGTGCCACGCCCGGGCCGCCGGCTGCACGTCAGCTTCGGCCCGGCGTTGACCGCGGACCGCAGGCCGGGGGAGACCGGGCGTGCTTCAATGGACAGGGTGGGAACCGGGATCCGTGCTGCGCTGGCGCTGCACGTCCAGGACACCATCCAGGCCAGCGGACACCGCCTGCCCGACGCGGAAACAGCAAGCGACGGATCAGCAGCACCGCAATCAGAACCACCGCATGAACGCCAGACAGCAGTAGCCGGAGAGCCGGCAGATCACCACCTAAGGAAAGTGCAATGAGCGATACGACTCAAACCTCCGGCAACTTCGGCGCCGGCGAAGACGAATACACGCCCACCGGCACGGACCAGGTGGCGGAGAACCTCGCCGCCCTGGACGACGACGAGGCCGACCTCCGCGCCGCGTCGCTGCGCGCCGGCCTGGAAGACTACGAGCTTGACGAGGACGACGCCGCGCTGCTCAGCGGCGACTTCGAGGACGAGGACTTCGACGGCCCGCTGAAGCTGGACCCGGTCCTGGCCATCATCGGCCGCCCGAACGTGGGCAAGTCCACGCTGGTCAACCGCATCCTGGGCCGCCGCGAGGCCGTGGTCGAGGACACCCCCGGCGTCACCCGCGACCGCGTCATGTACTCGGCGCACTGGAACGGCCGCAACTTCACCCTGGTGGACACCGGCGGCTGGGAGCACGACGCCCGCGGCATCCACGCCCGCGTCGCCGAGCAGGCCGAGATGGCCGTGGAACTGGCCGACGCCGTGCTCTTCGTGGTGGACTCCGCCGTCGGCGCCACCGCCACCGACGAGGGCGTCATGAAGATGCTCCGCAAATCCAAGAAGCCGGTCATCATGGTGGCCAACAAGGTGGACGACTTCGCCCAGGAAGCCGATTCGGCCGCGCTCTGGGGCCTCGGCTTCGGCGAGCCCTACCCGGTATCCGCCCTGCACGGCCGTGGCGTGGCAGACCTGCTGGACCACGTGATGGATGTCCTGCCCGAGTTCTCCACCATCGAGGGCCTGGAACGCAGCGGCGGCCCCCGCCGCATCGCGCTGATCGGCCGCCCGAACGTGGGCAAGTCCTCGCTGCTGAACAAGCTGGCCGGCTCCGAGCGCGTCGTCGTGGACAACACCGCCGGCACCACCCGCGACCCGGTGGATGAATTCATCGAACTCGGCGGCCGCACCTGGCGCTTCGTGGACACCGCCGGCATCCGACGCCGCCAGCACATGGCCCAGGGCGCCGACTTCTACGCCTCCCTCCGCACCCAGAGTGCCCTCGAAAAGGCCGAGGTCGCCGTCGTGCTCCTCGCCGTGGACGAGGTGCTCAGCGAACAGGACGTCCGCATCCTGCAGCTGGCCATCGAATCCGGCCGGGCACTGGTGCTGGCGTTCAACAAGTGGGACCTGCTGGACGACGAACGCCGGATCTACCTTGAGCGCGAGATCGACCGCGACCTGGCCCACGTGGCCTGGGCCCCGCGGGTGAACATCTCCGCCAAGACCGGCTGGCACAAGGACCGCCTGGTTCCCGCCCTGGACACGGCGCTTGAAAGCTGGGACAAGCGCATCCCCACCGGCCGGCTCAACGCCTTCCTCGGCGAACTCGTGGCAGCGCACCCGCACCCGGTCCGCGGCGGCAAGCAGCCCCGCATCCTCTTCGGCACCCAGGCGTCCAGCCGTCCGCCGAAGTTCGTCCTCTTCACCACCGGGTTCCTGGACCCGGGCTACCGCCGCTTCATCACCCGCCGCCTGCGTGAGACCTTCGGCTTCGAGGGCACCCCGATCGAGGTCAACATGCGGGTCCGGGAAAAGCGCAGCAAGAAGCGTTAATTCGGACATACCGGATGGAAAAGTGCCCGTGGCGGCGGCGAAATGTCACGGGCACCCTCCGGGATCGTGTAAGCTTTTCAAGGTGGTTCGGCCGGACTGCTCAGTGAATACGGCAGGGAGAAATCCCTCCGGAGCCACGGAGCGGAGAACGACGGAACCAGCGGGCTGTAGCGCAGCTTGGTAGCGCACTTGACTGGGGGTCAAGGGGTCGCAGGTTCAAATCCTGTCAGCCCGACCAACAGAAAAAACCCCGTCCTTGCCGGAAACGGCAGGGGCGGGGTTTTCTGATTTCCCGGGTAACCCGCCGCGGCGCGGGCTGCTCCGGGGACCGGTTACTTCAAGAAGCGCGAGGTGCGCCGGTCCGCCAGGATCTTCCCCTTCGTCTGGCAGGTCGGGCAGTACTGCAGGGCCGTGTCCGCGAAGGAGACCTCCCGGACGGTGTCCCCGCAGACCGGGCAGGCCTCGCCGGCCCGGCCGTGAACCCGCAGGTGGGTCCGCTTCGTGTCCTTGAGTTCGGCGGGCGGCTTTCCGGCTGCCCCCGCCACGGCCGCGCCGAGCACCTCATGGATCGCCCGGTAGAGGCGTTCGACGGCGTCGCGGTCCAGGGACGCGGCGATCGCGAACGGGGAGATCCGTGCCGCGTGCAGGATCTCGTCGCTGTAGGCGTTGCCGATCCCGGCCATGATGCTTTGGCTGCGCAGCACTCCCTTGACCTGCTGGGAGTGGGCGGCCAGGATCGCCGCGAGCGATTCGACGTCGAAATCCTTGCCCAGCGGGTCCGGCCCCAGCGCTGCGATCCCCGGAACCTCGGCCGGGTCCCGGACCAGGTACACGGCCAGGCTCTTGCGGGTCCCCGCCTCGGTCAGGTCCACGTCCACGGGACCGGCGCCGCCGGTCAGGGACAGCCGGACCGCGATGTGCCCGCCGCCGCGCTTGAGTACGGCCCCGGTGGGTGCCTCCGTCACCCGGACCCAGCCGGCGCGGGCGAGATGGAAAACCAGGAACAGCCCGTCCGCCTCCACCGCCACGAACTTCCCGTACCGCCGGACGCCCGTCACCGTGCGGCCCTCGAGCGCGCTGATCGGGGGATCTGCGGTCTTCAGCACGGCGAAGGAGACCACCTGGATGCCGGCGACCTCGCAGCCGGCCAGACGGGCGGCGAGGAAGTCCGCCAGCGCCGCGACTTCGGGCAGTTCAGGCATGGGCTAACACGTTCCATTCCGGTGCAGGGGCGGCCATGGCCCCATCATGCCAGAGACCTCCCGGGCCGGTGCCGATATGCCTATACTTTCAGCGGCGGCCCGTTCCTCCGGCCGCCGCATCTCCAGCGCTGGACCCAGTGCTTGACCCCAGTGGATTCACCCGAAGTGCTTGACCTGTAGTGCTTGACCCGACGAAAGGCCCGTCATGAGCATCATTCCCGAAGACCTCTCCTACACCGCCGAACACGAGTGGGTCACCGCCCCCAACGCCGACGGCGTCGTCCGGGTGGGCATCACGGATTTTGCCCAGGACGCTCTCGGTGACGTGGTCTACGCCCAGATGCCGGAGGTGGGCACCAAGCTCACCGCCAACGACGTCGTCGGCGAGGTCGAATCGACCAAGAGCGTCAGCGACATCTACGCCCCGGTCAGCGGCGAAGTGGTGGCCCGCAACGAGGCGCTGGACACCGATTCGGCCCTGATTAACTCCGATCCTTACGGCGAGGGCTGGCTGCTGGAAATCAAGCTGGCCGAGGCCGACGCGGTCGAGTCGCTGCTCAGTGCATCGGAGTACGAACAGCAGGTAGGCTAAAGGCAAGGCCGCCCGGCCCTGCCGCTGGAGACAGCTGCCGGACGGCGGACCGACTACCGGATCTGCCAGGCTTTTCCGGACGGCATGCGTTGTTTGCAGGCGGGAACCTGCAACGAATCAGGAGGATTCAATGGTTGGGCACGGACAGAACGACACCGGTGAATACGGCACGGGTGGAGTGAAAGCCTCGGAGACCACCTCGATCCACCTCACCCCGATCCGCGAAGAGCCGACGATCGCCCCGAAGGTTTCGACCGAGGAGCGCACCGCGATCGAATCGCTGCCTGCAGGTTCGGCGCTGCTGATCGCGCACAGCGGTCCCAACAGCGGTGCCCGCTTCCTGCTGGACTCGGACGTCACCACCGCCGGCCGGCACCCCGACGCCGACATCTTCCTCGATGACGTCACGGTGTCCCGCCGCCACGTCGAGTTCCGCCGCACCCCCCGCAGCTTCGAAGTGGTGGACACCGGCAGCCTGAACGGCACCTACGTCAACAACGACCGCGTCGACGCCGTGGAACTCAAGTCCGGCAACGAGGTGCAGATCGGCAAGTTCCGCCTGACCTTCTACCTGAGCCCTGTCCGCACCGCAGGCAACGTCTGATATCGGAGTACTTTCCGGTGGCCATGGCACAAGCCGAACGGCGCGGACCCCAGGTTTTGAACATCGGGGAGGTCCTGGGGCAACTCAGTGACGACTTCCCGTCCATGACCGCGTCGAAAATCAGGTTCCTTGAGGAAAAGGGACTCATCAACCCGCAGCGGACCCCCGCGGGGTACCGGCAGTACTCGGAGAACGACGTCGAGCGGCTCCGTTTCGTGCTGGCGCTCCAGCGCGACCAGTATCTGCCGTTGAAGGTGATCAAGGATTACCTCGACGCGATCGATCGCGGCGAACGCCCGGACAACCTTCCGCCCGGCGTCACCGTCTCGCCGCGGATCGTCTCCGACGAGCTCGCCTCCGAGCTGAACAACCGGGTGCGCCGGCTCAGCGAGGAACAGCTGCGGACCGAATCCGGGGCGAGCGTCCCGCTGTTGGAGTCCCTGCTGAGCTACGGGCTGATCGGCCACGTCAACGGCCAGTTCGACGAGCACGCCCTGCAGGTGGCCAAGGCCTGCGTCCAGCTGGAAAGCCACGGCCTTGAGCCCCGCCACCTGCGCCCCTTCCAGGCCGCCGCGGACCGGGAGTTCGGCCTGGTGGAACGCGCCGTCGCCACCCTCACGTCCCGCAAGGACGCCGCCTCGCACGCTCGCGCCGCCGAGGCGGCCCGGGAAATCAGCGACCTCTGCCTCTCGCTGCACCGGGCTCTGGTCCAGGACCGCATCTCGAGGATGGACATCTGATGATTGAGGTCGAGATCGTAGGCGTTCGGATCGAACTGCCCTCCAACCAGCCGCTCGTGCTGCTCAAGGAGATGCACGGCGAACGGCACGTGCCGATCTGGATCGGCACCCCCGAGGCCAGCGCCATCGCCCTGGCCCAGCAGGGCGTCGTCCCGCCGCGGCCGATGACCCACGACCTGCTGATCGACGTCGTCGAGGCGCTCGGCCACACGATCGTCAGCGTCAACATCGTCGCCGTGGAGGATAACGTCTTCTACGGCCAGCTGCAGTTCGAGGACGGCACCACGGTCAGCTCCCGCGCCTCCGACGCCCTCGCCCTGGCGCTGCGCGCCAAGTGCCGGATCTGGTGCGCCGACGCCGTCATGGATGAGGCCGGCGTGCGGATCACCGAGCATGATGAGGGTGAGGACACGGAGCCGGGTCCCGCCGTCGACGAAGAGGGGGAGATGCGCCGCTTCCGGGAATTCCTGGACGACGTCGAACCCGAGGATTTCGCGGGCTGACCCCGCCGAAGTCTCAAGTTGAGGTCGAAACTTTCGACACGCCCCGGCTATAGCCCCAACGTCTTTGACCTGAGGGGCCGGTCAGCCTAACGTCAGAGATACAAGTTCCCATTGCAGACAACAGGTGCGCACGTCACACTGGACTGAGCAGCCGGACCCGAACGGCGCGGATCACTCCCGCGCCGGGACGGCCCGACGGCGGCAGGAAAGCGCGCTAAGGCTGCAATTCCCCGCGGGAGCTCAGAATGAGGAGGATCCACGTGAGTCCGAAAGGCGACGCAGGCGAGCTCAAGCAGGCCTCGACGGCAGGTGTTGCCGTCCCCGCTACCGGCGCGCAGGGCCTGCTCTTCACCGAGGACCTCCCCGTCCTGGACGAAGATGCCGGCTACCGCGGACCGACCGCCTGCAAGGCCGCCGGTATAACCTACCGCCAGCTGGACTACTGGGCCCGCACCGGACTGGTGGAACCCGCCGTCCGCGGCGCCGCCGGTTCCGGCTCGCAGCGGCTCTACGGCTTCCGCGACATCCTGGTCCTCAAGGTCGTCAAGCGTCTCCTGGACACCGGAGTGTCCCTGCAGCAGATCCGCACCGCCGTCGAACACCTGCGTGAACGCGGTGTGGAGGACCTGGCCCAGATCACCCTGATGAGCGACGGCGCCAGCGTCTACGAATGCACCTCCGCCGACGAGGTCATCGACCTGGTCCAGGGCGGCCAAGGCGTCTTCGGCATCGCCGTCGGCCGGGTCTGGCGCGAGGTGGAGGGCAGCCTCGCGGCCCTTCCCAGCGAGCACGCCGCCGACCAATCCTTTCCCGACGACGAACTGAGCAAGCGCCGGGCTGCCCGCAAGACCGGCTGATTCCTTCCCTTCAGACACAGAAGCGCGGGGCCATCGGGTGGCCCCGCGCTTCTGTCGTTTAATCGGCCCCGGCGGGCTAAACGTCAGCGGCTGCTGCGGGACCGCGCCCGGCCCGCGCCGACGAGTTCGCCGCGGTGGCCCAGCAGGTTCGCCAGCAGTTCGTCGAAGAGGCCGGCGGCGTTCTTGGCCGAGTCGCCCGGCCAGGAGTGCACGGCGTGGGCGGCACCCTGGATCTGCTGCCAGTTGGCCTGTTCCGGGATGTGCGGGGTGAGCAGCAGTTCGCCGAACATCGAGTCCATCTCGGAGAGGCGGAAGGCGTGCTCCGCCGAGCCCGAGCGGACCCGGTTGGCGACGATGCCGGCCGGCATCAGCCCGGGGGCAAACTCCTGGCGGAACAGCTGGATGGCGCGCATGGTGCGCTCGGTGCCGGCCACGGAGAAGAGGCCGGGTTCGGCCACCAGGGCCACCTTGTCGCTGGCGGACCAGGCCATCCGGGTGAGGCCGTTGAGGGACGGCGGGCAGTCGATCAGGACCAGCTCGTACCGGGTGGCGCCGGCCAGGACCGTGGAGAGGCGGCGCAGGTCGCGGCGGCCCAGGTCCGGGCGGTCGTAGATGCCGGTGTAGGCGGAGCCGACGGCGACGTCCAGGACGGATTCTTCGCTGTTGCCGGCGCGGGTTCCGGCGGTGGCGTTGCCGCGCTCCAGCCAGCCGCTCGGGACCACGTTCTCGGCCAGGCGTGCGCGGCGCGGGGACTTCAGCATGCGGCCGATGTCCAGCTGCTCGCCGGCCCGGACGCCCAGGGCGGTGCTGGCGTCGGCGTGCGGGTCGAGGTCGACCACCAGGGTGGGGATGCCGGCGGCGAGGGCGGCCGAGGCCAGTCCGGTGGTGACCGATGTCTTGCCGACTCCGCCTTTGAGGCTGCTGATGCTGACTACGTGCACTTGAAAACCAATACCTAACGCCGGTTGCCGAGACTGGGTCATGCCGGCCCGTGCGTTCCTCCGGGCCGGGGCGGACATGCGCCACCCACCTACCCATCATAGGCGGCGGCGCACAATAAACCCGCCTCATCCACCCCGGCAGAGGCGGAAGTCCGGTCCCTCGGGCCGCGCCGCAGCCCACGGATGAGTCCGTGCCCCGGGCCGTGTCTTCGCTGTTGCCCGGCCGCGGAACAACCCCGTGCCGGAGGGCGGCGGACGCCGTCTGCCGCTTCCCGGGCACATGACGGATAATTCTGTGATGACGGCCACAATGATTTGTGTTGGCCGCCACCGTCTTAGAAACTGTGACCACTTACCGAACCGCCCGCGAAGATGCAGGGAGAAGTATGTTTTCCAAGATTCTGGTGGCTAACCGCGGCGAAATCGCGATCCGCGCCTTCCGTGCCAGCTACGAGCTGGGAGCCAAGACCGTTGCGGTGTTTCCCACCGAGGACCGCAACTCGATCCACCGCCAAAAGGCCGACGAGTCGTACCTGATTGGCGAGGAGGGCCACCCGGTCCGCGCCTACCTCGACGTCGACGAGGTGGTCCGGGTCGCCAAGGAGGCAGGCGCCGACGCCATCTACCCCGGCTACGGCTTCCTCTCGGAAAACCCCAACCTGGCCCGGGCCGCCGCGGACGCCGGAATCACCTTCGTGGGCCCGCCCGCCGAGGTCCTGGAACTGGCCGGCAACAAGGTCGCCGCCCTGGAGGCCGCCCGCAAGGCCGGCGTCCCGGTCCTGAAGTCCAGCAAGCCGTCCAAGGACGTCGACGAACTGATCGCCGCCGCGGATGAGATCGGTTTCCCCGTCTTCGCCAAGGCCGTCGCCGGCGGTGGCGGCCGCGGCATGCGCCGCGTCGACACCCGGGAGGCGCTGCCCGAGGCCCTGCAGGCCGCCATGCGGGAGGCGGACGCCGCATTCGGCGACCCCACCATGTTCCTGGAGCAGGCCGTCCTGCGGCCCCGCCACATCGAGGTGCAGATCCTGGCCGACGCCGAAGGCAACGTCATGCACCTGTTCGAGCGCGACTGCTCCATCCAGCGCCGCCACCAGAAGGTCATCGAGATCGCCCCGGCGCCGAACCTGGACGAGGGCATCCGCCAGGCCCTCTACCGTGACGCCGTGAAGTTCGCCAAGGCCCTGAACTACGTCAACGCCGGCACCGTCGAATTCCTGGTCGACACCGTGGGGGACCGGGCAGGCCAGCACGTCTTCATCGAGATGAACCCGCGCATCCAGGTCGAGCACACCGTGACCGAGGAAGTCACCGACGTCGACCTGGTCCAGGCCCAGCTGCGCATCGCCTCCGGCGAGACGCTCGCGGACCTCGGCCTCTCGCAAGACACCGTCCGGCTGCGCGGCGCCGCCCTGCAGTCCCGCATCACCACCGAGGACCCGGCCAACGGCTTCCGGCCCGACGTCGGAAAGATCACCGGCTACCGCTCCGCCGGCGGCGCCGGCGTCCGGCTCGACGGCGGCACCGTGTACTCCGGGGCCGAGATCAGCCCGCACTTCGACTCCATGCTGGTCAAGCTCACCTGCCGCGGCCGCGACTACCCGACCGCCGTCGCCCGCGCCCGCCGGGCCCTGGCCGAGTTCCGCATCCGCGGCGTCTCCACCAACATCTCCTTCCTCCAGGCCGTCCTGGACGACCCGGACTTCATCGCCGGCGACGTCGCCACGTCCTTCATCGACGAGCGTCCCGAGCTGCTCAAGGCCCGCGTCTCCGCGGACCGCGGCACCAAACTGCTGACCTGGCTGGCCGACGTCACCGTCAACAAGCCCAACGGCGAGCTGACCGTGCACACCGACCCGGCGGACAAGCTGCCCGCGCTGCCCGACGCCGAGGCCCGCCCCGGCTCGCGCCAGCGGCTGCAGGAACTCGGGCCGGAGGGCTTCGCCCGCGCCCTGCGCGAGCAGAACGCCGTCGCCGTCACGGACACCACCTTCCGCGACGCGCACCAGTCGCTGCTGGCCACCCGGGTGCGCACCCGCGACCTCGTCGCCGCCGCCCCCGCCGTGTCCAAGCTGCTGCCCGAGCTGCTCTCGGTCGAGGCCTGGGGCGGGGCGACCTACGACGTCGCCCTCCGCTTCCTCGGCGAGGACCCCTGGGACCGGCTGGCCGCCCTGCGCAAGGCGCTGCCCAACGTCTGCCTGCAGATGCTGCTCCGCGGCCGGAACACGGTGGGCTACACCCCGTACCCGGAGGAGGTGACGGTGGCGTTCGTCAACGAGGCGGCGAAGACGGGCATCGACATCTTCCGCATCTTCGACGCCCTCAACGACGTCAACCAGATGGCCCCGGCCATCCGCGCCGTCCGCGACACCGGGACCGCCGTGGCCGAGGTGGCGCTCTGCTACACCTCGGACATGCTTGATCCCGAGGAGAAGCTCTACACCCTGGACTACTACCTGGAACTGGCGCAGAAGATCGTCGACGCCGGGGCGCACATCCTCGCGATCAAGGACATGGCCGGCCTGCTGCGTCCGGCAGCCGCGGCCAAGCTGGTCACCGCCCTGCGGGAACGCTTCGACCTCCCCGTCCACCTGCACACCCACGACACCGCCGGCGGCCAGCTGGCCACCCTGATGGCGGCCGCGGACGCCGGGGTCGACGCAGTCGACGTCGCCTCCGCCTCCCTGGCCGGCACCACCAGCCAGGTTGCCGCCTCCGCCCTGGTCGCGGCCCTCGCGCACACGCCGCGGGACACCGGCCTGGACCTGGACAGCGTCTGCTCCCTCGAGCCCTACTGGGAGGCCGTCCGCCGCGTCTACGCCCCCTTCGAGTCGGGCCTGCCCGGCCCCACCGGCCGGGTCTACCAGCACGAGATCCCCGGCGGCCAGCTCTCCAACCTGCGCCAGCAGGCCATGGCGCTGGGCCTGGGTGAGCGCTTCGAGGCCATCGAGGACATGTACACCGCGGCCGACCGCATCCTCGGCCGGCTCGTCAAGGTCACGCCCTCCTCGAAGGTGGTCGGCGACCTCGCCCTGCACCTGGTGGGCCTCAACGCCGACCCGGCTGACTTCAACGAGAACCCGCAGAAGTACGACATCCCGGATTCCGTGATCGGCTTCCTCTCCGGCGAACTCGGCGACCCGCCCGGTGGCTGGCCGGAACCGTTCCGCACCAAGGCCTTGCAGGGCCGCAGCGTCAAGGTCCGGGACGTGGAGCTCAGCGCCGAGGACAGCGCCGCGCTCAAGGGCGACTCCAAGACGGTGCAGCAGACCCTCAACCGTCTGCTCTTCGCCGGGCCCACGAAGGACTACCAGAAGAGCGTCGAGACCTACGGCAACCTCTCGGTCCTGGACACCCGCGACTACCTCTTCGGCCTGCAGCGCGGCGCCGAGCACGAGATCGAGCTGGAGAAGGGCGTCCGCCTGATCGCCTCGCTGGAGGCCGTCTCCGAGCCCGACGAGAAGGGCATGCGCACCGTGATGTGCACCCTGAACGGCCAGTCGCGGCCCGTCGTGGTCCGCGACCGGTCCGTGGTCAGCAACGTCAAGGCCGCCGAGCGCGCCGATGCCTCCCAGCCGGGTCAGGTGGCCGCGCCGTTCGCCGGCGCCGTCACCCTGACCGTCAAGGCCGGGGACAAGGTCAACGCCGGCGACACGGTGGCCACCATCGAGGCGATGAAGATGGAAGCCTCCATCACGACGCCGGTGGCAGGCACCGTGGCACGGCTGGCGGTCGGCGCCGTCGAGCAGGTCCAGGGCGGGGACCTGCTGCTGGTGATCGGGGAGTAGGACCCACGCACCAGAAAGGGCTCCTCCGGCTGACGCCGGGGGAGCCCTTTCTGGTTTCTGGTTACCGGTTGCTGGCCACCGGCTGTTGTGGCCGGTGCGCCGGCGGCTCAGGCGTGGGTGGGGCGCTTGGCCGCGTACATCTCCTCGATGACGGCGTCGAAGTCCTTGAGCACCTGGGCGCGCTTGACCTTCATCGACGGGGTCAGGTGGCCCGAGGCCTCGGTGAAGTCCGAGGGGACGATCCGGAAGGACTTGATGGCCTCGGCCTGGGAGACCGACTGGTTGGCCCGGTTGATCAGTTCCTGCACCGCGGCCTGGACCGCCGGGAGCTCCGCGGCCTCGGCCACGCCGGACGCGGACAGGTTGTGGCGCTGCAGCCAGCCCGGCAGGGCCTCCTCGTCCAGGGTCACCAGGGCGCCGATGAACGGGCGGTTGTCACCCACCACCAGGACCTGGGAGACCAGGGCATCGGCGCGGATCTGGTCCTCGAGCAGTGCCGGGACCACGTTCTTGCCGCCGGCGGTGACGATGATTTCCTTCTTCCGGCCGGTGATGGTCAGGAAGCCCTGGTCATCGAGCTGGCCGATGTCGCCGGTCCGGAACCAGCCGTCGATGAACGCTTCATCCGTCAGGTCCGGCCGGTTGAAGTAGCCGCGCATCACGCAGACGCCCTTGGCGAGGATCTCGCCGTCGTCGGCGATCTTCACCGCGTTGCCCGGGATGGGCGCCCCGACGGTGCCGATCTTGATCAGCGAGGGCGTGTTGACGGTGACCGGGGCGGTGGTCTCGGTCAGGCCGTAGCCCTCGAGGATCTGCAGGCCGATGCCCTGGAAGAAGTGGCCCAGCCGGGCGCCCAGCGGGCCGCCGCCGGAGACCGCGTGGGCCACCTGGCCGCCCATGGCGTCGCGGAGTTTGCCGTAGACCAGCTTGTCGAAGAGGGCGTGCTTGGCGCGCAGCACCAGCCCCACCTTCCCGTCCTGCCGGGCCCGGGAGTAGGCAATGGCGGTCTCGGCGGCGCGGTGGAAGATGGCGCCCTTGCCGCCGTCCTCCGCCTTGGTCAGGGCCGAGTTGTAGACCTTCTCGAAGACCCGGGGGACGGCCAGGATGAAGGTGGGCTTGTAGCTCTGCAGGTCCGGCAGCAGGTTCTTGATGTCCGGGGTGTGTGCCACGGTCACGCCGGCCGCCACGGCCAGGACCGAGATGAACCGGGCGAAGACGTGCGCCAGCGGCAGGAACATGATGGTGCGGGCGTCCTCGTTGACGGTCAGGCCCAGGGAGGTGGCCAGCACGTTGTCGGAGAGTTCCACGAAGTTGTCGTGGGTCAGCTCGCAGCCCTTGGGCCGGCCCGTGGTGCCCGAGGTATAGATGATGGTGGCCAGGTCGGCGAGGCCGGCGCGGGAGCGCCGCTGCTCCAGCTCCTCGTCGCTGATCCCGGCGCCGGCGGCGCGGACCTCGTCCAGGGCGTCGCCCTCGAGCTGCCAGACGTGGCGGAGCGCGGTCAGGCCCTCGGAGGTGGCGGCCTGGCGGATGATGTCCTCGTGGTGGGCGGACTCGCCGAACGCCGCGACGGCGCCGGAGTCACCAAGGTTCCAGGCGACCTGGGAGGGGGAGGAGGTCTCGTAGATCGGCACAGACACGGCGCCGGCGAACCAGATCGCGAAGTCGATCAGGGACCATTCGTAGCGGGTGCGGGACATGATGCCCACCCGGTCCCCGGCGCCCACACCGCTGGCCATCAGGCCCTTGGCGAGGGCGGAGGCGTCGGCCAGGAACTCGGTGGCGCGGATGTCCTGCCACTGCCCGGCGGCGTCGAGCCGGGAGAACAGTGCCGGGTTGGACTGCTTCGCCGCCTGGCGCAGCACCAGGTCGGTGATGTTTGTCTCCGGCGGGACGGTGACCAGGGGCGGGACAATAATTTCTCGCACGATAGCTCCTTTGATATCCGTAAACCCCCGAGGGGTACGACTAAGACTAGTACGCGGCCTTGGTACGGGTGTGGCGCACTTCACCTACTGGCCAGTAACTTTACGGCCGGCGGGGGCCCAATGCCACCCGGCGGGCCGCGCAGCGGGCCGCGCCGCCCCGGGACGGGCGGGCGGCGGGCCCTAGAATGAGGAGCGATGCACACTCCACTTCCGGGCCCGCAGCCGGCCCCGTCCCGCCGGAGCCCCATGTGGCGGCACCGGACCACCCGCCGCCCCGGCGCCGAGCCGGCAGGCCGCTTCCGCGAACACCTCCGGCTGGGCCGCAAGGGCCTGGCGATCGGCATCGAC
Source organism: Arthrobacter sp. BPSS-3 (assembly GCF_044628475.1). Lineage (NCBI taxonomy): Bacteria > Bacillati > Actinomycetota > Actinomycetes > Micrococcales > Micrococcaceae > Arthrobacter > Arthrobacter sp. BPSS-3. The sequence goes on from NZ_JBIMMV010000003.1 coordinate 44,352, forward strand.
ATCGGCGGCACCAAGGTGGCGGCGGGCGTGGTCGACGCCGAGGGCAGGATCCTCAAGCAGGCCCGGCGGTCCACCCCCGGCAACGACCCCCGCGCCGTGGAGCAGGTCATCGTGGAGCTGGTCGAGGAACTGGGCCAGGGGCACCGGATCTGGTCCGTGGGCATCGGCGCCGCCGGCTGGATGGACCTCGACGGCGCCACCGTACTCTTCAGCCCCCACCTCGCCTGGCGGAACGAGCCGCTGCGGGAGAACCTGCAGCGGCTGCTGCGCCGGCCCGTGCTGCTGACCAACGACGCCGACGCCGCCGGCTGGGCCGAGTGGCGCTTCGGCGCCGGCCGCGGGGAGGACCGGCTGGTCTGCATCACCCTGGGCACCGGCATCGGCGGGGCGATGGTGATGGACGGCCGGCTGGAACGCGGACGCTTCGGCGTCGCCGGCGAATTCGGCCACCAGATCATCCAGCCCGGCGGCCACCGCTGCGAATGCGGAAACCGGGGTTGCTGGGAACAGTACGCCTCCGGGAATGCCCTGGGCCGCGAGGCGCGTGAACTTGCCGCCGCCAACTCCCCGATGGCGCAGGAACTGCTCAAGGCCGTCGGCGGCCGCGTCGGCGACATCACCGGCGTCACCGTGACCGAACTGGCCAAGGCCGGGGACCCCACCGCCCGTGAACTGCTCGAGGATGTGGGCGAGTGGCTTGGCCTGGGCCTGGCCAACCTGGCCGCCGCCCTGGACCCGGGAACCTTCGTGATCGGCGGCGGGCTCTGCGATGCCGGCGAGCTGCTCGTCGGCCCGGCCCGCACGGCTTTCGCCCGCAACCTCACCGGGCGGGGCTTCCGCCCGGCGGCCCGGATCGAGCTCGCGGCGCTCGGCCCCAACGCGGGCCTGATCGGCGCCGCCGACCTGTCCCGGGTCAGCAGCCGGATGCGGAGCTAGCGGTACCGCTCCGGGCCACGTCAGACCCGGGCGCCGTCGTCGTACTCGTCTTTTTCGTGCGGAAGCTTGGTGATCAGGTAGACCACGGACACCGCGAACGCGGCCACCATGCCGATGATCGCCAGCAGCGGGGCCGAGCGCCAGAACATCACCGAGAGCAGCAGGGCGATCGGACCGCCCACCGCGCCGATCCACGCCAGCATGGTCAGCGGGTCCGTGTCCGAGAGCTTCGGAGGTTCCTCCGGCACGAACTCGCCGTCCCCGTCGTCGTCGGCCTCGTAGTCCCGCGGCCCGCTGCCCGCGGCGCCGCGCGGTGCGGGGGCAGACCCCGGGGCTGATCCGGGTCCCGGCGCGGCCAGGCCCAGCGGGTCGAAGTCGCTAAAGCGCCGCGGCCCGGCAGGATCCCCGGCGGCTCCGGTGCCGGCTCCGCCCTTGCCGGCTCCGTCTCCGTCCGTCTTTTGACCGCCGGTCCCGTCCCCGCCAGTTTTTCCCCCGGCTGTCTCTTCTCCGCCCGTCTTTTCCCCGCCTGCGGCGGGTTCCGGGGTCAGGCCCGAGTCGGTCTGCTCCAGCCGCGCCACGAGGTCCAGCCAGACGGCGTCGTCCTGGTTCGCGCCGGAATCCGGGTCCGGGGACTTGGGATCGGAATGCGTCATCTGCCGTTTCTTCCTTGGCTGCTGCTGGCGCCCGGTTCGTGGGCTGCCACGATCGAGCGGATGAATTCGGCCGTGCCGCTGAAGATCTGCGGCGCGTCGTTGTCCATGGTAGCCACGTGGTAGCTGTTCCTCAGCGGCACCACCTCCAGCGGGGCGTTGACCAGTCCGCGGCGCAGCGCCGTCATGCTGGCCTCCGAGACCACGTGGTCCACCGTGGAGCGGTAGACCCGCACCGGGGCGGTGACGCGGGGGAGCAGCCGCACCGTGTCCTTGAACATCTTGTTCAACTCGTAGGCGGCCGCCACCGGGGTGCGGGCGTAGGCGCCCTCGTCGACGCCCTCCTTGAGGATGTCCCCGGCGATCGCCGGTGTGCTCTTGAGGACGAAGCGCAGGAACCCGGCCAGCGGGGCGCGGGGATCGTCGATCACCAGGCCCGGGTTGACCAGCACGGCGCCCACCACCGGGTGGGTGGCGGCCAGCCGCAACGCCAGCGCCCCGCCCATCGAGAGTCCGGCCACCACCACGTGCTCGCATTCTTCCGCCAGCTCCAGGTAGGCGGCCTCCAGGCCGGCGTGCCATTCCTGCCAGCGCGTCCGGGCCAGCTCCTGCCAGCTGGTGCCGTGGCCCGGCAGCAGCGGCATCCGCACCGCGCAGCCTTCCCGCGCGAGGGACTCCGCCCACGCCCGGACACCGTGCGGGCTGCCGGTGAAGCCGTGGGACACCACCACGCCGACGCTCGGGCCCTCCCCGCTGAAGGGGTGGCTGAACGGCGAGTGGTCGGGCGCTGGCGTCATGGCTGCTCCGGGGTTCCTGAGGGGGCTGGGGTGTGGCCCTGGAAGAAGCGTAGCGAGCGTTCGAAGATTAACGGCGCATCAACATCGAGGGTCGCCACGTGGCCGCTGTCCGGCAGCCGCACGACCTCGGGCGCGGACGGGCCCAGCCGGCGCTCGAGCAGGGCCAGCGAGGAGGCCGGCACCACGGCGTCGGTGTCCGACTTGAACACCAGGGCCGGCGCCGTGACCGCGGGCAGTTCCCGGAGCGTGGTCGAGAAGAGCTTGCGCAACTGGTGTATGGCCTGCAGCGGCGTGAGCGAGTAGTCGCCGTCGTCGGTGGCGGCCGCCGTCGACTCCGCCTCCTGCAGCGGAACGGTGGTGCGCTGCAGGTATTTAAGGACGCCGACGTAGCGGACGCGCCGGTCGTAGAAGCTCAGCCCCGGGTTGACGACGGCGACGCCGGCCACCGGGTTCCGGGCGGCGGTGCGGAGCGCGATGGTTCCGCCCATGGACAGGCCCGCGACGAAGCAGGTACCGGTGGTGGCGGCCAGTTCCCGGTAGGCGTCCTCGAAAGCGCCGTACCAGTCCAGCCAGCTCCGGCGCGCGAGATCCCGCCAGTTCGTGCCGTGTCCGGGAAGCAGGGGAACGCTCACCGCGTAGCCAGCGGCGGCAAGGTGTTCGGCCCACGGCAGCACGCTCAGCGGGCTGCCGGTGAAGCCGTGGCAGATGGCAACGCCGGTGCGCGCGTTCGCGCCGTGGCCGGGGTAGGAGAAAGCGGCAGGCCGGGAGGAGGTACTGCTGTCGCTCATGAGCCCATCGTGTCACTGTTCGGGACAAAACTCACTAGAGTAGGGTGTCATTGAAGTCCTGGCCGGACCCGAAGAAGGGCCGGCCAGACGCCTGCCGGAGAGGTACACCACGTGTTTTATTGGTTCATGAAGACGTTCGTCCTCGGACCGGTCCTCAAGACGCTCTTCCGGCCGTGGGTCAAGGGCCTGGACAACGTTCCCGCCAGCGGCGCCGCGATCCTCGCCTCCAACCACCTCTCCTTCTCCGATTCCATCTTCATGCCCCTGATGGTGCCCCGGCCGGTGGTGTTCCTGGCCAAGTCCGAGTACTTCACCGGCAAGGGCGTCAAGGGCAAGCTCACGGCCGCTTTCTTCCGCCTGACCAACCAGCTGCCGATGGACCGGTCCGGGGGAGCGGCCTCCGCCCAGTCGCTGAACGCCGGCATGGACGTGCTGAAGGACGGCTCGCTGCTGGGCATCTACCCCGAGGGCACGCGCAGCCCCGACGCGCGGCTGTACCGCGGCAAGGTGGGCGTGGCCCGGCTGGCGCTGCAGGCCCGGGTCCCGGTGATCCCGGTGGCGATGATCGGCACGGACAAGGTCCAGCCGATCGGCAAGCGGGTCCCCAACATCCGCCGGATCGGCATGATCTTCGGCGAGCCGATGGATTTCAGCCGCTACTACGGCATGGAGGACGACCGGCTCATCCAGCGCTCCGTGACGGACGAGATCATGTACGAGCTGATGCGGCTCTCCGGGCAGGAGTACGTGGACGAGTACGCCGCCGTCGTCAAGCTCCGGCTCGCCGGCAAGGCCACCGAGGCACCCACGCAGGAGCCCGGCCCGGGCCCGGAGGCGCCGGGAACAGTGTGACGGGAGGGGCCCGGACTTTGACGCCCCGGCGCCGTTGAACGGCTCCCGGCGAACTATCCTAGGAGGGTGACTGAGCTATCCGCACCCTCCACGTCCCCCCTCACCTCCTCCCCGATGCCGGGCGCCCCCGTGGCCCCCGCGTTCGCTGCCGGCGCCTTCGCCGGCATCTCCCAGAGCGGGGCGGCCAACTATCCCGGGCTGGACGACTGGCGGAAGCTCCCGGCCTCCCAGCAGCCCACCTGGTCCGACCCCGCCGTCTTCGAGGCCTCGGTCAAGGAACTCTCCGTGCTGCCGCCGCTGGTGTTCGCCGGCGAGGTGGACATCCTCCGGGAACGGCTCGCCGCCGCGGCCCGGGGCGAGGCGTTCCTGCTCCAGGGCGGTGACTGCGCCGAAACCTTCGAGGCCGCCACCGCGGACAAGATCAGCGCCCGGGTCCGGACCATCCTGCAGATGGCCGTCGTGCTTACCTACGGCGCAGCCATGCCCGTGATCAAGATGGGCCGGATGGCGGGGCAGTTCGCCAAACCGCGGTCCTCCAACGACGAGACCCGCGACGGTGTGACCCTCCCGGCGTACCGCGGCGACATCGTCAACGGCTACGACTTCACCCCCGAGTCCCGCGCCCACGACGCCGGCCGGATGCTGAAGGCGTACCACACCTCGGCGTCGACCCTGAACCTGATCCGGGCTTTCACCCAGGGCGGTTTCGCGGACCTCCGCCTGGTGCACCAGTGGAACAAGGGCTTCACCGAGAACCCGGCGCACGCCCGCTACGAATCGCTCGCCCGCGACATCGACCGGGCCATCAAGTTCATGTCCTCCTGCGGCGCCGACTTCGAGGCGCTCAAGCGCGTGGAGTTCTACGCCAGCCACGAGGCGCTGCTGCTGGACTACGAACGGGCCCTGACCCGCATCGACTCCCGCACCGGCCTGCCGTATGACACCTCCGCGCACTTCCTTTGGATCGGGGAGCGCACCCGCGAGCTGGACCACGCCCACGTGGACTTCCTCTCCCGGGTCCGCAACCCCATCGGCGTGAAGCTCGGCCCCACCACCACGGGTGACGACGCGCTGCGGCTGATCGACAAGCTGGACCCGAACCGCGAACCGGGCCGCCTGACCTTCATCACCCGCATGGGCGCCGGCAACATCCGCGAGAAGCTGCCGCCCATCGTGGAGCGGGTCACCGCGTCCGGCGCGCAGGTCCTGTGGGTCACGGACCCGATGCACGGCAACACCGTCACCTCCCCGAACGGCTACAAGACCCGCAACTTCGACGACGTCATCGACGAGGTGCGCGGCTTCTTCGAGGTCCACCACGGCCTCGGCACCGTGCCGGGCGGCCTGCACGTGGAAATGACCGGCGACGACGTGGCCGAGTGCCTGGGCGGCGCGGACCCGATCGACCAGGACGCCTTCCTGGACCGCTACGAGTCGGTCTGCGACCCGCGCCTGAACCACATGCAATCCCTCGAGATGGCGTTCCTCGTGGCCGGATCCCTCGCCAAGCGCTAGGACCCCGCCCAGCTTTAACACAGGGCCCCCGGCCGCCGCTCGGCGACCGGGGGTCCTTGCGCCTAAGTCCCCTTGGGCGGGCCTGGCCGGGCCGGCTAGACCACGGTCAGGGTGATGGTGGATCCCTCCGGGGCGCTCCGGTTGACCGGGTCCTGGGCCCGGACGGTGCCGAAGAACCCGCCCAGGATGTTCTCCACCTGCACCTTGAAGCCGAGTTTCTCCAGCGCGTCGCGGGCCTCCTTGGCCTGCTTGCCCACGAAGCTGGGCACGTCCACCATCCGCGGCCCCTTGGAGATGGTCAGGGTGACGGAGCCGCCGCGGGTGAGGGTGGCGCCGCCGGCGGGGTCCTGGCTGACGACGGCGCCCTTGGGCACCGAGCGGTCGAAGACGGGTTCGGGTGCGACGACGGGTTGCAGCCCGGCGGCTTGCAGGGCCTTGGCGGCGGCGTCCTGGTCCTTGCCGCGCACATCCGGGACCGGGATGGGCTGCGGTCCCTTGGAGACAGTCAGGCCCACCGGGGTGCCGTGCTTGGCGGGCGTGCCCCCGGCCGGGTCCTGAGCCAGCACGGCACCGGCCGGGGCGGACTCGTCGAACGTTTGGGTGACCGGGCCCAGCGCCATGCCGGCGCCGTTGAGCGCCGTCTTCGCCTCGTCCAGGGACTTGCCGGTCAGCCCGGGCAGCGGGAAGAGCTCCGGGCCCTTGGAGACGGCCAGGGAGACCGGTTCGAACTTGCGGATGACCTTGCCGGCCGGGGGTTCCGAGCCGACCACCAGGCCGGGGGAGACGCTGTCGTCGTAGACGTCCCGGGTGGTCGAGTTGAAACCGGCCGTCCGCAGCAGGGCCTGGGCCTCGGCGACGGTCTTGTTGCCCACCTGCGGCACGGTGCCGGGCGAGCCGGGACCCATCCCGAAAAACCACCCGGCTCCGGCGGCGAGCACCGCCACCAGCACCACCACCACGATCCAGACCAGGCCGCGGCGGCGGGGGTTGCCGGGCCGCAGGGTGCGGCTGGGCGTGGCGGCGGCGCGCTGCCGGGCCTTCTCCTCGTCCCGGTCCAGCTTGCGCTGGGCGCGCTTGCTGGCCGGCGGCGCGGCGGCGTCACCGGCCCAGGCCTCCGCCCCGAAACCGCTGTCGCCGGAGTCGCCGTAGGGCGAGTCGCCGTCGTCGGAGTCGCCGGGGGCGGTCAGCGGGCCGAAGCCGCCGGCGGCGGCTCCCCGGGCCGGCGGACGGGACGTTCCCGGGATCACGGTGGTGGGGTTGCTGCCGCCGCGGCCGATCACCTCGGTGGGCTGCGGAAGGGCGCCGAGGAACTCGGTGTGCGCCCCGCCGTCGCCGGCAGCAGCGCCCGCAGCGGCACCGGCGGCCGTACCAGCGGCACCGGCGGCCGTACCAGCAGCTCCGGCCGCGGCAGCGGGCAGCGCGGGGGAGAGCGGACGGGCGGCGGGCGGTTGCAGGTCGAGTTCGGCGTCGCTGAGGTTGGTCCGGATGTGGCGCAGCTCGGAGAGCAGGGCCTGCCCGTCCACCGGGCGCTTGTCGGGGTCGTTGGCGGTGCACCACTGCACCAGCTCATCGATTTGCCCGGCCAGTCCCGGCACCAGGAGCGAGGGCGCGCCCACACTGGAGTTCACATGCTGGTAGGCCACCTGGATGGGAACCTCGCCGTCGAACGGCTGGCGGCCGGTGAGCATCTCGTAGAGCATGATGCCCAGGGAGTAAATGTCGCTGCGGGCATCAGCCTGCCGGCCCATCACCAGCTCGGGGGAGAGGTACGCCACCGTGCCAATCAGCGCCCCGGTGCTGGTCGACGTCGTAATGGCCCGCGCGAGGCCGAAGTCGCCGATCTTGATCCGGCCGTCGTCAGCGATCAGGACGTTCTCCGGCTTCACGTCCCGGTGGATCAGCCCGGCGGCGTGCGCGGCGGCGAGGCCCTCAACCACGGGGTCAATGTAGGCCAGGGCCAGCCTCGGCGTCAGGGCACCGCGTTCCTTGAGCATGTCCCGGAGCGTGTGGCCCTTGATGTACTCCATAACCAGGTAGGCCAACGGGCCGTCCTCGCCCTGGTCCAGCATGCCCACCACGTGCGGGTGGGAGAGCCGGGCCGCCGCCTTCGCCTCCCGGCCCAGGCGGTCCAGGACATGCGGGTCGCCGGCCATGTGCGGGTGCAGGACCTTGAGCGCCACGTCCCGCTCCAGGCGGCGGTCCGTGGCGAGGTAGACGGTGGACATGCCGCCCCTGGCCAGCTTGGAACGAACCAGGTACCGGTTGTCCACGAGGGTCCCGACGAGAGCATCCGAAGTGTAGTCCTGCACCATTCGATCCTACGTTCTGCACAGAAACGGGCCCGGATTGACATGCAATCCGGGCCCGTATCGTTACGCGACGGAGGGCTCAGCCCCGCGCGAAGCCGGGGTCAGCTGAACTGCTGCTGCAGCCGCTTGATGGAGGCCACGTACGCCTTGGTGTCGTCGTACATGCCGTTCTTGCTCACCGAGTACTGGCCCTGGTAGTAACCGGCGATCGCGGTGTCCAGGTCCTTGCTGGTGCGGACGAGCTGGCGGATGATGGCGACGCCGGCCGTGGCGTTGTCGTACGGGTCCAGCAGGTTCAGCTTGCGGCCCACCAGGTCCGAGGCCCACTGTCCCGAGGACGGGATGACCTGCATGGTGCCAATGGCATTGGCGGGGGAAACCGAGCGCTGGTTGAAGCTGGACTCCTGGAAGGCAAAGGCCATGGCCAGGGACGGGTCGACGCCCATCCGGCGCGCGGTGTCCGCGACGATCTGCTTCATCTGCGCGGTGCTGGGGACCGGCGAGGCGTTCAGGATCGCCTTGTTCGCGTTGGCGGAGCTGACCACGGCCTCCGGGTAGCTGAAGCCGAGGAAGGTGCTCGGGACCAGCGGCGTGACCGTGGCCGGCGGCGTGCTGGAGCTCGGGGTGACCGTGGTGGAGGAACCCGCACCCGGGATGACCAGCTTGTTGCCCGGGTAGATGATGCTGCTCATGGTCAGCCGGTTCGCCGAGAGGATGTCGGCGAGCTTCACGCCGTTCTTAGCCGCGATACCGGAGAGGGTGTCGCCGGACTTCACGGTGTAGGAGCCGGAGGCGGGGGCCGGTGCCGGCGCGGGTGCGGACGGCGCGGGGGCCGCCACCGGGGCGGGGGCCGCCGGTGCCGGGGCGGCGGGGGCGGAGCCGCCACCCACCTTGATCTGCTGGCCCGGGTAGATAATCGAGCGCATGTTCAGCCCGTTCCAGTTCAGGACATCGGAGAGCTGGACGCCGCTGCGGGCGGCGATCGCGCTGAGGGTGTCGCCGGACTTCACGGTGTAGGACTGGCCGCCGGCGGGAGCGGGGGCCGGGGCCGACGGCGCGGCGGGGGGCTGGGGGGAGGCCACGGCGTTGCCGCTGAGCTTGATCTTCTGGCCCGGGTAGATGATCGTGTTCGGCTGCATGTTGTTCAGCTTCAGGACCTGGTAGGTGTCCAGGCCGAATTTGCCGGCGATCGCGCTGACGGTATCGCCGCGGGAAATCGTGTACTCGGTCGGGGCGGGCGCCTGGGCCGGCTGGAATGCCGCCGGGATGGTGGTGGAGACGGCGGCGGCCGGGATAATCGCGGACGGCAGGGCCTGGGCGGTGAGCCCGGCGGCCTGGGCCTTCATGGCGGCGGCCAAGGTGGCCGGGATGGCGCGCGGCCGGGATTCCGCGGCGGCCGGCTGGGCGATCGCCAGCGAAGACAGGACGACGGCGGGCAGGGCCGCCGTCGTGGCCGCGATCAGCGGGAGGCCGGGCCTAGGGGTTGGCTTCGGCGCACGGGACGTCGTCATGGGAAAGATCCTCTTCTCAGCGGCGAACGCTGCAGGTCAGGCCGGTGTTACTGGTGTTACCAGTGTGACTCTAGATACCCCAGTTACAAATGTGATCTATGTGAATCTCTCATGAATTGGGAAATAGCACAAGAACTGTTTGACATTCCGTAAAACCGTTTTGTGGGTGTGTCGTGGACGGGTGCTGCGGAGCGGGGTGAATTACCGTCCGGGACGCGGCTGACTAGGCGCAATACGTCCCGACATGGCACTCTTGACGCGTGAGTAATGTAGAAAGCCTTGTAGGCGAATGGCTGCCCCTGCCCGATGTTGCCGAGCTGCTGAATGTCTCCATCACCAAGGTTCATGCGCTGCTGGACGAGCGTGCGCTGGCGGCGATCCGGGTTGGAGAGCGCCGCATCCGCTCCGTGCCCGCGGCATTTATCCAGGACGGCCACGCGGTGGAAAGCCTCAAGGGCACCATTGTGGTCCTCTCCGACGCCGGTTATTCGGATGAGGAATTGATTACCTGGCTGTTCACCACGGACGAATCCCTGCGCGGCCGTCCGATCGACGCCCTCCGGGAGGGCCGCAAGACCGAGATCCGCCGGCGCGCCCAGACAATGGCCTGGTAGCGGACCGCAGGTTTCCGGATCCACTTTCAGCGTCAACGGCGAAGGCCGTGCCCGGGGCAGTCACTCTGCCCGGGGCACGGCCTTCGCTTTTTTGTTGCCGCTTTTGTTTCCGGTGCGGCTGTCGTCGCTGTTATTGCCGCTAACGCGCGTCAGGCCGCGCGGCTGACGGCTGCCTCGGCGAGCCGGCGCAGGGCCGTCTTCGGCAGCTCGTCCAGTTCCAGCGACTCCAGCGCGTCGAAGGCTGCCTGGCCGAACTCCTCGATCAGCGTCTCGGTAGCCTGCAGGGCCCCGCACTCGACGATGATCCGGCGGATCTCCTCGACGTCGTCGTCCCCCAGGCCGGGACTGCCCAGCCGGGCGTCGATGAACCCGGACTCCTCCGGGGTGGCCATCTCCAGGGCGAAGGCCACCAGAACGGTGCGCTTGCCCTCGCGGAGGTCATCGCCCGCGGGCTTGCCGGTGGTCACCGGGTCGCCGAACACGCCCAGGACGTCGTCGCGCAGCTGGAAGGCCTCGCCGAGCGGCAGGGCGAAGGCCGAGTACCCGCGCAGCAGGGCATCGGTGGCGCCGGCCAGCGCACCGCCCAGTGCCAGCGGATGCTCAGTGGAGTACTTGGCGGACTTGAACCGGATGATGGACTGCGCCCGGCTGACGGCACCGGCCCGGTCGCGGCGCGGCCCGGCGACCTCCTCGAGGATGTCCAGGTACTGGCCCGCCATGACCTCGGCGCGCATCAGGTTGAAGATGAGCCGGGCCCGGCTGCCGGCGGCGGCGCGGTTGCCGATCTCGGTGAAGGATTCCTCGCTGAAGGACAGGCACAGGTCGCCGGTGAGGATGGCCGCGGCGTGGCCGAAGCGTTCGGGATCGAGGGCCCAGCCCTGCTCGCCGTGCAGCTCGCTGAAGCGGCGGTGCACGCTGGGGCCGCCGCGCCGGGTGTCGGAGCGGTCAATGATGTCGTCGTGGATCAGCGCCGCCGCCTGGAACAGCTCCAGCGCCGAGCCCGCGGTGATCACCTCGGTGGCCGCGGCGTCCCCGCCGGCGCCCCGCCAGCCCCAGTAGCACATCAGCGCGCGGAGCCGCTTGCCGCCGGTGACCAGGTTGGAGATGGACCCCATCAGGGGGTCGATGTCCGGCGAGATGGTTGACATGATCGCGGCCCGCCCGGTCAGGAACTCGGTGAGCTTCCCGGCCACGGCGGCGACGTAGGCGGCCTGTTCGTCCCGGAGTTGTTCGGCCAGGCTCACTTGACGGACCCGGGGGCGACGTTGGCGCCGATGGTGAAGGTGGACACCCCGGAGGCCTCGACGACGGCGAGGTTAACGGTCTCGTTGTCGCCCCGGACGAAGTCCTTGGACGCCACGGCGCCGACCTTCTCGCCCGGGACGGCCTTGAACCCCTGGCCCTCCAGCTGCTGGGTGTAATAGGCGACGACGTCGGAGGACGGCGCAGATACCTTGCCCACCAGGGCGACGGTGGCGGGGGAGCCGGTCTTGTCGAAGCTGCTGGATTCCACCTTGGCGTTCGGCATCAGCGGCAGGAGCTGCTGCGGGAAGCCGGCCACCAGGGCACCCACGGTGGCGGAGGTGCCCGGCGTGGCGGACGGGCTCGGGGAGGCGGTGACGGAGGCAGTCGCGGTGGGTGCCGGAGCGGCCGGCGAGGATGCGGCCGGCGTTCCCGCCCCGGAGGTGCAGGCCGTCAGGGCCAGCAGGGCCCCTGCCGCGGCGACTGCGGCCACGGCCCGTGTACGCTCTCCAATTACCTTCACGAAGACATTCCTCCTGGTGTTGATGCCGGATCCAGCCTCCAGTTTAGTCAGGCCCAGCGGCTAGGATTGATCCGGTGGGGCAGGAGAGCGGCAGCAGTGCCGGAACGGGCAGCGGATCATCCGGCGGAACGGCGTTGAGCGCCGAAGCGCTGCGTGAGCTGCGCGGCAGCAGCATCCTGCACGTGGACATGGATGCCTTCTTCGTCTCGGTGGAGCTCCGGACCCGGCCCGAACTCAAGGGCAAGCCGGTGATCGTCGGTTACCCCGGGGAACGGTCCGTCGTCCTCTCCGCCTCCTACGAAGCACGCAAGTTCGGCGTCAAGTCGGCCATGCCGATGGCCCTCGCCGCACGGATGTGCCCGGCCGCGGTCATCATCGAACCCCGCCACAAGCTCTACTACGAAGTGTCCGGGCAGATCATGGCCATCTTCGGCTCGATCACCGACCTGGTGGAACCGCTCAGCGTCGACGAAGCGTTCCTCGACGTCGGCGGCGCCATCCGCCGGCTGGGCCCGCCACGGGAGATCGGCGCCTTGATCCGACGCCGGGTCTCGGCCGAGCTGGGCATCACCGCCTCCGTTGGCATCGCCGCCAGCAAGTTCGTGGCAAAGATTGCCTCCACCCGCTGCAAGCCGGACGGGCTGCTGCTGATCGCCCCGGAGGAGACCGTGCCCTATCTCCACACCCTGCCGGTCAACGCGCTTTGGGGCGTGGGCGCCAAGACGGTCGAGGTCCTGGCCCGAATGGGGATCCGCACCGTGGCCGATGTTGCCGCCACCCCGCTGCCCTCGCTGCGGAAAATCCTCGGCGCCACCGGCGAACACGTCCACCGGCTCTCGTGGGGCATCGACCCGCGGCCGGTCACACCGGTCCGGCTGGAGAAGAGCATCGGCGCCGAGGAGACATTCGCCGTGGACACCACCGACGCGGCCCTGCTGCACCGCGAGCTGCTGCGCCTCTCCCACCGGACCGCGGGACGGCTCCGGAGCGCCGGCATGCATGCGCGGACCGTCGCGCTCAAGCTGCGCTACGCCGACTTCTCCACCATTACCCGCAGCCGGACCGTCAGCACCCCGCTGGACAGCGCCCAGCTGCTCTACGGAGTGGCGGTGCAGTTGCTTGACTCGGTCGGGGACCGCCCCATGGCCGTCCGCCTGATAGGCATCCGGGCCGAACAGCTGGAGGAGGCCGCGCAGGCGCCGCTGCAGTTGAGCCTTGACCGGCGGGACGACAACTGGCGCGCCGCCGAGCAGGCCCTGGATAAGGTGACCCGGAAATTCGGCGCCAGCTCGGTCCTTCCGGCCCGCCTGCTGGACCCGTCCCCGGGTACGGACTGACCACGCGGCGGAGACCCGGGCGGGGCGTTGCCGGAGGACTTTCGGCGTCTTTCAGAACGGGCCCCGACAAACTATCCTTATTTATACGTAGATTTCGAACGGCTGGATGGAACGTTCGGACTGCCGGCTGTGTCAGGGGAAGCGGCCGTGAACGGCCTCGAGGGTGCCAGTCGTCCGATGGCGGACGACGGGAACCGACGGGGAGTTCCGGACGTTGGGCAGGTAGGACAGGGCCGCGTCAGATCCGGACGTTGGCCGATTAAAGGAGGTCGTGATGCCGCTCTCGGAGCACGAACAGAAGTTGCTTGAGCAACTTGAGAAGCAGCTGCACGAGGACGATCCCAAGTTTGCCAGTTCCATGGGATCGGACCCGGTCCGCTCCTGGTCCACCCGGCACCTGGTGATCGGAATCCTCGGCACCCTCGCCGGCGTCCTCCTGCTGTTGCTCGGCGTCTCGCTGCAGAACATCATCGTCGGGGTCCTCGGCTTCGTGGTGATGGGCGGCGGCGTCTACTACGCCACAATGCGCAACGGCGGCGTCAAGGCCAAGACCGGAGGTACACCCCGCAAACCCGGCAAGCCCCGCAGCTCATTCATGAGCAACCTCGAGGAACGTTGGGAAGAACGGCACCGCGGCGGGGACGCCTGACCACAGACCCTGCTCCACTCCGCTCCACCGGCAACGCCTCCACTTCACACCACCGGCACCCGGTTTCCGCGACAAAGGCCCGCTTCGGCGGGCCTTTCGCCTTTTAACCCACCTTTTGGTCCCCACCCGGCCCCTTTTGCCCTCCACCGCGCCCCACTTTGGCTCCTTCCCTTTGTTGGCGCGGGACACCGCCAGAAAAAATGTGTCGAAATTGTGGCCAAAAGGCCGGAATGTCGTTGACGGGGGAGTGAAGTGGAGTAATGTGGAGCGCGTAAGAGGGTAGTGGCAGCACAGGGGACGTTGGACTTCCAAGACCAGACGGGTGGTGGGCCGTGTTTCTCGGCACTCATTCACCACGCCTGGACGAGAAGGGCCGCATCATCCTGCCGGCAAAGTTCCGCGAGGAACTGGCCGGGGGGCTGGTTCTCACAAGGGGCCAGGAACGTTGCATCTACGTCTTCAGTGAGGCGGAATTCGGCCGGGTTCACGAGCAGATGCGGGAGGCTCCACTGTCCTCCAAGCAGGCCCGTGACTATATCCGCGTTTTCCTCTCTGGAGCCTCGGACGAGGTACCTGACAAGCAGGGGCGCGTGACGATTCCGCCGGCGCTCCGGGAGTACGCAGGACTCGGCAGGGAGCTGGCCGTCATCGGCGCCGGCACCCGCGCGGAGATCTGGGACGCCCAGGCCTGGAACGAGTACCTGGCTGAGAAGGAAACCGCCTTCTCGGAAACCGACGACGCCATCCCGGGGATTCTCTAGCCCCCGGCGCCGCAGCCGCACCACCGCTTCTTGATCGAGATCTCCAGCCGCCCATCCCGCACCCACCTGGCTCACTTCCCCGGAGCCAGGCGGACCGCAGGATAGGCGCGGATGGGGATCTGGACCAAGAAGCACCCCTCCAGTACCGCCAACCCAGGAAAGGACGCAGGCATGAGTGACGACTCAAACCAGGCGAAGCCTACGTCCGAACGCCATGTACCGGTCCTCAAGGACCGGTGCATCAATTTGTTGGCCCCGGGATTCGACGCGGCCCGGCGCCGGGGCGAGACGCCCGTCGTCGTGGACGCGACGCTCGGGATGGGCGGCCACTCGGAAGCGATGCTGCAGCGGTTCCCGGACCTGCACCTGATCGGCATCGACCGGGACGAGGAAGCCCTCGCCCTGGCGGGGGAGCGGCTCGCCCCGTTCGCCGACCGCACCGACCTGGTCCACGCGGTCTACGACGAAATCGCCGAGGTGATCGAGGACCTCGGCTTCAGCGAAGTCCACGGCATCCTGATGGACCTGGGCGTCTCCTCCCTGCAGCTGGACGAACGGGACCGGGGCTTCGCCTACTCCTTCGACGCGCCGCTGGACATGCGGATGGACACCAGCCGCGGGATCACCGCGGCCGACGTCGTCAATACCTACAGCGAAGAGGACCTGGTCCGGATCATCCGCAAGTGGGGCGAGGAGAAGTTCGCAGGCCGGATCGCCAACCGGATCGTCGCCGCCCGCGCCGAGCGTCCCTTCACCACCACCGCCCAGCTGGTCGACACCATCCGCGCCGTCGTCCCCGCCGGCGCCGCCAAGTCCGGCGGACACCCGGCCAAGCGGACCTTCCAGGCCCTGCGCATCGAGGTCAACGAGGAACTCGACGTGCTGGAGCGCGCCATCCCGGCCGCCGTGGCCTCGATCGCCCTCGGCGGCCGGGTCGTCGTGATGTCCTACCACTCGCTGGAAGACAAGATCGTCAAGTCCGTCTTCCAGGCCGGCTCGAAGTCCTCCGCGCCACTGGGCTTCCCGGTGGAGCTCGAGGAGCACAAGCCGGAACTGAAAACCCTGACGAAGGGCACCGAGGTGCCCACCGCCGCCGAAATCGCCGAAAATCCACGCGCAGCCTCCGCCAGGCTCCGCGCCGTGGAACGCATCAAAGCCAGGAGAGACGCATGAGCGCTGCCGCCGCCACCACGTACCCCGTGTCCACCGCTGCGACCGCGCGAGCACTGCCGGAGCTCCAGCCGGGGCAGCCGGCCCGGAAGAACCGCACCCCGCTCTCGGTGGTCCGGTCCGTTCCGCGCCGCCGCCGGGCACCGTTCGTCGTCATGTGCTTCGGCCTGCTGGCCCTGGCCCTGATGGCCGTGCTGGTGCTGAACATCTCCGTCTCCTCCGCCCAGTACCAGCTGGTGGAACTGCGGGCGAAGCAGAACACGCTGACCAAGCAGAACCAGGACCTCACCCAGCAGGTGCAGAACTACGACGCCCCGCAGAACCTGGCCGCCAAGGCCACGGAGCTGGGCATGGTGGCCTCCACCGCCAAGGGCCAGATCGACCTGTCCACGCTCTCGGTCACCGGAAAGGCCAAGCCCGCGGCGAAGTCGGACGCGCCCTCGGCCGTGATCGCCGCCCCGGCCATCGCCGGCCAGGTCGCCGTCGTCCCCGCGCCGTCCGCCCAGGATCCGCTCGCCAACCGCAAGCCGGCCGACAGCACCGCCGCCGCGGCTTCCGCCACCGACGCCGCCGCGAAGACCGCGGCCGACGCAGCCGCGGCAGCCAAGCAGGCGGCGGAACAGGCCGCAGCCAAGGCCGCCGCGGCCGCGCCCGCCGTCGAACTGCACGGCGGCTCCATCCCGGCGCCGGCCCAGAAGACCCCCGGCAAGTAGCCCCGGCCGGTAACGGACAGGACCACCCCGCACCGCCGACCAGCAAGGAAGTACCGTGGCGCAGAACACCGGCAAGGCACGCTCATCCCGGACCTCGAGCGCCACCCGGCGGCTGCGGATCGGGCTCTGCCTCATGCTCGCTCTGCTGCTGGTGGTGGGCGCCAAGCTCTTCCTGGTCCAGGGCCTGGACATGGGCGGCATGGCCGAGGCGGCACTGAAAAACCGGCTCACGCCCACGGTGCTTCCGGCCGAGCGCGGCAAGATCCTCGACGCCTCCGGCAACGTCCTGGCCAGCAGCGTCATCCGCTACAACGTGGTGGTGGACCAGACCGTCAACACCACCACCGCCACCTTCCCCCGGCTCGAGACGGTGGACGGCAAGGACACGGTCGTCAAGATCCCGCGGGATCAAGGCATCGAGGAACTCGCCAACGTCCTCGGCATGAAAAAGGACGACGTCAAGAATGCCCTGACCGGCACCCAGCGCTACTACATCGTGGCCAAGGACATCCGGCCCGACGTCGAGGACCGGATCTCCAAGCTGCAGATCCCGGGCCTGGCCTCGGAGGGCACCAGCAAGCGCGTCTACCCCAACGGTTCGGTGGCCGGCGGGATCGTCGGCTTCCTCAAGGACGGCACGACCGGCCAGGCCGGCCTCGAACAGACCCAGGACGACGTGCTGAAGGGCACCCCGGGCAAGCGCGTCTTCGAGATCGGCGCCGACGGCCTGCGCATCCCGGTGGGTGTGGACCAGCTGACCCCCGCCGTCAACGGCAAGGACGTCAAGCTGACCCTGAATTCGGACCTGCAGTACTTCGCCCAGCAGGCCATCCAGAGCCAGAAGGACAAGCTCAGCGCCGAGTGGGGGATCATCGTCATCTCCGACGTGAAGAACGGCAACATCATCGCCATGGCGGACACCAATGCCCCGGACCCCAACGACCCGGGCAAGGTCGATGCCAAGGACCGTGGCGTCCGCGCCGTCACCGCCGCCTATGAGCCCGGCTCGGTGGAGAAGATGATCACCGCCGCATCCGCGATTGAGGAGGGCACCTCCCACCCACTGGACACTTACACCGTCCCGCCGACCTACACCGTGGACGGGCAGACCTTCTCCGACGCGTTCGAGCACGGCACCGAGCAGCGGACCCTCGCCGGGATCGTGGGCTACTCGATGAATACCGGCACCGTGATGGTCGGCCAGAAGCTCAGCAAGGAAAAGCGGCACGACTGGCTGCAGAAGTTCGGCATCGGCGAGGCCCCGGACATCGGTCTGCCCGCCGAAACCCCCGGCATCCTCACCCCAGCGGACCAGTGGGACGGCCGGCAGCAGTACACCGTCCTCTTCGGCCAGGGCGTGGCGCAGTCCACCCTGCAGACCGTGCGGGCCTACCAGAGCATCGCCAACGACGGCGTCATGCTCCAGCCCCGCCTGATCGACAGCTACATCGACCCGGACGGCCACGAGGAAAAGGTCCCCGCCAAGGACAGTCGGCAGGTGGTCAGCAAGGATACCGCCAAGCAGGTCCGGGACATCCTGGAGAGCGCCGTGACCGAGGGCGAGATCAAGGACGCGGCGATCGACGGCTACCGGGTGGGCGCCAAGACCGGTACCTCCGAGTCCCCGTGCGACGACGGCAAGTCCGGCTTCTGCGGCTACACCGCCTCCATGGTGGGGATGGCGCCGATGGACGATCCGCGGTTTATTGTTGAAGTGGTCCTACAGCGGCCCAAGGGCAGCATCTACGGCATCACCAACGGGCCCGTTTTCCGGTCCGTAATGGGCCAGACGCTGCGGACCTACAACGTCCAGCCCTCAACCGGCGCGCCGGTCAGGCTGCCGCAGTACGCCAAGTAGCACACAAGACCACCAGCCAGCAGCACGTTTTTTCGCAGCCGGGCCTGGGTGCGGGGCAATCCTCCGCGCGCAGCGCGCTGCCCGCACCACCGACGGAGAACCCCTTGTCAGAACCCACCGCCCAGGATCAGGCCGCCGAGAACGAGGGCGGGGCCGCTGCCGCGGCGTTCCGCCCGGCCGCCGTCGCCCCCGTGCCCCTGGAAACCCTTGGCGGCTGGATCGGCGTCGTGGTTCCGGGCG
Source organism: Arthrobacter sp. BPSS-3 (assembly GCF_044628475.1). Taxonomy (NCBI): domain Bacteria; kingdom Bacillati; phylum Actinomycetota; class Actinomycetes; order Micrococcales; family Micrococcaceae; genus Arthrobacter; species Arthrobacter sp. BPSS-3. The sequence continues at coordinate 62,817 of NZ_JBIMMV010000003.1, forward strand.
CCTCGGCCGCGGTCGACGTCACCGGCATCTCGCTGAACTCCCGCACGGTGCTGCCGGGGGACCTCTACGTCGCACTGCCCGGGGCCTCCCGGCACGGGGCCGACTTCGTTGCCCAGGCCGTGGAGGCCGGCGCCGTCGCGGTGCTGACCGACGACGCCGGGGCGCGGCTGCTGGCGCTCTCCAACGACGTTCCCGTCCCCGTGCTGGTCACCGCCGAGCCGCGGACCCTGGTGGGCCGGCTCTCCGCGCTGATCTACCGCAGCCGCCCCGAGCGGGGCACCGGGCACGGAACAGACAGCACGTCTGAAGGCACAGCAAACCGGGCGCCGGCGCTGTACGGCGTCACCGGCACCAACGGCAAGACCACCACCACGTACTTCACCAACGCCCTGTTGCGCGCCCTGGGGCGGCGCCCCGGTCTGATCGGCACCATCGAGATCCTGGCCGGCGGCGAGCCGATCCCCAGCCTGCTGACCACCCCGGAGTCCACGGACGTGCACGCCCTGCTGGCGCTCATGCGCGAACGAGGCCTCGACGCGGCCTCCATGGAGGTCTCCTCGCACGCCATCGCCTTCCACCGCGTCGACGGGGTGGACTTCGACGTCGCCGGCTTCACCAACCTGACCCAGGACCACCTGGACCTGCACGGGACCATGGAGGAGTACTTCCAGACCAAGGCCCGGCTGTTCACCCCCGAACTGGCCCGCGCCGCCGTGGTCACGGTCGACGACGAGTGGGGCCGCAGGCTCGCCGGCCTCGCCGCCGGGACCGGCCTGCCGGTCACCACGCTGGCCACCGCCGGCACGGAACCCGACACCTCAGGGAATGACGCCGGCCCCGACGCCGACTGGACCGTCACCGGGACCACCCCGCGCGGGCTCGGCACCGACTTCGTGCTCCGGCACCGGAACGGCTCGGTCCTCACCGTCCACACCGGTCTGCCGGGCGGCTTCAACGTCGCTAACGCGGCCCTGGCCACCGTCATGGTCCTGGCCGGCGGCGCCACCGTCGAGGATGTGCAAGCCGCCCTCGACGCAGCGGACCCGTTCACCGTCGCCGTGCCCGGCCGCATGCAGCTGGTCGCCACCGAGCCTGCCGCCGTCGTCGACTTCGCCCACAACCCCGACGCACTCGAACGCGCCCTCGCCGCCGTCCGCTCCCCGGAGCCCGGCTCCAAGGTGATCATCGTCTTCGGCGCCACCGGCCAGCGCGACCAGGGCAAGCGCCCCGCGATGGGTGCGATCGCCGCCCGGCTGGCCGACGTCGTGATCGTCAGCGACGACGACCCGCACGACGAGGACGCCGCCGGCATCCGGGCCGACGTCTTGGCCGGTGCCCACGCCGCCGTCCGCGACGAGGCCCTGGCCAGCACCGTGCTGGAGGTCTTCCCGCGGGACGAGGCCATCCGCAAGGCGGCGGAGCTGGCCGCGCCGCACGACACCATCCTGGTGGCCGGCCGCGGGCACGAAGTCTGGCAGGAGGTCAAGGGCGTCAACGTGGCCCTCGATGACCGCGTGGAACTGCGCACTGCCTTGACAGCCCGGGGATTCACCGTTCTCGACGACCAGCGGATAGAGTCCTAAACCGAGATGATTGCATTTACCGCGGCGGAAATCGCCGACATAACCAACGGCCGGCTGGCCGCCGATCCGGAGCTCACGCCCGGGTCAGTGGTCACCGACTCCCGCGAAGCGACGCCGGGCTCCCTCTACGTGGCCAAGCCCGGTGAGGCCGCCGACGGGCACGACTTCGTCGCCGCCGCCTTCGACCGCGGCGCGGTCCTGGCGCTGGCCGAGCGCGAAGTCTCCGACGCCGCCGGCAAGCCCTTCCCGGCCGTGATCGTCGAGGACGCGGTCCTTGCCATGGGCGCCCTCGCCGCCGAGGCCGTACGCCGGATCCGGCAGCACCGCGCCGCCGCCGGCGAGGACTTCACCGTGGTGGGCATCACCGGCTCCGCCGGCAAGACCACCACCAAGGACCTGCTGGCCGGCATCTTCTCCGGCTCCGGCGAAACCGTCGCGCCCCAGGGCTCCTACAACGGCGAGGTCGGCGTCCCGCTGACCGTCTTCAAGGCCGGCTTCGGCACCCGCTACCTCGTCATCGAAATGGGTGCCACCGGCGTCGGCCACATCACCTACCTCGCCGAAATGGTCCGCCCGGAGATCGGCGTCGTGCTCTGCGTCGGCACCGCCCACGCCGGCGAATTCGGCGGCGTCGAGAACATCGCCCGCGCCAAGGGCGAAATGGTCGAGGGCCTCTCGGCCGACGGCACCGCCGTGCTCAACCTCGACGACCCCCGCGTTGCGGCCATGGCCGCCAGGACCCAGGCAACCGTGCTGGGCTTCTCCGCCGAATCCGGGCAGACCGGCGCGGGCGTCCTCGCCACCAACGTCGAGCTCAACGCCGGCGGCAGCCCCGAATTCGACCTCGTGCTGCCCGACGGCGGCACGCACCACGTCTCCGCCCGCCTGATCGGCGCCCACCACCTGACCAACCTGCTGGCCGCCGCGTCCGCCGCGTTCGCCGCCGGCATCCCCGGCGCGCAGATCGCCGCGTCCCTCAGCAGCCAGACCGCCGCAAGCCGCTGGCGGATGGAACGCACCGAACGGGCCGACGGCGTCACCATCATCAACGACGCCTACAACGCCAACCCCGAGTCGATGCGGGCCGCGCTCCGCACCCTGGCCGACCTCGGCCGCGGCCGGCGCACCTGGGCCGTACTCGGCGCCATGCTGGAACTGGGCGAGGACTCCATCCGCGAGCACACCGCCGTCGGCACCCAGGTGGTCCGGCTCAACATCTCCCGGCTCCTGGTGATCGGCCGGGAAGCCCGTGCCCTCTACGTCTCCGCCGTCAACGAGGGTTCCTGGGGCGACGAGTGCATCTTCGCCGAGGACGTCGAGGAGGCCTTCGGGATCCTCCAGGTCGAGCTCGAACCCGGCGACCTGGTCCTCTTCAAATCCTCCAACAGCATTGGCCTGCGCCACCTGGGGGACCGGATAGCATTAGCTGCACCGGCGCCGGACGCCGCCCCGGGCACCGGCCCGGACGCCACCCCTGCCACCGACGGGAGCACCCTGCCGTGATCGCACTGCTGATGGGCTCCGGACTGGCACTGCTGCTGTCCTTCCTCGGTACCCCGCTCTTCATCCGCTTCCTGGTCCGCAAGGGCTACGGGCAGTTCATCCGCGACGACGGCCCCACCTCGCACCACACCAAGCGCGGCACCCCCACCATGGGCGGCGCCGTCGTGGTGGTGGGCGTGCTGATCGCCTACTTCGCCACGCACCTGGTGATGTGGTGGATGAACCCGGCCTCGCCGGGACCCACCGCCTCGGCCATGCTCCTGCTCTTCCTCATGGTGGGCATGGGCCTGGTGGGCTTCCTGGATGACTTCATCAAGATCTCCGCCCAACGCAGCCTGGGCCTGAACGCCAAGGCCAAGCTCATCCTCCAGGCCGCGGTCGGCATCATCTTCGCCGTCCTCGCCCTGACCTTCCCGGACGAGAACGGAGTCACCCCTGCGTCGTACCAAATCTCCCTTGTCCGCGACATTCCCTGGCTCAACCTCGCCTTCGGCGGCACCGTGGTGGGAGCGATCCTGTTCGTCCTCTGGTCCAACCTGATCGTCACCGCCGCGACCAACGGCGTGAACCTCACCGACGGCCTGGACGGCCTCGCCGCCGGCGCCTCCGTGATGGTCTTCGGCGCCTACACGCTGATCGGGATCTGGCAGAGCAACCAGTCCTGCGGATTGCCCCGGCAGGCCGGCGGCGGCTGCTACACCGTCCGCGACCCGCTGGACCTGGCCCTGCTGGCGGCCATCCTCAGCGCGGCCCTGGTGGGCTTCCTCTGGTGGAACACCTCCCCGGCCAAGATCTTCATGGGCGACACCGGCTCGCTCGCAATCGGCGGCGCCGTGGCCGGCTTCGCCATCCTGTCCCGCACCGAACTGCTGCTGGCCTTCATCGGCGGCCTGTTCGTCCTGATCACCCTCTCGGTCATCATCCAGGTGGGCTACTTCAAGATCACCAAGGGCAAACGGTTCTTCAAGATGGCGCCGCTGCAGCACCACTTCGAACTCAAGGGCTGGGCCGAGGTCACGGTCGTGGTCCGGTTCTGGATCCTCTGCGGACTGTTCGTCGCCGCCGGCCTCGGCATCTTCTACGCGGAATGGGTGGTACTGCTGTGATCGGCACGATTCCCGAACCCCTCGCCAGCTCGCCCCGGCTGGACGGACTCACCAGCTGGGACGCCGACTGGGCCGGCCTGCGCGTGGTGGTGACCGGCATCGGCATCTCCGGCTTCGCCGCCGCAGACACCCTGATCGAACTGGGCGCCCGGGTTGTGGTGGTGGACGCCGCCGAGACCCCCAAGGCCCTGGCCCAGGCGGACACACTCAAGATCGTCGGCGCGGCCGGCGTGCTGCTCGGCGAGGACGCCGTTGGCTCCGTACCTACCGTGGACGGCCAGAAGCCGGACCTGATCGTCACGTCCCCGGGCTGGCGCCCGGACCAGGCCCTGCTCGCCGCCGCCGCGCGGGCGCACATCCCCATCTGGGGCGACGTCGAACTCGCCTGGCGGGTCCGCGTCCGTGAGGGCCGCAAGACCGCCGACTGGATCACCATCACCGGCACCAACGGCAAGACCACCACGGTGGGCCTGACCGAGTCGATGCTGCAGGCCGCCGGCCTCAAGGCGATCGCCGTCGGCAACGTGGGCACCCCCATCCTGGACGCGCTGCGCGACCCGGTGGACTACGACGTCTTCGCCGTCGAACTCTCCAGCTTCCAGCTGCACTGGAGCCACTCCATCTCCCCGGTGGCCAGCGTGTGCCTCAACGTCGCCGAGGACCACGTCGACTGGCACGGCTCCTACGACTCCTACCTCGCGGACAAGGCCAAGGTCTACGAACGGACCCAGAAGGCCTGCGTCTACAACGCCGAGCAGATCGAGACCGAGCGGATGGTCGAGGACGCCGACGTCGTCGAGGGCTGCCGCGCCGTCGCCTTCACCACCCTGACCCCGGCGATCAGCATGGTGGGCGTCGTCGAGGGCCTCCTCGTCGACCGCGCCTTCATCGCCGAACGCAAGCACAGCGCCGCCGAGCTCGCCGCCATGAGCGATCTCGGACCGGTGGCCCCGCGGCACATGGTGGCCAACGCCCTCGCCGCGGCCGCCCTGGTCCGGGCCTACGGGGTGGCGCCCGCCGCCGTCCGGGAGGGCCTGCAGAACTACCTCCCGGGAGACCACCGCATCCAGCCGGTCGCGAAGCAGGGCGGGGTGCTCTGGATCAACGACTCCAAGGCCACCAACCCGCACGCCGCTGCCGCCTCGCTGGCTGCGTTCGAGCACGTCATCTGGATCGCCGGCGGCCTGTCCAAGGGTGTGAATTACGACTCACTGGTGCGCGACAACGCCGCCAGGCTCAAGGCCGTGGTGCTGATCGGGGCCGACTCCTCGGACCTGCTGGCCTCGCTCGAGCGACACGCGCCGGATGTCCCGGTGATCGGCCACGCCAAGGGTGAGACTGAAAAGGAGCAGACTGCCGGACCGGCCGACGCCGACGCAGCCCCCTCGCCGATTTTTGGCGAGACTGTGATGGCCCAGGCCGTAGCGTCCGCCGCACAGCTGGCCGCCCCGGGGGACACTGTGCTCCTGGCCCCGGCAGCTGCGTCCATGGATCAGTTCTCTTCCTATGCTCACCGTGGCGACGCCTTCATCGAAGCTGTCCGCGAGCTCGTGGAAGGGCAGGCTCAGACCACCGAGGAGTAGCAATGGTCAGCACGCCCACCCGTCCCGCCGCGGCACCCTCCGGCGGCACGGCCGCCGCCGGCCGCCTCCGCGGCTGGTACCGGATGTTCTGGTCCGCCCTCGAGGGCAACGGCCGGTCCCGGAACGGCTCCACCTACTACCTGATCCTCGGATCGACGCTGGCGCTCACGGCGATCGGCATCATGATGGTGCTCTCGGCCTCCAGCGTCGAGTCCATCGCCGCGGGGGAGTCGCCCTACTCGGCGGCGCTGAAGCAGGGACTCTTCGCCGCGATCGGCGTCTTCGTCATGTTCGTCCTCTCGCGGGTGAACGTCGTCTGGCTTAAGCGCTTCGCCTGGCCGGCCATCTTCCTGGCCATCCTCCTGCTGGGCCTGGTGCTCCTGATCGGCCGCAGCACGCTGGGCAACCAGAACTGGATCGACGTCGGCCCCTTCACCTTCCAGCCCTCCGAGGCCGCGAAGCTGGCGCTGGCGCTCTGGATGGCCACGGTGCTGAACCGCAAGGCCGCGTTCCTCAGCCAGTGGCGGCACGTGGTTGTTCCCGTGGTATTCCCCGGCGCAGCCGCCATCCTCGGCCTGATCCTGGCCGGCAACGACCTCGGTACCGCCATGATCATCATGATCATCATGGCTGCCGGGCTGTTCTTCGCCGGGGTCCGGCTCTACCTGTTCGGGATCGCCGGCGTGGCGCTGGCGATCGGCACCGCCGTCCTGGCCGTGACCAGCCCCAACCGCATGTGCCGCATCCTCTCCTGGACCGGGCAGACCTGCTCCGACGGCTCGGACCTGAACTACCAGTCCACCAACGGCCTCTACGGACTGGCCTCCGGCGGCTGGTTCGGCGTGGGCCTGGGCCAGAGCCGGCAGAAATACAGCTGGATCCCCGAGGCCCACAACGACTTCATCTTCGCGATCATCGGCGAGGAACTCGGCCTCATCGGCACGATCGTAGTCCTCATCCTCTTCGCCGTCCTCGGCACCGCGATCTATCGCGTGGTGGTGGCCCAGCAGGACCTGTTCCACCGCGTCCTGGCCGGCGCCATCATGGTCTGGCTGCTGGGACAGGCAACGGTCAACATGGCCGTCGTTACCGGCCTGCTGCCCGTGATTGGCCTGCCGCTGCCGTTCATCTCCTATGGCGGCTCGGCGCTCCTCATGTCCCTCAGCGCCGTCGGCGTCGTCCTGTCCCTCGCACGGGCGCAGATGGCGCCGGACATGCAGCCCAAGGGCTTGCTCCGTTTCGGCCCCGCCGGGTTCACCCGCATCCTGCGCCGCAGGGTCGTGGCCCGGCGCGAAGGGGAGACGGCGACGGCGCCCGCCAGGTCCTCCACGGCGAAGCCTGCCGCCTCCAAAGCCACCCGCACGGCGCAGAGCACTAAGCAAGCCAGCACGAAGCAGGCCGGCACGAAGCCCGCCAGCCCAGCCCCGGCGGCACCGGCCCCCCGGCCCGCCGGCACCCGGACCCCCAGCCCCAAGAACCCCGCACGGAAGCGTACCCAGACCTGATGAAGACCCCACCGCCCCTCTCCGTCGTCCTTGCCGGCGGCGGCACCGCCGGCCACATCAGCCCGCTGCTGGCGATCGCCAACGCCGTCAAGGAGGCAAGGCCGGACGCCGCCCTACTGGCCGTCGGCACCCCCGGAGGCATGGAAACCCGGCTTGTGCCCGCCGCCGGGCTGGACCTCGCCACCGTGGACCGCGTGCCCTTCCCGCGCAAGCCGTCCAAGGCGCTCCTGAAGCTGCCGGGCAAGCTTGCCGGCGCCGTCCGGCAGGCCGGCGTCATCCTGGACGACGCCCGGGCCGATGTACTGGTGGGCGTCGGTGGCTACGTCTGCACTCCGGTGTACCTTGCGGCGTGGCGGCGCAGGATCCCCATCGTGGTCCACGAGGCCAACACCCGCGCGGGCCTGGCCAACCGGGTGGGCGCCCGGCTGAGCCGGCACGTCGCCGTCGCCTTCGCGGCCACCAAGCTGCGAGGCGCCCGCCACGTCGGCATGCCCATGCGCCGCGAGATCTCCGGCCTGGACCGGGCCGGCGCGCGCGCCGCCGCCCGCACCGCCCTGGGCCTGGAGCAGGACAAGCCCACCCTGATCGTCACGGGGGGTTCCTCCGGCGCCCAGAGCATCAACCGGGCCATCGCCGCCGCCGCGGACGCCCTCGGCGCCGCCGGGATCCAGACCCTGCACATCACCGGCCGGGACAAGGCCGTCCACGACGCCCAGGGACGCCTCCTCGAGGCACCGGGCTACCGCCAGGTCGAATTCGTCGACGGCATGGAACTCGCCTACGCCGCCGCGGACCTGCTGCTGGCCCGCGCGGGCGCCGCGACCGTCTGCGAGGTGGCCGCCGTCGGGCTCCCCGCGGTGTTCGTGCCGCTGCCCATCGGCAACGGCGAGCAGGCCCTGAACGCTGGAGGGCTGGTCGACGCCGGGGCGGCGCTGCTGGTCGACGACGCCGCCTTCGACGCCGCGTGGATCACCGGCACCATCCTCCCGCTCCTGAGCGACCCGGCGCGGCTGGACCGGATGGCGCACGCCGCGGAGCAGTTCGGCATCCGCGACGCGGACCGGCGGATGGCCGCGCTGGTGCTCGAGGCCGCCGGCGCGGACGCCGGCAATGGCACCGGCACGGGCGCCCCAGACACAGACCCCACGACGCAGGACAAGCAGTGACCGGCACGGCAGGAAGCGGTAAAGCAATGGCACAGGAAACCGGCACCGGCCAGGCGGCCGAACGCACCCAGGAGTCACTGGGGCGGGTCCACTTCATCGGCATCGGCGGCGTCGGCATGTCCGCCGTCGCCCGCATCATGGTGGCCCGCGGCGTGCCCGTCAGCGGCTCCGACGCCAAGGACCTGCCGGTGATGGCCGACCTCGCCGCCGCCGGCGCCCGGATTGCCGTCGGCTACGACGCCGCCAACCTCGGCGACGCCCAGACCGTGGTGGCCGGGTCCGCGATCCGCGCCGACAACCCGGAACTGGCCGCGGCCAGGGCCGCCGGGCTCCCGGTGCTGCACCGCTCCGAGGCGCTGGCCGCCGCCATGGCCCGGGACACCGCCGTCGCGGTCGCCGGCACCCACGGCAAGTCCACCACCACCTCCATGATCACCGTGCTGCTGCAGGGCGCCGGCCTGGACCCCTCCTTCGCCATCGGCGCGAACGTCCCGGCGCTCGGCGTGAACGCCGCCTCCGGGTCGTCGCCGGTGTTCATTGCCGAGGCGGACGAATCCGATGCCTCGTTCCTGAACTACCGCCCGCAGATCGAGGTGGTCACCAACGTCGAACCGGACCACCTGGACCACTACGGCACCGCCGAGGCCGTCTACGAATCCTTTGACCGCTTCACCGCGCTGCTTCCGGGCGACGGCCTGCTGGTCGCCTGCGCCGACGACGACGGCGCCCGCGACCTCGCCCGGCGCACCCGCGAACGCGGCACCACCCGCGTGCTCCTCTACGGCACCTCCCCGGAGTCCGACGTGATCCTGCACGACGGCGGCCGTGGCGCCCTCACGCTGGAGACCGCCTCCGGACGCTACGACGTCGAACTCCAGGTCCCCGGCCGGCACAACGCGCTGAACGCCGCCGCCGCCTTCGCCGTGGCGCTGGAGCTGGGCGTCGCGCCGGAGGCCGCCGCTGCCGCGCTGGGAGGTTTCACCGGCGCGGCCCGCCGCTTCGAGTACAAGGGCGAGGGCTGCGGCGTCCGCGTCTACGACGACTACGCCCACCACCCCACGGAGGTCCGCGCCGCCCTGGCCGCGGCCCGCTCGGTGGCCGGCGATCACCGGGTCCACGTGCTCTTCCAGCCGCACCTGTTCTCCCGGACCCGGGAATTCGCCCGGGAGTTCGCCGAGGCCCTCAACGCCGCGGACACCGCATGGGTCCTGGACATCTACCCGGCCCGCGAAGACCCCATCCCCGGGGTCACCAGCCAGCTGATCGCCGACCACCTGGGCCCCAACGGGCACTTGGTGGGACCCGGCGCCGACGCGGTCCAGGCCGTGCTGGCCGCCGCAGGCCCCGGCGACATCGTCCTCACCGCCGGCGCCGGCGACGTCACCGCGTACGGGCCGCTGCTGGTGGAGGCGCTCACCGCCGGGATCCCCGGTGCCTAGCTCCCGCCGGCCCGGCTACCCGCCCGCGCCGCGCAGTTCGACTCAGCGTAGTTCGACTATGGGCAGCCCAAACCAGGGCAGTTCGGGCCGGGACGGCGCCCCGGCGTCCCGCCCCGGCGTCATCTCGGCGACGAAGTCGGACCAGGGACCGGGCACGTCCGCGAGCCCGGCGCCGGAGCCGGCGCCCGGCAAGGTCCTGGCCTTCCCCGAACCGAAGGCCCGGCGGCGGCGCCGGATCGTCCTCGGCACCATCGCCGTCGTCGCGGTCCTGATCGCGGGGGTCATCGCCGCCGCCGTCTATTCGCCGTGGCTCGCAGTCCGCACGGTGACCGTGCAGGGCACCAGGATGCTCAGCCAGGACCAGATCCAGGCCGCGCTGGCACCGCTGCAGGGCAAGCCCCTGCCCCAGGTCAGCGACCGGGACGTCACCGCGCTGCTGCAGCCTCTGGTGCAGGTCAAGTCCGTGACCAGCCAGGCCCGGCCGCCGTCGACCCTGCAGGTGACCATCGTCGAGCGTGTCCCGGTGGCCCTGCTCAAGCAGGGCGAGGCCTTCCAGCTGGTGGACCCGGACGGGGTTCCGCTCGGAACCGCGCCGGATGCCGCGGCGGTGAAGCTTCCCGTCATCGACGGCGGGGGAGGGGCGCTGCCGCAGGACCTGTTCCACGCCATCACCGGCGTACTCGGCGCGCTGCCGCCGGACATCCTCGCCCGGCTCTCCGACGCCTCCGCCAAGTCCGTGGACGCCGTGGAACTGAAGCTCGTGGACGGGCAGACAATCGTCTGGGGGAACGCGGGGGAGAAGGACCTCAAGGCCCGGGTCCTGGCCGCCCTGCTGAAGGCGCCGGCGGACCCCAAGAACCCGGTCAAGGTCTACGACGTCAGCGTCCCGCGCCACCCCGTCACCCGCTGACGGCCGGCCGGGGAGATTCGCCATTTAGCCGGTATTAGCGCGACACGCTGAGCCGGTCATTGAATGTCCTCGGCCTAGCCAATAGCGTTCCAACTACGAGTTAGTTGACATAACTATAACCCTCAAGTCGAAGGTTAAGGTTAGCCTTCAAGCTGGACTCCATCAGATTTCGCAATAGAACACGAACAAGGGACACGTAACGTGGCAGCTCCGCAGAATTACTTGGCCGTCATCAAGGTCGTCGGCATCGGCGGCGGTGGCGTGAACGCAGTCAACCGCATGATTGAGGTGGGACTTCGCGGCGTCGAATTCATCGCAATCAACACCGACGCGCAGGCGCTGCTGATGTCCGATGCCGACGTCAAGCTCGACGTCGGACGCGAGCTGACCCGTGGTCTCGGAGCCGGCGCGAACCCCGAGGTCGGCCGCCAGGCCGCCGAGGACCACGCCGATGAAATCGAAGAGGTGCTCCGCGGCGCGGACATGGTCTTCGTGACTGCCGGCGAAGGCGGCGGCACCGGCACTGGCGGCGCGCCCGTCGTGGCCCGCATCGCCCGGTCCCTCGGCGCCCTGACCATTGGCGTCGTCACCCGCCCGTTCACCTTTGAGGGCCGGCGCCGCGCCGGTTCCGCCGAGGCCGGCATCGACGCCCTGCGCGACGAGGTCGATACCCTCATCGTCATCCCGAACGACCGGCTGCTCTCGATCAGCGACCGCAACGTCTCGGTGCTGGACGCGTTCCGCTCCGCCGACCAGGTGCTGCTCTCCGGTGTCCAGGGCATCACCGACCTGATCACCACCCCCGGCCTGATCAACCTCGATTTCGCCGACGTCAAGTCCGTCATGCAGGGCGCCGGTTCGGCCCTGATGGGCATCGGCTCGGCCCGCGGCGAGGATCGGGCAGTGAAGGCCGCCGAGCTCGCCATCGCCTCCCCGCTGCTGGAAGCCTCGATCGACGGCGCCCACGGCGTCCTGCTCTCCATCCAGGGCGGCTCCGACCTGGGCCTGTTCGAAATCAACGAGGCGGCCCGCCTGGTGCAGGAGGTCGCGCACCCGGAAGCCAACATCATCTTCGGCGCCGTGATCGACGACGCCCTCGGCGACGAGGCCCGCGTCACCGTCATCGCCGCCGGCTTCGACGACGTCAAGGCCACCTCGCCGTCGATGGACCAGTCCCAGCCGGCCCCCGTGCGCCAGGCCGCACCGGCTCCCGCCCCGGCCCAGGCTCCGGCCTCCGCCCCGGCGCAGCCGATGCACGCCGGCGTCGGCGCTTCGGGCCTGAGCAGCTGGGGCCAGCAGCGTCCCGCCGCCGTACCCGCCGATTCAGGCTTCGACGTGGACCTGCCCTCGGTCGTGGAGCCGGACCTGTCCGGCCGCCACTCCGATGACCTGGACGTCCCCGACTTCCTGAAGTAGGCCACCGGCACCACCCGCAGTACCCAGCATGGCACCGCCCCGGCGGTGCCATGCTTCGTTGCGGGCGGGTACCGTGGTGGGAGCGGAGGACATCCGCTCACGAAAGACAGCAACAACCGGAACAGTGGTGAGATACGTGTTTTCCTGGAGGGCAGAGGTGAGCCCCGGCGTGTGGGTTGCCTTCACGAACGCGGCGGCCGGCAACCTGGCCCTGCACGTCGGCGACGACCCCGCCGAGGTGCGCAGGCGACGGCAGGACCTCGCGGCGGAGGCCGGCGTGGGCCCGGACGGGTTCTCCTTCATGAACCAGGTGCACGGCAACGACGTCGCCGAGATCCCCGCGGACGCCGGCCGGGGTGTCGCCCCCACCGCCGACTCCCTGGTCTCCGCCGGCGCGCCGCTGGCCGTGATGGTGGCGGACTGCGTGCCGGTCGTCCTCGTGGGGGAGCGGGCCGCGGAGGACGGCGCCGGAGCCCCGGCCCCCGTCTTCGGCGTCGCCCACGCCGGCCGTCCGGGCACCGCCGCCGGGGTTGTCCCCGCCGCCGTGGACCGGATGCGCGCCCTCGGTGCCGGGGCTATCCGGGCCTGGATCGGCCCCTCCGTCTGCGGCCGCTGCTACGAGGTGCCCGCGGAGCTTCGCGAGGAGGTGGCCGCCGCCGTCCCCGCCACCTGGACCACCACCGCGCAGGGAACCCCCGGGCTCGACCTCCCCGCCGGGGTGCGGAGCCAGCTCGAGGCCGCCGGCGTCGAGGTCGTGTACAGCGGCGGCTGCACGCTCGAAGACCCTGAGCTCTTTTCCTACCGCCGGGACGCCTCCACCGGGCGCTTCGCCGGCCTGGTCTGGGCGGCGGCATGAGCGGCGCACCGGCCCCGGATCCCGGGGCGGATCCCCGCACCGCGCAGCTCTCCGAAAGGCTCACCGCGGTGCGCAGGCGCATCGCCTCGGCCGCGGAGGCCGCCGGCCGCGGGGCGGACCTGCCGCAGCTGATCGTGGTCACCAAGTTCCACCCCGCCGCCGACGTGGCACGCCTGGCCTCCCTGGGCGTCACCGACGTCGGCGAAAACCGCGACCAGGAGGCCGCGGAGAAGGCGGCCGAACTTTCCGCCCTGGCCCTGCGCTGGCACTTCATCGGCCAGCTCCAGACCAACAAGGCCAAGTCCGTGGTCCGCTACGCCGCCGCCGTGCACTCCGTGGACCGGCCGCAGCTGGCAACCGCCCTCGCCAAGGCCATCGCCGTAGAACAGGACAGCACCGGCCGGGACGACCTCGGCTGCTTCATCCAGGTCAGCTTGGCCGACGACGCCGACGGCAACCGCGGCGGCGCGCTGCCCGCGACTGTGCCGGAGCTCGCCGCCCAACTCGCCGACGCGCCCGGCCTTCGGCTGGCCGGCGTCATGGCCGTCGCACCGCTCGGCGCACCGCCCGAACCCGCGTTCGAAAAACTCGCCGGCATCGCCGCGGCGCTGCGCGCAGACTTTCCGCAGGCCAGCGGCATTTCCGCGGGAATGAGCCAGGACCTGGAGGCCGCGATCCGGCACGGGGCGACACACCTGCGAATTGGCTCCGATATTCTCGGTCCGCGTCCGGCCGTGCGGTAGGTTCAACGTATTGGAAGGTAATGGCGGGGAAATACTGACACGATTAGGAGTGGACCCATGGCTGGCGCTCTGCGCAAGACAATGATCTATCTTGGGCTCGCCGACGGCGATGAACACTACGAGTCTGACCATCACACCCCGCACAAGGATGAGGACGAACCTATGGAGCACGACCGCGAGGAGCGCCGCGCCCCGGCCCCCGTCCGCGAAGCCCCCCGGGAAGAGCCCTATGCCGCCGAAGAGGAATACCGCGCACCCGTGACACCCATCAAGCGAGCGGCCGCCAGCCGCGAAGAGACCTCCGGCCTCCGGCAGATCACCACGATCCACCCGCGGTCCTACAACGACGCGAAGCTGATCGGTGAGAGCTTCCGCGACGGCATCCCGGTGATCATGAACGTCACGGACATGGGGGAGGCGGACGCCAAGCGGCTGGTCGATTTCTCCGCCGGACTGGTCTTCGGCCTCCGGGGCAGCATCGAACGGGTCACCAACAAGGTGTTCCTGCTCTCGCCCTCCTACGTCGAGGTGATCGGCGACGACAAGAAGGCCAGCGAGACCACGGCCTCCTTCTTCAACCAAAGCTAGTCCCTGATTCCGGCGGGGCGGCCAGGCAGGATCACCTGCCCGGCCGCCCCGCCGGAATTTTCGTGTTGAAATAGAAGCCCACCCCCCGGCCAGGACACTGCGGTATCCGGAACGAACATGGAGAACTGAACTAACTCATGGGAATTGTTTTCGGGCTGATCTATATCGCGCTGCTGCTCTTCTTTGTCGCGCTGATCGTGCGCCTGGTTTTCGACTGGGTCCAGATGTTCGCGCGCAGCTGGCGTCCCCGCGGCGCGGCGCTGATCACTGCCCACGCGGTGTACGCCGTGACGGACAGGCCGCTCAAGCTGCTGCGCCGGATCCTCCCGCCGCTCCGGCTCGGCGGAATCTCCCTGGACCTTGCCTTCCTGGTCCTCTTCCTGGCGGTCTCGATTGCCATGGGAGTAGCCAGGTCACTGACCTACGCGACGGCCGTCGCCATCTGACGCGGCCCGCGGACAGCACCATCATCAGATAAAAACTCCGGTCCAACACTGCGGTGTTGAATTAGAGGAACCAGACCATATTTAGGTACCGTAGTTTTGACGGCCGGAAGGCCTCCTGACTAACTAGACCAACGAGGTGACCAGATGGCTTTGACGCCAGAAGACGTTGTCAACAAGCGCTTTCAGCCGACCAAGTTCCGCGAAGGATACGACCAGGACGAGGTTGACGACTTCCTGGACGAAATCGTCGTCGAACTCCGACGCCTGAACCAGGAAAACGACGAGCTCCGCAAGAAGCTCGCCGAGGCCGGTTCCGGCACGGCTGCTGCCCCCGCCGCGGCCGCACCCGTCGTGGAAAAGGTCCCCGCACCCGTCAAGGCCGAGCAGGATGACCGCGCCAAGGCCGAGGCCAAGGCCAAGGCCGAAGCCGACGCAAAGGCCGCCGAAGCCGCGAAGAAGAAGGAAGCCGAGAAGGCTCCCGCCCCCGCCGCTGCGGCCCCCGTCGCCGCCTCCGCCTCCGCGGAATCCGCCGCCGGCCTGCTGGCCATGGCGCAGCAGATGCACGACAAGCACATCGCCGACGGCGAGCAGCAGCGCGACAAGATCATCGCCGAGGCACAGATCGAAGCCAGCAGCCTGGTCAACGACGCGCAGGAGAAGTCCCGCAAGATCCTGGGCGCCCTCGAGCAGCAGCGCTCCGTCCTGGAACGCAAGGTCGAGCAGCTCCGCGGCTTCGAGCGCGACTACCGCTCCCGCCTGAAGGCCTACATCGAGGGCCAGCTGCGAGACCTGGACGCCCGCGGTTCCGTCGCGGCCCCCGAGGTCGAAGCGAACTAGTCGAAGCGGACCACCAGCTTCAGCACGTATTCTGAAAGCCGGTGGCTGAGGACTCCTCGGCCACCGGCTTTTTGCATGTGGCATGACCGGAACCGGAACGAAAGCACTATGACGAACGCACCAACCCCCGCCGTCCCCCGGGACGCACCCGCGCGCAGGCCGCGCCGCGGGCTCCTGCTCTCCCTGTTCGCGGGTTTCGCCGTGTTCGCCTACGTCTTCGACCAGCTCACCAAGCTGTGGGTCACCTCCACCATGATCGAGGGGGAGCGGACCCCGGTCCTGCCCCCGCTGCTGCACTGGTATTACATCCGGAACTCCGGCGCCGCGTTCTCCATCGGCGAGAACGTCACCTGGGTCTTCACTATCATCATGGCCGCCGTCTCCGTGGCCATCCTGCTGCAGCTGCGCAAGCTCGGCTCCGCCTGGTGGGCGCTGGCCCTGGGCCTGCTGCTCGGCGGCGCCCTGGGCAACCTGACCGACCGGCTCTTCCGCGACCCGTCCTTCGGCATGGGCCACGTGGTGGACTTCATCCAGCTCCCCAACTTCGCCATCTTCAACATCGCCGACTCCGCGGTCGTGTCCTCCGTGGTGATCATCTGCCTCCTGACCCTGCGCGGCGTCCCGCTGGACGGCGTCCGGCGGCGCGAGGAAGCCCACGACGGCGACGAGCCCGACGCCGCAAAGCACGACGCCGACAAGCACGACGGCGACGGCCATGTCTGAGCCGGCAGCGGGCGCGGCCCGGCACTACATCGTCCCCGAGGAGCTCGCCGGTGCCCGCATCGACGCGGGGCTGGCCCGCCTCATGGACATCTCCCGGTCCCAGGCCGCGGCGCTGATCGCCGAGGGACACGTCAGCACCGGCGGCAAGCCGGTCGGAAAGTCGCTGAAGCTCAGCGCCGGCGCCGGTCTCGACGTCGTCGTCCCGGACCGCCGGGACCCCCTGGAAGTGGTGGAGGAAGTCGTGGAAGGCCTCACAATCCTGCTCGACGACGATGATTTCGTCGTGATCGACAAGCCCGTCGGCGTCGCCGCGCACCCCTCACCGGGCTGGGTGGGGCCCACGGTCGTCGGCGGCCTCGCCGGCGCCGGATACCGGATCTCCACCTCCGGCGCCACCGAACGCGCCGGGATCGTGCACCGGCTCGACGTCGGCACGTCCGGGGTCATGGTGGTCGCCAAGACCGAGGACGCGTACACCAAGCTCAAGCGGGCCTTCAAGGACCGCACCGTGGACAAGGTCTACCACGCCGTCGTCCAGGGCCTCCCGGACCCGCTCGCCGGCACCATCGACGCACCCATCGGCCGCCACCCGGGCCACGACTGGCGCTTCGCCGTCGTCGAGGACGGCCGCGACTCGGTCACCCACTACGAGGTCCTCGAGGCGTTCGGCAAGGCGTCCCTGGTGGAAGTGCACCTGGAAACCGGGCGCACCCACCAGATCCGCGTGCACTTCTCCGCGCTCCGCCACCCCTGCGCCGGGGACCTGACCTACGGCGCCGACCCGCGGCTGGCCGCCACCCTGGGCCTGACCCGGCAGTGGCTGCACGCCCGGCAGCTCTCCTTCGACCACCCCCGGACGGGGGAGCGGGTCACGGTCACCAGCGACTACCCGCAGGACCTGCAGTACGCGCTCGAGGTCCTCGCCTCCGGCAACGCCTGACGCCCACCGTCCGTGCCCGGCACTAGAATGAACCGGTGACTTCCAGCAACAATTCGTTCGTCCATCTCCACAACCACACCGAATACTCCATGCTGGACGGCGCCGCCCGGCTCGGGGAACTCTTCGATGAGACCGGACGGCTGGGCATGCCGGCGCTGGCCACCACGGACCACGGCTACCTGTTCGGCGCCTTCGACTTCTGGAAGCGCGCCACCGACGCCGGCATCAAGCCGATCATCGGCGTCGAGGCCTACGTGACGCCCGGAACCGCCCGCACGGACAAGACCAGGGTTCGCTGGGGCGAGGAAAACCAGCGCAAGGACGACATCTCCGGCGGCGGCGCGTACACGCACATGACGCTGCTGAGCTACAACAACACCGGCATGCGGAACCTCTTCCGCGCCTCCTCGATCGCGTCCCTGGACTCCGTTTTCGGCAAGTGGCCGCGGCTGGACCGGGAACTGCTGAACACCTACTCCGAGGGGCTCATCGCCACCACCGGCTGCCCCTCCGGCGAGGTGCAGACCCGGCTCCGGCTGGGCCAGTACCGGGAGGCGCTGGAGGCCGCCGCCGAGTTCCGCGACATCTTCGGCGCGGAGAACTACTTCTGCGAGCTGATGGACCACGGCCTGGACATCGAACGACGCGTCACCGGCGACCTGCTGCGCCTGGCCAAGGAACTGAACCTCCCGCTGGTGGCCACGAACGACCTGCACTACACCCACGAGCACGACGCCAAGGCCCACGAGGCGCTGCTGGCCATCCAGTCCGGCTCCACCCTGCTCGAACCCACCTACGACAACGGCGGCTCGCGGTTCGCGTTCTCCGGCAGCGGCTACTACCTGAAGTCTCCGCAGGAGATGCGCGAACTCTTCCGGGACCACCCGGACGCCTGCGACAATACGCTGCTGATCGCCGAGCGCTGCGACGTCTCCTTCAACACCGGCGCCAACTACATGCCCCGCTTCCCCTGCCCCGAGGGCGAGGACGAGACCTCGTGGCTGGTCAAGGAGGTGGACAAGGGCCTGCACTACAGGTACCCGCAGGGAATCCCGGACAAGGTCCGCGCCCAGGCCGACTACGAACTCGACGTCATCACCTCGATGGGCTTCCCCGGCTACTTCCTGGTGGTCGCGGACTTCATCAACTGGGCCAAGAACAACGGCATCCGCGTCGGTCCCGGCCGTGGTTCGGGCGCCGGCTCAATGGTGGCTTACGCCATGCGCATCACCGACCTGGACCCGCTGCACCACGGCCTGATCTTCGAACGGTTCCTCAACCCGGACCGCGTCTCCATGCCCGACTTCGACGTCGACTTCGATGACCGCCGCCGGTCCGAGGTGATCGACTACGTGACGAAGAAGTACGGCGACGAGCGCGTGGCCATGATCGTCACCTACGGCACCATCAAGACCAAGCAGGCGCTCAAGGACTCCTCCCGCGTGCTGGGCTACCCGTTCAGCATGGGCGAGACCCTCACCAAGGCGCTGCCCCCGGCGGTCATGGCCAAGGACATCCCACTGGCGGACATCCAGAACCCCGAGGCCAAGCGCTACGGCGAGGCCGGGGACTTCCGGCAGCTGATCGCCACCGATCCGGAGGCCGCCAAGGTCTTCGAGACCGCCCTCGGCATCGAGGGCCTGAAGCGCCAGTGGGGCGTGCACGCCGCTGGCGTCATCATGTCCTCGGATCCCATCATCGACGTCATCCCGATCATGCGCCGCTTCCAGGACGGCCAGGTCATCACCCAGTTCGACTACCCGACGTCCGAGGGCCTGGGCCTGATCAAGATGGACTTCCTGGGCCTGCGGAACCTGACGATCATTTCCGACGCCCTGGAAAACATCAAAATGAACCGCGGCGTCGACCTTGACCTGGAATCCCTGGCCCTGGACGACGCCGCCTCCTACGAGCTGCTGGCCCGCGGTGACACCCTGGGCGTCTTCCAGCTCGACGGCGGGCCCATGCGGTCGCTGCTGAAGCTGATGAAGCCGGACAACTTCGAAGACATCTCCGCCGTCCTGGCCCTCTACCGGCCGGGCCCGATGGGCGCCAACGCGCACAACGACTACGCGCTGCGCAAAAACGGCATCCAGCCGGTCATCCCCATCCACCCCGAGCTGGAGGAACCGCTCGCCGAGATCCTCGGCGGCACGTACGGCCTGATCGTGTACCAGGAGCAGGTCATGGCCGTGGCGCAGAAGCTCGCCGGCTACAGCCTGGGCCAGGCCGACATCCTCCGCCGCGCCATGGGTAAGAAGAAGAAGTCGGAACTGGATAAGCAGTTCGCCGGCTTCTCCCAGGGCATGCAGGACAACGGCTACTCCATGGACGCCGTGAAGACCCTCTGGGACATCCTGCTCCCCTTCTCCGACTACGCCTTCAACAAGGCCCACTCGGCCGCGTACGGCGTGATCTCCTACTGGACCGCCTACCTGAAGGCCCACTACGCCCAGGAGTACATGGCGGCCCTGCTGACCAGCGTCGGCGACGACAAGGACAAGTCGGCCATCTACCTGAACGAGTGCCGCCGGATGGGCATCACGGTGCTGCCGCCGGACGTCAATGAGTCCGCGTTGAACTTCACCCCGGTGGGCAACGACATCCGCTTCGGCATGGGCGCCATCCGCAACGTCGGCGCCAACGCCGTCGACGCCATGGTGGCCGCCCGCGAACGCGAGGGCGCCTTCACCTCCTTCAAGGACTTCCTGATGAAGGTCCCGGCCGTGGTCTGCAACAAGCGCACCATCGAATCCCTCATCAAGGCCGGCGCCTTCGACTCGCTGGGCCACCACCGGCGCGCCCTCGCCATGGTCCACGAAGAGGCGATCGATTCGGTCATCACGCTCAAGCGCAACGAGGCCATCGGCCAGTTCGACCTGTTCGCCGGGATCGAGGACACCGAATCGGAGTCCTCGCTCAGCATCGACATCCCGGACCTGCCCGAATGGGAGAAGAAGGACAAGCTCTCCTTCGAACGGGACATGCTGGGCCTCTACGTCTCGGACCACCCGCTGCAGGGCCTGGAGGGCGTCCTGACCCAGCACGCGGACCAGTCCATCACCTCGATCATCGCCGAGGACGGCCCGCACGACGGCGCCATCATCACCATCGCGGGCATGATCACCTCGCTGAGCCGGCGGATCGCCAAGGCCAGCGGCAACGCCTACGCCCGCGCCGAGATCGAGGACCTCGGCGGCTCGGTGGAGGTGATGTTCTTCGGCCAGGTCTACGGCCCCATCGCCTCCGTCCTGGCCGAGGACCTGATCGTCGTCGTCAAGGGCCGCCTGCAGCGCCGGGACGACGGGGCCATCGCGGTGAACTGCATGGAACTCTCCGTGCCGGACCTCAGCGAGGGCCTGGACGGGCCGCTGGTGATCACCATGCCCACGCACAAAGCCACCGAGGCCGTCGTGAACGAACTCGGCGAGGTCCTGAAGACCCACCGGGGCAAGTCCGAGGTGCGGCTGCACCTGCACGGCGACTCACGGGTGGAGGTGATGGGCCTGCCGGTGCACCTGCGGGTCAACCCGAGCCCCTCGCTCTACGGCGACCTCAAGGTCCTCCTCGGGCCCACGTGCCTGGACGGGTAAGGACTCAGATCTCGTAGTCCAGCGGCACCGGCTGGGAGTAGGCGCCGCCGTGGTAGAGCAGCGGCACCGAGGCTCCGCCGACCGCGCCGTCGACCACTTCGACGACCACGACGGCGTTGTTCTCGAAAGAGAGCCGCATCTGGATCTTTCCGATCAGCCAGCCGGAGACGTCCTTGAGGACCGGGACCCCGTGCGGTCCCTCCTCCCAGTGGTCGCCCTCGAAGCGGTCCCGGCCGCGGGCGAAACGGTCGGCCAGGGTCTGGTTCTCCAGGCCCAGCATGTGCACGCCGATGTAACTGGAGTTGGCGACGGCGGGCCAGGAACTGGACGTCCGGGCCATGTTGAAGGTGAACCGGGGCGGCTTGGCCGACAGCGACGCCACCGAGGTGGCCGTGAACCCGTAGGGAGCCCCGTTGTAGCTCGCGGTGATGATGGCGACGCCCGCGGCGTGCCGGCGGAACATTTCCTTGAACGTTCCCTCGAAGGGCTCTTCGGCTGACGACACGGTGGTCCATCTCCCTGCTGTGGTGCGGCTGTTGCTGGTGCCAGCGTATTCCCGCAACGCCCGACGGCGGTATTCGGCCGGTCGCGGGGCGCCGCGCGGCGTCATCCTGGCCCGGCCGGCGTGCCGGAGGGCGCGGAATCCTGGGTTAAGGTTTGTTGCATGACACAACCCGCGGTGCACCCGCCCGTCGACCCCCACGGCTCCGGCGCCGCGCCCACCGGCGGCACGACCGGGGATGCCGCCGGCGCCGGCCGGACAGGCTGGGGCGACGGCGCCGACACCGGCACCCCCACGCCCCGGCGCCGGAGGGTGCCGTGGCGCGGACTGCTGGTCATCGCCCTGGCCGGGATCCCGGTCGGACTGCTCTGGTGGGCCCTGGCACCCACCGGCCTGAACCTGATCAGCCGCGACCCGGCGCTGGCCAGCGGCAGCAACCCCTCCACCTGGCTGCCCCGGGACCTGGTCCTGGCCGGGCTCTACCTGGCGGCCGGCTGCGTCGGCGGGATCCTGGCCGCCGGCAGCAAGCCGGCCAGCCTCCCGCCGCTGACCGTCATCGGCGCCGTCGCCGCGGGCGCCGTCGGGGCGCTCCTGGCGTGGGGGACCGGCGTCCTGGCCGGCGCGGTCTTCACCCCGGCCGGGGACACCTCCGCCAGTGCCAGCATCGCCTTCTCGCTGCGGGCCTACGCCGTGCTGCTGGTCTGGCCCGCGGCCACCGCGCTGTCCATCTTCGTCGCCTCCCTGTTCGGCCACCCTGACCAGGAGCCGTAAAATAGGCGGGTGACTTCCTCTGCCGACCGCCCCGCGTCCCTGGTACCCGCCTCCACCGGCCTCGATTTCCGGACCGTGGACGTCCGCGGCCGGCAGCTGAGCCTCGCCGGCCTCCGCGCCGCCGTCCCGCGGGCCCAGCACGGCACCGTGGCCGACGCCGAGGGCAAGGTCCAGGAGATCATCGCCGACGTCCGCGCCCGCGGCCTCGCCGCGCTGAGCGACCTCGCCCGGCGGTTCGACGGCGTCGAGCAGTCCCACCCTCGGGTGCCGGCAGAGGCACTGCAGTCCGCGCTGGACGGCCTGGACCCGGAGGTGCGCGCCGCGCTGGAGGAATCCATCCGCCGCGCCCGGCTCTTCGCCGATGCCCAGCGCCCGGCCAACACCGACGTCGCACTGGGCGACGGCGCGGTGGTCAGCCAGAACTGGGTGCCGGTCTCCCGCGTGGGCCTCTACGTTCCCGGCGGCCTGGCGGTCTACCCCTCGTCGGTGATCATGAACGTGGTCCCGGCGCTGGCCGCGGGCGTGCCCTCGATCGCGCTGGCGTCGCCGCCGCAGAAGGACTTCGGCGGCCTGCCGCACCCCACCATCCTCGCCGCCGCCGCGCTGCTGGGCATCGATGAGGTCTACGGGATCGGCGGGGCGCAGGCCATCGCCGCCTTCGCCTACGGCGTCTCCGCGGACGGCTCCCCGGCGGACGCATCCGACACCGCCCTGCCCGGCATCGACCCGGTGGACGTCGTCACCGGCCCGGGGAACATCTTCGTCGCCACCGCCAAGCGCCTGGTCAAGGGCGCCGTCGGGATCGACTCGGAGGCCGGCACCACCGAGATCGCGATTCTGGCCGACGCCACCGCCCGCCCCGGGCTCGTGGCCGCGGACCTGATCAGCCAGGCCGAGCACGACCCCAAGGCCGCCTCGGTCCTCATCACCGACTCCGAGGATCTCGCCGCGGCCGTGCGCCGGGAGCTCGACACCCAGGCCGCCGCCACCAAGCACAGCGCCCGCGTCCGGGAAGCCCTCTCCGGCCCCCAGTCCGGCGTCGTCCTGGTCGAGGACCTGGAGCAGGGAATCGCCGCCTGCGACGCCTACGCCGCCGAGCACCTGGAAATCATGACCTCGGATGCCGCCGCCGTCGCCGCCCGGATCCGCAACGCCGGCGCCATCTTCGTGGGCGACTACAGCCCGGTCAGCCTGGGCGACTACTGCGCCGGGTCCAACCACGTGCTGCCCACCAGCGGCACCGCGGCCTTCTCCTCGGGCTTGAACGTCACCACCTTCCTGCGCGCCATCCAGGTCATCAACTACGACCGGGCCGCGCTGGAGGTCGTCAGCCGGCACATCGTCAGCCTGTCGGTGGCCGAGGACTTGCCGGCGCATGGCGAGGCCGTGACCGCTCGGTTCGCCAACCACAACATGTAGTAATTACAGGCTTGTTATTCGCCCAGATCTAGTCGTAGACTGAATCCGGAAGCCCCGCCAGCGGTGCTTCCTTCCGGAGTTGCGGCAGGAAAGGAAGAGACGTGTATTGCCCGTTCTGCCGTAATCCTGACTCCCGCGTGGTGGACAGCCGCATCGCCGACGACGGCTCGGCCATCCGCCGCCGCCGCCAGTGCCCCGAGTGCGGCCGCCGCTTCACCACCGTGGAAACCACCAGCCTCACCGTCATCAAGCGGTCCGGCGTGGGCGAGCCGTTCAGCCGGAGCAAGGTCATCAATGGTGTCCGCAAGGCCTGCCAGGGTCGGCCGGTGACCGAGGACGACCTCGCCATGTTGGCACAGGAGGTCGAGGAGACCATCCGCGCCGCTGGCGCCGCCGAGATCGAGGCCCACGAGGTGGGCCTGGCCATCCTGAACCCGCTGCAGCGCCTCGACGAGGTCGCCTACCTGCGGTTCGCCAGCGTCTATCAGGCATTCGAATCCCTCGAGGACTTTGAGTCCGCCATCGCCCTGCTCCGCCACGAGGCGGAGACGAAGGGGTTGGAGGGTCAGGGCCTCGACGGAAAACCGGTCCAGAAGAGCCCGCTCTAGGCACCCACAGACTCCGGTGGTGGCAACGGAGGGGAAGCCGCAGCCACCACCGGCTCCACAGTGAGATCCGAAAAAGAAGAACCGGCCCGCAGTTGGACAACTGCGGGCCGGTTCTTTGTTTCTGGCGCGGGTCTTACTGCCTGAGCAGAGTAGCGGGCTACTTGGCCAGCTTGTGCGTCAGCGCCACCTCAATGGCCGCGCCCACGATGCCGGCGTCGTTCTTCAGCTCGGCGGGAACGATCGGGGTCCGCAGCGACATGTGCGGCAGGTACTCGTCCGCGCGCTTGGAGATGCCGCCGCCGACGATGAACAGCTCGGGGGAGAAGAGGAACTCCACGTGCGAGAAGTAGCGCTGCAGCAGAACGCTGTATTCGGTCCAGCTCAAGCCGTCGCGTTCGCGGGCGACGGCGGAGGCCTTGCTCTCGGCGTCGAAGCCGTCGATCTCCAGGTGGCCGAGCTCGGCGTTGGGGACCAGCTTGCCGTTGAAGATGAACGCGGAGCCGATGCCGGTGCCTAGGGTGATCACCAGGACGGTGCCGTCGACGCCCTTGCCGGCACCGTAGCGGGCCTCGGCGAGGCCGGCGGCGTCGGCGTCGTTGATGACCTCCACCGGGCGCCCCAGCTTGGCGGTGAGCAGCGCGTCGATGTCCAGGTTCAGCCACGCGTGGTCGACGTTGGCGGCGGAGTGGACCACGCCGTGCTGGATGATGCCCGGGAAGGTCACGCCGACGGGGCTGTCGGCCTCCGGGGCGTCGGAGCGCTTGGACAGCTCGGCCACCACCTGGGCGACGACGTCGGCCACCGCCTCCGGCGTCGAGGGCTGCGGGGTCGGAACCCGGAGCCGGTCGCCCACCAGCTTGCCCCTCTTCAAGTCGACGATGCCGCCCTTGATACCGGTGCCGCCGATATCAATGCCGATCAGCGGGGCGTTCTTCTTCGACTTGTCGTCCTTCTTGGCCAATGTGTGTCCGTTCGTGGCTGGGGGCAGGGGCTGGGGACGCGCGCTGCGCGGCTCGTGCTGAAAAGGTGGTGCGGGGACTGCGGGTCAGGGGAGGGTGAGGACGTCGGCGCCGGAGTCGGTCACCAGCAGCGTGTGTTCGAACTGCGCGGTGCGTTTCCGGTCGCGGGTCACCACGGTCCAGTCGTCGGCCCACATGTCCCACTCGATGGTGCCGAGGGTGAGCATGGGTTCGATGGTAAAGACCATACCCGGCTCGATCACGGTGTTGTAGGCGGGCGCGGCGTCATAGTGCGGGATGATCAGGCCGGTGTGGAATGCCTCGCCCACGCCGTGGCCGGTGAAGTCGCGTACCACGCCGTAACCGAAGCGCTTGGCGTAGGAGGCGATGGTCCGGCCGATCACGTTGATCTCCCGTCCCGGGGCCACCGCGCGGATTGCCCGGCGCAGCGACTCCTCGGTGCGTTCCACCAGCAGCCGGGACTCCTCGTCGACGTTGCCCACCAGGAAGGTGTGGTTGGTGTCGCCGTGGACGCCGCCGATGAACGCGGTGATGTCGATGTTCAGGATGTCGCCGTCCTGGACCACGGTGCTGTCCGGGATGCCGTGGCAGATCACCTCGTTCAGCGAGGAACACAGCGACTTCGGGAAGCCCCGGTAGCCCAGCGTGGAGGGGTAGGCCTTGTGGTCGAGGAGGAACTCGTGGCCCACCCGGTCCAGTTCGTCCGTGGTGACGCCCGGTTCGATGTGCTTGCCCACCTCGACGATCGCCTGGGCGGCGATTTTCGAGGCAACGCGGATCTTCTCGATGGTCTCCGCGGACTTCACCTCGGACCCGGTGAATTTCGCCGGCGCGGGCTTCCCCACGTACTCCGGACGCGGAATCGACGCCGGCACGGCACGCTGCGGGCTGATCGTGCCCGGGACAAGGGTGCCAATGGGTGCAGTCGAGGTGAGGGAAGGCATAGATTGATTCTATAAGCAGTGGCCTAAGCCGAAAAAAATGCAGCCGCCCGGCACGTGCAGAAGGAGATCCGATGGCCGAGTATTGGTACAACGTCAACACCCACGAGATCGAGGAGGACGCGATGTCGGACTGGAGCCAGCTCATCGGCCCGTACAAGACCCGCGAGGAAGCCGAACACGCCCTCGAGAAGGTCAAGGCACGCAACGAGGCGTGGGACAAGGGCGACGACGACTAAACAGCCACCCCAGGCGCGCTCCGGCGCCCGTCGGCGGCTCCGGCCAGGGCCGGGACACCGTTCGCATTACCATCCATCCATATCCGGGTGCCGGTACGACCGGTACCGCTAGGAGGTTCATCATGGCCGAACTCTCTCCGGAATACGCGGGACAGTGGCGCTTCGACCCAACCCACACGCGGATCGGGTTCTCCACCCGGCACGCAATGGTCACCAAGGTCCGCGGGGCCTTCAACGACTTCGACGGCGTGATCACCGTCGATCCCGTGAACCCGGAACGCTCCTCGGTGGAACTGACCGTCAAGGTGGCGAGCATCGACACCCGCAACGCGGACCGGGACCAGCACCTGCGCACCAACGACTTCTTCGACGCCCCCACCTACCCGGAAATCACCTTCAAGAGCAGCCGGGTGGACCAGGTGGACGAGGGCCACTTCATCGTCATCGGCGACGTGACCATCCGCGGGGTGACCAAGGAGATCTCCATCCCGCTGGACTTCATCGGCGTCGAGCGGGACCCCATGGGTAACCTCCGGGCCGGCTTCGAGGGATCGCGGCGGATCGATCGGCAGGACTTCGGGCTGAAGTGGAACACCGCCCTGGACTCCGGCGGCGTCCTGGTCTCGGACAAGATCACCCTCGAGTTCGAGGTCTCCGCCATCAAGGTCGAGGACGCCTCCTAAGGCCCAGTCAGCCTAGGGCGCAGCCCGCCTAAAAGGAATGCTCGGGGCCCGGGAACTGCCCGGAACGGACGTCGTCGCCATAGGCGCGGGCGGCGTCCGTCAGGGTGGTCCGGAGGTCCGCGTACTGCTTGACAAATTTGGCCATCTTCCCGCCGCGCAGCCCCGCCATGTCCTGCCAGACCAGCACCTGGCCGGTGGTGGCGTTGCCGGCCCCGATGCCGATGGTGGGGACATCGAGGGCGGCGTCGACGGAGGCCGCCGTCGTGGCCGGGACCATCTCCATCAGCACGCAGAACGCCCCGGCGTCGGCCAGGGCCACCGCATCCTCGATCAGGCGCGAGGCGTCGTCGCCCCGGCCCTGCACCCTGTAGCCGCCCAGGGCGTGCTCGCTCTGCGGCGTGAAGCCGATGTGGGCCATGACCGGGATGCCGGCCTGGACCATGGCGCGCACGGTGTCCGCGTAGAACGCCCCGCCTTCCATCTTGACCGCGTGTGCCAGTCCCTCCTTGAGGAAGCGCACGCCGGTGGCGACGGCCTGCTCGGCGGAGACCTCGTAGCTGCCAAACGGCAGGTCCGCCACCACCAGCGCGCGGCGGGCGGAGCGGGTCACGGCCCGGCACAGCGGGAGCAGCTCGTCGACGGTCACCGGCAGGCTGGTCTCGTTGCCGAAGACGTTGTTGGAGGCCGAATCGCCGACCAGCAGCACCTCGATGCCGGCGTCGTCGAAAATCTCCGCGCTGTACTGGTCGTAGGCGGTGAGCATGGCAAAGCGTTCGCCCTTCTCCTTCGCCTGGCGCAGGTGGTGCGTGCGGATCCGGCCGGCGGGCTTCGCGGCGGGCGGCGCTGCCTGCGCGGGGCCGGTGCCGTAGGGGGCGGGAAGTTCTGCGGACATGCCGGAATCGGGGCTGGTGCTGGGGGCCATGGAATGAGCGTAGTGCGATACCGGGGGTCCTAGCTACCGGAGGGGCCGGCATGACCTGCTTCGGCGGGCAGTCCGGAGCGCCGTCCGGGACGCTCCCGGGTGGCCGGACCGGGGTGTTGTGTTAACGCTGGGTTACGCGCCCGGGCCGGGCCAGCAATCGGCGGTAATGATTAGTAGAGTGAACCGTGAGCAGCTGCGGGCGCCGCCGCCGGCCATGGGCCGGGGCGCGCCGAGGCACGGACGAAGACCCGGAAAGAGGCACTATGGACCGCCAGCAAGAGTTTGTCCTGCGGACGATCGAGGAGCGCGACGTGCGTTTCGTGCGTTTGTGGTTCACCGACGTCGTCGGCTCACTCAAGTCCGTGGCGCTGGCGCCCGCCGAAGTCGAGGGCGCCTTCGAGGAGGGCCTGGGCTTCGACGGCTCCTCGATCGAGGGCCTGGCCCGCGTGTTCGAATCCGACATGCTGGCCCAGCCGGACCCCTCCACCTTCCAGATCCTGCCCTGGCGCGGCGAGACCGAGGCGACCTCGCGGATGTTCTGCGACATCCTCACCCCCGATGGCGAGCCGTCCGCCGCGGACCCGCGCAACGTCCTCAAGCGCAACCTGGCCAAAGCCGCGGACATGGGCTTCACCTGCTACACCCACCCCGAGATCGAGTTCTACCTGCTCAAGTCGCAGCAGCCCGGCCCGGACGGCGCCCCGGTTCCCGTGGACGAGGGCGGTTACTTCGACCACGTCCCCGGCGGCGTGGCCCAGGACTTCCGCCGCACCGCGGTGACCATGCTTGAATCCGTGGGCATCTCGGTGGAGTTCAGCCACCACGAGGCCGGCCCCGGGCAGAACGAGATCGACCTGCGCTACGCCGATGCGCTGCAGACCGCGGACAACATCATGACCTTCCGCACCGTGATCAAGGAGGTCGCGCTGCAGCAGGGCACGTACGCCACCTTCATGCCCAAGCCGTTCACGGCGCACCCGGGCTCCGGCATGCACACCCACTTCTCGCTCTTCGAGGGCGACACCAACGCGTTCTATGAGGCCGGGGCCGAGTTCCAGCTCTCCGAGACCGCACGCCAGTTCATCGCCGGCATCCTCAAGCACGCCCCCGAGTTCACCGCCGTGACCAACCAGTTCGTGAACTCCTACAAGCGGCTCTGGGGTGGGGGAGAGGCGCCCAGCTACCTCAGCTGGGGCCACAACAACCGCTCCGCGCTGGTCCGGGTGCCGCTGTACAAGCCGGGCAAGGGCCAGTCCGCGCGGATCGAATACCGTGGCATCGACTCCGCCGCGAACCCGTACCTGGCCTACGCCGTGCTGCTGGGCGCCGGGCTGAAGGGCATCGAGGAGGGCTACCAGCTGCCGGCCGCGGCCGAGGACGACATCTGGTCGCTGAGCTCGGCCGAGCGCCGCGCCATGGGCCACGACCCGCTGCCGGCCAGCCTGCACGACGCGATCCGGACCATGGAGGACTCGGAGCTGATGCCGCAGATCCTCGGCGAGCAGGTCTTCGAGCACTTCCTGCGCAACAAGCGCGCCGAGTGGCAGGACTACCGGCTCCAGGTCACGCCCTACGAGCTGCAGCGCAACCTGGCGATCCTCTAGGGGCGTGCGGTGAGCCTGGCACGGCGCCTGATCGCCGCGGGGTTTGACGACCTCGACCGCGGCGAACGCTTCCTGGCCGCCCCCGAACTTGAGGGGCTGGACCGGGAGGCGCTGTTCGCCGGGCTCCGGCTCGCCGCCAACCCGGACACCGCACTGCTGTCCTTGGTCCGGCTGATCGAGAAGAACCCGGACCTGCGCCGGCTTGCCGCGGACCCGGAGCGCAGCGAGCCGCTTTACCGGGTGCTCGGCGCGTCCGAGGCGCTGGGGGAGTTCCTGCTCCGGCACCCGGGGCACCTGGCCGCCTTCGACGCTCCCGTCAGCCCCGAACCCGTCCCCGCGGATCCGGCCGCGCTGCGCACCCGGCTGCTGCAGTCCGTCCGCGCCGACCCGAAGGCCGCGCGCCCCGTCGCCGGGCTGACCGGCCAGGACGGCTACGCCGCCCTCCGGACCGCGTACCGCCGCGGCGTCGTGGACCTGGCCATCAAGGACCTCTGCGCGGCGGACCCGCTGGATTACCTGCCCGCCGTCGGCGCCGAACTGGCGGACCTCGCCGCCGCCGCCATCGAGGCGGCCCTCGCCGTCTCCCGGGCCGAGGCGGCGGAGCAGTTCGGGGC
Organism: Arthrobacter sp. BPSS-3; assembly: GCF_044628475.1. Lineage (NCBI taxonomy): Bacteria > Bacillati > Actinomycetota > Actinomycetes > Micrococcales > Micrococcaceae > Arthrobacter > Arthrobacter sp. BPSS-3. The sequence continues at coordinate 93,037 of NZ_JBIMMV010000003.1, forward strand.
GGAGGACGTCGCCGCCGTCGGGCTCGCCGTGATCGGCATGGGCAAGTGCGGCGCCCGCGAACTGAACTACATCTCCGACGTGGACGTTATTTACGTGATCGACGGCGGCCCGCTGGAGGACGCCCGCGCCGCCACGATCGGCACCGCCCTCGCCTCCGGCCTCTCCCGCGCCATCATGTCCACCGGCAAGGAACCCGGCCTCTGGGAGGTCGACGCGAACCTGCGGCCCGAGGGGAAGTCCGGGCCGCTGGTGCGCACCCTGCCCTCGCACGAGAGCTACTACGCGCGCTGGGCCGAGAGCTGGGAGTTCCAGGCGCTGCTGAAGGCCCGGGCCATCGCCGGCGACGCAGACCTCGGCGCCCGCTACGAGGCCGCCGTCGCGCCGCTGATCTGGTCCTCCGCCGGCCGTGAGGGCTTCGTCGAATCCGTGCGGTCCATGCGCCGGCGCGTCACCGAGCACATCCCGTCCGACGAGGAGCAGCGGCAGCTCAAGCTGGGCCGCGGCGGCCTGCGCGACGTGGAATTCACCGTCCAGCTGCTGCAGCTGGTGCACGGGAAGTCCGACGAGTCGCTGCGCTGCCGGGACACCACCGCCGCGATCGCCGCGCTGTCGGCCGGTGGCTACATCGGCCGCACCGACGCCGCGGAATTCGACCGCGACTACCGCTACCTGCGGCTGCTGGAGCACCGGATCCAGCTCTTCCAGCTGCGCCGCACCCACCTCATGCCGGTCAAAGAGGCCTCGCTGCGGTCCCTGGCCAAGGCGGTCCTGGGCTCCCTCTCCGACGACCGTCCGCACCCGGACGCGCTCCTGGACGACTGGCGCAAGACCAAACGCTCGGTCCGGGAACTGCACGACCGGATCTTCTACCGGCCGCTGCTGAACACGGCCGCCGCCCTCAGCACCGAGGAGGCCCGGCTGACCCCGGAGGCCGCGCAGGGCCGGCTCGCGGCGCTGGGCTATCTGGACCCGCCAGGCGCCATGCGGCACATCGAGGCGCTGACCGCGGGGGTGAGCCGCCGCGCCGCGCTGCAGCGCCAGCTGCTGCCGATCCTGCTGGGCTGGCTCGCCGAGGGCGTGGACCCCGACGGCGGCCTGCTGGCCTTCCGCCGCGTCAGCGAGGCCCTGGGCACCACGCACTGGTACCTCGGGCTGCTGCGGGATTCGACGGCGGCCGCCGAGCGTCTCTGCCACGTGCTATCCAACTCCCGGCTGATCGCGGACCTGTTGGAGGTCTCGCCCGAATCGGTGGCCTGGCTCGGCTCGGACAAGGACCTGGTGCCGCTCAGCTACGAGGCGCAGTGGCTGGAAATCACCTCGAAGATGTCCCGCCACTCGGACCCGGAGAGCGCCATGCGGCTGATCCGGCTGATCCGCCGCCGGGAGATCCTCCGAATCGCCATCGCGGACAGCGCCGGGCTCCTGGACCAGGACCAGGTGGGCGCCGCCCTGGCGGACACGGACCGCGCCGCGGTCCTCGGCGCCCTGCGCGTGGCCGAGACCGTCGTCGCGGCGGGCGAACCACTGAAGACCCGGGTGCTGGTGGTGGCCATGGGCCGGCAGGGCGGCCGCGAGATCGGCTACGGCTCGGACGCGGACGTCATGTACGTCCACCGCGGCCTGCCCGGCATCTCCGAGGAGGAGGCGCAGCAGCAGGCGGCCCGGATCGTGGGCAAGCTCTCCAGCCTGCTGACCCAGCCGCTGAAGCCCGCCGTGCTGGCCGAGCGGGTCCTCATGGTCGACGCCGACCTGCGCCCCGAGGGCAAGAACGGGCCCATGGTCCGGTCGCTGGAGTCCTACGCGGAGTATTACCGGCGCTGGTCTCTGGTCTGGGAGGCGCAGGCCCTGCTCCGGGCCCGCCCGATGGCCGGCGACGACGACCTCGCCGCGGACTTCATCGCCCTGATCGACCCAATCCGCTACCCCGAGTCCCTCGCCGAGCAGGACGTCCGGGAGGTCCGCCGGATCAAGGCCCGGGTGGAGTCCGAACGGCTGCCCCGCGGCGCGGATCCCGCCCGGCACCTGAAGCTGGGCCGCGGCGGCCTCAGCGACGTCGAGTGGCTGGCCCAGCTGCTGCAGCTGCGGCACGCCGGGAGGCACCCGGAGCTGCGGACCACCTCCACCGTGCAGGCCCTCGAGGCGGCCGCGGAACTCGAACTGCTGGAGGCCGGGGAAGTGGTGCTGCTGCTGCGCGCCTGGCGGCTGGCCAGCAGGATCCGTTCCGCCAACGTCATCTGGACCGGCCGCGCCTCGGACCTCCTGCCCTCCTCCCGCCGCGACCTTGAGGCCGTGGCGCGCTGGTGCGGCTACGGCCAAGGCAACGCGGCCGCACTTGAGGAGGACTACCTCCGGCTGAGCCGCCGCGCCCGTGCCGTCTTCGAGCGCGTTTTTTACGGCCAGTAGCCGCCCGTGACCCCTGTGCGGCGCCCTCCCGTGCCGCCGGAGGCCAAATGCGGGTAGCCTCGAGGGGTACTTTGCCGGTCCCACGGGCCGTCACCCGCACTTACCTAGGGGTTGTTCTACCTTGCCCAGACTCCAGCAGGCCGGGTCCTCCCGGCCGCGGACGGCCACCCTCCTCGGGGCGTTGCTCGCGTTCGCCGCACTGATCCTCGGGGCCCCCGGCGCGGCCGCGGCGCACGCCCAGGGCGCCTCCGCGGCCGCCCCCGCGGCTACTGTCGCCGCACAGCCGGGAACCGCGCCGTCGAGCGTTGCCGGGAAGACCTACGTCATCGGGACGGACACCACGTTCGCCCCGTTCGAGTTCCGCGACGCCGGCGGCGACCTCACCGGCATCGACATGGACATCATCCGGACGATCGCCAAGAACCAGGGCTTCTCGGTCGAGATCAAGTCCCTCGGCTTCAACGCAGCGCTGCAGGCGCTCTCCTCCAACCAGGTGGACGGCGTGATCGCCGGCATGTCCATCACGGAGCCGCGCAAGCAGATCTACGACTTCTCGGACCCCTACTTCGAATCCGGCGTCCAGATGGCGGTGGCCAAGAACAACACCGACATCAAGGGCTACGAAGACCTCAAGGGCAAGACCGTCACCGCCAAGACCGGCAGCGAGGGCGAGACCTTCGCCAAGTCGATCGCCGGCAAGTACGGCTTCACGGTCAAGTCCCTGGACCAGTCCGCCACCATGTACGAACTGGTCAAGTCCGGCAACGCCGTCGCCGTCTTCGACGACTACCCGGTGCTGGCCTACGGCATCAGCCAGAACAACGGGCTGAAGTCCGTCACCGAGAAGGAAAAGGGCGGCTCCTACGGCTTCGCCGTCAACAAGGGCCGCAACCCGGAACTGCTCAAGGCCTTCAACACCGGCCTCGCCGACCTGAAGTCCAGCGGCGAGTACCAGAAGATCCTCGACAAGTACCTCAAGGACCCCACCCAGGCCACCTCCTCCAGCTTCTGGGACCTGCTCGCGAACAGCTTCCCGGCGCTGATGAAGGGCCTCGGCAACACCGTCCTGGTCACCGCGATCTCCTTCGTCCTGGCCATGCTGATCGGCCTGTTCATGGGCTTCTTCAAGATCTCCACCTCGGTCATCCTGCGCGGCATCGCCACCACGTTCGTCAACATCTTCCGCGGCACCCCGCTGCTGGTCTGGGCGTTCTTCTTCTATTTCGGCATCCCGCAGCTCACCGGACAGCCCATCGACATCTGGGTCGCAGCCGTCCTGACCCTGAGCCTGAACTCCGCGGCGTACATCACCGAGATCGTCCGCGGCTCCATCCAGTCCGTGGACCCCGGCCAGCTGGAAGCCAGCCGCAGCCTGGGCCTGGGCTACGCAAAGTCCATGCAGAAGGTGGTGGTCCCGCAGGCCTTCAAGATCATGACCCCGTCGCTGATCAACCAGCTGATCATCATGCTCAAGGACAGCTCCCTGCTGCTGGCTATCGGCTTCGCCGAACTGCTCTACCAGGGCCAGCAGATCTACGCCGGCAACTTCCGGATCACCGAAACCCTTCTGATCGTGGCGGTGCTCTACTTCGTCGTCATCATGCTCCTGACCAGGCTGGCCAACTTCGCGGATAAGAGGTTCAACAAATGACCACGGCAGCTACCCCCGCCAGCAAGATCTCGGTCCGGGAACTGAAGAAGTCCTTCGGCAGCAATGAGGTCCTCAAGGGCATCAACGCCGAGGTGGCCGAGGGCGAGGTGGTCTGCGTGATCGGCCCTTCCGGCTCCGGCAAGTCCACGTTCCTGCGCTGCCTGAACAAGCTCGAGGACATCACCGCCGGCCACGTCACCGTGGACGGCTTCGACGTCACCGACCCGAAGGTGGACATCAACGAGGTCCGCCGGCACATCGGCATGGTCTTCCAGCACTTCAACCTGTTCCCGCACATGTCCGTGATCGAGAACATCATGCTGGCACCCGTTGAATCGAAGAAGCAGACCAAGGACGAGGCCCGCGCCAGCGGCCTGAAGCTGCTGGAGCGGGTCGGGCTCGCCGAGAAGGCCGACGCCCGTCCGGCGTCGCTGTCCGGCGGCCAGAAGCAGCGTGTGGCGATCGCCCGAGCCCTGGCGATGAATCCGGACATCATGCTCTTCGACGAGGCCACCTCCGCGCTGGACCCGGAAATGGTCGGCGAGGTGCTGCAGGTCATCAAGGACCTCGCCGCGGAGGGCATGACCATGGTCCTGGTCACCCACGAGATGGGCTTCGCCCGCGAGGTGGCGGACCGGGTGCTGTTCATGGCCGACGGCGTCATCTGCGAGCAGGGCGAGCCCGAGGCCCTCTTCGGCAGCCCGCAGCAGCAGCGCACCCGGGACTTCCTCTCCAAGGTGCTCTAGGACCGTGGCACGACTCCCGGCTGCCCCGCACGTGTGGCTGATTCCTTTGAAGGACCTCGACGACGACGCCCGCGCCGTCAAGCTCGGTGAGCTGGCCGGAGTCGAACTCGGCGCCGGCCAGGACCGGTTCGTCGGCGAGCCGCTGCGGATGGCCCTGGTGGGCCTGGCCGAGGAGTCGCGGCACCCGTATGTGCTGGACGTCGACGGGGCCGCGGTGGGCGCCGCGACCCTGCAGTCCGGCGCCGCCCGCTCCGCCGGCTGGGCCGACGACGATTCGGCCTGGCTGCTGCGTGGCTTCGCCATCGACCGGCGTGCCCAGGGCCGCGGCTACGGCACCGCCGCGGCCACGGGGGCGGTCCGGGAGGCCGCCAGGCTCACCGCGGCCCTCGGCGGGTCCCAGCGCGGCGTCGTCCTCTCGGTCAACGAGGCCAACCCGGCCGGGCAGGCGGCCTACCGCAGGGCCGGTTTCGAGGACTGGGGGCAGTATCTAGGCGGGAACGCCGGGCCGCAACGGATCATGTACCGCGCATTCTGACGGCTTCGCCTTAGACTGGCGGCCATGACTGCCAACCCCGTCACCGATCCCCGTCCCGAACCGGGCCCCGCCGCCGATGAGCGCACCACCCTCACCGGCTTCCTCACCTGGCACCGCCAGACCCTCGAGCTCAAGTGCGCAGGCTTGCCCCGGCCGACCTGGCCCGGGCCGCGGTGCCGCCCTCCACCCTGTCCCTCCTGGGCCTGGTGCGGCATCTTGCCTACGTCGAGCATCATTGGTTCCGGGGGATGCTCGCCGGCGAGAGCGTCCCGGCCCCGTTCGAGTCGGACGAGGACCCGGACTACGACTTCAACGGCGTGGAACCCACCGCCGAGGCCGTTGGCGAGGCCTGGGCGGCCTGGCGCGCGGCCGTGGACTTCGCGGACGCCTTCGTCGCCGCCGCGCCGGACCTGGACGTCACCGGCAAGCACCACCGCCGGGGCGACGTCTCGCTCCGCTGGGTGCTGGTGCACATGATCGAGGAGTACGCCCGGCACAACGGCCACGCGGATCTGCTCAGGGAACAGATCGACGGCGCCACCGGCGAATAACCGAGCGTTCACGGGGAAGCCTCAACTTGGAAGCCTTAATAAGGAATGGCCCCCGCCACAAGGCGGGGGCCATTCTGTGTCTTACCTGCGTTTACGTCAGGGACTAGACGCCGTAGTAGAGCTCGAATTCGTACGGGTTCGGGCGCAGCGAGAGCGGACGGATCTCGTTCTCGTACTTGTACTCGATCCAGGTGTCGATGAGGTCCTGCGTGAACACGCCGCCGGCCTGCAGGAACTCGTTGTCCTCGGCCAGGGCCTCCAGGGCCTCCTCAAGGGTGCCCGGTGCCTTGGGGATGTCCTTGGCCTCCTCGGCGGGGAGTTCGTAGAGGTCCTTGTCGATCGGAGCCGGCGGTTCGATCCGGTTGCGGATGCCGTCGATGCCGGCCATCAGCTGTGCGGCGAACGCCAGGTACGGGTTGGAGGAGGGGTCCGGCGCGCGGAACTCGATGCGCTTGGCCTTCGGGTTGGAACCCGTGATCGGGATACGGATACCGGCGGAGCGGTTGCCCTGCGAGTAGACCATGTTGACCGGGGCCTCGAAGCCCTTGACCAGGCGGCGGTAGGAGTTCACCGTCGGGTTGGTGAAGGCCAGGACGGCGGAGGCGTGCTTGAGCAGGCCGCCGATGTACCAGCGGGCGGTGTCGGACAGGCCCGCGTAGCCCTTCTCGTCGTAGAACAGCGGCTCGCCGCCGTTCCACAGCGACTGGTGGCAGTGCATGCCCGAACCGTTGTCACCGAAGACCGGCTTCGGCATGAAGGTGACGGACTTGCCCCAGGCGTCGGCGGTGTTCTTGATGACGTACTTGAACTTCTGCAGGTCATCGGCCGCGTGGGTCAGGGTGGTGAACTTGTAGTTGATCTCGGCCTGGCCGGCGGAGCCAACCTCGTGGTGGCTGCGCTCGACCTCAAGGCCGGCCTCGTCCAGGGCGACGCACATGGCGTCGCGCAGGTCGGCCTGCTTGTCGGTGGGGGAGACCGGGAAGTAACCGCCCTTGACGGGGGTCTTGTAGCCCAGGTTGCCGCCCTCTTCCTCGCGGCCGGTGTTCCAGTGGGCTTCCTCGGAGTCGATCTTGTAGAAGCTGCCCTGCGGGGAGGACTGGTACTGGACGTTGTCGAAGACGAAGAACTCGGCCTCGGGGGCGAAGAACGCGGTGTCGGCGATGCCGGTGGAGGCGAGGTAGGCCTCGGCCTTCTCGGCCACGCCGCGCGGGTCACGGTGGTACGGGTCACCGGTGCGCGGGTTGACGATGGAGAAGTTCAGCGCGAGGGTCTTCTCGATGCGGAAGGTGTCCACGAACGCCGTCGTGACGTCCGGGATGAGCTGCATGTCCGACTCGGCGATGCCCTGGAAGCCGCGGATCGACGAACCGTCGAAGAGCTGGCCGTTGACGAAGAAGTCCGCGTCGACGCTCTTGGCCGGGACGTTGAAGTGCTGCTGCACGCCGGGGAGGTCGGTGAAGCGGATATCGACGAATTTGATGTCTTCGTCCTTGATGAACTTGAGGACTTCGTCCGCAGTCTTGAACATCTATGCTCCTTACGCATATGAAAGGTCGGGCCCAGGGGCCGTACGGGCCAGCGCAGTCCGACGCCGGGGACAGCGCACTGCCGTCCCCGCTCAGGATCCCGCTAACAACTGTTACCACCCTAGGGATTGGGAGTTTCCCCGCGGTGTCAGCTTTGTTTCGCGCAGGTTACAAACCGCGCTGACCCTCTAAAGCTAGCCGGTGTCCACACTGTGGCCTATCCATGTCCGCGATTTGAGCCGTTTGAGTCCACACTGTGAATGCTCCGGAGGCCTGCCGACGCCCGGTAAACTTGGCAGGTGGTAGATCGTAAAGACCTTGGCTCGTGGCTCAGCGGACCGGACACCTCCGGCATCTCCAAGTACCCGGGGGAGCGTCTGGGCCTGCCCGAATCCGGCCCCGGCTCGATGGCCAGGGCCGGCCGCCGGATCATCGCGATCTGCATCGATTGGGGCGTCGCCCTGCTGATCAGCAACTTCGCCTTCGCCGGCAACTCCTGGGCCACCCTCGCCGTATTCGCGGTGGAGCAGGCCCTGCTGGTGGGAACCCTGGGTTACAGCATCGGCCACCGGGTCGTGAACATCCACGTCGTCCGGCTCGGCGGCGGCCCGGCCGGACCGCTTGCCGGTGCGGTCCGCGCGCTCCTGCTCTGCCTGGTGATTCCCGCCGTCATCTTCGACCCGGACCACCGCGGCCTGCACGACAAGGCCGTCAACACCATCCTGATCCGCCGCTAGCCCGGCCGGGCGGCGGTACACCGCTGGCCCGCCGTCGTCGTCCTCGCTGTCGTGCCGTATGCCTCCTACTCGTCCGTTGCGCCCGGGCTCGTCGTTTCCAATCCGCGAGCACGCACCGTACCGGCGGGCCGAACCCACCATCGGCGAGCCATCCCTTAAACGCACAACGCCCCGGTTCCTGGCCAATGGCCTGAAACCGGGGCGTCCGGTGAGCTGCGGTGCTTAGCGGCCGCGTGCTGCTTTGCGGTCGGGGCGCGCCTTGTACGGGTCGATGCCCTTGGGGATCGGCAGGCGGTTGCCGAGGGAGGAGATGCGCTTGGAGACGGTGCTGACCTCGGTCTTGGTGAGCTCGTTCTTCATCTTGCCCATCTTGCGTGCGACCTGGCTGATGGGGGTCTGGCCCTCGCCGCGGCCGCTTTCGATCACGTGGATGGTGACGTTCGGCAGGATGCGGGCCAGGCGCTTGCGTTCGCCGTCGATCAGCGGCTTGACGCGGTGGCTGGGGCCTTCGCTGACCAGCACGACGCCGGGCCGGCCGATGGCGCGGAAGACGGCGTCCTGGGTGCGGGGGTTGACGGCCACGGGCTGGTCTTCGGTGATCCAGCCGCGGCGGAGCGTTCCCAGCGCCGCGCCGGAGGCGCCGGGCTGGTTCTCGATCTGGGCGAAGGCGGCGCGCTCGGCGCGGCGGGACAACACCAGGGTGGCGGCGAGGACACCGAGCACGATGCCGATGATCAGGCCCGTGATCCAGTTCTCCAGCAGGAAACCGACCAGGAGGGCAACCGCAACGGTGCCGAGGAACGCCAGCAGGATCAGCCACGTCACCATCGGGTCGTGGCGCCGGGTCATCTGGAAGACGTCCTTGATCTGCTTCAGCCGGCTCGGCTTCTTGACCTTGGCTTCCTTGGTCTTACGGGAGAAAAGGCCACGCTTCGGCGCTTCGGCTGAAGAGGTGGACGTGCTGGAGTCGGAGGAATTCGCCATAATGCCTTAATTCTACGTGATGCACGGCTCAGGGCCGGACGCCGGATCTCTCCGGCGCCGGCCCTGGCTGGCAGTGCGGTGCGGGTGGTTCAGGAGTGTGCCGCGAGCAGCGAGCTGGCTTCCTGGCGGGTGCTTCCGGAGCTCTCGATGTGCGCGAGTTCGGCCGGGATTTCCCAGCCCTTCTTGCGCATCGCGGTGGCCCAGAGGCGGCCGGCGCGGTAGGAGGAGCGGACCAGCGGGCCGGACATGACGCCGAGGAAGCCGATCTCGTCCGCTTCCTGCTGCAGTTCCACGAACTCCTGCGGTTTGACCCAGCGGTCCACCGGGAGGTGGCGCTCGGACGGGCGCAGGTACTGGGTAATGGTGATCAGGTCGCAGCCGGCGTCGTGCAGGTCGCGAAGGGCCTCGGAGATTTCCTCGCGGGTTTCGCCCATGCCCAGGATCAAATTGGACTTGGTGACCATTCCCAGGTTGCGGCCCTGGGTGATGACGTCGAGGGAGCGCTCGTAGCGGAAGGCCGGGCGGATCCGCTTGAAGATCCGGGGCACGGTCTCGACATTGTGGGCGAAGACCTCGGGCTTGGAGTCGCAGATCGCCGCGATGTGCTCGGGTTTGCCCGAGAAATCCGGGATCAGGAGCTCGACGCCGGTGCCGGGGTTCAGCTCGTGGATCTTGCGGACCGTCTCGGCATAGAGCCAGACACCCTCGTCGGCGAGGTCGTCACGGGCCACACCGGTGACGGTCGCGTAGCGCAGCTGCATGGACTGGACCGAGCGGGCCACCTTGGTGGGTTCGAACATGTCCACGGGGGAGGGCTTGCCGGTGTCGATCTGGCAGAAGTCACAGCGCCGGGTGCACTCGGAGCCGCCGATGAGGAAGGTGGCTTCCTTGTCTTCCCAGCACTCGAAGATGTTGGGGCAGCCGGCCTCTTCACAGACGGTGTGGAGGCCTTCCTTCTTCACGAGGTTCTTGAGCTGGACGAACTCCGGGCCCATCTGGACCTTGGCCTTGATCCATTCCGGCTTGCGTTCCACCGGGGTGGCCGCGTTGCGCTGCTCAATACGCAGCAGCTTGCGTCCTTCTGGTGCCAGGGTCACAGCAGGGCTCCTTCATGGGTAGCGACGAGGGCTTCTTCATTCTTGCGCAGTTCTTCGATGATCCGCGACACGAGGTCTGCCGGGGCGACGTCCCGGCCGGTTTCCTGCGCGATCGTCGTGACGCCGGCGTCGGTGATGCCGCAGGCGATGATCTGGCCGTACGGGGCCAGGTCGTTGTTGCAGTTGATCGCAAAGCCGTGCATGGTGACGCCCTCGTGGACGCGGATGCCGATCGCCGCGATCTTGCGGGCGGGTCCCTTCTCGTCCGCGTCGATCCAGACGCCCGCGCGTCCCTCGATTCGGACGGCATCGATGCCGTAGTCGGCCAGAACGGCGATCATCACGGACTCCAGGCGCTCGACGTAATCGCGGATGCCGGCGGGGTTCTTCAGCTTGATGATCGGGTAGCCCACCAGCTGGCCCGGGCCGTGCCAGGTGAGCTTGCCGCCGCGGTCCACGGGCACCACCGGGGTGCCGTCGAAGGGACGTTCGTGGTCTTCGGTGCGCTTGCCTGCGGTGTACACGGCCGCGTGTTCAAGCAGCAGGACGGTGCTGGGCGCCGTGCCGGCGAGGACCTTCGCGTGGAGTTCGCGCTGGATCTCCCAGCCGCGGGTGTAGTCGATGAAGTCCGGGGCAAGACCCAGCTGTTGGAACTCAAGAGTCATGGAATCCAGCTTAGACCTCGCCTCGTGCCCCAACCGATTCTGTGGTCAAACTCTCACGCCTGTGGATAACTTCTGCGGCGTCGCGGAAAAGCGCGTATCCATGGGCTATGGACGAATCTGCGCGCACTATTCACGGGGAGCCCGGGCGCCCCGACGTCGAGGGTTACCGGGTGGGCCGGATGCTGGGCCGCGGCAGCTCCGCCGTCGTCTGGCTCGCCACGGAGCAGGCCTCCGGCGGGAGCGTGGCGCTCAAGTGTTTCGACCGTGGCCCGTCCGGGGCCGGCGGTGTGACGGAGCCTGGTCCCGAGACGGAGGAGGCCGTCCGCCGGGAGGTGCGCATCCTCTCGGTGGTGGAGCACGCCCACCTGGTGGGGGTGCGGGACGTGGTGCGCTTCCGGGCGGGCGACGACGGCGGGACCGGGCTGGCGCTGGTGCTCGACTACGCGCCGGGCGGCTCGCTCGCGGAGCTGATCGCGGCGCGGGGCAGCCTGGGGGCGGGGGAGACCGTCACCATCCTCACTCCGGTGGCGCAGGCGTTGAGCTACCTGCACGGCAGGGGCTTCACCCACGGGGACGTCTCACCCGGGAACGTGCTCTTCACGGCGCACGGCAAGCCGCTGCTCTCGGACCTGGGCGTCGGGCGGATGATCGCCGACGCCGCCGATGCGCACCCGGCCGGGACCGGCGGCTTTCAAGACCCCACCCCTGTGGATCCCTTCCGTGCCGGGCTGCAGCCGGAGGCCGATGTCTACTCCGTCGCGGCGCTCGGCTGGTATTGCCTCACCGGTACCCCGCCACCGCCGGAGCCGCAGCGTGCCCCGCTGCCGTTGCTGGTGCCGGGCGTTCCGGCCGCCCTGACCGCTGCCCTGGAGTCGGGCCTGCGGCTCGACCGCCGGCTTCGCCCCTCCGCGTCCGACTTCGCGGCGGCCGTGTACCGCTCGGCGGCGGCGGCCCCGGTGGACCTGAGTGTCTCGGCCCACCCCACGGTTCTCCCGGAGCTCCTGACGCGTCGTTCCGGCCCGGCCACGCCCCGGGAACGGCGGGCGGCCCGGCGTTCCGCCGTGGTCCTGGCGCTGCTGCGCGGGACCGCTGCCGCGCGGGTCCGGCTCGGACGACGTGGTCGTGGGGATGGGGCACAGCACAGACCAGGAGGCCGTGATGAACCTGCGCGGCTCGGGACAGGAACCCGTATTGACCCGCCGCGGGTCGGTACCGGTGTCCCCGGGGAGCTGACGCGGCGGGCCCAGGTGCGGCCACGGCCGCGCCCGGCTTTACCCGCGGAGAAGAGCAGAGGGACAACGGGGCGGACCCGGCACCGGGCCGTGAGACGGCGGGGCGCACTTCGCCGGGCGGTCCTCATGGCTCTCGTGGCGGTGGCCGACGCGGCGGGACTGGTGTTCCTGCCGGCGCTGGGCGACCCGGAGGCAACTCTGCGGCAGGCGGTACAGGCGACGGCTCCCGCGGCTGCCACCGCAGACGCAGCACCCGACGGGAACCGGGATGGCATCCCGGCCGACCTGGTCCCCCTGCTCTCCGCCGCCCGGCCCGAGGATGCGGTGCAGGGCCTGGCCCGGCTGCGCGGCCTGGCACTGCGGACCGGAAACCAAGCCCTGCTGGCGCGGGTCACTGAGCCGGGGTCACCCGCCGCGGCGGCCGACGCCGACGTTGCCGCCCGGCTCGCGGCGGACGGGCACGTCCTCGACGGGTTCGAGCAGCGGCTGCTGGAGGTGCGGTCCCGGCCCCTTGGCAGCACGTGGACGGGCGGGGCCGGTGCCGTCCCGGACGATGGCGCGCTGGTTCAGCTGGCGGTAACGGTCGCGACTCCGGCCTATCGGGAGCTGGACCGGGACGGCACGACGGTGGCTGAGGCGGCGGCAGCCGGAGACCAGCGGCTGATCCTGATGCTGGCTGCCGTGGACGGGAAGTGGCGGATCCGGGAGATCCTGCCGGCCGTCTGAGCACGCCCCCGCGCCCGCCCGGAGTCGATGTCCGGTGAGGCCGGTGACGCTATCCCGCGGCCGAGCTACTGCCCGGCTGCCACCCAGGCGGCCGCCTCGCGCACGGTGGGATGCTGCCACTCGAATCCGGCGGCTGCCAGCGCGGCCGGCTCCATCCGCTGGCTCGCCAGCAACAGTTCGTTCGCCAGCCGGCCCAGCGCCAGCCGCAACACCGGCGCCGGTGCCGGCAGCAGGGCGGGACGGTGCAGGGCATCGGCCAGCGACCGGATCAACCCCGACACGTCGGAGGCCTCGGGGGCGCAGAGGTTGACCGGGCCCTCCAACGGGGCGGTCAGCAGGAACTCGAAGGCTCCGGCGACGTCGGGCAGCGTGACCCACGGCCAGTACTGCCGGCCGTTGCCCAGCGGGCCGCCCAGGCCCGCGCGCAGCAGCGGGAGCAGCTTGCCCAGGGCGCCGCCCTTGCGGCTGAGCACCACGCCGGTGCGCGGCGTGACCACCCGCACCCCGGCAGGCGCCTGGTGGGCGGCGGCCTCCCACTCGGTGCAGATGTCGGCGAGGACGCCGTGGCCGGCGGGGGCGTCCTCGCGCAGGACGGCTGATCCGGCGTCGCCGTAGAAACCGGAAGCTGACTGGCTCAGGAAGACCGGCGGCGGAGTGGCGGAGCGCCGCATCGCGGCCACCAGCGTGGAGGTGGGTTCCAGGCGGGAAGACTTCAGTTCGGCGACCCGCCGGCTGGTCCAGGGACGGTCGCCGATGCCGGCGCCGGAGAGATTGATGACGGCGTCCACGCCGCGGAGTGCGGAGTCCTCCAGCCGGCCGCTGGAGGGGTCCCACTCGATTTCCGCGGCCGTCGCGGCGGGCCGCCGGACCAGGCTGACGACGTCGTGGCCGCTGGTGCGCAGCCGGGTGGTGAGGGCAGTTCCGATCAGCCCGGAGGCGCCGGCGACAAGGATTCTCATGGTTCATCTCACCATGCCCGGCGCGGCAGGGAAACCTCCCCGGGGTGCGGCGCGCCGTTGACTATGATCGAACGATGACCTCTTCGAGTTACCTCCGTTTCCCGCACCTGCACGGCGATCTGGTCACCTTCGTGGCCGAGGACGACGTCTGGGTGGCCCCGCTCGAGGGCGGCCGCGCTTGGCGTGTTTCCTCGCTGCAGTTGCCGGCCCGCAACCCGCGGTTCAGCCCCGACGGCCGGCGCCTGGTGTGGACCGTGGTGCAGGGAACGGCGCCCGAGGTGGTGACGGCCGACGTCGACGGCGGCGGCTACCGCCAGCTGAGCTACTTCGGCCATAGCTCCACCCGGGTCAAGGGCTTCACGCCCGAGGGCAACGTCGTCGTCACCAGCGCCTTCCGCCAGGGCGACAGCCGCCTTACCCACGCCTACAGCCTGCCCCTGGAGGGCGGCTCCGCCGAGGAACTCCCGTACGGTCCGGTCGAGTCTCTGGCCTACGGCACCGTCGTTGGCGACGAGCGTCCCCTCGTGCTCGCCAGCGTGCTGTCCCGCGAACCGGCCTGGTGGAAGCGCTACCGCGGCGGCACAGCCGGCAAGCTCTGGATCGACGCCGACGGCAACGGCGAATTTGAACGCCTGGTCCCGGACCTCGACGGCAACCTCACCGACCCGCTCTGGGTCGGCGGCCGCATCGCGTTCCTCTCCGACCACGAGGGCTACGGCAACCTCTACTCGGTGCTCCCGGACGGTTCGGACCTGCGCCGCCACACCGACCACGAGGACTTCTACGTCCGGCACGCCGCCACCGACGGCGAGCGGGTCATCTTCGAGTCCGCCGGCGAGCTCTGGCTCCTCAGCAGCCTCGACGCGGACGCCGTCAAACTGAACATCACCCTCGGCTCCGCCGCGCAGGGCCGCCGCTCCACGCCGCTGAAGGTCGCCCGCCACCTCGGCGAGGTCATCCCGGACCGCACCGGCGACTCCAGCGCCGTCGAGTCCCACGGCACGCTGCACTGGCTGCGGCACAAGGATGGTCCCTCCCGCATCCTCGAGGCCACGCCGGGGGTCCGGGCGCGGCTGCCCCGCCCCTTCGGCGAGGGAAAGATCGCGTACATCGCGGACCACGACGGCGTAGAGGCGCTCTACCTGCGCCCGATCGCCGCGCCGCTGTCTGGAGGCAGAGCAGGAAGCCGCGCGGTCGGCCATAGAGGGGCGGCAGCGCCCACGGCACCGGCCGCCGTACCCGCCACCCCGAACCACTCCGACGAGGACGCTTCCCCGGCGCTGCCCCGCCCCGTCTCGGCCGCCGCGCTCACCCGTGCCGGGTCCGACGCCGCGGGCCGCGACGCTGCAGAACAGGTCCAGGCGGCAGCGCCGCAGGCCGACGACGCCAACGCCGCCACCGCGGACGCGGCCGGCGGCACCGCCGGGGCCGAAACCGCCGCCGAGGCCCGGACGGGTTCGTCCGCCGGCTCCACCCGCATCGATTTCCCCCGCCCCAGCCGCCCCAGCGCCCTGGAAGCAAGCCCGGACGGCAACTGGCTGGCCGTGGGAACCTCCTTCGGCGACATCTACCTCGCGGATACCCGCACCGGCGAGCTGACCCTGCTCACCAGCATCGGAGAAGGCACCATCGAGGGCTTCACCTGGTCCCCGGACTCCGCCTGGCTGGGCTGGGCCGAACCGGTCACCTCCTTCGGCGCCCGCACCCGGCTGCGCCTCGCGCCGGTGCCGGGCTCCGCCGAAAAGAACGGTGCAGGAAAAGACAGCGCCCAGGCGATCATCGATGTCACCGACGGCCGTTTCCGGGACGACTCCCCGGTCTTCACCCCCGACGGCAAGTACCTGGCCTTCCTCTCCAACCGCAGCTTCGACCCGGTCTACGACGGGCACTCCTTCGACCTGTCCTTCCCGAGCCCGATCAAGCCGTACCTGGTGGCCCTCGCCGCGGAGACGCCGTCGCCGTTCGGCCCCAGCGTCGCCCTGGCCGAGGCCGTGGCCGCGGAGGCCTCCGGCACGACGGGCGGCACGGCCGCCAAGCCGACCGACGCCGACAGTGCGGACACCGTCCCCGCGGTCACCGTCGACCCGGAGGGCCTGGCGCACCGCGTCATCAGCGTTCCCGTGCCGCAGGGCAACTACTCCCACCTCAGCGCCGCCGCCGGAGCGCTGCTCTGGCTGGACCACGAACTGGCCGGCGTGACCGGCGACGGCCGCGCCAGCCTCGAAGACAAGAACGCGGCCCCCAGCCTGGTCCGCTTCGACCTGGCCAAGCGCCGCTGCACCACCATCGTCGAGGCCCTCGACAGCTACCGGCTCACCGGCGACGGCGAGAAGGTGGTCCTGATCCAGGACAAGCAGGTCCGCGTCAGCCCGGCCCGTACCAAGGCCGACGAGGAATCCGGCCAGCTGGTCAAGGTGGACCTGAACCGGATCCGGGTGCGCCTGGACCCGGTCAGCGTCTGGGGCCAGGCCTTCGACGAGTCCTGGCGGCTGCAGCGCGACTTCTTCTGGACCGAGGACATGGCCGGCCAGGACTGGAACTCCGTCCACGCCCGGTACCGCCCGATCGTGGACCGCCTCGGCTCCCACGACGACCTCGTGGACCTGCTCTGGGAGATGAACGGCGAGCTCGGCACCTCCCACGCCTACGTCCGGCCCGCACTGGTCACGGAGAACGGCAGCAACGGACAGGGCCGGCTCGGCGCCGACTTCGCCGCCACCGCCGAGGGCTGGGAGATCACCCGGATCCTCGCCGGGGAGTCCTCCGACCCGCTGGCCACCTCGCCGCTGACCCGGCCCGGCGTCGACGCCCGCCCGGGTGACGTCCTGCTGGCCATCGACGGGATCGAACTCAGCCCTGAACTCTCGCCCTCGATGCAGCTGGCCGGCGCCGCCGGACGCGCCGTCGAACTGACGCTGCGCAACGGCCCCCGCCACGGCGAACGCGCCGGGGAGCAGCGCCGCGTCGCCGTCGTCCCGGTCAAGGACGAGGAGCGGCTGCGCTACCAGGAATGGGTGGCCGGCAACCGGCGCACGGTCCGCGAGGCCTCGCAGGGGACCTTCGGCTACCTGCACATCCCGGACATGATGGCCAACGGCTGGGCGCAGCTGCACCGCGACCTGGATACCGAGACCGCCCTGGACGGCCTGATCGTGGACGTCCGGCGCAACCGCGGCGGCCACACCTCCCAGCTCGTGGCCGAGCTGATCGGCCGCAAGGTCACCGGCTGGAGCATGCCCCGCGGCGAACGCCCCCGGACCTACCCGCACCACGCCCCGCGCGGGCCGGTGATCATCCTCGCCGACGAGTTCGCCGGGTCCGACGGCGACATCATCACCCAGGTCTCCAAGCTCCGCGGCATCGGCCCGGTCATCGGCACCCGGACCTGGGGCGGCGTCGTCGGCATCGACAACCGGTTCTCGCTGGCCGACGGCACCGGCGTCACCCAGCCGCGCTACGCCAACTGGTTCGCCGGGGGAGTCGGCTGGGGCGTCGAGAACTACGGCGTGGACCCGGACATCGAGGTGACCTTCCCGCCGCACGCGTACGCCGCCGGCAGCGACCCGCAGCTCGAATACGGCATCGGTGCGCTCAAGGAAATGATCCAGGAACTGCCCACGGACCGGCCGCCGCTGCGCGAGGGCTACCGTAACGTCCGCCCGGCCCCGCTGCCGCCCCGCCGGCAGGGCTAGCGCAGGCAGGCTAACGCGGGCTGCCCCGGGCCTCAGAGGCGGCCGGCAGCCCGCGCGCACGGCAAAGGCCCCCGCCCACCGGGAAACCGGAGGGCGGGGGCCTTTATGTCGGCGCTTCAGGCTAGGCGGCCAGGGTGGCGTCCAGGGTGATGGTGATCCCGGACAGCGCGGCGGAGACGGGGCAGCCGGTCTTGGCTTCCTCGGCGATGCGCTGGAAGTCCTCCTCGGACAGGCCCGGGACCTTGGCGTTCAGGGTCAGGTGGCTGCCGGTGATGCCGGTGCCCGGCTCGAACGTGACATCGGCCTTGGTGTTGACCTCGTCCGGGGTGTGGCCGGCCTGCGCGAGGGCGTGGCTGAAGGCCATCGAGAAGCAGGCGGAGTGCGCGGCGGCGATCAGTTCCTCGGGGCTGGTCTTGCCTTCGGCGGACTCGGCGCGGGCCTTCCAGGTGACATCGAAGGTGCCGAGCCCGGAGCTGTCCAGGCTGGTGTTCCCTGCCCCGGTCATCAGGTCGCCGTTCCATACAGTGTGTGCGGTGCGTGTCGTTGCCATATCCACTCCTCAGCGTCGTTGATCCAGGAGTCCGGCGTCCGGACCCTGCCGCTCTCCATCCTAGGGTTAACGACGGCGGCCGATGAAGGCCAGGACCGCGACCACGAGCGCCACGACGAACTTGATGCCCAGCTTGGCGTAGTTGACGTCCATGTCCAGGGCCGGGATCAGGCCCATCATGGCGATGCCCGTGATCAGCTGAAGCACGGCGCCGTCGAACTGGCGCGGGTGGACCGTGGGCTTCTTCATCTGGCCGATCCAGATGCCGACGATCATGGTGGCGCCGATGATGTGGAGGAAGACCAGGATGTCGAACAAAATTTTCATGGCTTCAGTCTAACCAGAGAATTCTACGGTCCGTAGTAAGACGGCGACGGCGGCGCGGTCCGCCGGTGGGTTTCCCGCCGTGGTCCGCACCGCCGTCGCCGTTGGTGCCTCAAAGCCCCCGGGACCGGGGACCGCCTGCCGCTAGAGGCCCAGGTCGGCCTCGAAGGCGCCTTCCTCGAGGCGTGCCTTCAGCGTCTGCAGGAAGCGTCCCGCATCTGCGCCGTCCACCAGGCGGTGGTCGTAGGTCAGCGAGAGGTACATCATCGAGCGGATCGCGATCGAGTCGTCGCCGTTCTCGTCCGAGACCACCACGGCGCGCTTGACGATCGCGCCGGTGCCCAGGATAGCGACCTGAGGCTGGTTGATGATCGGGGTGTCGAAGAGGGCGCCCACGGAACCGATGTTGGTGATGCTGAAGGTTCCACCGGAGAGCTCATCCGGGCCGATCTTGCCGTTGCGGGTGCGGTCGGCGACGTCGGCGATCTTGCCGGAGAGGCCGGCGAGGTTCAGGTTGCCGGCATCGGAGATGACCGGAACCAGCAGGCCCTTGTCGGTGTCCACCGCGATCGCCAGGTGCTCGGCGTTGTGGTAGGTGATCTCCTGCTTGTCCTCGTCGTAGGAGGCGTTCAGCTTCGGGTGCTGCTTCAGGGCCTCGGCGACGGCCTTGGCGATGAAGGGCAGGAAGGTCAGCTTGGAGCCGTTCTGCGCCTGGAACGAGTTCTTGGCGCGGGCACGCAGCTTGGCGACCTTGGTCATGTCGACCTCGTGCACCTGGGTCAGCTGGGTGGAGACGTCCAGGGATTCGCGCATGCGGCGGGCGATGACCTGGCGGATGCGCGGAGCCTTCTGGACGGTGCCACGCAGCGAGGAAGCCTCGGCGGTGGGGGCCGCGGACGGGGTCTTTGCGGCAGTCGGGGCGGCGGCGGCCGGCGCGGCCTTCGCCTCGGCGGCGGCCAGGACGTCCTGCTTGCGGATACGTCCGCCGACGCCGGTGCCGGTCAGCAAGGAGATCTCGACGCCGTGCTGGTTGGCCAGCTTGCGGACCAGGGGAGTGACGTAGCCGGACTCGCTCGAGGAGGCGGCGGGCGACTCCTGCTTGGCGGGGGCGGCGGGAGCCGGGGCGGCGGCCGGGGCGGCAGCCTTCGGGGCCTCCTGCTTCGGAGCTTCCTGCTTCGGTGCCTCGGGAGCGGGAGCCGGGGCGGCGGCGGGAGCCGGAGCTTCCTGCTTCGGTGCCTCCTGCTTCGGTGCCTCCTGCTTCGGTGCCTCGGGAGCCGGAGCGGCGGCAGGGGCAGCGGCGCCGGAGCCGATGACGGCCAGGACGGAGCCGACCTCGGCGGTCTCGTCCTCGGCGACGCGGATTTCCTGCAGGGTGCCGGCAACGGGGGAGGGGATCTCGGTGTCGACCTTGTCGGTGGAAACCTCGAGCAGCGGCTCGTCGACCTCGACCGAGTCGCCGACGCTCTTGAGCCAGCGGGTGACGGTGCCTTCCGTGACGCTCTCGCCCAGGGCCGGGAGGGTGACCTCGTGGCCTTCGCCGGCGGGGGCGGCAGCCGGGGCCTCGGCAGCGGCCGGGGTCTCGTCTTCAGGGGCCGGAGCCTCGGTACCGGACGGGGTCTCGGCGGGGGCTTCCTCGGCAGGGGCGGCTTCCGCGGGAGCGGCCGGGGCGGCGTCAGCGGAGCCGGAACCGTCGCCGATGCGCACCAGCGGGGCGCCGACCTCGGCGGTCTCGTCTTCGGCCACGAGGATTTCCTCGATCACGCCGGCGATCGGAGAGGGGATCTCGGTGTCTACTTTGTCGGTGGAGACTTCGAGCAGGGGCTCGTCCACCTCTACCCGGTCACCTACCTGCTTGAGCCAGCGGGTGACGGTTCCTTCGGTGACGCTCTCACCGAGGGCGGGCAAGTTAACGGATTCAGACATGTCGTCCCCGTTCTCCTTATTGATCTTTAGTGCGGATGATTGCTGCCTGGTTCGAGCTTAGTGCACCCGGTTTTTCGGGCCGGGTGCACTAAGCGCGGTGGTCTTGCGGTGCTGCGGTGGGGGCTGTTAGCCGTGCAGCGGCTTGCCGGCGAGGGCCAGGTGGGCCTCGCCCAGGGCCTCGTTCTGGGTCGGGTGGGCGTGCACCAGCTGGGCCACGTCCTCCGGGTAGGCTTCCCAGTTCACGATCAGCTGCGCCTCGCCGATCTGCTCGCCCATGCGGGAGCCGATCATGTGGACGCCGACGACGGGGCCGTCCTTCTGGCGGACCAGCTTGACCAGGCCGGAGGTGCCCAGGATGGAGCTCTTGCCGTTGCCGGCCAGGTTGTATTCCTGGGTCTCGATCTGGTCATCGCCGAACTTGGCCTTGGCAGCCTTCTCGGTGTAGCCGACGGTCGCGATCTCCGGCTCGGAGTAGGTGACCTTGGGGATGTTGACGTCTTCGACGACGACCGGCTTGAGGCCGGCGATTTCCTCGGCGACGAAGATGCCCTGCTGGTAACCGCGGTGGGCCAGCTGGACGCCGGGGACGATGTCGCCGACGGCGTAGATGTTGCCGACACCGGTGTGCAGGCGCTCGTTGGTGATGACGAAGCCGCGGTCGATGGTCAGGCCGGCCTCTTCGTAGCCGAGGTTGGCGGTGACCGGGCCGCGGCCGACGGCCACGAGCATGAGGTCGGCTTCAAAAGTCTTGCCGTCCACCAGGGTGACCTTGACGCCGTCGTTGTTCTGCTCGACGCCCTGGAAGAAGGTGCCGGTGGAGAACTTGATGCCGCGCTTCTTGAAGGCGCGCTCGAAGTTCTTGACGATCGTGGCGTCCTCGTTCGGGACGAGGGAGGGCAGGCCCTCGATGATGGTGACGTCGACGCCGAAGGACTTCCAGACCGAGGCGAACTCGACGCCGATGACGCCGCCGCCGAGGATGATGGCGCTCTTCGGGATGAAGTCCATGGTCAGCGCCTCGTCCGAGGTGATGACCTTGCCGCCGATCTCGAGGCCCGGCAGGGTGCGGGAGTAGGAGCCGGTGGCCAGGACGATGTTCTTGCCCCTGTACGCGGTGCCGTTGACCACGACGGTGTCGGTGCCCTGGAGCTTGCCTTCGCCCTCGATGACCGTGATGGCCTTCTTGGACTTGATCAGGCCCTGGAGGCCCTTGTACTTGCCGGCGATGATGCCGTCCTTGTACGAGTTGACCGTGGAGATGTCGATGCTGTCCAGGCTCACGTTGACGCCGTACTTGGCGGAGTCACGGGCGTGGTCGGCCAGTTCGGCGGAGTGCAGCAGGGCCTTGGTGGGGATGCAGCCGTTGTGCAGGCAGGTGCCGCCGAGCTTGCCCTTTTCGATGAGGCCGACGGTGAGGCCGAGCTGGACGGCGCGGAGGGCGGTGGCGTAGCCGCCGCTGCCGCCGCCGAGTACCAGGATGTCGAATTCTTGCGCAGTTGCCTGATCGGCCACTAAAACGCTCCCTCGCGTGAACGATGACGCGAGAGTACGCATCATCTGGTCTTGGAATCTGTCTGCCGTGATTATGCCAGCAGGCGGCTTCCCTTTCGTGTGGAATTGCTTCCATGAAGCTGAATGCTTTGAAACTACGGTTCACCTTAGCGAACCACTAATCCATGCTCCACCTTGCCGTGGCGTTTGTGGAGCGCTTGTGTCCAGTCTCACGCGGGCCTGTGGCCGGGGTATCAGCCCCGTCCACAGGCCCGCGGAAGAGGGCTTACTTGGCGGCGAGGACGTCCTCGACGTAGGCCACCAGGGTGCGGACGGTGCAGCCGGTGCCCTGCTTGTGGTTGTAGCCGTAGGGGCTGCCGTTGTTGAAGGACGGGCCGGCGATGTCGATGTGGGCCCAGGGGATCTGTTCCCCGTCCTTGCCCTTGCCGACGAATTCCTTCAGGAACACGGCGGCGGTCATCATGCCGCCGTGGCGTTCGCCGATGTTGGCGATGTCCGCCACCTGCGAATCCAGGCTGGGGCGCAGTTCCTCGGGCAGCGGCATCGGCCAGACCAGCTCGCCGGCGCGGTCCGCGGCGGCCTTCAGGGCGCCGGTGACGGACTCGGAGCCCATGACGCCGGCGGTGCGGTTGCCCAGGGCGATCAGCTGCGCGCCGGTGAGGGTGGCGACGTCGATGATCACGTCCGGGTGCTCCTCGCTGGCCGCGACGATGCCGTCGGCCATGACCAGGCGGCCCTCGGCGTCGGTGTTCAGCACCTCGACGGTCTTGCCGCCGAAGATGGTGAGGACGTCGGCGGGGCGCTGGGCCGCACCGGAGGGCATGTTCTCGGCGATGCAGAGCCAGGCGGTGGCCTTGACCGGCAGGCCCATCTCGGCCAGGGCCAGGACGGTGTTAAGGACGACGGCGGCGCCCGCCATGTCCGACTTCATCTCACCCATGCCCAGGTGCGGCTTGAGCGAGATGCCGCCGGTGTCGAAGGTGATGCCCTTGCCCACCAGGGCAACCTTGGCGGTGGCCTTGGCCGGCGCGTACTCGACCTTGACCAGGCGCGGCTGGCGGGTGGAACCCTTGCCGACACCCAGGATGCCGCCGAAGCCGTCCTTTTCGAGGCGCTTCTCGTCCCAGACGGTCACCTTGACCGGCAGGCCCTTGGCCAGGTCCTTGGCGGCCTCGGCGAAGGTCTCCGGGTAGAGGTGGCTCGGCGGCTGGTTGACCAGGGTGCGGGTGGCGTTGACGGCCTTGCCGATCAGCGCGGCGCGGTCCAGGGCCGGCTGCAGAAGGCCCTTGGTAGCGGCAAGGTCGGTGAGAATGCGCACGTTGCGGACCGGATCCTTGAGCCCGTCTTTGGAGGAGCGGTGTTCGGTGTAGGCGTAGGCACCCATGGCCGCACCCTCGGCGATCGCGGCGACGGCGGCGGGGTCCGGGGCGGGCAGGGCCAGGGTCACGGTGCCCAGGCCGGCCAGCTGCCGGACGGCCGAGCCGGCGGCGCGGCGCAGGGCCTCCTCGCCCAGGGCGGTGCCGGGCGTGACCTTGCCGACGCCGGCGAGGACCAGGACCGGGGCTCCGGCCTCGGGCAGGCCGGGCAGGCGGTGTGCCTGGTCGGCGGCACCGGTGACGCCGAGGGCGGCCAGCGAGTCGGCGAGGGCCTCGGCGGCCTTGGCGGTCAACGGGTTCTCCAGCAGGACGGGGCCGTCGGTGCCCTGTCCGACGCCCACGACGAGGGCATCGGAGGGGGACTTCTTCACGTCTCCGGCGACGGCGCTCAGTTTGACTTCGGTATTCTTGACCACCAGGACAGTCCTCAATTCTCTGTGCTTCGTAAGCAGGGACTGCATGTTTGGCGCCCTGCCATGGGACCCGGGCCACCGGGAACGACGTACGTCCCGCCGGCATCACCCGGGCCGGCCCTCAGGCCAGCTTCGATCGTAGTCTCTTGCCGCGGCCGGAACCGCATTTTCTGAGACGTGGCCCACAGTGGAGGCAGGAATTAGCCCGGCGGCCGGGGCGTTGGACCTGACAAAGGACAAATGCCGCGGCGACGCGGGCCCTGCGCCCAAGGCACCGCAGCCCCGCCGGGCGCCGGCAGTGCCCGCCAGACGGCCCCGCTGGTGCCGCAAGGAGGAAAGGAATACGTGATGGAACGGATAACAGGTTCCCTGCTTGATCCGGCAACGCTGTACGTCCGTGACGACGCGCTGTTCCACAGCCCCGAACTGAGGGGCCTTGACCTGCTGATGGGCTTCACGGGCTTCGCCGATGCCGGCCACGTGGTCCGTCAGATCACCACGGAACTGGTCGACAACCTGGACGCAGAGCTGGTGGCGGAGTTCGACGCCGACCAGCTGATGGACTACCGGTCCCGCCGCCCGCAGATCAGCTTCGTCGAGGACCACCTGCAGGACTACCAGGCGCCCCGCCTCTCGCTGTACCGGTTACGCGACGGGCTGGGCAAACCGTTCCTCCTCCTCGCCGGGTTCGAACCGGACCTGCAGTGGGAGCGGTTCGCGCGCGCCGTCGTCGGCATCGTGGAGGAACTCGACGTCAACCTCACCGCCTGGATCCACTCCATCCCGATGCCCGTGCCGCACACCCGCCCGGTTGGCGTCACGGTCCACGGCAACCGCCCGGACCTGATCGAGGGCATCTCCGTCTGGAAGCCCACCGTTGAGGTTCCCGCGGCCATCGGCCACATCCTGGAGCTGCGCCTCGAGGCCGCGCACCGGGACGTGGCCGGTTACGTCATCCACGTGCCGCACTACCTGGCTGAGGCCGAATACCCGAACGCCGCCGTCGCCGGCCTGGAATACCTCGGCGCCGCGACCGCGCTGATGCTGCCCACCGACCGCCTCCGTGAGGCGGGCCGGGAGGTCGGCCGCCAGATCGCCGAGCAGATCGAGGCCTCCGAAGACGTCCAGCAGGTGGTGTCCCGGCTCGAGACCCGCTACGACGAGAAGGCCGAGGGTACGGTCCGCCGCTCCCTGCTGGCCGACGAGAACGACCAGCTGCCCAACGCCGACGACCTCGGAGCCGCGGTGGAGGCCTACCTGGCCCGTAAAGAACCCGGCGAATAAATAATCTTTATCCGTCGCGGGGGCATAATGGGGGAGTGACGTACCCCCGTGCCTGGCTCATCTGGATCATCGGGGTTTTCGCCTATCTGGTTGCCGTGAGCCAGCGCACCTCCTTCGGGGTCGTCGGCCTCGAAGCCACCGCCCGCTTCCACGCCAGCGCGGCCGAAATCTCCTTCTTCACCGTCCTGCAGCTGCTGGTCTACGCGGCGTTGCAGATCCCCGTGGGCATCCTGGTCGACAGGTTCGGCTCCCGGGCCATGCTGGCAGGCGGCGCCCTGCTGATGGGCCTGGGCCAGCTCCAGCTCGCCTTCGCCGACAGCATCCCCGGCGGCGTGCTGGGCCGCGTCCTGGTGGGTGCGGGGGACGCGATGACATTTGTCTCCGTGATCCGGCTCATCCCGCTCTGGTTCGCCGCCTCCCGGGTTCCGCTGCTGACCCAGCTCACCGGCATGTCCGGCCAGCTCGGCCAGCTCTTTTCCGTGGTGCCCTTCGCCTTGATCCTGCATTCCGCCGGCTGGACCCCCGCCTTCCTGACCCTCGCCGGCATGTCCGGGCTCGCCCTGGTCCTGACCGTGGTGCTGCTCCAGGACCTGCCGCCCGGGCACCCCGCACCGGCCCCGGCCCAGGGGCTGCGCGCCACGGGGGTATCGCTCGGCGACGCCTGGCGGCAGCCGGGAACCCGGCTGGGCCTCTGGAGCCACTTCACCGTGCAGTTCAGCGGCACCGTCTTCGCGATGACGTGGGGCTACCCCTTCCTGATTTCCGCGCAGGGGCTGAACGCCGGGACGGTGTCCGCCCTCATGGCCCTCTATGTCGCCGCCGCGATCGTGGCCGGTCCGTTGATGGGGAGCTTCGTCGCGCGGCACCCGCTGCGCCGTTCCACCATGGTGCTGCTGATCTCCGGGGCCACCGCCGCCGCGTGGGCCGCGGTCCTGCTGCAGCCCGGGCGGTCGCCGCTGTGGCTGCTGGCCGTCCTGGTGGTGGTGCTGGCCGTCGGCGGCCCGGGCTCCATGATCGGCTTCGACTTCGCCCGCACCTTCAACCCGGCCCACCGGATCGGGACCGCCACCGGCATCGTGAACGTGGGTGGTTTCATCGCCGCGCTGCTGGCGATCTTCCTGATCGGGCTCGCCCTCGACTTCCAGCACGGGGCGGGACTCTCGCCCGGCGGCCTCTACAGCCTGGACGCCTTCCGGGTGGCGCTTTGCGTGCATTTCATCCTGCTGGGCGGCGGCGCGACGGCGATCCTCATCATCCGGCGCAAGGTCCGCCGGCAGATGGCCGCACAGGGCGTGGTGGTCCCGCCGCTGCGGGACGCGATCGCCCGGCAGCGGCGCGTCGTGGCCGAACGACGGCGCGACGGCGGCACCGTCCGCTAGCTCCGCGGGCGCTGCTCCTGCTGCTTATCCACATAACGGCTCTGACCTGCTGACCGCGTGCGGTGCCCGGGGCGAAGCTGACGGCATGACAGCTCCCGATCACCTGACAATTTCCGGTCCCGCCGACGTCCTTGGTTTCATCCCGCACACACTGGGCTATTGGCCGGCCAGCAGCGTGGTGGCGATGACCATGCAGGGAAAGCGCCTCGGCGCCACCCTCAGGGTCGACCTCCCCGGCCCCGGCCGATTCGACCGGGCACACCTGCGCGCCTTCGCCCGTTCAGTTGCCGGCTACCTTGTGGCGGACCGGGACGCCGACGGCTCTCTCCTGGCCCTCTTCACCGCGCCGCCCGCGGAGGGCGAGGCCGCCGAACCGGGCCCCGTCAGCCACCCGGCGCCGCCGCAGCAGGCCGTGGACCGGCTGCTCCGGGAATTGGAGACCGCGCTGGCCTCCGCGGGGCTGCCAGTCCGGGACGCCTGGATCGTGGGGGACTGCTACTGGCGCAACGCCCACTGCTCGGACCCGGGCTGCTGCGCACCACCGGGCCGGCCCATCGAGGAGATCCGCGACAGCGTCCTCAGCGCCGAGATGGTGTTCCGCGGCAGCCGGGTGGGTGCGGCGCCGGGAACCGCCGGTTCTGCCGGGGCGCCCGGATTGTCCGGGCCGGCGGGAATGGGCGGTTCGGCGGATCACAGCCGACCGGGCCGGGACCCGGCCGGAGTGCTCGCGGTTGAGCGGGGCTTCCTCGACGGGTTCGGCACGCGCTGGCGGGACCGGCGGCAGTTCGAGGCGGTCCTCGACGTCTGGGAATGCGTCCTCGACGGGCCACCGGCAACACCTGATCGGGATCCCGCGCCAAGCAGTGTTGCGGCCCGGACTGCGGACGGGATGCCGGATGATCTGGCCGGCTACCTTCGGGCCACCCTGTGCGTGGCGTCCTGGCGGGATGCGGTGCTGGTCCTGGCCGCGGCCGGACGGCGGCCGGCCGTCGCCGGAGCGGAGGACTTCGGCCTGCTGGACGAAGGGCCGGGCGCCGACCCCCTGCTGCCGGACGGAATGACCCGGCCCGCAAATGCCCCGGCGGGAAGCCCCGGACCGGCCGCGCGGACCCTTCCGCCCCCGCCGGGGTATGGGGAGGTCCTCCTCGGCCTGGAGCCCGTCACTCCGGACTGGCGGCGGCTGTCGCGACTGGACGCTGTGCTGGATGTTCTCTCCACCTGCGGCGCCGGGGAGTCCCGGGCCGCGGCCCTCACCGGCCGCGGCTGGATCGAGTGGTGCCGGGGCCGCGGCTCCTACGCCGCGGCACTTTACGGCGCGGCCGCCGCCGAGTACCCGGGGTATCGTCTCGCGGAGCTGCTCGGAGAGCTGGCGCGGCGCGGAACCCTCTGCGGCTGGGCGGCCAGGAAGGAGTCGGCCTGGCAGAAATTCGACCCGGACGCCGCCTAGCCCGGACGCCGGACGGGCCCCTGATTCGGAAAAGCATGAGACAATGAAGGTCGAGACCCGGTTGGGTCCGTGTATCTGGTGTGTGTAGCGAACCTTGGAAACAGGGAACATTACGGTCGCTCCGGCAGTTCTACCTAGTGGCTCTGCTGGTCCCGATTTCACCTGATGGAAAACACGGACTTGACAGGGTCATAGTGGTGTTGCCCGTATGGCGATTCCACAGACCACCGCTAGAAAGGTTTTCTGTGACCCCGTCTTCCCAGAAGAAGGACCCCGCCGACCAGGCCGTCTTGTCCCCCGAGGAGAAGAAGGCGGCGGCGAATGCCAAGCGCGCCGCCACCCGTGCAGCGAACAAGGCTGCCAAGGATGCGGCCGCCGCCGCGGGCGACGACTCCGCCGCCGACGCCAAGCCTGCGCCCAAGAAGCGCGGCCCCAAGCCCGGCGCGAAGGCCGCCGCCGAGGCCGCCAACAAGTCCCAGGACGAGGATATTGACGAAGTTGAGGTCGACGAGGACCTCGACGACGTCACGCCCGACGCCACCGAACTGACCGAGGAGGGCGAGGAGGCGGCCGGCAAGACTGCCGCAGCCCCTACCGGATCCGGCTTCGTCTACTCCGACGCGGATGACGACGACGCCCCGGTCCAGCAGGTCATGTCCGCCGGCGCTACCGCCGACCCCGTCAAGGACTACCTCAAGCAGATCGGTAAGGTCGCCCTGCTGAACGCCGAGCAGGAAGTCGACCTCGCGCTCCGCATCGAGGCCGGCCTGTTCGCCGAGGAGAAGCTCGCCGCGGACGACGGATCCATGGATCCGAAGCTCAAGCGCGAACTCGAATACATCATCCACGACGGCAAGCGCGCCAAGAACCACCTGCTGGAGGCCAACCTCCGCCTCGTGGTCTCCCTGGCCAAGCGCTACACCGGCCGCGGCATGCTCTTCCTGGACCTGATCCAGGAAGGCAACCTGGGCCTCATCCGCGCGGTCGAGAAGTTCGACTACACCAAGGGCTTCAAGTTCTCCACCTACGCCACCTGGTGGATCCGTCAGGCCATCACCCGCGCCATGGCGGACCAGGCCCGCACCATCCGAATCCCGGTGCACATGGTCGAGGTCATCAACAAGCTCGCCCGCGTCCAGCGCCAGATGCTCCAGGACCTGGGCCGCGAACCCACGCCGGAAGAGCTGGCCCTCGAGCTGGACATGACGCCGGAAAAGGTCGTCGAGGTCCAGAAGTACGGCCGCGAACCCATCTCGCTGCACACCCCGCTGGGTGAGGATGGCGACTCGGAGTTCGGCGACCTGATCGAGGACTCCGAGG
Source organism: Arthrobacter sp. BPSS-3 (assembly GCF_044628475.1). Classification (NCBI taxonomy): domain Bacteria; kingdom Bacillati; phylum Actinomycetota; class Actinomycetes; order Micrococcales; family Micrococcaceae; genus Arthrobacter; species Arthrobacter sp. BPSS-3. The sequence continues at coordinate 122,070 of NZ_JBIMMV010000003.1, forward strand.
CCGTCGTCCCCGCCGATGCGGTGAGCTTCACCCTGCTGCAGGAACAGCTGCACTCGGTGCTCGACACCCTCTCGGAGCGCGAGGCCGGCGTCGTCGCCATGCGCTTCGGCCTGACCGACGGCCAGCCGAAGACTTTAGACGAAATCGGCAAGGTCTACGGCGTGACCCGCGAACGCATCCGCCAGATCGAATCCAAGACCATGTCCAAGCTGCGCCACCCGTCGCGGTCGCAGGTCCTCCGGGACTACCTGGACTAAGTCCCAGCATCACCGCCGGCACTGCCGGCACACCTCAGCGGGGCCGTGTCCCGCCCGGGCCCACCAGGGCCGGGCAAGGGCGGCCCCGCTGTCGTATACCCCGCCGTCGCATGCGCCGGGTGGCGCCGGCCTTCCCGGTCGGCGTTGCCGGGATATCAGCGCCGCAGGTTGAAACGACGAAGGGCCCCTCCGCAGTGGAGGGGCCCTTCGCAGTGGAGGTCTTAGTCGACCGGAACCGGTTCCTTTTCGTTGAGGCGGCCCGACTCGTCGTGCCAGTCGGAGCTGAGCGGGCGAAGGTTCGGTTCAACGGCGCGTGCGTGGTGGGCGCAGAAGAGAAGCTCACCGCCGGAGGCTCCGAGGACAACGCGGACATATGCCTGAGCTCCGCAACGGTCACACCGGTCAGCGGTAGTGAGTGTGCGGTCCGCAACTGCTGTGGTCATGTTCGGCCTCCTTAGTAGATCGATACGTCTATATAACCAGCATTCGCTCCCAATCCATGGCACGGATGGGCCACTTTCGCTGTGCGCGTATCACGTCCCCGTAACGGCGTGCGCCGGGCCACATTCCGTCGGGGAGTGGCAACCAAAAGAGCGGCCCGCGGCCGACTACCCTAGGAAGAGCGTATTTTCCGCGTTTCACCGAAGGAGTTCCCCACCCGTGGCACCAAGTTCTGATTACACCGCCCGGCACCTTTCCGTGCTGGAGGGCCTGGAGGCCGTCCGCAAACGCCCCGGCATGTACATCGGATCCACGGACTCACGGGGCCTTATGCACTGCCTCTGGGAGATCATCGACAACTCCGTCGACGAGGCCCTGGCCGGCTTCGGCCACGACATCAAGATCATCCTGCACGCGGACAACTCGGTGGAGATCCACGACGACGGCCGCGGCATCCCGATCGACGTCGAACCCAAGACCGGCCTCACCGGCGTCGAGGTCGTCTTCACCAAGCTGCACGCCGGCGGCAAGTTCGGCGGAGGCTCCTACACCGCCTCCGGCGGCCTGCACGGCGTCGGCGCCTCCGTGGTCAACGCCCTCTCTTCCCGCCTGGACGTCGAGGTGGACCGCGGCGGCAAGACCTACAAGATGTCCTTCCGCCGCGGCGAACCGGGCCGCTTCAAGGACCCCGGTACCCGCCCCGACCCGGCCGCGGTCTTCGAGCCGTTCGTCGACGGCTCCGTGCTCGACGTCGTCGGCAAGGCCAAGCGCGGCGTCACCGGCACCCGCATCCGCTACTGGGCGGACCGGCAGATCTTCACCCCGGACGCCAAGTTCTCCTACGAGGACCTCACCGCCCGCGCCCGGCAGACCTCCTTCCTGGTGCCCGGCCTCAAACTCACCGTGCGCGACGAGCGGAAGGTTCCGGGCACGCCCGGGGAGGCCGGCCCGCACGAGGAGGTCTTCCACCACGACGGCGGCATCTCCGAATTCGTCGAATTCCTCGCCGCGGACCCGGCGGTCACCGACGTCTGGCGGCTGCACGGCGCCGGCAAGTTCAAGGAGACCGTCCCCGTCCTGGACGAGCGCGGCCACAGCCAGCTCGCCGAGGTCGAACGCGACTGCGAAGTTGATGTGGCCCTGCGCTGGGGCATCGGCTACGACAGCACGGTCCGCAGCTTCGTCAACATCATCTCCACCCCGAAGGGCGGCACCCACCAGTCCGGCTTCGAGCAGGCCCTGGTGAAGACCTTCCGCAAGGCCGTCGAGGCCAACGCCCGGAAGCTCAAGGCCGGCAACGACAAGCTGGAGAAGGACGACATCTTCGCCGGGCTCACCGCCGTTCTTACCGTCCGCCTGGCCGAACCGCAGTTCGAGGGCCAGACCAAGGAAATCCTCGGCACCTCCGCGGTCCGGGCGATCGTCGCGAAGGTGGTGGAGCGGGAAATCAACGCCAAGCTCACCTCCGCCAACCGCAACGACAAGGCCCAGTCGGCGCTGCTGCTGGAAAAGGTCGTCAGCGAGATGAAATCCCGCATCTCGGCCCGCGTCCACAAGGAAACCCAGCGGCGCAAGAACGCCCTGGAAACCTCCTCGATGCCGACCAAGCTGGCGGACTGCCGCACGGACGACGTCGAACGCTCCGAACTGTTCATCGTCGAGGGCGACTCCGCGCTCGGCACCGCCAAACTGGCCCGCTCCTCGGACTTCCAGGCGCTGCTGCCGATCCGCGGCAAGATCCTCAACGTCCAGAAAGCCTCGGTGGGGGACATGCTCTCCAACGCCGAATGCGCCGCGCTGATCCAGGTGGTGGGAGCAGGCTCCGGCCGCAGCTTCGACATCTCGGCCGCGCGGTACGGCAAGGTCATCCTGATGACCGACGCCGACGTCGACGGCGCCCACATCCGCACGCTTCTGCTGACGCTGTTCTTCCGCTACATGCGGCCCATGATCGACGAGGGCCGCGTCTTCGCCGCCGTTCCGCCGCTGCACCGGGTGGAGGTCATCAACGCCGGCCAGAAGGCCAACGAGATGATCTACACCTACTCGGAGGCCGAGGTGCACCAGCTGCTGGGCCGGCTGGCGAAGGAAGGCAAGCGCTACAAGGAACCGATCCAGCGCTACAAGGGCCTGGGCGAGATGGACGCCGAGCAGCTCGCGGAGACGACCATGGATCCGCGGCACCGCACGCTGCGGAAGGTCCGGGTGGAGAACGCCCGCCAGGCCGAGGAGATCTTCGACCTGCTGATGGGCTCCGACGTCGCCCCGCGCAAGGACTTCATCATCGCCGGCGCCGCCAGCCTGGACCGGGAACGCATCGACGCCTAAGGCGCAAGGGTCGAAGGCGCCGCCCGCATCAGCTCAGCCGAGCAGGCCGGGCACAATCAGCAGCGCCGTCGGCGCTGCGAGCAGCAGGATGCAGGCCGCCAGCACCGCGTAGCGCAGCCCCTGCTGCAGCGGTGGCTGGGGCGAGAGCAGCCGGCTGACCCGGGTCGCCGTCGTCACCATGGCACCCGCCCCGCCGGTGGCCCCGGGCTGGGCGCTGTCCGCCTCTGAACTGCCGAAGGCCATCCGCGCCGCCGGTGCCGCGCCGGGGCCGGTGCCCGTGGCCGAGCCGCTGGCCACGATGGCGATGGCCTTGATCAGCGTGGCCTTGCTCTCGGTCTTGAGCGCGACGTCGTCGGCCAGCATCTCGATCAGTGAATTGACCGCCTCCTGGGCCAGCCGGGTGGTCGGCAGCCAGGGCAGGGCCTGGCGCCAGGCGGCAAAGGCCCAGAGGAGCAGATGGTGCCGCTGGCTGAGGTGGGCGTTCTCGTGGCTGAGGACCGCCCGCAGCTCGCCGGGTTCCAGCGCCGCCATCAGGCCGTCGGAGAGGACAGTCACGGAGCGGGCGCCGCCGGGCAGGCAGTAGGCCACCGGGGAGTCGTGGCTGATCACCATGGTGCGGGCCGCCTCAGCCGATGGGGAGGCCAGCAGGGCCAGGAGCTCACGGTGCCGCCGGCGCTGCCGCTGGATTTTGTAATAGGTCAGCAGCAGCGTGAAGACCAGGTGGGCGCTCAGCAGTGCGGCCGCGGACAGCGCGAAGATGTGCCAGAAGCCCAGCTCGGTGGTGGGTTCGTTGCGGAACACCATGCCCGCGAGGCCGCGTAGGCCGGCGATCAGGTTGTCCCCGATGGGTTCCAGCCCGTAGACCAGCATGGCGCCGATCATGGACAGGCCGCCGGCGAGGGCGATCGCCTGCCAGAGCAGCATCGCCGTCGAGGGGGAACGGGCGGGCCATTGGGCGCGCGAAAGGAGGATAGGCACCGGCCACGCCAGCGCTATCGCCAGGACCGCCAGAAAATATGAGGTCCAGAACACCGCTGTTAGTTGTGGTCCAGCAGTTTGCGCAGGGTTTCGGCCTCGGTGGGGGAGACGGAGCCGATGAAGCGGGCCAGGACGGCCTCACGGTCCGGTGCGGAGCCGAGGACCTCGTGCATCAGTTCGGCGGTGTGGTCCGCGCGGCTGGACACGGCCTGATAGCGGTGCGGGCGGGTGCCGCGTTCGCGCTCCACCAGGCCCTTGCGCTCCAGCCGGGAGAGGACCGTCAGGACCGTGGTGACGGCCAGGTCCTTGCCCTCGTGTCCCTCGGTACCGCCGGGGGCGCGGGTGCTTGTGGCCAGCAGGTCGCGCAGGGTGTTGGCCGTCGCGGCCTCCTGTCCCGCCCAGAGCAGGTCCATGACTGCCCGTTCCAGTTCCCCAAGACTTGCCATTGCCTGTGTCCTTCTAAGATGCCTCCCCGCCGGCGGCTGCCGCGGGAGGTCGTTAATTACTACAGCTTTCAATTTACCGTTTTTTCGCCCGACTTTCTACATGCAGTAGAACAGGGCCCCGGCGTGTCACCACGGGCCTTGGCGGCGATCCGTTGCGGCCCGGGGTGAGCCGTGCCACGCTGGGTGCGTACGGTCCGGCCAATGTTCTACACTCTGTAGAAGTAGCAATTCTACGAACTGTAGAAAACTCTCGGGAACCTAACCAAAGGGACTGCCATGGACGCCTTGGAAATTGCACGCTGGCAATTCGGGATCACCACCGTCTATCACTTCATGATGGTGCCGCTGACGATCGGCCTGGGCCTTGTGGTGGCGGTGATCCAGACCCTCTGGTACCGCACCGGCAAGCCCGAATACCTCCGCATGACCAAGTTCTGGGGCAAGCTGTTCCTGATCAACTTCATCATGGGCGTCGCCACCGGCATCGTGCAGGAATTCCAGTTCGGCATGGCCTGGAGCGAGTACAGCCGCTTCGTTGGGGATGTCTTCGGCGCCCCGCTGGCCCTCGAGGCGCTGCTGGCGTTCTTCGTCGAGTCCACCTTCCTGGGCCTCTGGATCTTCGGCTGGAAGCAGCTCAAGCGCGGCGTCCACTTGGCCTGCCTCTGGATCGCCGTCATCGGCTCCGCGCTCTCGGCCTACTTCATCATCGTCGCCAACAGCTGGATGCAGCACCCAGTGGGTGTCGAGATGATCAACGGCCGCCCGGTCATGACCGACGCCTGGGCCGTGTTCACCAACAACACCGCCCTCGTGGCCGTGCCCCACACGCTCTTCGGCGCCCTCGCCGTCGCCGGCGCGTTCCTGCTCGGCATCGCCTGGTACCACCTGTGGCGCCGCCGGTATGACGGGATCGATACGGTCGGTGCCGACGGCCGGGTCATCCCCGGCGAGTCCAGCGTCCCTGGCCGCGACCGTGCCGACCACGCCGTCTGGATCCGCTCGCTGCGGATCGGCGCCGTCGTCGCCATGATCTCCTTCGCCGGCACCGCCGTCACCGGCGACCTGCAAGGGAAGCTGATGTTCGTCCAACAGCCCATGAAGATGGCCGCCGCGGAGGCCGCCTGCCACGACGGGACCGGCTTCTCCATCCTGAGCATCGGCAACGTCGGCTCCAAGAACTGCGACGACGTCGTCGCCGTCATCGAGGTGCCGGGCCTGCTCTCCTTCCTGGCCAAGGGCGACTTCAGCACCGAGGTCAAGGGCGTCAACAGCCTGCTGGAACAGTACAAGGCCGACTACGGCACCCACCTGCCGGACAGCCCCATCTACGGCGACCGCGCCGGCAGGGAAATCCAGTACGTCCCCGTCATGGAGGTCACCTACTGGGGCTTCCGGATGATGATCGGTTTCGGCGGCCTCGCCGCTGCCGCTGCCGCCGCCGCGCTCTGGGCCACCCGCAAGGGCACCGTCCCGGCCTCCCGCGGCCTCATGCGGCTGGCCGTCTTCGGGATCCTGGCCCCCTTCGGCGCCAACGCCGCCGGCTGGATCTTCACCGAGATGGGCCGCCAGCCCTTCGTCGTCGCCCCCAACCCGGACGCCAGCGGCATCGACCAGGTCTTCATGTTCACCGCCGCTGCTGTCTCCCCGGGGGTGTCCGCCGGGGAACTGATCACCTCGCTGGTGGTCCTGACCGCCGTCTACGCCCTCCTGCTGGTGGTGGAGGTGAAGCTGCTGGTCAAGTACGTCCGCGGCGGCGTGGTCTCCGCCATGCCGGAACTCGCGCACGTCCCGGCGGACGAGAACGAGGACAAGACGCCCCCGGGCGGCACCCCCGGAACGCCGGGAGCCGACGATGTCCTGGCCTTCGCCTACTGAGCGCCCCGCCCACCACGTACATGACCCGACACTGACAGAGGACACCCAGCATGGAACTGCTCCCCACGATCTGGTTCATCGCCATTGCGGTGCTGTGGACCGGCTACCTCTTCCTCGAAGGCTTCGACCTGGGCGTCGGCATGCTGATGAAGCTCTTCGCCCGGAACAACACCGAGCGCCGCGTGCTGCTGAACACCATCGGACCGGTGTGGGACGGCAACGAGGTCTGGCTGCTGACCGCGGGCGGGGCCACCTTCGCGGCCTTCCCGCTCTGGTACGCCTCGCTCTTCTCCGCCCTGTACCTGCCGCTGCTGCTGGTGCTGGTGGCGCTGATCTTCCGGGCCGTGGCCTTCGAGTACCGCGGCAAAGTGGACACCCCGCAGTGGCGCGCCCGCTGGGACTGGGCGATCGCCCTCGGCTCCCTGGTGGCGGCCTTCGGCGTCGGCGCCGCCCTGGGACTGACCACCACCGGCCTGCCCGTGAACGCCAACGGTGACCGCGTGGGCGGCCCCTTCGCCTGGTTCAACGCCTACGCCGTCCTCGGCGGGCTCGCCGTCGTCGGCTTCTCCCTGGTCCACGCGCTGGCGTTCCTGGCGTTGAAGACCGACGGCGAGGTCCGGCACCGGGCGCGGCAGTGGTTCGTCCGGCTGCTGCCGGTGCTCCTCCTGCCCATCGCCGGCTGGGCGATCGTCATGCAGTTCCAGGGCGGCAGGGCCTGGACCATCGTTGCCGTGGTGGCCGCCGTCGTCGCGGCCGCCGCAGCCTGGAACTTCGCCCGCGGCGGCGCCGAGGGCAAGGCATTCCTCTCCCTGGGCGTCTTCCTGGTCCTCGGCACCGCCTCGGTGTTCGGCGCCGCGTTCCCGGTGGTGCTGCCCTCCACCCTGGACCCGGCCTTCAACCTGACCATTTCCAATGCCTCCTCCTCGGACTACACACTGGGCCTGATGACGATCGTCGCCTGCGTCGGCCTGCCGCTGGTGCTCGCCTACCAGGCCTGGACCTACTGGGTGTTCCGGCGCCGGGTCAGCAGCGCCCACATCCCGGAGGCGCACAGCTTCCTGCCCGCCATCGCCTCCCGGGCCCTGGCGCCCAAGGACTAGGCGCCGATGAGACCGCAGTTCCCCTCCGGCCCCGCCACCCGCTCCGCGCTCTACCTGCTGGGGTTCCTCGCCGCCCTGAAGGCCCTGTCCCTGGTGCTGATGGGCCAGGCGGTCGCCGGCATGCTGACGGGACTGGCCGGCCACCAGGAGGCGTGGGCCGAACAGCTGGGCTGGGGCCTGGCCGGCGTGGTGCTGAGGGCACTCACCACGTGGGGACAGGCCGTCGCCGCGCGCCGTGCCGCGCTGGGGGTCAAGGAGGAGCTGCGCTCGCAGCTTCTGGAACGGGCCCTGCAGACGGGCACCCGCGCCGCCGGGCCGTCCGACGGCGGACTGGCGGTGCTCGCCACGCGCGGACTGGACGCGCTGGATAACTACTACACGCAGTTCCTGCCGGCGCTGGTCAACTGCGCGGCCATCCCGCTGCTCCTGGGCGCCCGGATCCTCTTCGCCGACTGGGTCAGCGCCGTGGTGATCGTCCTGACCGTGCCCCTGGTGCCGCTGTTCATGATCCTGATCGGCCGGTATACGGAGGAACGGGTCCGGGAGGCGCAGTCCACGCTGGCCCGGCTCTCCGGCCACATGCTGGAACTGGCCAAGGGCCTGCCCGTGCTGGTGGGCCTGGGCCGGGCCAGTGCCCAGCGCAAGGCCCTGGAGGACATCTCCGAGGAATACCGCACCCGGACCATGGGCACCCTGCGCACCGCGTTCCTCTCCGCCCTGGCGCTGGAACTCATCGCCACCCTGTCCGTGGCCGTCGTGGCGGTTTTCATCGGCGTCCGCCTGGTCCACGGGGAGATGGGCCTCGAGGCCGGCCTGCTGGCCCTGATCCTCGCCCCCGACTGCTACCTCCCGCTGCGCGAACTCGGCACCGCGCACCACGCCAGCGACGAGGGCCGTGCCGCGCTCGCCGACACCACCGAAGTGCTGGACGCGCCCCGGCCGGAGCCGCTGCTGCCGGCGGACGGCACTCCGGGCCGCGCTGCAGCTGTGCCGCCCGTTGTCACCGTCAGCGGGCTGCGGGTCCGTTACCCGGGCCGGGACGGCGACGCCGTCGGGCCGCTGGACTTCACCGCGCCCGCGGGACGCATCACGGCCCTCGACGGCCCCAGCGGCGCCGGCAAGAGCACCATCCTGGGAGTGCTGGCGGGCACCATCGGTGCGGACGCCGACACGATGCTGGAGGGCCGCGTATCCGGGTATGCGGCCGCCGACGTGGCGTGGGTGCCGCAGCACCCGGTCATGGTGGCCAACACGGTGCTGGATGAGGTGCTGCTGTACCTGGGCGGCGCGGACACGGCCCCGGACCACGGGTCCCGCGAGGCCGGGGCGCGGCACTGCCTTGCCGCCTGCGCGGGGGAACACCTGGCCGCGAAGCACCCCGCCGGGCTCAGCCCCGGCGAGTTGCGCCGGGTGGCCGTGGCCCGGGGCCTGGCACGGATCGCCGCCGGAGCCACCGTCCTGCTGCTGGACGAACCCACGGCGCACCTGGACCGGACCTCGGCCGACGCCGTCAGCGAGGCGCTCACCGGTCTTCGCGGCCGGGCCACCGTCCTGCTGGTGGCCCACAACCGGCAGACCCGCGAACTGGCGGACACCGTGGTGCGGATCGGCGCGCCCGCGGCCGACGGCGGTACGACCGGCGGCGGTGCCGAAGCGGCATCGGCGGGCCCCGCACCGGCTGTCCCCTCAACCGTGGCCGTATCCGGTGTGGCCGTAGCCAGCCCACCTCCTGTGAACCGCCTCACCGCGCGCGCGGACCTGGCCGCCACGGGCCGTCCGGAACCCTCCGATGGCCTGAACCCGGACCGCGCGGATCAATCTGAAAACCCCCCGGCCCCCGAAGAGACCCCCGGCGCCAACGCGCGGCTGGGGAGGCTGCTGGCGCCGGTGGCCGGACGGTTCACCGCCGCCGGCGTCGTGGGCGTGCTGGCCGCCCTGTTCGCCGTCGCCCTCGCCGGGCTCTCCGGCTGGCTGATCATCCGCGCCAGCGAGCAGCCGCCCATCCTCTACCTGTTGACCGCGATCGTGGGGGTGCGCTTCTTCGGCGTGGGCCGGGCCGCGCTGCGCTACGCCGAACGGCTGCTGCTCCACGACGCCGTCTTCACCGCCCTGACCCGGCTCCGGGGCGAGCTGTGGGAGTCGCTCAGCCGCCGGGCCCTGTCACTGCGCCGCCTGCTGCAGGGTGGCAACGTCCTGGGTGCGGTCGTCGACGACGTCGACACCGTCAGGGACCTGCTACCCCGCGTGGTGCTGCCGCCGCTGACCGCCGCCGCCGTCGCGGCGGCCGCCCTCACCGGGGTGGGGCTCCTGCTCCCGGAGGCACTCCCGGCGGTGGCCGCAGCCGCCATCGCCAGCCTGGTGGCCGCCCCCGCGCTGGCCCTCTACGCCGACCGCAGGTCCGCCAGCGCCGAGCAGCGCCTGCGCTCGGGCGTGCTCCGCCGGGTGGCCGCCGCCCTGGACGCGCGCGCCGAACTTCACGCCAACGGCGTCGGCGGTCCCGTGCTGGCCGCCATCCGGCGCGATGACCGGGCAGCCACGGACGCGGTCCGGCGCTCCGCCGTGGCCGAGGGGCTGGGACACGCCTTGACGGTCCTGGCCTGCGGATCCGCCGCGCTGGGTTGTGCCCTGCTGGCCGCCCCGCAGGCCCTCGCCGGGTCCGCCCAGCCGGCCGCGGTGGCGGTGGTGGTGCTGCTCCAACTGGCGCTGATCGAACCCTACGCGGCGATGACGACGGCGGTCCGGCAGTACCCCGCGCTCCGCACCGTGCTGCGGCGGATCGGGGAGTCGGGCGTCCTGGCAGCGGACCGGGGCACGTACGGCGCCGGCGGTCCCGACGGCGGCCTGATTGCGCTGGCGCCGAGGCAGGACGGCCGTCCTGGCCTGGTGGCCGTGGACCTTGCCGCTGCCTGGCCCGGCGGCCCGTCGGTGTTCGAGGGCCTGACCGCGACGGCGGAACCCGGCCGCTGGCTCGCCGTCACGGGCGGATCCGGCTCCGGGAAGTCGACGCTGCTGGCCGTCCTGCTGGGGTTCCTCCCGGCCGCCGACGGCGAACTGAGGCTGACCGGCCGCGCCGCGTGGTGCCCGCAGGAGGCCCACCTGTTCGACTCGACCATCCGCGGCAACCTGATGCTGGGATTGCCCGGGGGAACCCGCCCCGGCGACTGCGCGGCCGACGGCGCGGCCGAGGATGCACCTGACGGACCGTCTAACGGAGCCTCTGGCAACGCAGCCGTGGAGCGCCGCCTGAGGGACGCGGTGGCCGCCGTGGGCCTGACGCCGCTGCTGGCCCGCCTGGACCGTGGACTGGACACCCCCGTTGGCCCGGGCGGTGCCTTCCTCAGCGGCGGCGAACGCCAGCGCCTGGCGGTGGCCCGCACCCTGCTGACCGGGGCGGACATCATTCTGCTCGACGAGCCGACCGCCCACCTGGACGCGGAGGCTGGCCGCGCCCTGCTGGCCGAACTGCGGCGCGGGCTGGCGGACCGGACGGTTGTCCTGGTCACCCACAACCCGGACGACGTCGATCCCGCCGACGCGCGGCTGGACCTGGATGACCCTGCCGCTGTGCGGGAACCGGCCGGAGTGAGCGGCCGGGCCTGACGCCCGTCTCCGGCAGGGCCTGACGCCCGTCACCGGGCCGGGCCAGGTGCTCAGCCCGAGGAGGCGACCGCGAAGAGCCCGGCCACTCCGGCCAGGTACAGCACCAGCACCACCAGCGAATCCACGCCCATGCCGAGCACCCGGCGCGCCGGCCGGAACAGCAGCCCCAGCATGTAGACCAGGGTCAACAGGATGGCCAGCGCCGTGAGATAGATGTCCGAGGCGTGGGCCTGGGGGAGTACCGGGGTACCCGAGATCAGGACGGCCACGAGGAACAGCACCGGCAGGAAGGCGTTGCCGCCGAAGATGTCGCTGACCGCCAGTTGGAAGTCGCCCTGCCGGACCGAGGCCAGGCCGGTGGAGATCTCCGGCAGGGAGGTGGCCAGGGCCAGGAACGTGGCGCCGAAGAGGACGCCGGAGAGGCCGATCTGGCCGGCGATCGCGTCGCCGCTGCGTTCCAGCAGCACACCTGATCCCAGCGTGGCGGCCGCCGCGACCAGGAAGATCCCCAGCGCCTTGCCGGTGCCGGTCTTTTTCCGGGACGACCCGGCGTCGGACTGTCCCGATGACTGTCCCGACGTGTGGGATGAAGCCTTCGCGTGGCCCTTGGGCGCGGACTGCCCGTCGGGGGCCTGGCCCTGGGCGTGCCAGGGGAGCGACTTCTGCGACCGCTGCACCAGGAGTAGGCCCAGCAGCCAGATCACGGCGATTAGCACCGCGGCCGGGGTGAGCCGGAACAGGACCAGCCCCGGAGGCATCTGGCTCCCGGCGATGACCACGCCCAGCACACCCACCACCGTGATGGCCTCGATGACCAGGGTCAGCGACGCCGCGCGGTAACTCAGCGGTTTGCCGCCCTTGGTCCCGACGACGTCGAGGATGACCAGGACCACCGTCTGGATGGCGATGCCACCCAGGATGTTGCCCACCGCCACGCCCACGTTCCCGGCCAGCGCGGCGCTGACGGTAATGGCGATCTCCGGCAGGTTCGTGGCCAGCGCCAACAGGATCAACCCGCCCAGGGCCGAGCCCAGCCGGAAGCGGGCATCGAGCACATCAGTCTGTTTGGACAATTGGATGCCGGCCACCCAGATCACGGCGGCGGCCCCGGCGAAGATCAGGGCCAGGGCCCACAGCGGCAACGACTCCATCACGTGCTCCCTTCCCGGCCGGAAGAACACCCGGCCACAGCTCCCACGGCCGTGCGCCGCGCAGATGGTCAGGCTACTTACTCTATGACCAGTACCCTGGGAGGGAGCCGGGAGCCGCCCACTGCTGGAGCCGGACCCGAGGGTCGGATAGCCTGACCCGATGATGAGCCGTGACGACAGCGAATCCCGCCAGGTCCTGGATGGCCGGCTGTCCTGGCGCCCCGCGGGGCCCGGCGACCTGGACGCCTGGGCGGCGCTGATCGCCCGGACCGCCGCCGTCGAACACCCCGTCTGGTACGAACGCCGCGAGGACCTGGCGCAGATCCTGTCCTCCCGGCAGAACCCGGCCGCCGCGAACACCATCCTTGGTTTCGACGGGCAGGGAACCGCGCGCGCCTACGGCCGGCTGACGAAGAACACCGACGGCGGGAAGGCCGTCGGGTTCGGCTGCGTGGATCCCGATTGGCAGGGCAGCGGGGTGGGCGGCGGCGTCCTGGCCTGGCTGGAGGAGCGGACCCGGCGGCGCTTTGCCGACGACGCCGAAGCAAACGTGGAACCGGCAACCCCCAGGCTCCGCCTCCACTCCGAGGAAGCACATGCCCGAGAGGCCCGGCTCTTCGAACGGCACGGCTATCGGGTGGTCCGCTACTACAACGAGATGCACCGCCCCCTGACGGACCCACTGCCCGCTTACCGCCTCGGCGGCGGGCTCGAGCTGGCCGACTTCGGTCCCGCGCTGCACGAGGAGGTGCGGCAGGCCCACAACGACGCCTTCCGCGACCACTGGGGCAGCGAACCGCGCGACGAGGAGGCTTGGGGCTTTGTCGTGAACGACCCGTTGGCCCGGCCGGACCTGAGCTGCGTGGTCCTGGACGCCGCCAACGGCCGGGTCGCCGGCTACCAGCTGGCCAGCCACGACCCGGACATCGCCGTCGAACGCGGCTTCACCGAGGGGTACACGGACCTGCTCGGGGTCCGCCGGGACTACCGCGGCCGGGGCATCGCCCGGGCGCTGCTGGCCGAGGCGATGCGCCGCTTCGCCGCGGCGGGCATGGACAAGGCCTCTCTCGACGTCGACTCCGAAAACCCCACCGGCGCCCTGGCGCTCTACACCGCCCTGGGCTACCGGGCCGTCAACCGCAGCATGGCCTGGGACAAGGAGCTCTGAGCCCCGCGGAGGCGTAAAATCCTAAGTGGGGGAAGGGCCTGGAAAGGGATATAACCATGCTCAAAGACCAGCCGGTCGGCGCCGTGTTGCCGGCCGCGGATATCGCCCGCGCCCGCGATTTTTACCGCGACAAGCTCGGGCTCGAGCCTGACAACCAGGATGCCCAGGACAACCTGCAGTACACCTGCGGCTCCGGGAGCAGATTCATGCTATACCTCACGCCGAACGCCGGGACTGCAAAGAACACGCAGATGGGTTGGATGGTGCCGGACCTTCCGGCCGCCGTCGAGGAACTGCGCGGAAAGGGCGTGGTCTTCGAGGACTACGACTTCCCGGGCCTGAAAACCGAGAACGGCATCGCGACGCTGCCGGACGGCAACTCCGCGGCCTGGTTCCTGGACAGCGAGGGGAACATCCTGAACCTCAACTCCGGCATGTGACGCCTGCCGGCGCCGGACGCTGTCGTCGGCTTTCTGCGCCGGGACACCGGGCCTGATTGCCGCCGGTTGCCACAAAGGGTCGCTCAGGCCGGCCGCTTAGCCGCCGTTTCCGGCAAATGGGCGCGGCGAGGCGCGAACTGGCGTGCGGGACGGTGCCCCGGGCGGTCAGGCCGCGCTAGCCGGCCACGTCGTGGAGATGATGGACGACGTCGTGCAGGAAGTACTGCGAAAAGGTCAGCACGGTGAACTCCGAGCCGTCGCTGCGGGTGCCCTTCCGGCCCCAGTCGCTCTCCGGGACGCGGGCGAAGGACGCCGCGATCTCCTCGCCGCGGGCCGTCAGCTCGTCACTCACCGTGGCGGGGTCGGCTCCGGCGTAATCCAACTCGATCGCGGTCCGGTCCTGGTCCCAGTCCTCGAAGCGGGCATCATCCTGGCTGAGCATGAGGTGGAGGCGCTGGTTGAAGAGCGCAAAGACGTCGCGGACGTGGCAGGCGTACTCCAGCGGCGACCAGGTGTCATCATCCGGTCGCATGGCCGCGTCCGGTCGCCGAAGGACGGCCTGCCAGCGGGGCAGCATGGCGGTTATTTGGTCCGGCGCCGTGGCCGGCGAGCAGGCGGAGGCCTGGAAGCCGCACTCGGGGCAGGGGGTGCCGAGCACCCAGGTCCAGTCTTTTGCGTCCGGGACGATAGGCATGCCAGCAGTCTAGGGGACTCGGCCCGCCCTCCAAGTGGCTCAGAGCCACGCCCGCGACCGGGCGGGTCAGCCCTCCGCGGGCGCCGGAGCGGTCCCGGCGGCGGGAGCCTCGGCCCCGGCCATGCTCGGCCCGATCGCGTCGACGGCCTGGGAAAGCGGGATGCCCGAACCGTCCCGGCGGCCGTGCTCCACCGGCAGGGAGCGCGCCACACCGGCCAGCGAGGACGCCTTGGCCGGACCGTGACCCGCCCAGGCCAGCAGGAGCGTGTCTTCGCCCTTGAGGAACCGATGCGCCCGGACTCCGCCGGTGCCGCGGCCCTTGGAAGGGTATTCGGAGAGTGCTGTCACCTTCGCGGCGCCCGGGGCGGTGCCCGGCAGGGCCCCCTCGGTTCCGGCGATGGTGACGACGACGGCGGCCTCGTCATCGGCGCGGGCGGTGCCGAAGTGCAGCACCCGGTCCCCGGCGGCCAGCTTGATCCCGGCCATGCCGCCGGCGGTCCGGCCCTGCGGACGGACCGCGGAGGCACCGAAGCGGAGCAACTGGGCCTGTCGGGTGATGAAGACCAGGTCGACGTCGTCGCCGTCGGCCGCCTCAACACCCACCACGGTGTCCTTGTCCTTGAGCGCGATGACCTCCCAGTCCTCGCGGTTCAGCGGGTAGTCCGGCTGGACGCGCTTGACCACGCCCTGGGTGGTGCCGATGGCCAGGACCCGGTCCAGCGGGGCGAAGGCCACCAGCGTCTCGCCCTTGAGCAGGGTGATGAAGTCCTTGGCCGGGACGCCGCCGGCCATGTTCGGGGTGCCGTTGGTGGGCGGCAGCACGGGCATGTCCACCACCTGCAGCCGCAGCATCCGGCCCTGCGAGGTGATGGCGGCGATCTCACCGCGGGCCGAGGTCTTTACCACGGAGCGGAAGACGTCGTGCTTGGCCCGCGGTCCGGCCTCCGCCAGGCTGTCCTGGTTGGCGGTCCGGGCGATCTGGCCGGAGGCTGTGAGGATGGCCCAGCACGGGTCGTCCGCGATCTCCAGGGCCAGCGGCGCGGCCTTGCCCTTGACCGGGGCGGCGGCCGCGGCGGCCAGGGTGGGGGAGACGGCCTCGGATTCGAGCAGCACCGTCCGGCGCGGCGTCCCGTACTTTGCCGCGATTTCCCCGAGCTCGTCGGAGACCAGGCCGCGCAGCAGTTCGGGGGAGTCCAGGATGGCCTGCAGTTCGGCGATCTCGCGCCGCAGCTCGTCCTGTTCCTTCTCCAGTTCGATCCGGGAGTACTTGGTCAGCTGCCGCAGCCGCAGTTCCAGGATGTAGTTGGCCTGGATCTCGGAGAGGTCGTAGATGGACATCAGCCGGGTCCGGGCCGCGGCCGCCTCGTCCGAGGAGCGGATGATCTGGATGACCTCGTCGATATCGACGATCGCGATCAGCAGGCCCTCCACCAGGTGCAGCCGGTCCTGCTTCTTCGCCAGCCGGAACGCGGTGCGCCGCCGGACCACGGTGATGCGGTGGGTGACGTAGACGCTGAGCAGTTCAAGGAGGCCCAGTGTCTGCGGCTGGCCGTCCACCAGGGTGACGTTGTTGATGCCGAAGGAGTCCTCCATCGGGGTGTAGCGGTACAGCTGCTGCAGCACGGCGTTGGGGTTGAAGCCGTTCTTCAGCTCGATCACCAGGCGCAGCCCGTGCTTGCGGTCGGTGAGGTCCACGATGTCGCTGATGCCCGAGAGTTTCTTGCCGTTGACAGCGTCCTTGATCTTCTCGATCACCTTTTCCGGGCCCACCATGTACGGCAGTTCGGTGACCACCAGGCCGGTGCGGCGGGCCGAGAGCTGCTCGACGTCCACCTTTGCCCGGGTCTTGAAGGAGCCGCGGCCGGTGGCGTAGGCGTCCCGGATGCCGTCCAGGCCCACGATCCGGCCGCCCGTGGGCAGGTCCGGGCCGGGGACGAACTTCATCACGTCCTCCAGCGTGGCGTCCGGGTGCGCGATCAGGTGCCGTGCCGCCGCGATGACCTCGCCGAGGTTGTGCGGGGCCATGTTGGTGGCCATGCCGACGGCGATGCCGGTGGCGCCGTTGACCAGCAGGTTCGGGAACGCCGCGGGCAGCACGTCCGGCTGGGTGAGCTGGTTGTCGTAGTTCGGGACGAAGTCGACGACATCCTCGTCCAGGTGGTCTGTCAGGGTCAGCGCCGCCGCCGCGAGCCGGGCCTCCGTGTACCGGGGCGCGGCCGGACCGTCGTCGAGAGAGCCGAAGTTGCCGTGCCCGTCGATCAGGGGCAGCCGCAGCGAGAAATCCTGCGCCATGCGGACCATCGCGTCGTAGATGGCGGTGTCGCCGTGCGGGTGCAGCTTGCCCATCACCTCGCCCACCACGCGGGCGCTCTTGACGTGGCCGCGGTCCGGTCGCAGGCCCATCTCGCTCATCATGTAGAGGATGCGCCGCTGCACCGGCTTCAGGCCGTCGCGGGCGTCCGGGAGCGCCCGGGAGTAGATCACCGAGTAGGCGTACTCCAGGAAGGACCCTTCCATCTCGGAGGTGACATCGATGTCGACGATGTTCTCGTGATAATCCTGGGCTTCCCCTGCCGGGGGCGTGGTTTGGCGGCGTGCCATGGGGCTGGTGGGTCCTTCTGCGCGGTGCTCAACGGGTGCTGCGTAAGTTTATGGCTAGGCTAAGCCTATGGTGGATCAGCCCGTGGACGGCGTATATCCGGAACATTGGGAAGCCGATGTCGTGCTGCGCGACGGCGGCACTGCCCACCTGCGGCCCATCCACGCCGCCGACTCCGACGCCGTGCAGGCCTTCCACGTCGGCCAGTCGCAGAAGTCCATCTACATGCGCTTCTTCGCTTTCAAGTCCAAGCTCTCCAGCAAGGAACTCAAGCGCTTCACCGAGGTCGATTACAAGGACCGGGTGGCGCTGGTGATCACCATCGGCGGCGACATCATCGGCATCGGCCGCTACGACCGGCTCGATGACCCGGCCGAGGCGGAGGTGGCCTTCAACATCGCCGACGCCCACCAGGGCCGCGGCATCGGCTCCATCCTGCTCGAACACCTCGCCGCCGCCGCCCGGGAAAACGGCATCCGCAAGTTCAGTGCCGAGGTGCTGCCGGAGAACCGCAAGATGCTGATGGTCTTCTCCGACGCCGGCTACGACGTCAAGCGGCACTTCGACGACGGCGTCGTCAGCCTCGAATTCAACATCGACCCCACGGACAAGTCCCGCGCCGTGATGGAATCCCGCGAGCACCGCGCCGAGGCCCGCAGCATCCAGGAGCTGCTGGCCCCCGACTCGGTCGCCGTGATCGGCGCCAGCCGCCGCTGGGGGACCGTGGGCTACCAGCTGCTTGAACACATCATCGAGGGCGGCTTCACCGGTCCGGTCTATGCGATCAACCCCGAGGCGCTGGAACTGGCCGGCATGCTCTCCTTCGCCCGGCTCTCCGAGGTGCCGGGCCCGGTGAAGCTCGCTATCATCGCCGTGCCCTACGACGAGGTCCCCAAGGTGGTGCAGGAGTGCGGCGAGGCCGGGGTCAAGGGCATCGTGGTGGCCACCGCCGGCTACGCCGACGACGGCGAACGCGGCCTGGCGCGGCAGCGGGAACTGGTCCGCCAGGCCCGGGCCAACGGCATGCGGGTGATCGGCCCGGCGTCGCTCGGGATCGTCAACACCAACCCCGCCGTCTCCCTCAACGCCTCGATGGCCCCCTCGCTGGCCCGCCGCGGCGGCCTGGGACTGTTCAGCCAGTCTGCGGCGATCGGCGTCTCGCTCTACGCCGCGTCCAGCCGCCGCCGGGTGGGGATCTCCACCTTCCTCTCCGCCGGCAACCGCGCCGACGTCTCCGGCAACGACCTGATGCAGTACTGGGAGGACGACGCGGACACCACCGCCGTCGGCCTCTACCTCGAATCGATCGGCAACCCGCGTAAGTTCTCCCGCCTGGCCCGGCGGCTGGCCCGCACCAAACCCGTGATCGTCGCCAAGTCTGACGCGATGGGCCTGAACCTGCCGCCGGGCCACTCCGTCCGCACTACGCAGGCGCCCCCGGAGGCGCTCGATGCCATGATGCGCCAGGCCGGCGTGATCCGGGTGGGGACCATCGAGGAACTCATGGACGTCGCGCAGATCGTCTCCAGCCAGCCGCTGCCCCAGGGTCCCGGCGTGGCCGTGTTCAGCAACTCCCGGGCCCTCGGCAAGGTGGTCTCGGACAGCGCAGAGGCCGCCGGGCTCGGCGTCGAGCGGATCGTCGCCGATGTCGATCTGGACACCGGCATGTCCCGCGCCCTCCCCGCCCTGCGCCGCAGCCTGCAGGAGACGCTGACGCTCGAGAACGTGCACGCCGTCGTTGTCGCGCTGCTGCCCGCCCGGGGCCTGACCGTGGAGAAGATCGGCGCCGTGCTGGCCGAATGCTCGGCCGCCGCCGGGAAACCCGTGGTGGCCGCGTTCACCGGCATCCTGGACCCTTCCATCTACGTCGAGGGTATGGTGGGCGACGCCGGCGAGGCCCCGCCCGTGCCCTGCTACTCGAACCCGGGCGCCGCCGTCGCCGCTCTGGCCGCCGTCGTCCGCTACGCCCAGTGGAAGGTCCGGGACCAGGGCCTCTTCGTCGAACCTGAGGGTTGCGACCCCGATGCCGCGCACCACGACCTCGAAGAACTGTTGCGCCCCGTCGGCGGCGAGCAGCTGGTCCGGCTGGACCAGGCCGCCGCGGACCGGCTGCTGGGCCACTACGGCATCCACGTGCTGCCCTCGGCGGGTTTCGAAACCGACGACGACGCCGTCGCCGCGGCGGAGAGGCTCGGCTGGCCGGTGGCGATCAAGACCACCGACCCGGCGCTTCGGCACCGCCTGGACCTGGGCGGGGTGCGGCTGGATATTCAGGACGCCGACTCGTTGCGGGCCAACATCGCCCAGATGCGACGGTCCCTGCAACGTTACGGCTCGCCCTCCCTGGAGGTTCAGACCATGGCTCCGGTGGGCCAGGCGTGCACCTTCCGGGCCATCGAGGACCCGCTGCTGGGACCGGTGGTCTCCTTCGGCCTCGCCGGGGACGCCGTGAACCTGCTGGATGACTGGGCGCACCGCGTTCCGCCGCTCTCCGGCTCGGACGTGCACGACTTCATCCGCTCGCCCCGGGCCTCGCGGAAGCTCTTCGGCTACCAGGGGCTGCCCGCCGTCGACGTCGCCGCGCTGGAGGACCTCGCCGCGCGGCTGACCCGGCTCAAGGACAACCACCCGGAGATCGCCCTCGTGGAGTTCAACCCGGTCCTCGCCGGCACCGAGGGGGCGGTGATCCTCGCCGCCGACGTGCGGATCGCCAACGCAGCCCAGCGCACCGACACGGCCCGGCGCGCCATGCGGGCCTGAGGCTCAGGTGCCTGCGGTCTTGTCCACATCGGGGCGCCGCGGTTAGCAAGTGACTAGCCGATCTGTGAAAATGGAACCCATGACCTCCCAGCCCCCAGCATCCCAGCCACAGGCTTCCCTCTCCGCCCGCCACGGTGCGCCGCACGCCGGCCTGCACGACCACAGCGCGCAGGGACAGAGCCTCACGGATGCGCTGGAGCAGGCCGGCTTCTACCCGCGGCTGGTCGCCGACGTGGTGGCCGACGCCCTCGACGGCCGGGACTGCGTCTCCCACCTGGTGCACCTCGAAACCCACTTCGACCGGGCCGAGGTCCGCCGCCACATCACGGTGCTGGTGCTCACCGAGGACATGCTGGTGATCACCCACGTGGACGACCAGCAGCTGGACGAGGCCGGCGAGCAGATGGTCGCCCAGGTCTCCACCGAGTCCGTCCCGGTGGCCCAGATCCGCTCCGTGGTGCTCAGCTACATTTACGCCCAGCCGCAGGACTACAAGCCCTCGGACCCGGTCCGCGAACTCACGCTCTCCATCGCCTGGTCCGGCGGCCAGCGGCTGGACATGGGCCCGGCCAGCTGCGGCGACCCCCAGTGCGAGGCGGACCACGGCTACAGCGGCACGATCGCCCAGGAGGACATCGTCCTGCGGATCAGCGCCGAGGCGGACGGCCTCCAGGCGGTCCAGGACGCCAAGCTCTTCGCCCGCGCCCTGCGCGCCGTAAACACCGGATCCGGCGCCCCGGCCGGCCACGGCGTCTCCACCCTGCCGCCGCGCTCCCGCGCCGGCGTCTTCGCCAACCGCCTGAGCCGCGGCCATCAGCGCTGATATGGGCGCCGACAGCACCGCCGGTTCCGCCTCGGTTCCGGGCGGGTCCGCCCTGCCCACCGGGCCGGCCCTGCCCTCGCCGCCGGCCTACGGCCGCAAGTCCATCGCCGAGGTCTTCGGCAGCGCGGCGGCCAGCATCGGCGTGCCCGGCTTCGAGAACCGGCTGTCGTTGCCCCCGGCGCGGCGGGTGTGCGTGGTCTTGGCCGACGGCCTGGGCCGGCAGCTGCTGAAGCAGCGCGCCGCCCACACGCCGTTCCTGCGCTCGGTGCTCCAGTCCGGGCAGGGTGAGGTCCCCGCCGGCGTCGATGCCGCCTTCCCGTCCACCACCGCGGCGTCGCTGGCCAGCTTCGGCACCGGCCGCTCCGCCGGCCAGCACGGCATGGTGGGCTACGACGTCGTGGATCCGGACCAGGACCGCGTGGTCAACATGCTCAGCAACTGGGACGACGGCGTCGACCCGCGCCGCTGGCAGCCGCTGCCCACCGTCTTCGAACGCGCCGCGGAGCACGCCGACGTCAGCACCGTCGCCCTGCCCCGCTTCAGCGACTCCGCCATGACCCAGGCGGCCCTGCGCGGAGGGCGGTTCATCGCCGGAACCACCGCGCACGCCCGCACCGCCGCCGCGGCCGAGGCGATGGCCGGGGCGGAGAGCGCGCTGATGTACTTCTACGTGCACGAGCTGGACAAGGCCGGCCACCGCTACGGTGCCGCGTCGGCCCAGTGGGAACACCAGCTGGAGGAGCTCGACGCGACCGTCAGCCGGCTGAACTCGACACTGCCGCCCGGCACTACCGTGCTGGTCACGGGCGATCACGGCATGGTGGACGTGCCCGAGTCGCAGCGCCTGGACTACTCCGCCGAACCGGCCCTGATCGAGGGCGTCCGGCACACCGCAGGCGAACCCCGGATGGTCCACCTCTACCTGGAGGAGGACGCGGGGGAGGCCGGCCGTAGCCGGCTGCTGGCGGCCTGGCGGGCGCGGTTCGGCGAACGGATCTGGGCCTTCACGCGCGAGGAGGCTATTGCGGCGGGGCTGTTTGGCGACGTGCGCGACGCCGTTGGCCCCCGGATCGGGGACGTGATGATTGCCGCCCGCGACACCCTGTCGCTCTACGACACCCGCCGGGTGCCCGCACGGGCGCTCGAGGTGGTGGGCCAGCACGGATCGCTGACCAAGGCCGAGCGGGAAGTCCCGCTGCTGTGCTTCAGCGCCGCCGGCAAGACCGGCAGCAAGGCCCGGCGCCGCTAACAGTCCATCGGGGTCGGCGACAATTCGATCGCTCGGTGGCTACTCGCTGCGGGTACCGAAAACGATATCGTCCCAGCTGGGGACGCTGGAGCGCTTGGGTTTGGCAGGCTGGCGTTCGGGCGTCTCAGCGGCACGCTCGGCCCGCGCCTCAGACCGCGACAGTTCCGGGTTCCGGTTGCCGGCGGGGAAGATGCCGTCCGGGGTCCGGGGCTGCTCGGGGGACTCCGGCCGTGCCGCGCGCCGCGAGGTGCCGCCGCCCAGCAGTTCGTCCAGTCCGGGGCTCGACGTCGGCCCCTGGTCATTGCCGCGCACCGGGCGCAGCTGGGAGGCCGCGATGGTGATTTCCCGGGTCTCGGTGCTGACCCCGTCGTGCAGCCGCAACGCGTCGCCGGCGTCTGCGGCGTCGTGCCGCGGCGCCAGCGTCAGCCGGGAGAGCATCGAGGGCCGGGCATCGCGGCGGCGGGTGAAGGCATCCGGCCCCGGAATGGAATGCGGTTCGGCCTTGGCCGCCGTCGGAGCGGAGGGCTTCTCCGGCTCCGCGGTCGTGTCGGCCTCGCCGGCTTCGGCCTCACCGGTGGTATCCGCGCCGCTGCCGTTGGAAGCGTGAAGGTCGGCGTCATCGGAGGTACCGGCGTCGGACCCGGTGTCGGTGTCGCTGTCGGAGGCATCGCCAGGGGCGGGAACCTCGGAGGGCCGGGGGTGGGCCGCCGGGACGCCCTGGCTCAGCATGAGCGCCAGCGCGTCATCAGCATCCTCGTCCACCCCGATCCGGTGCCCGCGGCGGGAGCGGAGCATGTCCAGCAGCCCGTCGTTGTCCCGGTCCTGTCGGGTATCCCCGGGCAGTGACCTGTCGGCCGGGACGATGCTGAGCTGCGCCGTCGCCGTGCGCGCGGCGGCCTCGGCGTCGGTCTCGAAGTCGAAGGGCCGGTCGGAAACGGCCGAGAGCCGGCGGGACGGGACGGGCCCGTCCATCGGCTCGAGTTCGCTGAGCTGCTGCGCCCAGCGGTTCGCGTTCTGCAGGGACTTCAGCGCCGGGCTGAACGTCCACGTGGCGGGCGGTTCCTCACCGATGGCGGTGTGGCCGCCGGCCGGCAGCGAAAACGCCGCCACCACGTTCCACAGGCCGTCGGGGCGCCGCCAGGAATCCCACTCCACGGTCTCCGGAGCGACGCCGTAGGCGCGCAGCCGGTGGCTGACCATTTCCTCCAGGGTGGCGGGCTGGTCGCCGAAATGTGAGCGGTAACCTTCGTGGCCCGCCGTGGGGGACGCAACCTCGATCCGGCGCGCCTGCTGGGCGACGTATTCGCGCTCGGCCAGCACTGGGCCTTCGTAGCGTTCAACCTTGGCCAGCGGCAGGCCCGAAAGCTCGGCGACCTCCGCGGCGGTCGCGCCGCTCCGGATTCGGGCCTGGATGTCCCGTGGGGACATGACAATTGGCTCCGGCGCCGGGCCCGGGGCAGTCTTCGAGGGCCGGTTCACGGCAGCCCGAAGCGTTTCATCGATCGGCAGCTGGAACATCTCGCCGCCGGCGCCACTGAACAGGAGATGCTCTCCATCGTCGTGGACGCCTACAAGCCGTAGATCCTGCATACAAATCCTCCACCCTGGCATTGCTAACACTCGAAACTCTGCCACTGCCGGGGACCAAAAGCGGTGAAGAGGGAGGGCGCGCCGCGAATTTCCGGCATTTTCCGACCTTCGAGGGCGCCTCTGGCGGGCATTGGATGAACGCCCGGGCCATCACGTCCCGACGGCGTCCGCCAGACTCTGGCGTGCTGAACCCGCGTAGGCAAGAATGACCCGACGCCGGGCACAAAAAACACCCGTCCGGCGTTGACGCCGGTGAACCGGACCCGGACCGGGCGGGGAAGAGAAAGGCCCCGGCGGACGGCGACGGCGACAACCCCAACAAGTGCGGAGTGTGAGCGAAAAGTAATGGCGACAGACTACGACGCGCCGCGGAAGAGCGAAGAGGACCTCAACGAGGACTCGATCGAGGAACTGAAGACCCGGCGGACCGACAAGCCCTCCGCGGTGGTGGACGAGGACGAGACCGATCTTGCCGAGGGATACGAGCTCCCCGGCGCGGACCTCTCCGGCGAGGAGTTGCTGGTCCGGGTGATGCCCGCCCAGGCGGACGAATTCACCTGCGCGTCCTGTTTCCTGGTCCGGCACCGCTCCCAGATCGCCCGGGAAAAGGACGGCCTGAAGTACTGCGTGGAGTGCGAGGGCTGAGGCGGGCCCTCGAAGCGCCCCGGCGGCGGATTAGCGGTTAAGACGTCAGCGGTTCAGCGGTTCAGCGGTTCAGGGGCTTAGCGCTTGAGCGCGGCGACGAACTCGGCGGGACGGCGGGTCGAGGCCAGCCAGTACGGCGTCCGGTCCATCGGGTCGGTGATCTCGATCCGCACCACCGGATCGATCCAGCCGCGGATGCACATGAAGGCCAGCCCGTTGAGCCGGGGGCCGCGTTCCGCCGTCGCCTCCCCGCCCTCGAAGGCCTCCACGGCACCGACGAAGCGGCGCTCGATCGTCGCCCGGCCCACCCGCAGGGTCCCCGCGGTGACCTGGAGCGACGGGGTGGAGACAATCAGCAGCACGGCCAGGATCACGAACAGCACCACCGCCGCGGTGATGCCCGCGGTCATGCTGATCGGAGCGAACACCAGGATGCCGGCCGCCGACAGTCCCGCCGCCACCAGCCAAATCCAGAAGCTCGGCCACAGCTTTTCGCTGAACAGGACGGTGGATTCGTCGGGGGTCTGGTTGGAGGCAGGCACAGCGGCGCTGGATTCGGGCATGAGGCCAGCTTTCCACTTTTCCCGGGCTATTTCACCTTGGCGGGACGTCCCGGGAGGGCCCCGACCCCCGGGCCCGCAAGGCATCCCCCCGCCCGCCGCCGCGGTAGGCCGAACCTTTCCGCGGGCGTTACAGTGGGGGACTGTGACTGAAGAAACAACCCCCGCGCACGCCGTCCCTGGTCCCACCCTGGCGGTCCAGTTGAAGATGCTCGACGACGGGCTGGAACCGCCGTCGTACGCGCACCCCGGCGACGCAGGCGCGGACCTGCGCGCCCGCGAGGACGTCATCCTGAAACCCGGCGAGCGGAAACTGGTGCCCACCGGCGTCGCCATCGCCCTTCCTGTCGGCTACGTGGCGCTGATTCATCCGCGCTCGGGCCTCGCCACCAAGCACGGACTGACCGTGGTGAACGCCCCCGGCACCGTCGACGCCGGCTACCGCGGGGAAATTGCGGTAACCCTGCTGAACACGGACCGCTCCGAGGCCATCGAGCTCCGGCGCGGCGATAGAATTGCCCAAATGGTCATCCAGCGTGTGGAGCACGCGGAGTTCGTTCCGGTCCAGGAGCTCAGCGATTCGGTCCGCGGCACCGGCGGCTTCGGTTCCACCGGCGGGTTCGGCGCGACGCAGGCCTGACCGGCCCCAGCTACACCGCCCGGCCCGTCAGGCCGGCACACCCGGGCCGCCCCGGACGAGCAGCGCCGGAACACAACGAAGGAGACAACCCCATGGTTTTTGGGCGTGGCAGGAAAGCCAAGCAGGAACAGCCGAGCGAGGCCGTCGAGGCCCCGGAGACCGGCGCCGACGACGCCGCGGACACGGCCCTCCGCGGGTCCGGCCCGTACGACGTCTCGGAGATTGAGAACCAGGACGGGTACGTGGACCTCGGCGCCCTGCTGATCGCACCGCGGGAGAACCTGCAGTTGCGGCTCGAGGTCGAGGAGGCCACCCAGCGCGTCGTCGCCGTGACCATGGACCTCGAGGGCTCCAGCCTGCAGCTGCAGGCTTTCGCGGCACCCCGGTCCGAGGGGCTCTGGGACGAGATCCGCGAGCAGATCGGCCAGTCCGTGGGAAGCCAGGGCGGCCAGGTGGAGGAGATCGAGGGCCACTTCGGCATCGAACTCGTCGCGAAGCTCCCCGCCGGCGACGGCAGCGAGGGCTACCGGGTGGCCCGCTTCATCGGCGTCGACGGCCCCCGCTGGTTCCTGCGCGGTGTGCTCGGCGGCGAAGCGGCCCTGGACCGGGAAGCCTCCCGTGACCTGGAGGACCTCTTCCGCAGGATCGTGGTGGTGCGCGGAGACAACCCGATGCCGCCGCGCGACCTGCTGCAGCTGCGCCTGCCAAAGGACACCAGCGCCACGGTCCCCGGCACGGCCGGACGCCCCACCCTGGACCAGCCCGAACGCGGACCGGAGACCACCCAGATTGGGTGACGCCCCCGGAGGCCTGTCCTCCGACGCCGTCCCGGTCCGCGGCCTGCCCGAGCGCGGCCGCGTCCTCTGCCGCGGCTTCATCGAATCCGTCACCTACGCCCCCGCGGGCGAGGTGGCGGCATTCACCGCGATCATCACGGACCACGACGCCCCCGCGGCGAGGCCCCGCCGAGTCCCGGCGGACGCCGCACCGCCCACCGCCCGCCGCCGCCGTCAGGTGGCCGCGGACCGCCTCCGCGTGGTGTGGCTGGGGCGCCGCCGCATCCCGGGTGTCCACGCCGGACTGGAGCTGAAGCTGGAGGGGATGGTCACCGTCCGCGACGGCCTGCCCACCATGTTCAACCCGCGCTACGAAATCCTGTCCCGCCTGGAGGAACACTGACCATGCCCGAGAGCTCCCCGTTCCAGGACCCCCGCCCCCGCGAATCCCAGCCCGGTTCCACCCGGCCCGGCGAGGCGCAGCCCGCGGGCACCCAGCCCGCGGGCACCCAACCGACCGTGGCCCAGCTGGCCGAGGACTACGCCGCGAAGGCGGGCCTGCACCGCACCAGCAACGGCAACATCGACGTGCTGAAAAGCGCCGGCGGCGTCCAGGGCCTGGCCGAGAGCATCCTGCCCGGCCTGGTCTTCCTGATCGCCTTCACGGTGTCCCGTGAGCTGACCCCGGCGCTGGTGGGCGCCCTCGCCGTCGCCGCCGCCTTCACCGTCGCCCGGCTGGTCCAGCGCAAGCCGCTGACCCAGGCGCTGGCCGGCATCGCCGGCGTCGGCCTCTCCGCCTGGCTTGCCAACACCACCGGCAAGGCCGAGGACTTCTACGTCCTGGGCTTCTTCACCAACCTG
Source organism: Arthrobacter sp. BPSS-3 (assembly GCF_044628475.1). NCBI lineage: Bacteria > Bacillati > Actinomycetota > Actinomycetes > Micrococcales > Micrococcaceae > Arthrobacter > Arthrobacter sp. BPSS-3. Next base: position 149,051 of record NZ_JBIMMV010000003.1, read on the forward strand.
GGCTACATCGTGGCGATGAGCATCTCGATCGCCGTCCGCTGGCCGATCGCCGGGCTGCTGTTCGGCTTCATCCGCAACGAGGGACTGCACTGGCGCAAGGACCCGGCCCGCGTGAAGGCGTACCGGATCGGGACCTGGGTGATCATCACCGTCCTGGCCCTGCGCCTGCTGGTCCAGGTGCCGCTGTACTACATGGGGGAGCAGGGCCTCGCCGCCCTCGCCACCACCCGGCTGCTGATGGGGGCCCCGCTGTACATCCTGGGCCTCTGGGTGGCCTGGCTCCTGACCCGGCCCGCCGCGCCGGCAGCCGACGCCGGGCATCCCGTCGAACCCATCTAGCTCGCAGCTGAGGCCGTTATGAACGCTCATAACGGCCTCAGCTGTCAGTCAGGTGGGTCGGCCCGTCGGCGGCACGCGGGCGGTCGGGGCCTTAGCCGTCGAAGCCGTCGTCCTCCATGGCGTGGGTGTGCGCGGGCTGGCCGGAACGGCCGTCGTAGTCATCGCCGGACCCGGCGGTGTCCGCCACAGTGTCGCCGTCGCCCTCGCCGGCATCCGGGGCCGAGAGCAGGGCCCGCAGCTCGTCCTCCGCGGCGATGGTGGTAACGAAGAACAGCTCGTCGCCGCCGTCGATCACATCGTCCCGGCTGGGGGTGATGGGGGCCTGGTCGCGGAGGATCGCCACGAGCGTCGCGTCCTCGGGCCATTCGATGGCGCCCACCGTCAGGCCGATCACGTGCGAATCGTGCGGCACGGTGAATTCCACCAGCGACGAGACACCCGTCTGCAGCGTCAGCAAGCGGACCAGGTCGCCGATCTCCACGGCCTCCTCCACCAGCGCCGTCATGAGCTGCGGGGTGTTGACCGCGACGTCGACGCCCCAGGAATCGTCGAACATCCAGTCGTTCTTCGGGTTGTTCACCCGGCCCACCGTGCGGCCCACGCCGAATTCGGTCTTGGCCAGCAGCGAGACCACCAGATTGACCTTGTCGTCGCCGGTGGCGGAGACGACAACGTCGGCATCCTCCAGCCGGGCGTCCTTGAGCGTGCTCAGCTCGCAGGCGTCGCCCACCAGCCAATGCGCGCCGCGCAGGCCGCTGCGGCCGATCACCTCCGGCTTCAGGTCGATCAGCAGGATTTCGTGCTTGTGCGAGAGCAATTCGCGGGCAATCGAGGAACCGACGCTGCCGGCACCGACGATGACGACCTTCACTTAGGACTCCTTGGCGGGGGATTTGGCGAGGATGTGGGCCACCTCGGAGGTGCGGTCCACGCTGAGCATGGCGTGGACGGTGTCGCCGTCCTGCAACGACATGCCGGGCGTCGGGAGCATCCCCTCGCCGAATCGGGTGAGGTAGGCGATGCGGATGTCCGCTGCCTTCTCGATGGCGGTCAGCGGGTGGCCGACCCAGCCGGCGTCGAGGTCCACCTCGGCCAGCACCAGCCGGCCTGAGGGGTCGCGGAAGTCACCGGCGAGGTGCTGCTCGGGCAGGATCCGGCGCAGCACCTGGTCCGCGCTCCAGCGCACGGCCGCGACCGTGGGGATGCCCAGGCGCTGGTAGATTTCGGCCCGGCCCGGGTCGTAGATGCGGGCCACCACGTGCGGGACGTGGAAGGTCTCCCGGGCGACGCGGGTGGCCAGGATGTTGGAGTTGTCACCGCTGGAGACGGCGGCGAAGGCGTAGGCCTCCTCGACGCCGGCGCGCTTGAGCGTTTCGCGGTCGAAGCCGACGCCGGTGACCTTGCGGCCGGTGAAGCCGGTGCGGAGCCTCCGGAAGGCGCGGTCGTCCTGGTCAATGATGGCGACCGAGTGGCCGGCGTCCTCAAGGGTGTGCGCCAGGGTGGCACCCACCCGGCCGCAACCCATGATCACGAAGTGCGCCACATGTGCCTCCTAAAGGGTCTGTCTCACGTTGCTGCGTAAACTCTACCGGCCACCGGGGCCCGGCAGCCGCGCCCCGGCCGCCATGACATCGGGTGCGAATCAGACTAACTTTGTCTGGTGCTGACAATTTTCAATGCCGTGAAGCGGGTGCTGGTGGGGCGTCCCTTCCGCAACGACCGTCTGGCCCACACCCTGTTGCCGAAGCGGATCGCGCTTCCGATCTTCGCCTCGGACGCGCTGTCCTCGGTGGCCTACGCCCCGGACGAAATCCTGCTCACCCTGGCCCTGGCCGGCGTCAGCGCGGTGGCGTTCTCGCCGTGGGTCGGCCTGGCGGTGATGGTGGTGCTGCTGACGGTGGTGGCCTCCTACCGGCAGAACGTCCACGCGTACCCCTCCGGCGGCGGCGACTACGAAATCGCCAACGAGAACCTCGGCAAGTACGCGGGCCTGACCGTCGCCTCGGCCCTGCTGGTGGACTACGTCCTGACCGTGGCGGTCTCCATGTCCTCGGCCGCGGCGTACCTGACCACGGCCGTGCCCTCGCTGCACGGCCAGCAGGCCGCGATCGCCACGATCGGCGTCGTGATCCTGGCCCTGGTGAACCTGCGCGGCATCCGCGAGGCCGGCAGCGTCTTCGCCGTCCCCACCTACATCTTCATGCTCTCCATTCTCGGCATGACCGCCGTCGGTGTCTTCCAGGCCGTCACCGGCCAGCTGGGCCAGGCGCCGTCGGCCGAGTTCGAGATCGTCCCTGCGGCCGGCTTCGACGAGGGCCTGGTGGGCCTGACCGGCGCGTTCCTGCTGCTGCGGGCCTTCTCCTCCGGCGCCGCCGCCCTCACCGGCGTCGAGGCGATCAGCAACGGCGTGCCCAACTTCAAGAAGCCCAAGAGCAAGAATGCCGCCACCACGCTGCTGCTCCTCGGCGTCATCGCGGCGTCCATGCTGGCCGGCATCATCTACCTGGCCAACGCCACCAAGGTGCACATCGTGCAGGACCCGGCCAAGGAGTTCCTGCTCAACGGCCAGCCCGTTGACGAGGGCTACATCCAGAACCCGGCCATCAGCCAGATCGCGCAGACGGTCTTCGGCGCCGGCTCCATTCCGTTCTACATCGTGGTGGCCGCCACCGGCGTCATCCTCGTCTTCGCCTCCAACACGGCGTTCAACGGCTTCCCGGTGCTCGGCTCCATCCTGGCCCAGGACGGCTACCTGCCCCGCCAGCTCCGCACCCGCGGCGACCGGCTGGCCTTCAGCAACGGCGTGCTGGCCCTCGCTGCCGGCGCGCTGGTGCTGATCATCTCCTTCAACGCCGACGTCACCAAGCTGATCCAGCTCTACATCGTGGGTGTCTTCATCTCCTTCACCCTCAGCCAGCTCGGCATGATCCGGCACTGGGGCCGGGAGCTGAAGCTCGCCAAGGACCCGGCCGCAAAGCTGCGGATGCTCAAGTCCCGCACCATCAACACCATCGGCTTCGGCATGACCGGGCTGGTGCTGGTGATCGTGCTGATCACCAAGTTTGAGCAGGGCGCCTGGATCGCCCTGCTGGCCATGTTCATCCTGTTCCTGATCATGTGGAGCATCCGGGCCCACTATGACAACGTCGCCAAGGAACTCGCCGTGGACGAGGACTCCTCGCCGCGCGCCCTGCCCACCCGCGTCCACGCGGTACTGCTGGTCTCTCACGTCCGCAAGCCCGTACTCCGCGCCCTGGCCTACGCCCGCGCGTCCCGGCCGTCCCGGCTGGACGCCATTACCGTGGACATCAGCCCCGAGGAGACCGAGCAGACCCTCGCGGACTGGGAAAGGCTGGACATCCCGGTGCCCATCACGGTCCTGGCCAGCCCGTTCCGCGAGACGGTCACGCCCATCATGGAATACATCAAAAACATGCGCCGGGACTCACCCCGGGACCTGATCGTGGTGTACATCCCCGAGTACGTGGTGGGCAAGTGGTGGGAGCAACTGGTGCACAACCAGACCGCCCTGCGGATCAAGACCCGGCTGCACTTCGAACCCGGAGTGATGGTCGCCAGCGTGCCGTGGCAGCTGAAATCGTCCGAAGAAGCCAAGAGACTGCAGGATATTCAATGAGGAACGACCCCCGGACACCCGCCGCCACCGAACTGGTCGTCGACGTCGGCCGGGTGGCCCACGGCGGCCACGCCGTGGCCCGGCACGAGGGCCGGGTCATCTTCGTCCGGCACGGCATCCCGGGGGAGAAGGTCCGCATCAGGCTCACCGACGACGCCGAGGGCGCCAAGTTCTGGCGCGGTGACGTCATCGAGGTGCTCGAGGCCTCCGAGGACCGGGTGGAACACTTCTGGCACGCCGCCGACGCGCGCCGCGCCTGGGCCCACGGCCACCCGCCGGTGGGTGGCGCCGAACTGGGCCACATCTCCCTGGCCCGGCAGCGCCGGATGAAGGCCGAGGTCCTGGCCGAGCAGCTGCACCGCCTCGCGGGCATCGACGCCCACGCCCTGGCCGGCCTCCCGGGCGCCGGCCACGTCGAGGCGGTGGGGGCGGACGCGTCCTCGGCGGCGCCGGGCCTCGGCTGGCGCACCCGCACCGGCTTCGCGATGACCCCGTCCGGCCAGCTGGGCATGCATGCCTACCGCTCCGACGCCGTCCTGTCGGTCCGCGAGATGCCGCTGGCCGTGGACGGCATCAATGACCTGCGCCTCTGGGACCAGGACCTGCAGGGCATCGAACGGATCGAGGTCGCGGCCCCGGCCAATGGCTCCCGGCCGCTGGTGCTGCTGGTTCCCGCCCCCGGCACCCGTCCGCAACGGGTCGCCGCCATCGCGGCCCGCCTGCCGGAGACGGTCTCCGTCGCCCGGCTGGACCCCGCCACCGGTGAGGTCACCCAGCTGCGCGGCCGTACCTGGGTGCAGGAAACCGCCGCCGGCCACGACTTCCGCGTCACCGGCGACGGTTTCTGGCAGATCCACCGCCACGCCCCGGAAACCCTGGTGGGCGCGGTCAAGGAGGCCCTGCACGACGGCGGCTACCTCGCCCCCGGCTCGGCCGTGGCGGACCTGTACGCCGGCGCCGGACTCTTCACCGCCGCGCTGGCCGACGCCGTCGGGGTCACCGGCTCCGTGCTGTCCGTCGAGGGATCGCCCGGCACCAGCCGGGACGCCCGCAAGAACCTGCACCACGCCCCGCAGGTGGAAATCGTCCAGGGCAAGGTCGAACGGGTGCTGCGGCAGAAACCGCGCAGCTTCGACGCGCTGATTCTTGACCCGCCCCGGGCCGGCGCCGGCAAGGCCGTGGTCAGCCAGCTCGTGGACTCCGCGCCGCGCGCCATCGCCTACGTCTCCTGCGACCCGGCGTCGTTCGCCCGCGACCTCGGCTACTTCCAGCAGCGGGGCTGGGCACTGAAGTCCCTGCGCGGGTTCGACCTCTACCCGCATACGCACCACTTGGAGACGGTGGCGTTGCTGACTCCCGGGGGCCCGGGCCACTAGGATGGGCGGAGTAGTCCGACGTCGCGCGGGCTCAGCACCCCACAAAGTGCTTGGTTAGGCTTGCCTAACTAGCTTAGGGGTCTGCGGCGCGACAAAGATGAAACAGTTGCGAGAGGAGTCCTGCGATGAGCATTGTGGACAGCTTCGGTGCAAAAGGCAAACTTAATGTAGCCGGTACCGAATACGAGATTTTCCGGTTGAACTCCGTCGAAGGCGCAGACAGCCTTCCGTTCAGCCTCAAGGTGTTGCTTGAGAACCTGTTGAGGACCGAGGACGGCGCCAACATCACGGCCGACCACGTCCGCGCCCTGGCCGGCTGGGATCCCAACGCCGAGCCCGACACTGAAATCCAGTTCACGCCGGCGCGCGTGATCATGCAGGACTTCACCGGCGTGCCCTGCGTTGTCGACCTCGCCACCATGCGCGAGGCCGTCAAGGACCTCGGCGGCGACCCCACCCGGGTGAACCCGCTGGCACCGGCCGAACTGGTCATCGACCACTCCGTGCAGATCGACGCCTTCGGCAACTCCGGCGCACTGGAGCGCAACATGGAGATCGAGTACCAGCGCAACGGCGAGCGGTACCAGTTCCTCCGGTGGGGCCAGACCGCGTTCGACGACTTCAAGGTCGTCCCGCCGGGAACCGGCATCGTGCACCAGGTCAACATCGAATACCTGGCCCGCACCGTCATGACCCGCGAGGTTGACGGAACCCTGCGCGCCTACCCGGACACCTGCGTCGGCACCGACTCCCACACCACCATGGTCAACGGCCTGGGCGTGCTCGGCTGGGGCGTCGGCGGCATCGAGGCCGAGGCGGCCATGCTCGGCCAGCCCGTCTCCATGCTGATCCCGCGCGTCGTCGGCTTCAAGCTGACCGGCTCCATCCCGGCCGGCGCCACCGCCACGGACGTGGTGCTCACCATCACCGAGATGCTGCGCCAGCACGGCGTGGTCGGCAAGTTCGTCGAGTTCTACGGCGAGGGTGTCGCGGCCGTGCCGCTGGCCAACCGCGCCACGATCGGCAACATGAGCCCCGAGTTCGGTTCCACCGCCGCGATGTTCCCGATCGACGACGTGACCCTCGACTACCTGCGCCTCACTGGCCGGGCGGACGAGAACGTCGCCCTGGTCGAGGCCTACGCCAAGGAGCAGGGCCTCTGGCACGACCCGTCCCGTGAGATCAAGTTCTCCGAGTACCTCGAGCTGGACCTGTCGACGGTTGTCCCGTCGATCTCCGGCCCGAAGCGCCCGCAGGACCGCATCATCCTCTCCGAGTCCAAGGCCCAGTTCCGCGAGGATCTGCGCAACTACGTCAAGGTCGACCTGGCCGACGGCAGCCTGGACGAAGCGATCGATGAGAGCTTCCCGGCCTCCGACGCGCCGTCGTTCACCGCCAACGCCAGCCACCTCACCGAGGAGGCCCCGCACTCGCACGGACCGAAGGCCAACGGCCGCCCGTCCAAGACCGTGGCGGTCAAGACCGCCGACGGCCGCGAGTTCGAACTGGACCACGGCGCGGTGTCGATCGCCTCGATCACCTCCTGCACCAACACGTCCAACCCGTCCGTGATGCTGGCCGCCGCACTGCTGGCCCGCAACGCCGTCGAAAAGGGCCTTACCGCCAAGCCGTGGGTCAAGACCTCCGTCGCCCCGGGCTCGAAGGTCGTCACCGACTACTACAACAAGTCGGGCCTCACCCCGTACCTGGAGAAGCTCGGCTTCTACATCGTCGGCTACGGCTGCGCGACCTGCATCGGCAACTCCGGCCCGCTGGACGCCGAGATCTCCGAGGCCATTCAGGCCAACGACCTCTCGGTCACGGCCGTGCTCTCCGGTAACCGCAACTTCGAAGGCCGGATCAACCCGGACGTGAAGATGAACTACCTGGCGTCCCCGCCGCTGGTCATCGCCTACGCCCTGGCCGGCACCATGGACTTCGACTTCGAGAGCGACCCGCTGGGCCAGGACGAAGCTGGCAACGACGTCTTCCTCAAGGACATCTGGCCGAACCCGTCCGAGGTCCAGGAGACCATCGACTCCTCGATCGACAAGGGCATGTTCGCCCGCGGCTACGAGGGCGTCTTCGAAGGCGACGAGCGCTGGAAGGCCCTCGACACCCCCGCCGGCGACACCTTCGCCTGGGACCAGGACTCCACCTACGTCCGGAAGCCCCCGTACTTCGAGGGCATGAAGGCCCAGCCGGAGCCGGTTCAGGACATCAGCGGGGCCCGCGTGCTGCTCAAGCTCGGCGACTCGGTCACCACCGACCACATCTCCCCGGCCGGTTCCTTCAAGTCGGACACCCCGGCCGGTAAGTACCTGCTGGAGCACGGCGTGGAGCGCAAGGACTTCAACTCCTACGGCTCCCGCCGTGGCAACCACGAGGTCATGATCCGCGGCACCTTCGCCAACATCCGGATCAAGAACCAGCTGCTCGCCGGCGTCGAGGGTGGCTTCACCCGCGACTTCACGCAGGCCGACGGCCCGCAGGCCGCCGTGTACGACGCCGCCCAGAACTACCAGGCCGCCGGCACCCCGCTGGTCGTCCTGGCAGGCAAGGAGTACGGCTCGGGTTCGTCCCGTGACTGGGCCGCCAAGGGCACCGCGCTGCTGGGCGTCAAGGCAGTCATCGCCGAGAGCTACGAGCGCATCCACCGCTCCAACCTCATCGGCATGGGCGTCCTGCCGCTGCAGTACCCGGCCGGCCAGAACGCCGCCAGCCTGGGCCTGACCGGCACCGAGTCCTTCTCCGTCGAGGGCGTCACCGCCCTCAACGAGGGCACCACGCCGAAGACCCTCAAGGTCACCGCCACGGCAGAAGACGGCACCACCACGAGCTTCGACGCGGTCCTGCGCATCGATACCCCGGGTGAAGCCGACTACTACCGCAACGGCGGCATCCTGCAGTACGTGCTGCGCCAGATCTCGGCCAGCTAGCACCACCGGCCAAGCCTTCCCGCGAGGCCACCCGAAGCCCCGGACCGTCACAGACGGGCCGGGGCTTCGGCGTTCCCGGGACGTCGGCGTTGGCCGGCCCGGCGGGGGAGCGGCGCCCGCGGATCCGGGGCGCGCAACCTGCGGACACGCCAAGGCGTTAGAGTTGTAAGGCATGTCTACTACCCGCAAGGAGGGCCGTTGGGAATCTTGGAGAGCATCCGGAGTCCGCAGGACCTGAACACGTTGTCCCAGGCGCAGCTGGACCAGCTGGCCGCCGAGGTCAGGGAATTTCTGATCGGCAATGTGTCCCAGACGGGCGGCCATCTCGGGCCGAACCTCGGCGTCGTCGAATTGACCATCGCCGTGCACCGCATCTTCGACTCGCCGCGCGACAGCATCGTCTTCGACACCGGCCACCAGTCCTACGTGCACAAGCTCCTCACCGGGAGACAGGACTTCAGCACCCTCCGCCAGCAGGGCGGCCTCTCCGGCTACCCGGACCGGGGCGAGTCCGAGCACGACATCGTCGAAAGCTCCCACGCGTCGTCTTCGCTGTCCTGGGCGGACGGCATCTCCCGCGCCCGCCGGCTCACCGGCGACGGCGACCGGTACGTGATCGCCGTCGTCGGCGACGGCGCCCTGACCGGCGGCATGGCCTGGGAGGCCCTGAACAACATCGCCGCAGATAAGAAGCGCCGCGTCGTGATCGTCGTCAACGACAACGGCCGGTCCTACGCCCCGACCGTCGGCGGCCTCGCCGACTACCTCGCCTCGCTGCGGCCCACCATCGACTCACTCCGCGCCGCCCCCGCCTACGAGGGTGCCCTGGACTGGTGGAAGAAGCGGCTGCAGAGCGGCGGCCCGGTGGGCCAGTTCACCTACAAGAGCCTCCATGCCATGAAGAAGGGCATCAAGGACTGGTGGGCCCCGCAGGGCATGTTCGAGGACCTCGGCATGAAGTACATCGGCCCCGTGGACGGCCACAACCTCCAGGCCATGGAAAACGCCCTCTCCACGGCCAAGAACTACGCCGGGCCCGTGATCGTGCACGCCATGACCGAGAAAGGCCACGGCTACGCCCCGGCCCGCGCCCACGAGGCGGACCAGTTCCACGCCGTCGGCATCATCGACCCGGAAACCGGCGAACCCACCGAGGCCGGCGGCGCCAAGTCCTGGACCTCCGTCTTCGCCGACGAGATCGCCGACATCGCGGACGAGCGCGAGGACATCGTGGGGATTACCGGCGCGATGCTGATCCCCGTGGGCCTGCACAAGTTCGCCGCGAGGCACCCGGAGCGCGTGTTCGACGTCGGCATCGCCGAACAGCACGCCCTCACCTCCGCCGCGGGCATGGCCTTCGGCGGCCTGCACCCCGTGGTGGCCGTCTACGCCACCTTCCTCAACCGCGCCTTCGACCAGCTGCTGATGGACGTGGCCCTGCACAAGGCCGGCGTCACCGTGGTCCTGGACCGCGCCGGCGTCACCGGGCCCGACGGCGCCAGCCACCACGGCATGTGGGACATGGCGATGGTGCAGATCGTCCCCGGCCTGCACCTGGCCGCCCCGCGCGACGCCACCCGGCTGAAGGAAGAACTCCGGGAGGCCGTCGCCATCGAGGACGCACCCACCGTGCTGCGCTACTCCAAGGGGAGCGTCGGCGCCGAGGTCGAGGCGCTCGAACGCCTGGCCGACGGCGTCGACGTGCTCGCCCGCCGGCCCGCCGGCTCCACCGACAACGACGTGCTGATCGTCAGCGTCGGCGCCATGTCCGAGCTGGCCCTCGACGTCGCCGGCCGCCTCGGGGCGCAGGGCATCAGCTCCACCGTCATCGACCCGCGCTGGGTGCTGCCCGTGCCCGCCTCGGTGATCGCCCTGGCCTCCCATCACCGCCTGGTCATCTGCATCGAGGACGGCGTCCGGGCCGGCGGCGTCGGTTCCCGGATCCGCCAGGAGATGCGCGCCGCCGGCGTCGACACCGCCCTGAACGAGGTGGGCCTGCCGGTCGAATTCCTGGACCACGGCACCCGCAGCCAGGTGCTGGAGCGCGTCGGCCTGACGGCCCAGCAGATCACGCACGACGTCGTCGCCCAGGTTCTCGGCACGAAGGTGCCGTTCGCGCGCCCGCTGCCCGGCCAGGAACACCCCAGCACCGGCAGCCTGCCGATCCTCTGACCGAACCACCAAAGGAACACAGCATGAGCGGCATCATCTGCGTCTACAAGCGCGACGAGGAAGGGGTCCTGCACTTCCGGGAGGCCTGGATCGACGAGGAATACTCCGAGTTCGTGATGAACCACGGCGTGGTGGGGCACCAGAGCAAGACCGAGGAGACCGACGTCGCCGACCCGGACGCCGGCGAATCCCTGATGGAGGCCTTCGCCGCCCAGTGCGCCGAGGACGGCTACGCAGAGATCCCCGAGGAGGAACAGTCCTGGGTGGTGGCTCAGTACGCCCTCAAGACCAAGGAGGGCACCAGCCGGGACCGCTACCTCGAGGAGAAGGCCAAGGACGCGCTGATCAGCCACCTGGCCTGGCGCGGCCTGGGCGTGGTGGACCGGTCCGAGTTCTCGGACGCCAAGCTGAACATCTTCTGCCTGACCCCGGACGTGGCCAAAACGGTCAACGCGATCAAGGTCTGCATCCGCGGCGAGGCCCTGGACTTCACCAAACTCAGCATCGGGGCGGCGCCTTATGGCTCCACGGACTATAAACTGAAACACTCCGCCAAGCCGTCCTCCAGCTTCTCGCTGTAGCCGGCGGCACCTGCACGGAGCCGGACCCGGCTCACCTGGAATTGGGGGCAGCGACTGGAAGGACACGCAATGACGCGCAAATCCCCACGACCCGGCAGCACCCCTCTCCCCGCGGGACTGGCCGCTCCGGCCCGCCGCTCCCTGGCGCACGCCGGGGTGGAGACGCTGGAACACCTGGTTCCGCTGGGCCGCCGCCAGCTCGCCGGCATGCCGGGCATCTGCCCGCGCACCCTGGCCCAGCTGCAGGACGCCATGGACGAGCACGGATTGGAACTCCCCGCCGGCTAGGCCGTTATAGGCTGAATTCCATGACTGATTACCGACGCGTAGGAAATTCCGGACTGACCGTCTCCGCCGTGGGCCTCGGCTGCAACAACCTGGGCCGGGCCGGCACCGCCACCGAGACGCAGGAGGGAACAGACGCCGTCGTCCACGCCGCGCTCGACGCCGGCATCACCTTCTTCGATGTCGCCGACGTCTACGGCCGCGAACCGGGCCTGAGCGAAACCATGCTGGGCAAGGCCCTCGCCGGCCGTCGCGACGACGCCGTCATCGGCACCAAGTTCGGCCTCGACATGAACGGTGCCAATGGCAACGACTTCGGTGCCCGCGGCTCCCGCCGGTACATCATCCGCGCCGTGGAGGCCTCCCTGCGGCGGCTCGGCACCGACTGGATCGACCTCTACCAGTTCCACACCCCGGACCCGCAGACCCCCATCGAGGAGACCCTCGACGCGCTCAACGAGCTCGTGGCCAGCGGCAAGGTCCGCTACATCGGCCATTCCAACCGCGCCGGCTGGCAGATCGCCGAGGCCGAATACGTGGCCCGCGCCCGCGGCGGCGCCCGCTTCATTTCCAGCCAGAACCACTACAACCTGCTGGACCGCCGCGCCGAACAGGAAGTCACCCCCGCCGCGGAGGCCTACGGCCTGGGCGTCCTGCCCTACTTCCCGCTGGCCAACGGCCTGCTCACCGGCAAGTACGCCAAGGGCCAGGCCCCCGAGGGCTCGCGCCTGAGCCACACCCGCACCAACCTGGTCAACGACGCCGACTGGGACCAGCTGGGCCGGTTCTCCGCCTTCGCCGCGGAACGGGACCTCACCGAGATCCAGGTCGCATTCTCCTGGCTCGCCGCCCAGCCCTCGGTCAGCAGCGTCATCGCCGGCGCCACCCGCCCCGAACAGGTCCGGCAGAACGCCGCGGCCGTCGCCTGGGTCCCTGACGCCGCCGAACGGGCCGAGCTCGATGAGATCTTCCCGCGCACGCCGAAGGTTGCCCTGTTCTGAGCGAGCCCGTCCCCGGCGCCCCGGCCGCCGGTCCCCGCATCCTGATGGACGTCGACACCGGGATCGACGACGCCCTCGCCATCGTCTACCTGCTCTCCCGCCCCGAGGTGGAGGTGCACGCGATCACCTGCACCGCCGGGAACGTGGGCGCCCGGCAGGTGGCGCTGAACACCCTCTCGCTGCTGGAACTCTGCGGCCGCAGCGGGATCGAGGTGGCCACCGGCGCCGAGGTCCCGCTGCAGGTCCCGCTGGTCACCACCGAGGAAACCCACGGGCCGCAGGGCATCGGCTACGCCGAACTCCCCGCCCCGCCCCAGCCCATCTCGGACCGGCACGCCGTCGACCTCTGGATCGAGGAGGCCCGCGCGCACCCCGGCGAGCTCACCGGCCTGATCACCGGACCGCTGACCAACTTCGCCCTGGCCCTGCGCCGGGAACCCGATCTGCCGCGGCTGCTGAAGACCCTCGTGATCATGGGCGGCAGCTTCTACTACCAGGGCAATACGACGCCGACGGCGGAGTGGAACACCCACGTGGACCCGCACGCGGCCAAGGAGGTCTACGCGGCCTATCGTGGCCTGCCCGAGGACAAGCTGCCCGTTGTCTGCGCGCTGGAGAGCACGGAACGGATCGAGATGCGGCCCGAACACCTGCGCCGGCTGGGGGAGGCCGCAGGGCTGCCAGCGCCGGAGCTGGTGCTGCCGGAGCAGCCCGAGGGCCTGCGCAGCACCGCCGCGAACCCGCTGGTGGCCTGCCTCTCGGACGCGCTCCGGTTCTACATGGAGTTCCACCGGCTCTACGACCAGGGCTACGTGGCGCACGTGCACGACGCGTTTGCCGCCTGCGCCGCCGCCGGACGGACTGCGTTCAGCACCCGGCTGGCGACGGTCGACGTCGAGACGGACTCGCCGCTGCTGATGGGAACCACGGTGGCGGACTTCCGCGGCCTCTGGGGTCTGCCGCCTAACGCCCGGATTGTCTCCGGCAACGACCCCGACGCCTGCTTCGCCGAGCTGGTCGGCTCGGTCGGGGCGCTGGCCCGCACCCTGGGCCCGGAACCGATGCCGGACCCCGGGCCGGATCCCAGCCCAAACCCCGGGCAGCTCACCAGGGTCCGCAAAGGCTAAGATGGTAGCTGCGCCGAGGTGACATCAGGCGGACTTTGCCGACCCCAGCCGAAGGATCCCCATGTCACAGCAGCCCCTGACTCTCCCCGCGACCGGACCCCGTGCCGGTGAACCCCGCGGCCGCCGTCGCCTGCTCCTGGAGGTCTCCGGCGCCGTGGCCATCGCCGCCACCTACGTCTACCTGGTCCTGACCCAGCCCGTGGAACTGGCCGACGGCCCCACCAGCGCCTCCGCCCTCGTGGCCCTCGGCGGCTTCCTGCTCGGCGCCGTGCTGCTGCTCGTGGCCGTCCTGCCGACCCTGCCCACCTCCACCCTGGTGCTGATGCCGGTGGCGATCGTGCTCAACGTCGTCCTCGGCCAGCTGATCGGCACCACCGGGCTGCCGTTCTACATCGACGCGGTGGGTACCGTCCTGGTCGCGGTTCTCGCCGGACCGGCCGCGGGCGCCGCCACCGGCGTCCTGGGCAGCATCATCTGGTCCTTCTTCAACCCCACCGTCCTGCCGTTCGCCGCCGGCGCCGCGCTGATCGGCTTCCTCGCCGGCATGGCCGCCCGCGCCGGGCTGTTCCGCCGCTTCTACCTCGCGCCCGTGGCCGGGTTCGTCACCGGCATCCTCGCCGGCGTCGTCTCCGCGCCCATCGCGGCCTTCGTCTACGGCGGCACCGCAGGCCTGGGCACCGGCGCCCTGGTCAGCGCCTTCCGGGTCATGGGGGACACCCTGCTGGCCGCCATCACCAAGCAGGCCCTGATCTCGGACCCGATGGACAAGGCGATCGTCTTCACCATCGCCGCCCTCCTGGCCTACGCCCTGCCGCGCCGCACCACCTTCCAGTTCCCCTTCGTCCGCCGCTTCCGGGTCCTGGCCGGCAAGGCCCCGGCCACGCCCGACGCCTAGGGTGCGGCTGCACCCGCTCACCGCGCTCACGGCGGCGGCCTGCACCGCCGTCGTGACGACGGCGGCCGGCAGCTGGCCGCTGTCCCTGGCGGTCGCCGCCGGCGCGGCGCTGCTGGCCGCGGGGGCCGGCGTGGCCGGACGGGTGCTCGGATCGGCGGCGGTGATCCTCGCCCCGCTCCTGCTCTCCCTGCTGGTGCTGCACGGGCTCTTCTTCCCCGAGGGACGCACAGTCCTGGCCCAATGGGGACCGGCCCGGGTCACCACCGAAGGTCTTGCCTTCGCCCTCGAGCTGGCCACCCGCACCACCGCCTCGGTGCTGGTGCTGCTGCTGTTCTCCTTCACCGTCAGCGTGCCCGACCTGCTGGCCGCCCTCGCCGCCCGGCGGATCCCGCCCCAGTTCAGCTTCGTGCTCGCCTCCGCCCTGACCCTGGCGCCCGGGATGGCCGCCCGGCTGGAACGCATCCGGCAGGCCCAGGAAGCCCGCGGCCTGGTGGTCTCCGGCGGCTTCCTCTCCCGGCTCGTTGCCGCCCGGCTGCAGGCGGTGCCACTGGTCCTGGCCCTCGTGGACGACGCCGGCGTCCGTGCCCAGGCCCTGGACGCGCGCGGCTTCGGCAACCCGGGCCCGCGGACCAGCTACCGGGAACTCGAGGACCCGGTCGGGCAGCGGGTGTTCCGCGCCTGCGCCCTGCTGATCGCGGCCGCCGCCGTTGCGGTCCGGCTTGCCGGCGGCTGGTTGGCTATTGGCTGGTTGGGTGCCGGCTGGCTGGGGGTGGGAGCGTGAGCCTCCTCGCCGCCGCAATCCGTGGCTTCAGCTACCACGGCGACGACGCCCCGGCGCTGCGCGACGTCGACCTCACCCTGCGGCCGGGCACCCTCACCGCCGTCCTCGGCGGCTCCGGCAGCGGCAAGACCACCCTCGGCAAGATCCTGGCCGGCTGGCTCCGCGCCGGCACCGCGGGCACCCTCCGCGGCGGCCTGGCGCTCGGCGGGGAACGCCTGGAATTCACCGGCGGCGACGGCGACCCCCGGATCGACCCCGCCGCCTGGTCCGGCCGGGTGGGCTACGTGCCGCAGGACGCCGCGACCATGCTCTCCACCGTCCGCCACACCGTGGCGGAGGAACTCGCCTTCGGCCTGGAGAACCGCGGCGTGCCCCGCCCCGAGATGCTCCGGCGGGTGGCCCTCACGGCCGAACGGACCGGGCTCGGCGCACTGCTGGAACGGAACCCGGAACGGCTTTCCGGCGGCGAACTGCGACGCCTGGCCGTCGCCTGCGCCGTAATCGGCGAGCCCGAGGTGCTGATCCTGGACGAACCGCTCGCCTCGCTGGACCCGGCCGGGGCCCAGGGCATCGCGCGCCTAGTGGGCGACCTCCGGGCGGCCGGGACCGCCGTCGTCGTGCTCGGACAGGCCGCCGACGGGCTCGCCCGCAGCGCCGCCCACTGGCTGGTCCTGGCGGATGGAACGGCCGTGGCGGCCGGGGAGCCCTGCGACATCCCGGAGCAGGTGCTCCTGGACGCCGGGGTCCTGGCGGGCGACGCGGCCGGGGGAGTCCGGCACCCGGCGCCGGTCGACCCTGCCGCCGCCCCCGTCCTGGAGTTGCGGGACGTCGGCTTCGGCTACGCGCCCGGCGGCACCGGCCCGGCGCGTCCGAGGCGCCTGCTGTCCCGGCCCCGGCTTTGGCGCGAGCGGGCGAACGACGCCAGCACCCCTCCGCTGCTGCGGGGGCTGGACCTCGCGGTCCGGCCCGGCGAGATCGTTGCCGTGACCGGCCCCAACGGCGCCGGGAAGTCCACCCTGCTGCGGCTGGCCAACGGGCTCCTGCGGCCGCGACAGGGTGAGGTCAGGGTCCTCGGCGATCCCATCGCCGGAGTCCCCGCCGGCCTGGTGGCGGACTCGGTGGGCCTGCTCTTCCAGCAGCCCCGGGACCAGCTGTTCGAGCGGACCGTGCTGCGCGAGGTCGGCTTCGGCCTGCGCCGGCTGACCGGCCCTGACGGAGACACCACGGCGCGCGCCATGGACGCCCTCACCGCCGTCGGCCTGGCCGGTTCCGCCGCCTCGCACCCCGCCGAGCTGCCCTCGTCCAGCCAGCGGCTCCTGGCCCTGGCCACCGTGCTGGCCCGCCGCCCGGCCCTGCTGGCGCTCGACGAACCCACCGTCGGCCTCGACCGGCACGGCCTCGCCCGGCTGCACGCCGCCGTCGCGGACGCGGCCGGACGCGGCGCGGGCGTCCTGCTGGTCACCCACGACGCCACCTACGCGCGCGCGGCCGCGCACCGGGTCCTGGACCTCGACGGCGGCAGGCTCCGGGAGACGTGGCGGCGGCCCGCGCCCTGATCGCTGGCGATCTCCAACCCTTTTCCCGGTATTCCCCCAGCCACGGCCGATACCGTCCAGCCATGACCTCAAAAACCCTTGTCATCAACTCTGCCCTGGGCGCCCTGATTCTGGCGCTCGGAGCGGGCACCTACCTCTCCGTCACGGCCGCAGGGTCCACCACCCCGGCCGCCTCGGTGCGGACGGTTGCGGTGACCAAGGCCGGCATCTCCTCGGTGGCCACCGCCTCGGGCAACGTCACCTCCGCCACCACCACCGTGGTCAACGCCCAAAACTGCACCGGCGCCATCATCTCCGTCAGCGCCGCCGCCGGCCAGCAGGTCGCCGCAAGCCAGCAGTTGCTGACCATCGATCCCACCAACGCCCAGAACGCGCTCAAGACCGCCGAGGCCCAGCTCGCCTCCGTCACCGCGCAGGCCAACCAGCAGGAGGTCAGCGCCGCCGGGCAGGTGTCCTCTGCGAACCAGAGCCTCGTCAACGCCCAGCAGTCCGCCAACCTGGACGCCACCCAGCAGGCCGCGGCCGTGGCGGCGGCGCAGAAGGCCGTGGACGCGGACAACGCCGCCGTCACCGCAGCCCAGACCCAGCCGGTGCCCACCCCCAAGCCGGCCAACTGGACGGACCCCGTCGTCGCGGCCCAGAACCAGCTCGCCAAGGACCAGCAGGCGCTCACCACCGCGCAGAACCAGTCCTCCTCCACCCAGCTCAAAGACAAGCAGCAGCTCGCCACCGCGTCCACCGCGCTGGGCAACGCCCAGAACTCCGCGGCCTCCGCCGGCGGCACCAACATCACGAGTGCCCAGGTGGCGGTGGAGACCGCGCAGGCCAACCTGGCCTCCTGCAACGTCAACGCCCCCGCTGCCGGCACGGTCACCGCCGTCAACGCCACGGTGGGCGCCCTCGCCGGCTCCTCCGGCGGCTCGGGCTCCGCCGCGGCGGGGTCCACCGGAAGCGGCGCAACCAGCGGCGGGGCGTCCGGCGGGTCCGCCGCCTCCGCCGGCAGCAGCACCACCGCGGCCAGCGGCGGCTCCTCCACGGGCTTGGTCACCATCAGCGACACCACGCACCTCCAGGTGGTGGCCGGGTTCTCCGAGTCCGACATCGCCGCCATGAAGCCGGAGCAGACCGCCCAGTTCGTCTTCCCGGCCCTGAACGCCCAAGGCAACGCCCAGCCGGCCACCGCCGCACCGGTGACCGGCAAGGTGGTCTCGATCGCGCAGACCTCCAGCACCACCAACGGCGTCGTAACCTACCCGGTGACCGTGTCCATCGCCAACCCGCCCGCCGGCCTGCGCCTGGGCCAGAGCGCCAACATCACCGTCACCACCGCCGTCGCGGACAACGCGCTCCTGGTCCCGAGCCTCGCGGTGACCACCAGCGGCGACCGGCAGACCGTGAACGTCATCCGGAACGGCGTCACCACCCCCACCAAGGTCACCACCGGAATCACCGCCAACGGCAGGACCCAGATCCTGACCGGGCTCTCCGAGGGCGACCAGATCGAGCTGCCCGCCATCTCCAATACCCTGGACAGCGGCACCGGAACCACCCAGCAGGGCGGCGCCGGCTTTGGCGGGGCCGGGTTCGGCGGCGGCACCCGCGGCGGCGGCAGCCGGAACGGCGGCCAGTAGGCCATGTCGGCGGTCATCGAGCTGACCAACGTCAGCAAGGTCTATGGCAGGGGAGAGGCCGAGGTCCGGGCCCTGGACGGCGTCAGCATCGGCATCGAGCGGGGCGACTTCGTGGCCATCATCGGCGCCTCCGGGTCCGGCAAATCCACCATGATGAACATCATCGGCTGCCTTGATGCCCCCACCTCGGGCGGCTACTTCCTCGACGGCATCCGCACCGCTGACCTGGACGAGTACCAGCAGGCGCAGATCCGCAACCGCAAGATCGGTTTCGTCTTCCAGAACTTCAACCTCATCTCCCGCACCAAGGCCGCGGACAACGTGGCCATGCCGCTCGCCTACGCGGGCGTCGGGCGGCAGGAACGGCACACCCGGGCGCTGGCGATGCTCGACGCCGTCGGCCTCGCCAGCCGCGCGGACCACAAACCCTCCCAGCTCTCCGGCGGCCAGCAGCAGCGCGTGGCGATCGCCCGGGCGCTGGTCACCAACCCGGTGCTGCTCCTCGCCGACGAACCCACCGGCGCCCTCGATTCCCGGTCCTCCGACGAGATCCTGGACCTGTTCGAACGGCTGCACGCGGCCGGGCGCACCATCGTCATGATCACCCACGAGATGGACGTGGCGGAGCGCGCCGGCCGCGTGGTCCGGATGCAGGACGGCCGGATCATCTCCGACGGCCGGCAGCGTCCGCTCCGCGTCCCCGCCCTGGCGGCCGCGCAATGAGCCTCCTGGAATCCGCGCGCTTCGCCCTGGCCGGCGTGGCAGCCAACAAGCTGCGCTCGGTGCTCACCACGCTGGGCATCCTCATCGGCATCGCCGCGGTGATCGTCCTGCTCGCCGTCGGCGCCGGCACCAGCAACGCCATCAAGGCGCAGATCGGCAAACTCGGCACCAACGTGCTGACCGTCAGCCGCTCCACGTCGGTGGGCGGACGGGCCGGGGCCGGCACCGCGGTCAGCGGCACCCGGACCAGGAGCACCAACCTCACCCTGGACGACGAGAAGTCGCTGACGGACCCGGTGCTGGCGCCCGACGTCGCCCGCACCGCGCCGATCGTCCAGGCACAGGGGGTGACCGGGACGTACAACAACGCCACGCACTCGGTGGCGAGCTTCCTCGGCACCACGGCGCCCTACTTCACCATCAGCAACAGCACGGTGGCGGCCGGCAGCCTCTTCACCGACGCGGACCAGCAGGGGGCCGCTCCGGTCGCGGTGATCGGAGCCACGGTTGCCTCGGACCTCTTCGGCGCCTCCACCGCCTCCGCCGTCGGCCAGACCATCCAGCTCAACGGGCAGAACTTCACCGTGTCCGGGGTGCTCACCGCCAAGGGCTCCTCCGGCCTGAACGATCCCGATGACATCGTGGTTGTCCCGCTCTCGACGGCGCAGAGCAAGTTCACCGGCTACGCGCCGACGCTCGCCTCGATCACGGTCCAGGCGGCGTCCGCGGATGTGATGAACCAGGCGCAGAACGAACTGCAGATGATCCTGGACGCCCGGCACGGCGTGGATGCGATCAACCGCGATTACCAGATCCGGAACCAGGCACAGATCCTTACCACCGCCACCAATACCACCCAGACCCTGACCATCCTGCTGGGCGCCGTGGCGGCGATCAGCCTGCTGGTGGGCGGCATCGGCGTCATGAACATCATGTTGGTCACGGTCACCGAACGGACGCGGGAGATCGGCATCCGCAAGGCGATCGGCGCCTCCCGCGGCAGCATCGTCGCCCAGTTCCTGATCGAGTCGCTGATCATCTCCGTGATCGGCGGTGTGGCCGGGATCGCGATCGGGTTCGCCGGCAGCGCCTTCCCGGTGCTCGGTGTGCAGCCCGAGGTCCAGCCGTGGACGGTGTGGCTGTCGCTGGCCGTCTCCGCCGTGATCGGCCTGGTCTTCGGTGTCTATCCCGCCAACAAGGCCGCGAAGCTGCGGCCCATCGACGCCCTCCGCTATGAATAGGACAGCCATGAAGAACGTATTTGCCGGCGCCGAGGGCGCACGCCGCCGCCGCGGGACCGTTGGGGAGGACGACGGCGGGGCCGCCCTTGGGAGGACGGACGCCGAAGCCGCCGGCACCCAGGCGCTGCCGGTGACCGCGGAGACCGGGTCCTGGGGAGGCCCGCACCCGGCCACGGACGCGTTGCCCGCCGGTACGGCGACGGAGGCGCTGCACACGGCGGCGCTGCCGGCGTCGGCCCCGGAACTGCCGGACGCCGCGGACGAGCCGTTCGTCCCGCGCAGCCGCTACGTCATGGGCCGGTCCACCAAGATCCTCGTCTGCGTCGCCCTCGTGGCCGGCGGCATGTTCGCGGGCTCCGCCGTGCAAAAGCAGATCGACGCCGGCAACCGCTCCCAGCGGGCCAACTTCGGGACCTTTCAGAACGGCGGCAACGCCGGATCCCAGAACGGCGGAGGCGCCGGTAGCACGACGCCGGGCCAGGGCCGCCGCGGCGGACAGACGGGCACCGGCGGGACCACCGGCACCGCCGGCGGCAGTGGAACCGGCGCGGGCGGGCAGTCGTCGGCGCCGGCCCAGGGCGGGAGCAAGTAGGGCGGTCCCGGTGGTGCCGAACGTGCAGAACGTGCAGAACGTGCCGGCGCACCGTACGGGCTTCCGCGGTGCGGTCCGCCCCTCCCGGTAGAGTGCGGGGCAGTTTCCTATCCCTCTCCCGTCCCGAGGAGAGGCGCATCAACCAACCGGAGGTCCGCCGCCCATGAATCCCGTCCGCGCCGAGATCGGCACCGTCTTCGTCCCCGTCAGCGACATCGCGGCCGCGAGGGACTGGTACTGCGGCCTCATGGGCGTACCGGCGGACGGTGAGATCCTCTTCGACCACCTCTACCTCCTGCCGATGACCGGCGCCGGGCTGGTCCTGGACAGCAAAATCTTCTCCCCGGACGCCGTGTTCCGGGCGCCGGCCTTCCACCTGAACACCGGCGATATCGACGCCGCCCACCGCCACCTGACCGGCCTCGGCGGGGAAGTCATGGACATCACGGACGGCCGGTGGTTCACCTTCCGCGACCCGGACGGCAACCTCCTGATGATCTGCGAGTGTTAGCCGCCCAAGGTGGCAGCGGTAGCGGCAGACACAGCAAAGTGAGCAGACACAGCAAAACGCCGCCGTTTACCGCCCGGGGGCAGAAAACGGCGGCGCTTTGACCAGGCCGGCAGCCTACGCGGCCGGCTCCGAGGCCACGCCCGCGGGCAGGAACTTCTTCCCGTTGACCCGCTCCGAGGCGCCCACCCGGTCCAGGTAGGGGGTGATGCCGCCCAGGAACATCGGCCAGCCGGCACCCAGGATCATGCAGAGGTCAATGTCCTCCGGCCCGGCCACGACGCCCTCGGAGAGCATCAGCCCGATCTCCTCGGCCAAGGCGTCCTGCACCCGGCGCAGCACGTCCTCGGCGGTCGAGGCCGAGTCGCCGAAGCTCATCAGCGCCAGCGTTTCCTCGGGGATCCGGGGGGAGCCGGCCTTCACGGCGGCGGGGTCCCAGACGGAGGTCACGCCGTTGTCGATCAGGGCCTGCAGGTTCTTCGAGACCGGGAACCGATCGCCGAAGGCCTCGTGCAGGGATTCCTGGACGTGCTGCGCGACCGGCAGTCCCACCATGGCGCCGAGCACGAACGGCGTCATGGGCAGGCCCATCGGGCGCAGGGCATTGTCCGCGACGTCGGCCGGGGTGCCCTCGTCGAACGCGGCCGTGACCTCGCCCATGAGCCGCAGCAGGATCCGGTTGACCACGAACGCCGCGGCGTCCTTGACGAGGACGGCGGACTTCTTGAGTCCCTTGGCGAGGACGAACGCGGTGGCCAGCACGGCGTCGTCAGTCTTCGGCGCCCGGACGATCTCCAGCAGCGGCATCACGGCCACCGGGTTGAAGAAGTGGAAGCCCACCAGGCGTTCCGGGTGCTCCAGGTCCTCCGCCATGGCGGTGACCGAGAGCGAGGAGGTGTTGGTGGCCAGGATGCACTCGGGCGAGACGATCGCCTCGACCTCCTTGAACACCTGCTTCTTGACGTTGAGTTCCTCGAAGACAGCCTCGATCACGAAGTCGGCGTCGGCGAAGGCTTCCTTGGACACCGAACCGCTGACCAGTGCCTTGGTGCGGTTCGCGGCGTCAGGGCTGATCCGCTTCTTCGCCAGCAGCTTGTCCACCTCGCCGTGGACGTAGGTGACGCCCTTGTCCACGCGGGCCTGGTCGATGTCCGTCATCACCACGGGGACCTTGAGCTGGCGGGCGAACAGCAGCGCCAGCTGGCCGGCCATCAGGCCCGCGCCGACGACGCCGACCTTGGTCACCGGCCGGGCGAGCTTGCGGTCCGGGGCCCCTGCGGGCCGCTTGGCCCGGCGCTGCACCAGGTCCAGGAAGGCGTACACGGTGGAGCGGAACTCGTCGGTCTGCATCAGGTCGGCGAGGGTCTGGCACTCCAGCTCGGCCGACTCGGCCTGGGTCATGGTGCGGTTGGCCTCGAGGACGTCCAGGACCTTGGCCGGGGCGGGGGAAGCGTTGGAGGTCTTGGCCTCCACGAACGCCCGTCCCGCGGCGACCGCGCCGGCCCAGCGCTCGGCGACCGCGGGATCGGCGGGGTCGACGGCGGCGGCGCGTGCCGGGGTTTCGACGCCGGCGATCACCTTCGCGGCCCAGGCCACGGACTGCTCCACGAAGTCGGCCGGCTCGAAGATCGCGTCCGCGACGCCGAGGTCGAAGGCCTGCGGTCCGGTCAGGGTGCGGTTGTTGCTCAGCGGGTTCTCGATCATCACCTTGACGGCGTTCTCCGGCCCGATCAGCCGCGGCAGGATGTACACGCCGCCCCAGCCCGGAACCAGGCCGATGAATGCCTCCGGCAGCGCCAGGGCACCCGCACCGGTGGAGACCGTGCGGTAGGTCGACTGCAGCGCGATCTCCAGCCCGCCGCCCAGGGCCAGGCCGTTGATGAACGCGAAGCTCGGCACGCCCAGATTCGCCAGGGTGGAGTAGACCTCGTGGCCCAGTTGGGCCATCCAGAGGCCCTGCTCGCGGCCGCTGACCGACTTGACCGTGGACAGGTCCGCGCCGGCGACCAGGAAGTACGGCTTGCCGGTGACGCCGACGCCGACGATCTCGCCGCGGGCGGCCCGCTCGCGCAGGCCCTCGAGGACGGTGCCCAGCTCCACCAGGGTGTTCGGGCCCAGGGTGGTGGGCTTGGAGTGGTCCAGGCCATTGTCGAGGGTGACCAGCGCGAATGTGCCCGGGCTGGTGCCGTTCACGGCTGGAAGCTCGATGTCCTGGACGTAGGAGTGGGTCACCGTCTCGTTCGGAAACAGGGTGGCAAGTTTCTGGAAATCGGCGGCGCTCATGCTGCTGCTCCCGTCTCGGTGGCGGTGTCGCCCGTGGTGGTGGTCTCGGTGCCGTAGTCGGCGTGGTGCGGGTTCTCCCAGATGACGGTGGCGCCCATGCCCAGGCCAATGCACATGGTGGTCATGCCGTAGCGGACTGACGGGTCCTCTTCGAACTGGCGGGCCAGCTGGTTCATCAGGCGCACGCCCGAGGAGGCCAGCGGGTGGCCGACGGCGATCGCGCCGCCGTAGCGGTTGACCCGGGGGTCGTCGTCGGCGATCCCGAAGTGGTCCAGGAAGCTGAGCACCTGCACGGCGAAGGCCTCGTTGATCTCGAACAGGCCGATGTCCTCGATGCCGAGGCCGGCGTTCTTCAGCGCCTTTTCGGTGGCCGGGACCGGGCCGATGCCCATGACCTCGGGTTCGACGCCGGCAAAGGCGTAGCTGACCAGGCGCATCTTGACCGGCAGGCCCAGTTCCTCGGCGGCGTCGGCGGAGGCCAGCAGTGCGGCGGTGGCGCCGTCGTTGAGTCCGGCGGCATTGCCGGCGGTGACACGGCCGTGCGCGCGGAACGGCGTGCGCAGCCCGGCGAGGTCCTCCACCGTGGTGCCGGGGCGGGGAGGCTCGTCCACGGAGTTCACGGTCCAGCCCTGGCCCGGCTTCATGGTGGCCACGGGGACCAGGTCCGGCTGGATCTGCTCCTTGGCGTAGGCCGCGGCGAGCTTGTCCTGGGAGGCGACGGCGTAGGCGTCGGTGCGCTCCTTGGTGATGGCGGGGAACCGGTCGTGCAGGTTCTCGGCCGTGTTGCCCATGTTCAGGGCGGCGGGGTCCACGATCCGCTCGGACATGAACCGCGGGTTCGGGTCCGCGCCGGCGCCCATCGGGTGGTTGCCCATGTGTTCGACGCCGCCGGCGATGACGACGTCGTAGGCGCCGAAGCCGATGCCGCTGGCGGTGGTGGTGACGGCGGTCATGGCGCCCGCGCACATGCGGTCGATGGCGAAGCCGGGAACGGTGCGGGGCAGGCCGGCGAGCAGGGCCGCGGTGCGGCCGATGGTCAGGCCCTGGTCACCGGTCTGCGTGGTGGCGGCGATGGCGACCTCGTCGATCCGCCCGGCCGGGAGGGAGGGGTTGCGGCGCATCAGCTCGCGGATGCACTTGACCACCAGGTCATCGGCGCGGGTCCCGGCGTAGATGCCTTTCTCGCCGGCGCGGCCGAATGGGGTGCGCACGCCGTCGACGAAGACGACGTCGCGCACGGCGCGGTGGGCGGAGCGGGGGGTGCCGCTGCTGCGGGCTCCGCTGGGGCTGTCTTGGCTCACGTGTAACTCCTCATTGAGACAGGGGTGCCGGGCCCGTCCCCGCGGCCGGTGACGGCTGGTGCGCGGGATGGCCCTGGCGGCATCGCTAGCAATGTTACTCGTGAGTAACATCACAAGCAAGGAGCCTGCCCCGGAACTTAGGCAGTCAGACAGCGGGCGGCGTGATCGGCTTGGGTTCCTTGGGCGGCAGCGGCTGCGGGTTGAGGAACGAGTCCGCGATCAGCCCGGCGGTGAGCTCGATCTGCCACTGGCGGGCGCCGAGGTTCTGCAGCTCCTCGGCGATGCCCTCCTCGCTGACCTCGGCCGGCGGGCGCCAGGCCACGCGGCGCAGGAAGTCGGGGGTGAGCAGGTTCTCCACCGGCAGGTTCAGTTCCTCGGCCAGGGCCTGGAGCCGGGGACGTGCGGTGGCCAGGCGTGCCGCGGCCTCGGGGTCACGATCGGCCCAGACGCGCGGCGGCGGGGGAGCGTTGGTGGGCAGGTGTAGCGGAGGCAGATCCTCAAGGTTGCGGGCGGTGCTGATGCAGCGGAGCCAGCGCGGGGCCTCGCGCTGGGCGGCCCGGCCGTGGAAGCCCTTGGTGCCCAGCAGCTGCGGGACCGTGGTGGGCATCGCCTTCGCCGCGGCCACCAGGGAGGAATCGGGGATCAGCCGGCCGGGGGCGACGTCGCGCTTCTGGGCCAGCGAGTCACGCTCTAGCCAGAGTTCGCGGACCGCTGCGAGTTGCCGGCGGTCGCGGATTTGGTGCAGGCCGGAGGTCTTGCGCCACGGGTCCACCCGCGGCGGCGCCTGTCCGGCCTCAAGGATCGCGGCGAACTCCTGCTCGGCGTACTCCAGCTTGCCGTCCGCGGTCAGCAGTTCGATCAGTTCCTCACGGAGCTCGGTGAGGACCTCGACGTCGAGGGCGGCGTAGCGCAGCCAGGGCTCGGGCAGCGGCCGGGTGGACCAGTCTGCGGCGGAGTGTTCCTTCGCCAGGCCGAAGCCCAGGAGCTGTTCGATCACGGCGGCCAGGCCCACCCGGGGAAGTCCGGCCAGCCGGGCGGCGAGTTCGGTGTCGAAGAGTTTGTCCGGCCACATGCCCAGCTCGGAGAGGCAGGGGAGGTCCTGGCTTGCCGCGTGCAGGATCCATTCCACGCCGCGGAGCGCGTCGTTGATGATGGTCAGGTCGCGGAAGGGTTCCGGGTCGATCAGCCAGGTTCCGGCCCCCTCGCGGCGGATCTGGACCAGGAAGGCCCGCTGGCCGTAGCGGAAGCCGGAGGCCCGTTCGGCGTCGACGCCGGCGGGGCCGTGGCCGGCGGCGAGGGCCGCTGCGCACCGTTCCAGGCCGGCCTGCGTTTCGATCACGAGGGGGACGCCGTCGCGCGGGGCGTCCAGGTCGATGACCGCGGGAACCAGGCTGTCGAAGCCCTCGACGGTGATGTGCTCGGCTCCTCCGGGCTCCGGCGTGCCGCCCGCTGTGGCGGCGGCGGTGGGGGCGGCGGCTGGTGCGTCAGCCGTGTCTGCGGGGCTGGAGTCCGGTATCTGAGCGGTCATGGTAACTCCAGTTTACCGATAACCCCGCTGAGCAGGCCGAAAGCCGCTTGACGGGACACCGCGGCAGGGTCCGGCAAGGGGCGTAAACGGTGCTCCCAGGGGCGCCGGAGGGGTGCTCAGGCGAGCCGGGGGCGCCGGCGCGGGAGCACGGCCACGCCCTCGGGAAGCGGCGGCAGTCCGGCGAAGGTGCAGACCATGTCGGCCCAGGCCTCCAGGTGGGCGCCGATGTCCCGTCCCTCCGGGGTCCAGGAGGCCCGCAGCTCGATGTCGATGGTGCCGGGACGGTCCGCCAGCGTGCCGAAGCTTTCCGAGAGAACGCGGGTGGCGGTCCCGCCGGCGGAGCGGTACGGGGCCCGGTGGTTTTCCAGCGCCTCGACCAACCACGTCCAGGCCACGGAGCCGAGCATTTCGTCGTTGCCCATGTCGGGTTCGAGCTGGGCGCGGATGTAGGTGACGATCCGGAATTCGCCGTCCCAGACCTCGGAACCGTCCGGGTCGTGCAGGAGGATGAAGCGCCCGGTGGCGAGTTCGACGTCGTCGCTCCCGGCGGCCGGTGCCAGCGCCGCAGCCGCGGGGCCGTGGACCGGTGCCCCGTCGCCGGGTCCCACTACCTCGGCGCCGAGGGCGACGGCGAAGGGGGCCAGCCGGGCGGGGGCGGGGATCTCGTCGAGACGCAATTCGCTGCGGCAGCGGGCTTCGCGGAGGGTGCCCAGGGCGAAGAGGAAATCCGCCGGCGCCTGGTCGAGTGCAGTCACAGGGACAGGGTAAGCACGGGGTCCGCCCCGGCCGGGCAGGCTCGCCGCCGGGCCGGAGCGGAGGGACGCCTAGTGGTCCGCGAGTTCGTGCCGGATGGCGGCGACAAAGGCATCGACGTCGTCCTCGGTGGTGTCGAAGGAGCACATCCAGCGCACCTCGCGCCGCGCTTCGTCCCAGTCGTAGAACCGGAACGAGGTGCGGAGCCGGTCCGCCACGCCGGGAGGAAGGATGGCGAAGACGCCGTTGGACTCGGTCTTCTGACTCAGCTCGACGCCGGGGACGGACTCGACGCCGGCGCGCAGCCGGGCCGCCATGGCGTTGGCGTGCGAGGCCGAGCGCAGCCACAGGTCGCCCTCCAGCAGGGCGATGAACTGCGCGGACATGAACCGCATCTTGGAGGCCAGCTGCATGTTCATCTTGCGCAGGTAGATCAGGCCGTGGGCGGCCTCGGGGTTGAGGGCCACCACCACTTCGCCGAACAGCAGGCCGTTCTTGGTGCCGCCGAAGGAGAGGATGTCGACGCCGGCGTCGCGGGTGAAGGCGCGCAGCGGCACGCCCAGGTGGGCGGCGGCGTTGGCCAGCCGGGCGCCGTCCATGTGCAGCTTCATGCCCTTGGCGTGCACGTGCTCGGCGATGGCCCGGACTTCCTCCGGGGTGTAGCAGGTGCCCAGTTCGGTGGTCTGGGTGATGGAGACGGCCAGCGGCTGGGCGCGGTGCTCATCGCCCCAGCCCCAGGCCTCCTGGTCGATCAACGCGGGGGTCAGCTTGCCGTCCGGCGTCGGGACCTGCAGCAGCTTGATGCCGCCGATCCGCTCCGGGGCGCCGTTCTCGTCCATGTTGATGTGGGCGGTGGAGGCGCAGATGACCGCACCCCACCGGGGCAGCAGCGACTGCAGGGAGAGCACGTTCGCGCCGGTGCCGTTGAAGACCGGGAAGCACTCGATGCCGGTGCCGAAGTGTTCCTCCATCAGCTGCTGGAGGCGGGCGGTGTAGTCGTCCTCGCCGTAGGAGACCTGGTGGCCCTCGTTGGCGGCGGTCAGGGCGGCCAGCACCTCGGGGTGCACGCCGGAGTAGTTGTCGGAGGCGAAGCCGCGGACCGCGGGGTTGTGCAGCCGGGCGATCGTGGGTGCTTGTTCGGGGGTGTGGACCGCGCTGGTCATCGTTTCGTTCACGCTTTCAGTGTAGGCAGGTGCCGGTTCAGCGGCTAAGCGGCAGGCGCTGGCCGTTGAGTTCCCCGGCGGGGGTGTCGAAGAGCCGGACGACGGCGGCGGCCAGGTCGGCGACGTCCGTGTAGCCCGGGAATTTCCGCTCCGGCGCCGCGGCGCGCATGGCGTCGTCGACCAGCGCCTTGACCACGAAGACCGCCGCGGCGCTGTGCTGTTCCACCGGGTGTTCCTTGTGGCCGGACTGCTCGCGGCGGAAGCCGTCGGCCACGGCCAGGGTCCAGGCTTCGGCGGCGGCCTTAGCCGCGGCGTAGCTGGCCGCGCCGGCGGTCGGGGCGGCCGCGGTGGTGGAGGAGACCATGGCGAACCGCCCGGTGCCGGAGGCGGCGAGGTCGTCGTAGAAGGCGCGACTGACGTTGCGGAGCGTGGTCACGGCGTTCCGTTCCAGGAAGTCCCAGTCCTCATTGGGCTGGTCCGCGATGCCCTTGGCGCCGCGCCAGCCGCCCACCAGGTGGATGACGCCGTCGAGCCGGACGCCCCGCCCGGTGAGGTCTGCGCGCAGGGCAGCGACGGCGGCCGGGTCGGCCAGGTCGCAGGTCAGCGGGACCACGCCCTCCCCGGCGGCGGCCGCGGCGGCCGTGATCCGGGCGGCGTCCGAGCCGACGGTGAAGACCGCGTGCCCGGCGCCGCGGAGGGCGCGGGCGACGGCGATGCCGGAGGCGCCGCTGCCGCCCGCGACCAGGACGTTCAGCACGTCAGCGCTCATGCGACGGTGGCGGTGGCGGAGCTGCCGGTGATGCCCGCGGTGGACTCGATGACGGTGCGCATCTTCTTCTCCAGCGCCTCGTAGAACATCGAGAGCGGGAACTCGTCGTCGAGGACCTGGTCGGTCAGGCCGCGCGGCGGGCCGTCGAGGGGGAGCGCCTCCGGGCCCTTGGCCCAGACCGAGGCCGGGTTGGGCGTGACGGTCGAGGAGATGAGCTCATACGCGGCCAGCCAGTGGGCGGTCTTGGGCCGGTCGATCGAGCGCCAGTAGAGTTCCTCGATCCGGGCGCCGAGTTCGACGACGACGTCGGCGGCCTCGTCCCAGTCGATGCTCAGGCGGCTGTCGGTCCAGTGCAGGACGTGGTGCTGGTGCATCCAGGCGAAGAGCAGTTGGCCGCCCAGGCCGTCGTAGTTGCGGACCCGGCTGCCGGTGATGGCGAAGCGGAAGATGCGGTCGAAGATCACGGCGTACTGCACCAGCTTGGCGTGCCGGCGGGCTTCCGGATCGGCGTCCTCGTCCTTTTCGATCTTCACGGATTCGCGGAAGGCGGTCAGGTCGCAGCGGAGTTCCTCGAGGGAGTACAGGAAGAAGGGCATGCGCTGCTTGATCATGAACGGGTCGAAGGGCAGGTCGCCGCGCATGTGGGTGCGGTCGTGGATCAGGTCCCACATCACGAAGGTTTCCTGGGTCAGCTCCTGGTCCTCGAGCAGGGCCGCGGCGTCGGCCGGCAGCTCCAAAGAGGTGATGTCCGCGGCGGCGCGCAGCACCCGGCGGAAGCGGGCGGCCTCACGGTCGGCGAAGATGGCGCCCCAGGTGAAGGTGGGGGTCTCGCGGACGGCGACGGTCTCCGGGAAGAGCACCGCGGAGTTGGTGTCGTAGCCGGGGGTGAAGTCGAGGAAGCGGATCGGCACGAAGAGCTTGTTGGAGTACTCGCCCGCTTCGAGGCCGTCGATGAATTCCGGCCAGATGACCTCGATCAGGACGGCTTCGACCAGCCGGTTGGTGCTGCCGTTCTGGGTGTACATCGGGAAGACCACCAGGTGCTGGAGTCCGTTGACCCGGTGCTGCTGCGGCTGGAAGGCCTGCAGGGAGTCCAGGAAGTCCGGGACGCCGAACCCGCCGTCGGCCCAGCGGCGGAAGTCCGTGACGAGCAGGTCCAGGTAAGCGGCGTCGTGCGGGAAGGCCGGGGCCATGGCGGCGATGGCCGCGGTGATGGTGGCGACGTGGTCCGCGGCGGCGGCGTGGTCCGCGGCCTCGGGGACCGAACCGTCCTTGATCTGCAGGGCCTGGAGGGCGGTGGCGGCGGACTTCAGGCGCTGCCAGTCCGGGGACTCGGCGGTGATCGGGGCGGAAACGGTGAGGGCGGTAGCGGTCACGTCGGCGGCCTTTCTGGTTGCTCGGGAATCTACGGCGAGCGTAGCAAGCAAGCAGCATCCCTAACGCAAAATTAGCGCGAGCATAAGAAAGACTGGGGCAACCGTGGCCGCCCCAGTCTTCCAGCTCAAGCTGTCCGCGCCCTTGGCTAGTCCTCTGCCGGAACCAGGGTCAGCGACACGGAGTTGATGCAGTACCGCTGGTCCGTGGGGGTGCCGTAGCCCTCGCCCTCAAAGACGTGGCCGAGGTGCGAATCGCAGGCGGCGCACCGGACCTCGATGCGCTCCATGCCCAGGGTACGGTCACGGATGTAGCGGACGTTGCCCTCCGCGAGCGGTGCCCAGAAGGAGGGCCAGCCGCAGTGCGAGTCGAACTTCTCGGCGCTGGTGAAGAGCTCGGTGCCGCAGGCGCGGCACTTGTAGACGCCCTGGGTGTGGGTGTCCCAGTACTCGCCGGTGTAGGGCCGTTCGGTGCCGGCCTGACGGAGCACCTGGTATTCGGCCGGGCTCAGTTCCTGGCGCCACTCATCCTCGGACTTGACCACCGGCCGCACGCCGGTGCCGGCAGTCTGCTCCGTGTCGGGTTCGGCGTCGGTGACGGGGGAGGGGACGGGTGAATTCTTGGGTTTGTTGCCAAAGATACTCATGGCATCCATAACGCTTAGGAGTCCCCGATAAATCCCGAGCCGGCGTACAGGTGCAACACCGGCAGGCCCAGCTTGTCCTGCGCCTCGTTGGCCCAATCGGTGTGGAAGGTGTCCGCCACCGCGTGCGGGCGGGTGATGACCACGGCCTGGCCGGCGTTGAGCTCCCGTGCCTTGGCAACCAGAGCGTCCACCGGCTTGCCTTCGACTACCTCTCCGGTCACGCCGCCGCCGATGCCGCCCAGGGCGGTCAGCGAGGCCGCGAGGGTCTCCGCGGCGGCCGTGCGCTCGTGCTCCGGATCCGGCTGCTTGCCGGAGAGTTCGCGGAATGCCTTCGCGAACTCCAGCATGGAGAGGTTCTCCAGGAAGTCCACCAGCAGGTGCCGTTCGGTGTTGGCCGGGACCAGGACCACCAGCGGCATGTCGCCGTCGGCGACCAGGGTCTCGATGTTGACGCGGTCGTCCGCGTTCAGGGGCTCTTCTGTCAGGATGACAATCGGGTCGCTCATGCCCCCAGCCTAGTCCCCGCGGAAAGCATCCGGGCGGGTCCCGCGCCCGATGCCGGACTGGCGTGCCGGGTGGGTGAGAATGATGGCATGGTCTCCCTTCCGCGTCCCTCCCGGCGTCCGGTGCCGGTACCGATGTCAGCCGCCCTCGCCTGGCAGAGTCCGCCTCCGGCGTCGCGCGCCATGCAGCGTTTCTCCGGCGGAGCATTCCGCCGCGGCACCAGCCGCCGCGTCCTGCCCATCCCGGTGGCGGCTGCCCCCGCGCCGGCCGCGTCCCTGACCCGCAACGCGAAGTGGGCGGCGGCCGGGATTGCCGGCGGCGGAGCCGCTGCCGGACTGCTGGCCGCCGGCTCGTCGGCGCTGGCGCTGTATTTCGCCCGCCGCGTGGTCACCCCCGTCCGGGTCCGGGAGGAGGACCAGGAGGTCCTGGCCGTGATCCGCGACGCCGGCGGGAAGCCGCAGGTGATCCTCAAGGCCACCCCGGACGCCGTGGTGGACGGCGTCTATGGGCTGTTCTTCGACGGCGGCCGCGGGCACGCCCGGATCGGCCGGATCGTCTCCTACTCGCCGGCGGAACAGACCGTGCTGCGCGAGGTGGAGGCCGTCTACGGCGGCGACCTCAGCCAGGTCCGGCGGGCCTACTGGAGCGGCGCCGTGCATCCGGATCCCGCGGCGCTGGGCCTGCCGGCGGAAGACGTCGAGATCGAGGTCGACGGCGGCACGGCGCCGGCATGGCTGGTCCGCCCCGCCCCGGCCGTCGACGCCCCGTCCGGCGCTCCCGTCGCATCCTCTGCTGCCGGAGACGCTCCCGACGCATCCTTCGCACCCGCCGCAGGCGAAGCCCCCGCCACTCCCGGTGCCGAGGCGCCGTCGAGGGAATCGGCGCCGCCGTCGGATGTGTGGGCGATCATGGTCCACGGACGCGGCGCCTCACGGCAGGAGGGCCTGCGGGCCGTCCGCGTGGCCCGCGACCTGGGCCTGACCAGCCTGCTGATCACCTACCGCAACGACGGCCAGGCGCCCTCCGCCCCGGACGGCCGCTACGGTCTGGGCTGGACCGAGTGGCGCGACGTCGAGGCGGCCATCGGCTACGCCCTGGAGCACGGCGCCCGCGAGGTGGTGCTCTTTGGCTGGTCCATGGGCGGCGCCATCAGCCTGCAGACCGCCGACCTCTCCCGATACCACCACCTGATCCGGGCCATGGTGCTGGACGCTCCGGTGATCAACTGGGTGGACGTGCTGGCCCACCACGCCCAGCTGAACCGGATTCCCTCGGGTATCGGACGCTACGGGCAGCTGATGATGAGCCACCCGCTGGGCCGGCGCCTCACCGGTCTGGCGGCGCCGGTGGACCTCAAGGCGATGGACTGGGTGTCCCGCGCCGTGGAGTTGCGGACGCCCACGCTCATCATCCACTCGGTGGACGACGAGTACGTTCCCTACGGCCCGTCCGCGGTGCTGGCGGAGAAGAACCCGGAGATGGTCACGTTCGAATCGTTCACCACCGCGCGGCACACGAAGGAGTGGAACGTGGACCCGGAGCGCTGGGAAGCCCTGGTGACGGCGTGGCTGGGACAGCGGTTGGCCCCGCGGGCCACCCCGGTGGACTAGGCGGAACGCCCGGCCGTCAGCGGCCGGTGCCGATCCGGGCCGTGCTGGCGCCGGTGAGCCGAACCAGGTCCTGCGGGCTGAGTTCCAGGTCCAGGCCGCGCCGTCCGCCGGAAACCAGGATGGTCTCGAGGGCCAGGGCGCTCTCGTCCAGCACGGTGGGGGAGGACTGCCGCTGGCCCAGCGGGGAGATCCCGCCGAGGACGTACCCGGTGCGGCGCTCCGCCGTCGCCGGATCCGCCATGGCTGCCTTCTTCCCGCCGAGGGCCGCCGCGATGGCCTTGAGGTCCAGGTTGCCGCTCACCGGCACCACGCCGACGGCGAGCCGGCCGTCGACGTCGACCATCAGGGTCTTGAACACCCGGGCCGGGTCGATGCCCAGCACCTCGGCGGCCTCCATGCCATAGCTGGCCGCCGCCGGATCGTGGGTGTAGGGGTGCGCGGTGAAGGATACCCCGGCCGCCGCGAGTGCCGCGGTGGCCGGGGTTCCCTGGGAGGCAGTCTTGCGTGCCATGGTGCCGTTTAGCCCTGCTGCGGCAGTTCGGCGACCTTGCGCTTGATCCGCCCGAGCATCGCGGTCATGCCGCGCATCCGCAGCGGGGTGATGGCGCGGGTCAGGCCCAGCAGTTCGGGCATGTCGTCCGGCACCGCCAGGATCTCCGCGGGGCTCAGCCCGTCGAGTCCCTCGTGCAGGACACCGGCAAACCCGCGGGTGGTCGGAGCCTCCGGCGGGGCCTTGAAGAACAGCCGGACGCTCTGGGCCCCCGACTGATCCGCGGCGGGCTCGGTTTCGATCGTAAGGAACAGCGGCGACTGGCACTCGACCACCTGCTCCAGCAGCTCCGGGTGGTCCAGGAGCCGGGCCGGCGGGTCGGGCAGTTCGCGGGAGAACTCCAGCAGCAGCTGCAGGCGCTCGGATTCCTCGAGTGCCTGGAAGTCGTCAACGATCTCCGCCAGGGCGGTGGGCAGGGCAGTGGAAGTCACGATTCCAGCTTACTTTCCCGCGGGGACGGTGCCGCGCTCGGCGCCCCTGGCGATCGGGACGCGGACGGCGTTGCCCCACTCGGTCCAGGAGCCGTCATAGTTGCGGACGTTCTCGAAGCCCAGCAGGTACTTCAGGGCAAACCAGGTGTGGCTGGAACGCTCGCCGATCCGGCAGTAGGCCACGACGTCGTCGCCAGGGGTCAGCCCGGCCTCGCCCAGGTACAGCGCCTCAAGCTCGGAGCGGTCGCGGTAGGTGCCGTCCTCAGCGGCCGCGCGGGCCCAGGGGATGGAGGCGGCGGTGGGGATGTGGCCGCCGCGGAGGGCGCCCTCTTCGGGGTAGGCCGGCATGTGGGTGCGCTGGCCGGTGTATTCCTCGGGGGAGCGGACGTCGATCAGCGGCTTGCCCAGGTGGGCCAGCACGTCGTCCTTGAAGGCGCGGATCGGGGTGTCGTTGCGCTCGACCACGGGGTACTCGGCCGGTGCGACGGCGGTCTTGTCCGTGGTGAGCGGCCGGCCCTCGGCGATCCACTTGTCGCGGCCGCCGTCGAGCAGCCGGACGTCCTCGTGGCCGAACAGGGTGAAGACCCAGAGCGCGTAGGCGGCCCACCAGTTGGACTTGTCGCCGTAGATGACCACGGTGCTGTCGCGGGAGATGCCCTTGGCGGAGGCCAGGGCGGCGAAGGCTTCCCCGTCGACGTAGTCGCGGGTGACCTCATCGTTCAGGTCCGTGTGCCAGTCGATCTTCACGGCGCCCGGGATGTGGCCGGTCTCGTAGAGCAGCACGTCCTCGTCGGATTCGACCACCACCAGCTGGCCGTTCCCGACTGCCCCGTCCTCCAGCGCGGCGGCGAGCCACTCGGTGGAGACCAACCGCTCGGGGTGGGCGTAGCCGGCAAATTTCTCGTTCTGCTCAACGGGGTAGGGCATCAAGAGCGCCTTTCACTGGAAGTCGGGGGTGCCCGGCGGACGCGTGTCGCGGCCCCGGGCCTATGACAACACTAACCACGGGCGCGCGGGATTGTTCCTTCGGGGTTCTCAGGGGGAAATATGGTCTTCGTCACGGCCGCGGCCGCCGCCGGTAGCCACTGCGGCTTTGCCGGTAGTCTTTCTGGGGACACGAGACCAGCAGAACGGACCACCTTGGTACAGATCGAACAGCTCGCCGCCAGAACCCCGGCGGTTTCCGTGGATGAACTCCTCAAGGGTTTTTATCCGTCGCCGCGCTTTGGTGAGGTCTCTTTCGCCAGCTACCGCCCCGATCCGGCCCAGCCCAGCCAGGCTCACGCCGTCCGGGCGCTGGAAACCTTCGCGGCCGGCGTCGGCGCCGGAAGCGGCGATGGCCTGTTCAAGCGGCTCTTCGGCAAGAAGGAAACGTCCCGCGCGGGCATCTACCTCGACGGCGGTTTCGGCGTCGGCAAGACCCACCTGCTGGCCTCTCTCTGGCACGCGGCGCCCGGGCCCAAAGCGTTCGGCACCTTCGTGGAGTACACCAACTTGGTCGGCGCGCTGTCCTTCCGGAAGACCGTGGAGGCACTGAGCAGCTACAAGCTGGTCTGCATCGACGAGTTCGAGCTCGACGATCCGGGGGACACCGTGCTGATGTCCCGGCTGATGCGCGAGCTCGCCGACGCCGGCGTCAAGCTCGCCGCGACCTCCAACACACTGCCCGGTTCCCTGGGCGACGGCCGCTTTGCCGCCGTCGACTTTCAGCGCGAGATCCAGGTGCTGGCGGACCAGTTCGACGTCGTCCGGATCGACGGCGAGGACTTCCGCCACCGCGGTCTGCCGAAGGCTCCGTCGCCGCTGCGCAACGACGAACTCACCCACCACATGCAGCGGGAATTCGACGGCAAGACCGTGGCCAAGGACGAATTCAGTACCTTGATCAACCACCTGGCCGGCGTGCACCCCAGCCGCTACCGGCAGCTGATCGACGGGATCGACGGCGTGGTGTGGCGGAACGTGGAGACCATCACCGAGCAGGCCGTGGCGCTGCGCTTCGTGGTGCTCGCCGACCGGCTGTACGACAAGGACGTCCCGATCCTGGCCAGCGGTGTGCCCTTCGACCGGCTCTTCACCGAAGAGATGATGACCGGCGGCTACATGAAGAAGTACTTCCGGGCGGTCTCGCGCCTGACCGCCCTGGCCCGCGAGGGCCAGAACCACGAACCGTCGTAGGACTCACGGCGGCGGTGGTCCCGCCGTCCGCCCCGGCGCCGCCGGCTGCCCGCGGCAGCCGCGCCGCGTCGGCGTCTCGGCGTCTCGGTGTCACTGATTAAACGACGAAGGTGCCGGCGCCGCCTCACGGCGGGACCGGCACCTCGCTGACGTACCTGGGCTAAAGGCCCTGCTGCCGGGGTTCCCCGGCTACTGGCGGGACCCCCGCGACGTGGGGTTCGCTGGCGGGACCCGTTTCGGGCCGTCCGTTGGCGTTGTCCACGTAATCGGAGGCGCTCCGCTGAACGGTGTCGACGCGGTCGGCGTACTTTCCGCCGGTCTTGGAATCGACGAAGTCACCGGCCTTCTCGATGCCGTCCTTGATAGCCGTTTCGTTGCCATCAATCAGCTTCTGAGCCTTGCCCTTTAGATCGTCAAGTAAACCCACGGGCACCTCCTTTCAGTCGCGGAGCCAGATCGCTCCTAGCGCTTTCGATCCTAGCCCCGGCCCGGAGGCATGCCAAGGGAACTGACGGTTTGTACGCCCAGAGGAGAAAGCCATGATGGAAGGGGCATCACGACGGCGGCCGGTCGCGGTGC
Organism: Arthrobacter sp. BPSS-3; assembly: GCF_044628475.1. NCBI lineage: Bacteria > Bacillati > Actinomycetota > Actinomycetes > Micrococcales > Micrococcaceae > Arthrobacter > Arthrobacter sp. BPSS-3. Next base: position 186,104 of record NZ_JBIMMV010000003.1, read on the forward strand.
CGGGAGGCGAGGAAACGAAAAAAGCAGCTCCCGGGGGAGCTGCTCTGAGAGTGGGCGATACTGGGATCGAACCAGTGACCTCTTCCGTGTCAGGGAAGCGCGCTACCGCTGCGCCAATCGCCCGCAACCGGAAGAATCCGGAGTGGATGGTAAAGAGAGCGGACGACGAGATTCGAACTCGCGACATCCACCTTGGCAAGGTGGTGCTCTACCAGCTGAGCTACGTCCGCATTTAGTCCGTCCGGCAATGCCGGCGGTACTGGTCAAGCAAGTTTCCTTGCTTTGGTGGGCGATACTGGGATCGAACCAGTGACCTCTTCCGTGTCAGGGAAGCGCGCTACCGCTGCGCCAATCGCCCCTATGCATCCGGCCGGGACCGGAAACCAGGGTTTTCACCGAGGTGGGTACGGGATTCGAACCCGTGTATACGGCTTTGCAGGCCGCTGCCTCGCCTCTCGGCCAACCCACCGTGTAGACAGAATCCGTGAAGATCCTTATCCGTGACAGTGTCCTGCGAGCGGACGACGAGATTCGAACTCGCGACATCCACCTTGGCAAGGTGGTGCTCTACCAGCTGAGCTACGTCCGCAGTGTTGATTGTTGATTTCCCGCCGCACTCGGCAGTTCCTCGCGTTCCAACGAGTAAGAACTCTATAGGAGGTTCAGGCAATCTACAAATCGAGGGCGCTCCGCCGGCCGGCAACCCCCGCGGATCCCTGTAACCACGCGGATTTTGCTAATTACAGAGCTGTAATTCGGGGCCGTTTCCGGCATCGTCGCGAGGGGCGGAGGCGACAGCTCGGCTGGGGACACGACCGGCCCGGCGCCGCTCCGGCGTCACGACTCGCTGGTCCGGCCATCCGAATCCTGGCTTTGTACGGCCGAAGGCTCTGCGGAGGATCCGACGTCGTCATCACGATTCGCGGACACCCCCGATATGGGCCCGGCCCGGGACCCGTCAGGCCGCCCCGCCCCAGTTGAAGGCCGATTTTAGATTTCCGCCGGGGTGGGCTAGCATTCAAGGGCACCCGGGGCGATTGGCGCAGTGGTAGCGCGCTTCGTTCACACCGAAGAGGTCACTGGTTCGAACCCAGTATCGCCCACCAACAGATGGTCCGTTCCGCTCTTAGAGCGGGGCGGACCATTGTTTTTTTGCGGTGAGGCGTCGTTATCGGCTGGGCCGGTCGGGCCGAGGACTGGACGGTCTCGGACAACTCGACGGACACCGACCGCGGGCAGCGCCTCCCGGCGATGTATTTGGCCACCGGCTACCAGCTACGCACACGCGGCGCCCGCAACCGCCGTCGTCGTTGATCGCCTCCACAGTTTCATATCGCGTCAGACCCCTGTGAAAGAGTTTTTGCCATGACAGCCCCACTCCTCGCCCACGCCACCGAGTATGGACGGATGTACGCCCGTTCCACCTCGGCCCAGTTCACGGTTCCCTCGATCACCACAGTGATCGGCCAGCAGCCGCACGGACTGGATGGCTGGTTCGGCTACATGGGCGCCAACAGCCTGGCCGCAGATCCATCGCTGCCGGAGATCCTGGGCAGCCCGGCAAAGGTCCGCCAGGCCGTCAGCCGGGCGGCGAAGGCAGCGGAAACCTATCGGGACGACGCGGCCAAGCGCGGCGACCGGGTACACAACTACTGCGAACAGGTTGCGTTGCGTGCCTTGGGCCGGCCGCACCAGATGAAGGAAACCCGCGAGGCACTGGCGGCTAACGGCGAGGAAGCCTTCGCGGCCCGCTTCGACGAGTGGTGGGAGCTGTTCCAGGTCGAACCGATCGCACCGGAGATCACCGTCTGGAACCAGACCGTGGGCTACGCGGGAACCCTCGACCTGGTGGCGAAGATCAACGGCCGCACCTGCCTGATCGACTACAAGACCAAGGGCACCACGCGGGACGGTATGGTGAAGCCGCTGGACGCCAAGGTGGTGATGCAGCTGGTGGCCGGTATGAAGGCCGAGGAGAGCCTGGTTGACCCGGTGGCGGGGGAGTGGGAGCCATGGCAGCACGGTGATTCGCCCATCCTGCTGGCCGTGGCCATCGGCGAGACCGAGGTCCGCCCGGAACGCGCCAACCCCAATGTCCTGAAGCACCACTGGTGGAAGTTCTGCGCGCTGCGACGGGTCTGGGAGATGTCGGCCGACACCGTGGCGGCGGGTCCTGCGCTGCTGCCGATCGCCCCGCCGATGGCACGCTAACCCTTCGCCTTAGCGCCTCTTTCGGGCCGAAACGCCCTGCCGCGAAGCGGCGCCGGGTGGGCAGGCTAGGGCATGGCAGTTCGGCGTAGCTCTCTTTTTCTCTGCATGGTCGGTGCCTTCACCATGGCACTGCTAAGTGGTTGCGCGGCTCCCGGAGGGCCGGGACGGGGGACGACATCCGCAGCACCCACCGTGGAATCGGGATCCCCGACCGCTCAGGCTCCTGGACCAGCGACCACGCCGGCATCCCGGTCGGGCGCCCCAGCCACTACTGCCGTGCCGGCGTCGGAGACTCCTGTTGCCGTGCCGTTCAACCTCTTCACGCATTGCGGTATCCGCGAGGCACTGGTCGACGGGACGTACTTCCTCGCCGACGAGATCCTCGACGACGGCAATGGCAACCCTCCCGCCGGCTGGGACAACCCCTACCAGGCCGGCACGATGACGGTCAGTGGCTCCACCGCGGTCTTCCGAGACGACGCGGGACACGAAGTGACCTTCCATTCGCGGCCGGGAGCCACCGGTTTCCTGAACATGTGTTCGTGACAGCAACCCCGGGCAGGCCTAGTCACGACGGCGCCGCCAGCCACTAAACGGCGGGAGGTAGCAGCCGGTCCCGCGGCGCTGGCCGAATGACCGGCGGGAGGTAGCATCCCGTCCCGCGGCGCCGGCCAGATGACGACGGCAGACAGTAGCCGGCCGCGCGGCAATGGCACGGAAGCGCCGGCCAGCCAGCAAACGGACGGACATTCCGGCTAGGCAGCGAGGGGACGGAAGAACCCGTTGCGGCGCGGTCTTCGGCCGGGGTCCACGTGCGGTGGCGGGATGAACCAGGGCACCCCCAGGCGGACTCGGATCTCCCACTGCTCCTTGTGGACCACGTGGTGGTGGTGCGAGCACAGCAGCGCTCCGTTGTCAGTGCTCGTCGCGCCGCCCCTGGACCAATAGTCGATATGGTGCGCCTCGCACCATGGCGCCGGAATGGAGCAGCCTGGAAAGGCACATCCTTGATCCCGAGCCACCAGTGCTTTCCGGATGTGCGGCGGGAACACCCGTGACGCCCGGCCGATGTCCAAAATGCGGCCCTCACCGCCGAGCACCACGGGAATGATGTCCGCGTCGCACGCAATCTTCCGCACCGTCGAGGCGGTGACCGGGCCCGAGAAGAGCATGGTCCCCGTGCCCTCGCTTGATTCGATCCGTTCCAACAGGTCCCGGTAGTCGATAGTCACCATCACCTGCGGCCTGAGCCCTCCGGCGGCCGGTAGCCCATCTGAGCCGGAGGCAACCTTGCAGCCACCGACCAGTCCGTCGAGGCGCTTCTGGGCAAGGGAGCGCAGGTCGAGTCCCACCCCGCCGTCCATATCCGGGGGTGAACCAGAGACGCCGCCCTCGGTGCCCGGCCTTCCGCAGCTGGCGCCATCGCGGCCCTCTGCAGGGGTTACGGACCCACCGTCGTCGTTCCCGATCCGCGGGTTCGTTGCCGTGTTCATGACGGTGATGAGGTGCTCGAACTGCTCGTCGGTGGCGAAAATCTCGAGGTGCTGCAGACCGTGCCGCCGCCTCCGGATGAAAGCGCCCTGCAGCTGCCGGAGTAGCTCCTCCGACGGTTCGCTCCCGTCCGGGTCCACAGCGTTCAACCACCGCTGCGCGATCCGGACCAGGAAATCGGGGTCCTGTTCGACGGCCGTGCGGGTGAGGGCGTGTTCGATGCGCCGGAGCGTAGCGGTGTCGCAGACGGGTTTTGCGTTTGCCAGGGCCGCCACGGTGACGCCGGCCGACCGCGCAGAGACGTCGCCCGCTGCCACCGCGGCTCCCAGTTCCTCGCGGACCGGCGGAAGGAGCTCTCCAGTCAGGTCCTGCCGTGGCAGTACCGCCTCGGACAGCCGCAGCCTGCTCCGTGCCTCGGCGAGAGAGATGTGCAGCCTGGCCCGGAGGAATTCCGCAGAATTCCGGCATCCGTCGTCCGAAGCAACGGCAGGGGTGATGGCGGGATCTTTGGGGGCCGCCCGCCGCGCGGGAGCCACTGTCGCTGCCGCCTCCGCGATTTCCGGCCGGGTCGGCTTGGCAGACGCCTGCCAGCCGGTGGTCCACCCGGGAACGGCGTGTGCGTCCGGCGCGACAAGCTTCCTGCTTCGGTCCACCGCCGCTGCGGCCACGAGTTGCCAATATTCGGTGAGCCGGGACAGCTGCTCGACCGCATCTGCCAGGTCGGCCGCGGCCTGGATGTCGAATCGATAGGCGGCCCGCACCGCCTCCGGACCGGCCTCCCGGATCAGGGACAGGGCCGCATAGAGACCGGCGACCGACGTCGGTCCGGAATCGAGATCCGCGATGAAACCCTCGATGGCTTCCATGGATCAAGTCTCCTGCGGGGGTCTGACATTTTTAGCGGGGGGTGCACAAGGCAGGGAAAATCCCCGCCGCCGAATCTGGCACTAAACTGGATGGAATCCCTGACCGCCCAGCTCGAAGGACAGATCACCCATGGCCATTTTGAACATCCGCATCATCGGGGACCCTGTGCTGCGCACAGTTGCCGATCCCGTGACGGAGTTCGGGCCCGAGCTGGAGAAGCTGGTGACGGACATGCTCGAAACCATGGAAGACGTCGAAGGCGCCGGCCTGGCCGCCCCGCAGGTGGGCATCAGCCAGCGCGTCTTCACGTACCGGATCCGCGGCGTCGAGGGCCACATCATCAACCCCGTCCTGGACAACAGCGAGGACTTCCAGCCCGACGAGGTGGAGGGCTGCCTCTCCATCCCCGGCCTGGGCTTCCCGGTCCGCCGCTTCCGCCACACGCGGGTGACCGGCGTCGACGTGCACGGCAACCCGGTGGAGCTCGAGGGCGAGGGCATGCTGGCCCGCGTCTTCCAGCACGAGACGGACCACCTGGACGGCATCCTCTTCACGGACCGTCTCGAGGGTGAGGACCGGAAGGCCGCCCTGCGCGCCATCCGCAACGCCAACTATGACTCCATCACCGAACAGACGACGTCGAAGCGCGCCAAGACCGTCGACTCCAGCTTCGGCGCCGGCGCTTCCTTCGGTTCCGCCCAGTGAGGGTTCTCTTCGCCGGGACCCCCGCCGTCGCCGTCCCCTCACTTGACGCCCTGGTCGGCGCAGGGTTCGACGTCGTCGCCGTCCTGACGCGCCCCGACGCGCCGCTGGGGCGCAAGCGCGTCATGACCCCGTCGCCGGTGGCGGCGCGGGCGGCCGAGCTCGGCATTGAGGTCATCCACGCGGCCAAGGTCGACGCCGATGTGACGGCCCGGATTGCCGCCGCCGCCCCGGACGTCGCCGCCATTGTTGCCTACGGAGGGCTGATCCCGCGATCCGCGCTCGACGTCCCCGCTCACGGCTGGATCAACCTGCACTTCTCGCTGCTGCCGGCCTGGCGGGGCGCCGCCCCGGTCCAGCGCGCCCTGATCGCCGGCGACGACGTGACCGGCGCCGTGACCTTCCGGCTCGAGGAAGGCCTGGACACCGGCCCCGTCTACGGCACCCTCACCGAGTCCGTCGGACCCGAGGACACCGCGGGGGAACTCCTGGAACGCCTCTCCCACAGCGGTGCCGTGCTGCTGGCCCAGACACTCTCCGCGGTCGACGCAGGCAAGGCCGCCGCGGTCCCGCAACAGGGGGATGTCACCCTCGCCCCGAAGCTCACCCTCGAAGACGGCCGGCTCGACTGGCAGCTCCCGGCGCTGGCAATCAGCCGACGCTCGCGCGGCGTCACACCCGAACCGGGTGCCTGGACCACGCTGGACGGACAGCGGATCAAACTTGAGCCGGTCCGGCTGCGACCCCAGGCTGGGGCACTGCAGGCTGGCCACGTGGCGTTGGATGGGAAGGCCGTCCTGGTAGGAACCGGCTCACACCCGGTGGAACTGACCCGGGTACAGCCCGCAGGCAAGAAAATGATGGCCGCCGCCGACTGGGCGCGCGGGCAGGCAACACTGGAAAGCGTGGTCTTCGAATGAGCGAGTCCGGATCCAACGGAAACGGCCGCGGCCGCAGCGGAGGCGGCGCGGGCAACCAGCGCGGCCAAGGAAACTCCGGTAACCAGCGCGGCCAAGGAAACTCCGGCAGCCAGCGCGGTAAGGGCGGCGCCGGAGCCGACAGCTCCCGCGCCGGCGTGCGCCGCGACGCCCAGGGCCGCGAACGCAACCGGGGTCCCAAACGCAACTTCACCGAAAGTGCCCCGGCCCAGCGCACCCGCCGCGCCGACCCGGCCCGGCTGGTGGCCTTCGAGGTGCTCCGCGCCGTCGCCGCCGAGGACGCCTACGCCAACCTGGTGCTCCCGGCGCGGATCCGCCACCACGGCCTGGACAAGCGCGACGCCGGCTTCGCCACCGAACTCAGCTACGGCGCCCTCCGCGGCCAGGGCACCTATGACGCCATCCTGGCCCGCTGCGTGGACCGGCCGCTGGACCAGCTGGACCCGGCGATCCTCGATGCCCTGCGGATCGGCGCGCACCAGCTGCTGGCCATGCGCGTTCCCGCCCACGCCGCCCTGGACGAGACTGTCGGCCTGGCCCGCGCCGTCATCGGCGCCGGCCCCTCCGGCCTGATCAACGCCGTGCTGCGCAAGGTCTCCGCCCACACGCTCGACGAATGGCTCGAGCTCCTGCTCACCGGAGAAGCGGACGAGACCAAGGGCGCCGCCATCCGCTACGCCCACCCGGAATGGATCGTCCGGGCCTTCCGCCAGTCGCTGGTGGCGCACGGCCGGCCGGTCTCCGAGATCACCAGCCTGTTGGAGGCGGACAACGCCGCCCCGGTGGTCAACCTGGTAGCCCTGCCCGGCCTCGGCAGCCTCGACGAGGCGCTGGAAAACGGCGCCACCCCCGGCGAGCTGGTGGAGGGCTCGGCGCTCTCCAGCGGCGGCGACCTGGGCCGGCTCGCCTCCGTCCGGGACGGCAGCACCCGCGTTCAGGACGTCGGCTCCCAGCTCGTGGCCCGCGCCCTCGCCGCGGTGGACCTCGCAGCCGAAGGCCACGGAGAAGCCAAGAACGACGACGGCGAACGCTGGCTTGACCTCTGCGCCGGCCCCGGCGGCAAGGCGGCCCTCCTCGGAGCCCTCGCCCGGCAGCACGGCGCCACCCTGCTGGCCAACGAACCCGCGCCGCACCGCGCCAAGCTGGTCAGCCAGGCCCTCAGCGCCGTTCCCCGTGAGACCTGGCAGGTCCGCACCGGCGACGGCCGCGAAGTGGGAACCGAGATGACCGGCCAGTTCGACCGAGTCCTCGTCGACGTGCCCTGCACCGGCCTCGGGGCCCTGCGCCGCCGCCCGGAATCACGCTGGCGCCGCACGCCCAAGGACCTTGCGGACCTCGGTCCGCTGCAGCGGGAGCTGCTCAAATCCGCACTCGATGCGGTCAAGCCCGGCGGCGTCGTCGCCTACGTGACCTGCTCGCCGCACCCGGCCGAGACCACCGCCGTCGTCAGCGACGCCCTGCGCAAGCGCGAGGACCTGGAGCTGCTCGACGCCGGCGCCGCCCTGGACGCCGTGAGCCTCACCGGTCACCTGGACGCCGGCCACGAGTCGACCGCCCAGCTCTGGCCACACCTGCACCGGACGGATGCGATGTTCCTGGCGCTCATCCACAAAAAGGCCTGATCCAGCGGTCATACTGGCACCACACCGGCACCACAGCAAAGGACTTCCATGTCGCACACCTGCATCAACCCCAGCATCCTCTCGGCCGACTTCGCGAACCTGCAGACCGAGCTGGCGAAGATCCGGACCGCGGATGCGGTGCATGTGGACGTGATGGACAACCACTTCGTGCCCAATCTCTCCCTGGGCCTTCCGGTGGTGCAGCGGCTGCAGGAGATCAGCCCGATCCCGCTCGACGCCCACCTGATGATCGAGCATGCGGACCGCTGGGCACCGGCCTATGCCGACGCCGGCGTCGCCTCCGTGACCTTCCACGCCGAGGCGTCCATCGCTCCGGTGAAGCTGGCGCGCGAATTGCGGGCCAGGGGAGCAAAGGCCGGGCTGGCGCTGCGCCCGGGCAGCGGCGTCGAGCCGTTCTTCGACATGCTCGGCGAACTGGACATGATCCTGATCATGACGGTGGAGCCCGGCTTCGGCGGCCAGGAGTTCCTGGAACTGACCCTCCCCAAGATCCGCCGGGCCCGCGCGGCCATCGACGCGTCCGGCCTGGACGTGCTGCTGCAGGTCGACGGCGGCATCACCGAGGACACCATCTGGCGGGCTGCCGAGGCGGGGGCGGATGTCTTCGTCGCCGGTTCCGCGGTCTATGGGGCCGACGATCCGGCTGAGGCGATCGAGCGGCTCCGCGAGGCCGGAAAGCGCTAACACCGGACCGAGCGTCTGGACGACGCTGCGGCTTCTGGACGACCCCGCGCCTGTTTCGTCCGGTGACGGCCGCGGGCCCGGAATACCCGGCCGCCAGGCGCGGTTGTGTCAGAATAGCTACACACATACGTGCTCCGGGGTCGGTGTAAGTCCGAACCGGCGGTGATAGTCCGCGACCCGCGAGCCGGCGCCTTCCAACAGGAGGGCAACGGCGGACGGTTGAACCGGTGGAATTCCGGTACCGACAGTTAAAGTCTGGATGAGAGAAGCACGTACAGCTGTTACTGCGGCGCCCTTTCGCGCCGCGGCACTGTGCTGTCGTATACCCCCGGAGCCATCGCGGTTCAGAGGAAAGGTATAGACAGACACATGAACCCCCTGCGATGGCTCTTCAACCGCACCGCGGTCCTCCGGGACCGGGCGGGCGGCCGATGAGCGTTCACCACACCACACCTGACTTCAGCGCAGCCGAATCGGCGGCCATGGACGCCGCCCTCGCCGCGGCCGCCCTCGGTCCCCGCGGCGCAAATCCGCTGGTGGGAGCCGTCATCATCGCCCCCGACGGGTCCCCGCTGATCACCGGCTACCACCGCGGCGCCGGCACCCCGCACGCCGAGGCCGACGCGATCGAGCAGGCGAAGCTGGCCGGGTTCGACCTCACGGGAACCACCATGGTGGTTACCCTCGAGCCCTGCAACCACGTGGGCCGCACCGGCCCCTGCGCCCGGGCCATCATCGACGCCGGCATCGCCAACGTCGTCTACGCCGTGGACGACCCGCATGATCCCGCCGCCGGGGGAGCGGCCACGCTGCGCGCCGCCGGCGTCACCGTCCGTTCCGGCCTTGCCGAAAAGACGTCACTGGAGCTCAACCGGCGGTGGTTCGACGCCGTCGCCGCCCAACGGCCGTTCGTCACCCTGCACATCGCCCAGACCCTCGACAGCAGGATCGCCGCCGCGGACGGCACCAGCCAGTGGATCTCAAGCCCCGAGTCGCTTGAAGATAACCACGCCCTGCGCGGCCGGATCGATGCGATCCTGGTGGGCACGCAGACCGTCCTGGTGGACAACCCGCGGCTGACGGCCCGCACCCCCGACGGCCGGAACGCGGACAAGCAGCCGCTACGCGCCGTGATGGGTCTGCGGGGCATCCCGGAGGACGCCGCCGTGCACGGCGACGACGGCAAGGTGCTGCACCTGCCCACCCGCGAGCCGGCCGAGGCGTTGGAACAGCTGTTCGACGCCGGCGTCCGGCACCTGATGGTGGAGGGCGGCTCCAGGATCCTCAGCGCGTTCCTGTCCGCCGGCCTGGTGGACGAGCTGATCCTCTACCTCGCGCCCACCCTGCTGGGCTCCGGCACGGCCGCCCTCGAGGACCTTGGCATCGGCACCCTAGCCGACGCCCAGCACTGGGACTGGGACGAGGCCACCGGCGGCTCCGTGCAGCGGCTCGGCCGCGACCTGCGGCTGCACCTGCGGCCCCGCTCCGCCCACCCGGGCGCCGAGACAGGCACCCCTTCTTCATCTGAGACCACCCCGCGCCACCCCGCGATCACCGCCCCAGGAGGCAACTGATGTTTACCGGAATTATCGCCGAACAAGGAAAGGTACTCTCGGTCGCCCGCGACGGGGACACCAGCGCCACCCTCCGGCTGCACGCACCCACCAGCACCGAGGGCCTGGCCCACGGCGGCTCCATCGCCGTCAACGGCGTCTGCCTGACCGCCACGGACATCGACGGGACCGACTTCAGCGTCGACGTCATGGGCGAGACCCTGGTCCGGAGCGCCATCGGCAGCCTTGCTGCGGGGGACCGGGTCAACCTGGAACGCTGCCTCCCGGCCGGCGGCCGGCTGGACGGGCACGTCGTGCAGGGCCACGTCGACGGCGTCGGACAGCTCCTGGAGCGCGAGGCGCTGGGCAACTGGGACCGGCTGCGCTTCGGTGTGCCCGCGCCGCTGGCCCGCTACATCGCCGAGAAGGGCTCCATCGCCGTCGACGGCGTCTCCCTCACCGTCACCGCGGTCAGCCCCGCCCCGGCGTCCGAGCCATGGTTCGAGGTGGGCCTGATCCCCACCACGCTGGCCGAAACCGGACTCGGCGCCAAGGAGATCGGCGCGCCTGTGAACCTGGAAGTGGACGTGCTGGCCAAGTACACCGAACGGCTCCTGGCCTTCGCCCCCGCACGCACCGCTGGAGAGGACGCATCATGAGCACGCTGCAGAACCGCCAGGACGACGCCGTTCGCGCCGCCGGCGCGCGTGCCCGGGTGCTCGACCCGGTCGAGGACGCCATCCGCGCCATGGCGGAAGGCCGTCCGGTCCTGGTGGTCGACAACGAGGACCGCGAAAACGAGGGCGACATCATCTTCGCCGCCGCGCACGCCACCCCGGCGCTGATGGGCTGGACCATCCGGCACAGCTCCGGCGTGATCTGCGTGCCGCTGGAGGACGACCGCGCCGACGCCCTGGCCTTGCCCCCGATGGTCACCATCAACGAGGACGCCAAGGGCACCGCCTACACCGTCTCCTGCGACGCCGCAATCGGTGTCAGCACAGGAATTTCCGCCACGGATCGGGCCCTTACGGCCCGGATTCTGGCCGATCCCACCAGCGAACCCAGCTCCCTGACCCGGCCCGGGCATGTTTTCCCGCTTCGCGCCGTTAAGGGGGGTGTGCGGGAGAGGCCCGGCCACACCGAAGCAGCCGTCGAGTTGTGCCGGCTGGCCGGCGTCGAACCCGTTGGTGTGATCGCAGAAGTAGTGCACGACGACGGAGAGATGATGCGGCTGGACGGACTTCGCAGCTTCGCGCTGGAGCACGGCTGCCCGCTGATCTCGATCGCCGACCTGGTGGCGTACCTTGAGGCCGGGAACACCGGTAGCTACGCGGCGGCCTCCGCCTAGGACCTTGGACAGAGGAGAAACAATGACGACTTCCCCAGCGCAGCCGGCCACCCCGGCGCAGCAACCGCACCCGGTCAGCGGCGGCCCCATCGTGCAGCTTCCCACCGCCTTCGGCGAATTCGTGGCCCAGGCCTGGACGGACCTGGAAACCGGTGCCGAGCACCTGGCGGTCAGCTCCCCGCTGCCCGCCACCGACGGCAAGGCGCCCCTGGTCCGGCTGCACTCGGAGTGCCTCACCGGCGACGTATTCGGCTCCTACCGCTGCGACTGCGGCGAGCAGCTGGCCTACGCCCTGGAACTGATCCACGAGCACGGCGGAACCCTGCTCTACCTGCGCGGCCAGGAAGGCCGCGGTATCGGCCTCGCGAACAAGATCCGGGCCTACGCGCTGCAAGAAGCCGGCTTCGACACGGTCGAGGCCAACGAGCAGCTGGGCCTGCCGGTGGACGCCCGCTCCTACCAGGCCGCTGCCCAGATCCTGGCGGAGATGGGCCTGAACGAGGTCCGGCTCCTCAGCAACAACCCGGACAAGCAGGACCGGCTGGCCCAGGCCGGCGTTCACGTGGTCGAAATGGTCCCCACCGAGGTGCCCTCCCGCGAGCAGAACCTCCGCTACCTGCAGACCAAGAAGGACCGGATGGACCACCGCCTGGTCCTCGACATGCAGCCGGCCACGCTGGACCCCGGAGCTGGTGCCGCCGGCGTCGAATCCGGCGTCCAGGCCGGCTAGGCCGCACCTCCTCCCACCCACTTTCTCCCCACAGAACCAACAGCAAGGACACCCTATGAGCGGCCACGGCGCCCCCACGATCGACCTGACCACCCAGTCCTCGGAAACCGGCAGCCTCAAGGTGGCCATCGTTGCCGCCAGCTGGCACACCGCCATCATGGACGGCCTGCTCGACGGGGCCCTCCGCGCGGCCAAGGAGGCCGGCATCGCGGAGCCCACCGTCCTGCGCGTGCCGGGCACCTTCGAACTGCCCGTCGCCGCCGCCCGGCTGGCGCCGCACTTCGACGCCGTCGTCGCCCTCGGCGTCGTCATCCGCGGCGGCACCCCGCACTTCGAATACGTCTGCGAGGCGGCCACCATGGGCCTGACCGAGGTCAGCGTCCGCACCGGCACGCCGGTGGGCTTCGGCGTTCTGACCTGCGACACCGAGCAGCAGGGTATCGACCGGGCCGGCCTGCCCGGTTCGAACGAGGACAAGGGCCACGAGGCGTTCACCGCCGCCGTCGCGTCCGCCGTCACGCTCAAGCAGTACCGCTAGGCTGTGGAATCCCTCACATCAGGGGAGTCATCAGGAGGCCCGGCAGGCGGCGTCACGCCCGGAGCAAGTAGGCTGGAGGGTGTGAAGAATTTCGAGTCGCTGTTCGCAGAACTGAGTGAGAAGGCCGCCAGCCGTCCGGCAGGCTCCCGCACCGTCGCCGAACTTGAGTCCGGCGTCCATGGCATCGGCAAGAAGGTGGTGGAGGAAGCCGCCGAAGTGTGGATGGCTGCCGAGTACGAATCCGACGAGGCCGCAGCCGAGGAGATCTCCCAGCTGCTGTACCACCTGCAGGTCCTGATGCTCGCCAAGGGACTGACCCTGGAAGACGTCTACAAGCATCTCTAGCCACGCGGTTCCGCGTCCCCCGGCCCACGCCGGCGGACGCGGAGCAGTCCGTGGCCCGCAGTGCCTGTTACCCCATGACGATCGATCCAGAAAGAAACTTCCCATGCTGAGAGTTGCCGTCCCGAACAAGGGATCCCTGTCCGAAGCCGCCTCGGCCATGCTCGCCGAGGCCGGTTACCGCCAGCGCCGCGACAGCCGCGAACTGGTCATGGTCGACCCGGACAACGACATCGAGTTCTTCTTCCTCCGCCCGCGCGACATCGCCGTCTATGTCGGGCAGGGAACGCTCGACGTCGGCATCACCGGCCGCGACCTGCTCCTCGACGCCGAGGTCGACGCCGAGGAACTGCTGCCCCTCGGTTTTGCGGCCAGCACTTTCCGCTTCGCCGGCCCGGTGGGCGACTTCAGCTCCATCGACCAACTCGAGGGCAAGCGCCTGGCCACCAGCTACGACGGACTGCTCCGCGGCTACCTGGCCGAGCGCGGCATCAACGCCAAGGTCGTCCGGCTGGACGGCGCGGTTGAATCCTCGGTCCGCCTGGGCGTGGCCGACGCGATTGCCGACGTCGTCGAGACCGGGACCACGCTCAAGGCCGCCGGCATGGAGATCTTTGGCGAACCGATCCTGAAGTCCGAGTCGGTGCTGATCGGACGCAAGGGCGAGCAGAACCCCGCCGTCGAGATCCTCATCCGCCGTCTGCAGGGTGTGCTGGTGGCGCGCCAGTACGTGCTGATGGACTACGACATCCGCAACGAGCTCGTGGAGCAGGCCGCCGCCCTGACCCCGGGCCTGGAATCGCCCACGGTGTCTCCGCTGCGTGACTCCGACTGGGTTGCCGTGCGCTCGATGGTGCCGAAAAAGGACACCAACCGGATCATGGACGAGCTCTATGACCTGGGCGCCCGCGCCATCCTGGTGAGCAGCATCCACGCCTGCCGGATCTAGGTCAGCCGGTCTTAGGTCAGCCAGGGCCCCCGAACAGCACGTCAACAGCAGGAGCAGTCATGTCAGTAGCCGTCCGCGTCATCCCGTGCCTGGACGTCGACGCCGGCCGCGTGGTCAAAGGCATCAACTTCGAGGGCCTGCGCGACGCCGGTGACCCGGTGGAACTGGCCCACCGCTACGACAACGGCGGCGCGGACGAGCTGACCTTCCTGGACGTCACGGCCTCCTCGGGCAACCGGGAGACCACGTTCGACGTCGTCCGGCGCACCGCCGAGGAAGTCTTCATCCCGCTCACGGTGGGCGGCGGAGTCCGCGGCGTTGCAGAGGTGGACAAGCTGCTGCGCTACGGCGCGGACAAGGCCGCGATCAACACCGCCGCCGTGGCCCGGCCGGACGTGATCGACGAGATCACCCGGCACTTCGGCTCGCAGGTGCTGGTGCTCTCCGTGGATGCCCGCCGCACCCGGCCCGGGTCCAAGCCCACGCCCTCCGGCTTCGAGGTCACCACCCACGGCGGCCGCCAGGGCACCGGCATCGACGCGCTCGAGTGGGCGCGGGAAGCTGCGGACAGGGGAGTGGGGGAGATCCTGCTCAACTCGATCGACGCCGACGGCACCAAGGACGGTTTCGACCTGGAACTGATCCGGCTAGCCCGAGCCGCCGTGAAGGTCCCGCTGATCGCCTCCGGCGGCGCAGGCCGGCCCGAGCACTTCCCGCCGGCAGTGGCCGCCGGGGCCGACGCCGTCCTGGCCGCCTCCGTCTTCCACTTCGGCCCGGTGGACATGATCGCCCAGGTCAAGACCGCGATCCGCGACGCTGGGTTCGAAGTCCGATAGATCGGGCTGGGCTTTACCGAACCTCTTGTGGTGAGTGTGGCGTGTTTAGGTCCCCTGCGCTGGCGTCGCGAGTTTTGCGAGGTGCCTGGCGATGCGGTTCGCACGCAGACCTTTTGTCCGGGCGGTGGTTACATCGAGCAGTATCCGATAGCGGGCGCCGCTCGGGAGGGCATTGAAGGCAGCCTCTGCATCGGGCGCTGTGCGGAGAGCGCAGCGTAAGTCGTCGTGTACCTCTATTGACGCGGGCCCAGCGTAGGCCCTGTCCCAGCGCCCGTCTGTCTGGGCGAGAGCTACTTCGGCGTGACCGCGTTCGCGCATGCGGCCCGCAGCGGTAAGTGCACCGACAATTTTGATGTTGCGTTCTGACCACATGGATCGTGCCCGGCGCGGAGTGAAGTGCTGGCTGTACGTTCGGGCATCGATCTTATTCCTGCGACCATCGATCCACCCGCTGCACAGCGCTTCCTCAAGAGCTTGGGTGTACGTGAGTGTTGTTGGGGTACTGGTGTCCTTCTTGGCGAGGGTCAGCCACACCCCGTCGCTTGTGTTCTCGTATTCGTTCAACCACTCCCGCCATGCACTGGCGTCTGCCACGGTCAAATGTGAGTGGATCATGGCTTGCCTGCTTCACAGCGGGTCGTGTCGTTGCCGCCCACCAGGGCAACCGACTTGGCCGGGTGCGCGGACCAAGTGAAGTCAGAGCGGGCAGGGAACATGATTCTCTTTTCATGGAGGGTGGTGTGCAGCTGCGGAGGCCGTGGCGGGAGTCAACCGGACCCCGCGCCACGGCGTTTGGAGCATTTAGGCGGTAGTGACGCTGAAGCTCCAGGTAACGCCGAACTGATCGGTGAGCATCCCGAAACCGGCGCTCCACGCCGACGCGGCAAGCGGTTCGATGATGGTGGCATCAACGGCCAGCGCGTCCCAGTAACCCTGAAGCTCTTCGAGGACGTCGGATTCGATAGCGACGAAGAAAGCCTGGTCGGTGATAGTGGTGTTTTTCTCACGGCGGGTCGAGCCGCCCCCGGCAATCGTGCCTTCGCTTTCGCCGGGAATGTCGTAGCCCATCACGCGGAAACCGTTTTCCGCGGTGACGAGGCCAAATACGATCTTGTCGGCACCGGGTAGTTCAGCTGGCATGCCGAAGTCTGCGTAGGTGTTTAGCACGGTGTGTCCGCCGAATACGGACTGGTAGAACTCCAGCGCTTGGCGTGCATCGCCGCGGAAGTTGAGGTGGGTAGTGGTTTGAATAGTCATTGGGCTCCTCGGTGAAATACGGCCTACCGGCTCGATGGAACCAGCATTACAGGCGTCTAGGTCAGATCGTGTCCTAGACCTCCACATATGCTGGAGTGCATGACAACGACTTCACGGCTGCTGAATCTGTTGTCTCTGCTGCAGACCCGCCGGGACTGGCCAGGATCGCTCCTGGCCACACGGCTGAACATCAGCGACCGCACCGTCCGCCGAGACATCGACCGCTTGCGGGAAATGGGCTACAGCATCCGGGCCACCATGGGTCCGGACGGCGGGTACCGTCTCGACAACGCAGGCAAAGAGCTGCCACCGCTGCTCTTCGACGATGATCAAACCCTCGCCGTGGCCATCGCCCTGCAGGCAGCCCCCGCCCTCGGCGCGGGAATCGAAGAAGCCGCAATCCGCGCCCTCGGCACCGTCCGCCAAGTAATGCCATCACGGCTCCGGCGCCGGCTCGATGCGCTCACAGTCACGCCAGTCGGGGGGCCCGGCGACGCGGCACCCAGAGATGTCTCCCTAGACACTCTTGTCACCGTCGCGAATGCCATCCGTGACCGGGAATCCCTCCGCTTCGACTACGCCGCAGACGAAGCCACCTCTGACACTGGGAGTCAGGCACCATCACCCCGCCGCGCGGAACCCCATCACCTGGTGACCTCTCGCGGGCGGTGGTACCTCGTCGGCTGGGACCTGGATCGAAGCGACTGGCGCCTCTACAGGATCGATCGCCTCCACCCTCGCGAACCCCGCGGTGCCCGCTTCACCCCGCGCATGGTGCCCGGCGGCGACGTCAAAGACTTTGTCTCCGCCCGCTTCAAAGGGTCCCACCTCAATCAGTGGCAGTGCCGCGGCACAGTCATTCGTAACCTCCCCGCGCAGAAAGTCCTTCCCTTCGCCAACGACGGAACAGTTACCGCCATCGATGCCCGAACCTGCAGCCTCGAAGCAGGAGCCTGGTCCTGGGAAGCGCTGGCCGCCTCATTTGGAAAATTTGAAGCGCACATGGAAGTCGTCGGTCCCCCCGAACTCACCTCAGCCTTCGCCAGCCTCGCCCAGCGATACGCCACCATTGGCAGAATCAGCGAGCCGGACTAAGAGCGGGTCGAGACGAAGTCGATAGTCCGGCGCCGGATTCCCTTTAGGGCATCTCCGCCCGGCAGATTGCGGGCGGCCTGCACGAGACATCCTGAACGGGTATTCCGCAGTGTCGTACGTCAAACCTCGGTTGTCGCAGTGGGGGACCGGCATACGGGCGCGGTCAGGTCATTCCTTATCGCAGCGGGTTACTTCTCCTTATGACCGCATATGCGTCATCAGATGCAGCCGGCAAAGGTCGAGCGATGAACTTAAGAACCATTTGCTTCCCCCAATTCCAATACCTCAGACTACACGGCGCCCCGGCCCGCATCGTCTGGATCAATGAAGCGGGGTCCGCAGGCCGTGCTGATGCTCCGAAGACATGCGCCGTGAATCGTGCACCGTACTACTACTGTGGGGCCATGACCTTTGCGAATGTGGGAACGCTTGGCACAGTCTCTGGTAAGCGCGACGAACTGGTGCGTCATTTGACGCGGCGCAGCGAGACCCTTCGGCAGGTCGGCTGCCTTGCCTACGAGGTGGGAGTCAACGAGGATGACCCGGACACCGTGTTTGTCGTGGAGCTGTGGGAAAACGAGGAGGCGCATCGGTCGTCCCTCACATTGCCGGAGGTTCAGGCGTCTATCGCCCTCGCACGCCCGCTACTGTCCGGCGCATTTGGAGGGTTCCGATTCGAGGTTGTCGGGTCACCGCTCCGTGACTGAGCCACGACAGCAGCGTCGGCGCCAACAACGGCTCTTGCCGCTGCTAGGCAGAAGCGGCGGCCCCGACGCCATCGTTGGGTCCATGCTCGATGAGCGGGCCCAAGACGTCTCCGATCCGGGTACCCTTCTCGGTTGTTGCGCCCATGACCATCACTCCAAACTCGAAGCCCGAGTACCGCCTCCGCTTAAATGGGCCGGCCTTCGGCTCAGCATGCCCGCCGGGCCCGACCGCCGATATGAAGACGTCACGGGCCTCGTCACCACTGGCGACGAAGGTCACCCGACGGTGGAATGTCTCCGAGTCGAAACGGGCGCGTAGCTCGATGACAAACTCGCCACCCACCTTCACATCAGGATGCAGGATGCGCAGTTCGCCCAAGACGACTTCTCCTGAAGGCTCCAGGGTCCCGTCAGCCTGGCGGACCAAAATCGTGGCGCTACCTTCCCGGACCCTGCCATCTTTCGCCCAGGAGACGTCGTCGCGCGGATAACACCCCACAGTCACTTCGTCCGCTTTCACAACATGCGCCCTTTCCTGGTCCATTGGGCACAACCTTACGGTGAGGCGAATGGGATTCCGCCGGCATGTGGCTGGCGCCTTCACCAAAATCGCATAAACAGTCAGTGCGCCGTAACGCCGTTGGATTAGGGCGGCGGATACTTCCGCGGTTACGACCCGCTGCGGCCCGGGATTATCGGCGGTGGCCCGTATTATCCAGGCCGACAAAATGTGAATTGCCCAGGGTCTGGCCGCGGTGAAAGTCGCGAAGCGCCCGTTCCGAATCCGGGCCCGATACCGCTGGCGGCCGTAGCGACTTTCTTGAGACATCGCGCCAAATAGATGCAACGATAATGACCAGAGCGGCAATGCCTAAAAGAATCCATTCCATGACTTCCCCCTAGGTCATCAGTCTAGCCCGGGGCCTGCGGGCCGCCTTGAATCAGGGCTTTCCCACATGCGCAGCACGTCGGTGGGTAGCATGCGGAGGATGACGATCAAACTGGAGAACGTTGGGATTGCCGTCCGCGACATCGAGGCGGCGATCGCCTTCTTTGTTGACTTGGGCCTCGAACTTGTCGGCCGGGACACCATTGCGGGGGAGTGGGCGGACACCGCCGTCGGCCTCGACGGTAACCACGCCAAAATCGCCGTCCTGACGACGCCGGACGGGCACGGGCAGATCGAGCTCTTCGAATACCTCCACCCCGACGCCATCGAGACAGGCCCCACCCTGCCCAACGAGATTGGCATGCACCGCGTTGCGTTCTCCGTGGACGACATCGACGCGGCGCTGGACATAGCGTCCCGGCACGGCTGCTATCCGCTTCGCGGGGTGGCAACGTACCGGGACATCTACAAGCTCACGTACCTCCGCGGTCCGAGCGGCATTTTGGTCATGGTGGCCGAGGACCTGACGAAGAACAGAGGGCCGGCTGAGTAGCGTCCCTACTTGCGTCGGGCGGCCAAAAAAACAAGTAGTGCACTCTCTGTTGCCTCGCCGTCGCTTTGGATAGTTTGGGCGCCATCGCGCCAGCGAGCGGCGCGCGAGGGGGACGCGCTGCACCTGCCGTTGAGTCTGCGGGGCCCGGACCCGCGTGCTGCTTACCTGCGTTGAGCTAGACGCCGCACGGTCCGGCTCCTATCGGGGCACCGCATCCGGGTGGTGCCGGAGCGCGCCCCCCGGATCGGGAGGCGGACCGGTGATCCGAGAAGGGACGCCTCATGCAGCGAACATCCACCACGGCGGCGATCATCACGGCCGCCTTGCTTTCCCTCACCGGCTGCGGAACGGGGTCCGGCACCGGAGGAGGTACCGCGACGGCGGAGGCTACGCCGGCGGCGGCCCAGCCATCCTCGTCCACACCGACCCCCGTGAAGACCTTCAGCAACGCAGACCTCAGCGGCTTGCTCTCCACGCTCAGGGATGACCAGGGCCAGCCCCTGACCGTCGTTCCGGCCGCGCAGATCGATCAAGGCATTCTCAGGGCCAAAGAGCTGCTCAAGACCGCAGTGGTGAGCCCCGAAACCTGCAAACCTCTCGTCGACAGCAACGCCAATGTCCCGGACGGCAGTACCTACGCCGGAGGCACGTCCATCTCCGCGGCCGACAAAACGACGATCGCGGTGACGGTCATCGCACTGAAGGACACCAAAACCATGACCCAACAGCTTGCTGCCTCACAGGCTGCGGCCGCTCCGTGCAAGTCGTTCACCATCGAGGTGGGCGGCCAGAAAATAACCACTGAGACCACGCCCGTTGACGCCAAGTCCGACGGCGACGCGTCCTTTGCGGCGCTCACCACCCAGCACCTTGCCACCGGACAAGCCCAGACCGCACTGACCGTCACCGACGTCAAGGGCAATCTCGCCGTCACTGCGGTGAAGGCGGGGCCGGCGGTGACTCAAACGGCGTCGGCCGAGCTCATCAAGCTGATCAACACGGTCCTCGCCCACGACTGACGCGATGGTTGGTTCAGGGTCCCGCAGCGGACCCTGGACCAACGGCCGGCCTACGGGCCACCATGTTGGGTCTCGCGGCGCTGCTCGATCTCTGTGGCTATCCATCCGCTACACCGGGGCGGAGAATGACAGGATGAACACCATCGAGTGGTGGCCAAATTTGGACGCCGATGCACGGGCGTGGCTGATCGAACACAACGGCGAGGCTATCGCCGCTGATGTCGTGATCAAGATCGCGGCCGCCGGCGGCGACGTTGCATCGAACGCCTGGTGGATCGGGGAACAAAATCCCGAAGGAATTTATCTTTCCGACTAAGCCGTCGATTGGATCGAGGGAACCGCCAACGGCGAATGAACCGGAGCGTGCCAGAGGGAAGATTCACTGGCCCCGAAAGTCGTGATGGACCAGGCGGGTCGGTGATGACTGGAGGGCAGCACAGAGGGGAACCGCCCGGCCTCCGCGCGTAGGATCGGGTGATGAGCTGCCAGAAGGAATCCCCAGCCACGCAGGTCAAGAGAACCGGAATCATGCGGTGAATCCAGTGGATAGCCTGCTTTGATGTACTCGCAGGGCGGTCTTGGGGCCAGTCGGGGCCAGCTTTCCCGCCCTCCGTGGCCCAGCTCGCGGTCTATCCGGTGGGACAAGCGATTCCCTTGGGCGTGACGCCCGGCCTGTTGATACCTCAGGGCATGTTTTTACGCATTGAACGCCCCGCCAAACGAACAGAGAAGAGCAACCTCATGACCACTGTCCTCGTTGCCGGAGCCACCGGTGATCTCGGCCATCGGATCGTCCGCGAGCTGCTCGCCGCCGACGCCGAAGTCCTTGTTCGTGTTTTGACCCGCCCAGGCGGCGGCGCCGCTCAGGCGCAATACGGCGGGTGTGACCGCGTTGAGGTTCGCGCGGCGGCCTATACGGACCACACCGGCCTCGTCGACGCTCTCCGCGGCGCCGACGTCGTCGTGTCTGCCGTCAGCGGCGCGCGCTCCGTCATCGTCGACGCCCAGGAGGCGCTGCTGGCTGCGGCCGTTGAGGCCGGTGTGGCACGCTTCATCCCGTCCGACTACTCGGCTGATTACCGCCGGGTAACCCCTGGCAGCAACCGCAACTTCGAGCTGCGCCGGGAGTTCGCCGCCGCCGTCGATGCCACTCCGCTCCGGGCCACGTCCGTGCTCAACGGGGCCTTCGCGGACATGCTGACCGGGCAGGCTCCAATGATCCTGTTCAGGAGGCACAAGGTCCTCTACTGGTCCTCGCCCGACCAGCTGCTCGACTTTACAACCAAAGACGACGTCGCCCGCACCGTCGCTCGCGTGGCACTGGACGACGCCGCGCCACGCGTCGTCGAGGTGGCCGGGAGCCGGGTGACAGCCCGGGATATCGCGCGGATTATGACAGAGCTCACCGGCGCCGCGTTCAGCACCCAGTGGGCGGGCACCACGGGATTGCTGTCCGGCATGGCCCGGATCGGACGTCGCATATCAAGGGACGAGGACGCGACGTTCCCTGCCTGGCAGGGTATGCAATATTTCGTCAGTATGTTCAGTGGCGAGGGCCAGTTGCATCACGTGAACAACGACCGCTACGGGCCGCAGGCGTGGACCAGCATCCGTGACGTCCTTGAGGCGCACGTGAAGGACGGTGCGACCAGGGGCTGACGACGGCGACGCCGCCTCGGCTTGGCCCGCGGGAACGAGAAGGCGAGCTTGCGGTACTCGGCGGGGAGCATCACCCGCAGAAGTGTCATGATGGTCTGAAAGCCGGTGGGGCCGAGCTGCACGGCGCCCATGGGACAGGGGTGTGACTGTTTCGGTAACAGCGGCGTGGAAGGGCAGCCATGATTGATGAGCGGGTAGCCGCCGAGCGCTTTGACCGGATTGTCCTGATCTTCAATCCCGGCAAGCCCGGGATGGGTGCCAGGATCGATGAGGTGCGGCGAAGCCTGGCTGACGGATTGCCGGGTCTGCCGGTTGAGTCGATGCCGTCGGAGTTCGCCGGGCATGCCCGGGAGCTGGCGCGGTCCGCGGCCGCCAGGGGTGCGCCCCTTATTGTTTCCATCAGCGGCGACGGCGGGTACCACGAGGTCGTCAACGGGGTCATGGATGTACGCGACAGCAGGGCTGTGTGTACCGTCGTCGCGGCCGGCAACGCCAATGATCATCACCGCAGCATGCCCGCGCGTTCGTTGCCTGCTGCCGTGCGTGAAGGCCGGATCCGCCACATCGACTTGTTGCGCATCCGATTCAGCGGGGAACACGGCGAGCAGACGCAGTACGCCCATTCGTATATAGGCTTCGGACTCACACCCTTGATGGCGATCGGCATCGAGAAGGGCCGCAAGGGAAAAATCCTCGAACTCATATCCGTGGCCCGCACCCTTTCGGCGTTGAGTCCGTTTGAGCTCATTCGGGGAGACGGAGCCACTGCGCGCTTTGACAGCCTGATCCTTGCCAACATTTCCCGGATGGCCAAGTACGGAACGGTCAGCGAAATGGGCACTCCGGACGACGGCATGTTCGAGGTGGTGACGCTGCCACATGCCGGGCGGTGGAAGATGGCGTTGATGACGCTGCGGGCTGTGACGCTGGGCCTCGGCCACCAGCCAAGCGTGAGCAGTTACGCCTTCACCACGAGGGACGCCGTTCCGTGCCAGATCGACGGCGAGGTCCTTCACCTTCCGGCGGCAACGCACGTGCTGGTGGAGAGCGCCAAGGGGGCCTTGGCAGTCGTGTGACTCCTGAGGCCTTGCCCCAGTCGCTGGATGGTGGACCGCCGGGCGATCCGAACCCACCGCTTGACCATTGATGTGTCAGTTTCCACCTATCTCAGCGGACGAGGGCGTACAGTCAGAGTATCGGGACGGCCTGACTGGACATCCGGTATTCCGACTATTTGAAACTAGCTCCGCGCCCGCCGCCGGCACCATGCGGCTGCGACATCCGGTCACTGCAACCTCGTGGTGATGAGCTGGGATGACGAGGGCGGCCCCACCGTTCGGCCGCGTGCATGCCGGACTCTTGCGGCCCTGCCCTCCCTACCGATAGGCCCGGTTTCGGGTTCGTCGACCTCCAGCCGCCGTTGATCCGCCCGTTTTCCGGCGTTGTCGACTGCGCATCTCCAAGAAATGTTGGCGCTATGCCATGACCACCACCCCAGTACAGCCCGTCCAAACCGTGGGGAGACTCGCCCTCAGCGGGGTTCTCGCCTCCGCCCTGCCTCACGACCTCGGCACGGCGAAGGCCGCGTCTCGATACATTGTCCCTGTCGTCTTCTCCCGTAGGCCCCAGCCCCGGGAACTGGACCTGCTTCATGATCAGAGCGTCACCCGGCGCTTGGCGGAAGAGGGCTACAGCGACGTCGAGCTGCGAGTCTCTGACCGCCGCCTCCTCATTACCAACACCAATCTGCAGGACCTTAAGTCAGGTCTTGCGCACCTGGTTGGCATGATCCTGCGCGAGATCTCAGTGCAAGCCGACGCGGAACGCGCGCATAGATCAGAAGAACTGGATACTTTGGGGCTTCTCGAAGAGCAGCGAATCGAAGCAGTCCGCCGGTCCGCGGCCGACATCAGCTTCGACTAATACTCCCAGGCGCACTGGCGCGAATTCTGCGCCGCGGGTTGCTTTCTCGGCACGTAGTTGGGGGCCGAGAAAGCATCGTCCTGGAACGACCCGCAACGGAAAAGGAAACAATGACTTCCATGCATCTTGAGGAACACTGGCACCGCCTGTCTCCGGCCAGCAAGCAGTGGTTTATCGACAACCCTGGTTGTGTAGTTCTACCCCGGACCATCTCGGCCGAAATCAATGCCGAATCCGGAGAGAACGCCGATTCTGATAGACACGGCGAAACGGTCCTGTCGCAGGAAAATATCGATTTCATCCGATCCAAAACACACCCGGAAGAACCTTCCATGGCGCAGCCGCCCTATCGGTTCTTCG
Source organism: Arthrobacter sp. BPSS-3 (assembly GCF_044628475.1). NCBI lineage: Bacteria > Bacillati > Actinomycetota > Actinomycetes > Micrococcales > Micrococcaceae > Arthrobacter > Arthrobacter sp. BPSS-3. The sequence goes on from NZ_JBIMMV010000003.1 coordinate 210,401, forward strand.
ACTCCGTGCAGCCCTGAACTGCTGCCGGCGGCCACCCAGGATTGAGGCCGGCCGGTTCCCTCGTGCCCGAATCATGTGGGCCCGCTCAAGAAGCAAACAAACAGATCCGCACGTTGCTGAGAAGACGGCTCGGCGGGGGATAGTTGGAGGTGTGGCAATTAACGACTCCCGGAGTTTTTACACGCGGGGTGATTCCATTAGCGTCGGTGCTTCACGGGAACACATCGAACGTTCCCTGCTGAACTTTGGGGCAACCGAGATTATTTTCAGCCAACGTGGCCATCTGAACGCTATTTCGTTCAGGGCCTGCGGAAGGCAATTCCGGATGGTGCTTCCGCTGGTGCCGGCAAAGGCGCACGCTACTGCTCCGGATGGAGTCTCCGAGGTCCCCGGCCGGGACGCTTCCGCACGAGTGCTCGAACTCGATGCCCGTCGCTTCTGGCACGCCTTAGCCCTGTCGACGGATGCCAAACTCGCGGCAGCGACAGCGGGCGTTGCAACGCTGGAGTCCGAATTTCTGGCCCATGTGGTGCTCCCCGGGAACCATACGGTGATGGATGAGCTTGGACCCGTCATAGCCTCGGCCTACAGGTCCGGGCAGCGACCCACGATCGGCACTGCGTGTCCTCCGACCGCGGCCAAGGCGAACACCATGACGTGAATCAACGGATTTCCCTGATTCCTATCGGACCGTTCCCGAGGGTTTAGAGTCGAGGCACAACTAATGGGGGGAGTCTCGGTGCAGCAGCTGACTGGTCAGAACAGGCCGAATACAACGCCGGCGCCGGAACGTGGGCCGGCAATTGCTGTTGTCACCGCTGTGGCGGGTTCGCTGCTGCTCATTCTCTTGACGGGCTATCTCACGATGCAGCTTGTGATGTCCGGGATGAGCGCATTCATGACCTTTGATTCCCGCGCCGTTGGGATCTCAGCCGGCTGGTTGCCATACGTGTGGCGGCTGAGTCTGATTCTCCTCGCCCTCGCAGCGGTGATGGTGCACCGCAATATCCTCCGGGGCACAGCCGGCCGGATCGTAGCGCTGGCAACCCTGGCTGCTGTTGCGTTCATCGGCACTACGATGACGACTGGACAGCACCCCGCCGGGGAGCAGCAGTCCCTGATCCTGGTGATCGCTGCAGAAGGTGCCAAATCACCGCTAATCCTGGCTCTCATTGGAGTAGGTGTTGCCGACCTGGTTGCCCGCCGCCAACCGACGCGTGCGCAGTAACCTGCCGCGGCACCTGACAATTGACAGCTAGGGAAGCGTCCTTTGCGCGGTCATGCGACGGCGGGAATCCGCGGCGGCCTGCTCTCGGGACGTTGGGCACTGTCTCGTGGGCTCGGTGGGGTCTAGGGTTTGGACCCTCTTGGTCGGCGTCGTGGGGGCGGTGCGCGGTTCCCGGGAGGGCCTGCTAGCCCCGGGCGGGAAACTACCCGCGTTGTCCTAAGCGGGCCCAGTGATTCATGGACGGCGCCTTTGGAGGCAAAGGCGACAGATCGGAACAGCAATGATGGCTGACCCGGAATTCCCTCTGCCCGTTGCCGCTCCTGGCGGCGGAGTGTACCTGTTGGACGACCACGAAATTGTGCGGCGTGGCGCGCGCTATTTGGTGGAGTCTGCCGGATTGGTCGTTGTGGGCGAGTCCGGGTCGGCGCGTGAGGCGTCCCGCCGGATTCCTGCCCTGCGCCCGGCCTTGGCCATTCTCGATGATGATCTTCCGGACGGCTCGGGAGCGGAAGTATGCCGCGCCGTCACCACGGCCGACCCATCTATCCGGTGCATCCTCATGACAGCCAGCGACGACGAATCGGTGCTCATCCGCTCAATCCTCGCGGGTGCCTGGGGTTGCCTTTCGAAGCTGGATGACAGCGGTGAGCAGCTCAGGCTGATTTCCCGCGTCCTCTCCGGCCACGCCGCGTACAGCCGCAGGTTTTACCCGGCCCTCATGGGACCGGCCCGGGATGTGCATCCAGGGGTTGACGAGATGAGGCTACGGGACCTGTCGAAGCGCGAATCAACAGTTGCCCTGGGCATCGCCACCGGGCTCAGCAATCGGCAGATTGGTCAGGAGATGTTCATCGCGGAGAAGACGGTAAAGAACATGGTCTCCTCGATATTGAGCAAGCTTGGCATGGCCCGAAGAACCGAGGTGGCCGTCATGGTAGCCGGGACGCTCAACCGTTCACGTGCCGTCGCTGCCGACGGCGCGGACTACCGGTCCTGCGCTTTCCCCGACCTGGTCTCCGATGTCACGGCCGCACTGCGGGAATGCGTCAGCGAGGATCCTTCACAATCCGAGGCCACAGGGGGGCGGACCGCAGCTGCTGCCAGGCTCGCCCGGACGCTGGCCGCCACCAAGCCTTGAGCTGTCCCAGCTCATGGCTTCCCTGCAGTCGCGCCCGCGGGCAGTCGCCTAGAGCCCGACTTCGGCGGACTGCAGGAGGGCGACGGCGTCGGGCTGGCCCTCGAAGGTGACCAGCGCGTGCCGGGTGCGGCCGTGGGCATGCATCAGCAGTTCGCCGGGCTCGCCGACGATCGCCACGGAGACGGGGGCCCGCTTGGCGACGTGCCGGGGTCCGGAGGGGCTGACCAGCACAATGCCCAGGTCGACGCCGCGGTAGAGGATGGCGGCGCGTTTGATCAGGTCATCCCACAGCGCATCCGAATAGCCCTCGTCCAGCGCCCGGGGAGCCCAGCGGTCCACTGCCCGGCGCACGTCCTCGGTGTGGACGAAATATTCAGTCAGGTTGGAGCTCTCGTCCAGCGCCTTGATCCGCATGGGGGACAGGGCGGGCGGCCCGGCGCGGAAGGTGTTGACCAGCTTCGCGTACGCCTCGGGGCTCTTCAGGGTCTCCGCGAGTTCCGCCGTCGCCTCATCCGAGGTCTTCCTCAGGCTCTTGATGAGCAGGCCCAGTCCCACGCGCGCCTTACGCTCACGCAGGTACAAGTGCGCGGCAAGATCACGCGTCTGCCAGCCCTTGCAGAGCGTGGGGGAGTCGGGGCCGGCCGCAAGCAGGGTTTCGGCCAGGACTTCTCGGGACGGGTCGACGAAATGCATCACTTGTGAAACTAGCACGAGACGCCCTTCCCTGCGCACAGGAAACGGCGGTCATTTCGCAACCCGTGGCCGTAACCCGTGGTGCGGGTGATGAAGGAGATAGGGCGACGACGGCGGGCCAGGCCCCGGCGGGTGCCCCGGTGCACGGCGTCGAGGTCGCCCGGAGCTCGTTCGGTAGCGCCGGGGGCTTCGCACTGGGACCCGGCGGGCGGCGTGTCCCGCGCAGGCACTAGACTTGGGGGTGATGTCTGAGCAGCCCGCCCCCGCCCCCGCCGCGCCTTCCGGCCCCCTCCTCGAGGACCTCGCACGATCCCTGAAGCGGGACGCCGCCGGACTGGTCGCCGCGATCATCCAGCAGTTCGATACCGGCGAGGTGTTAATGCTCGGCTGGATGGATGACGAGGCGCTGCATCGGACCATGACCACCGGCCGGGTGACCTTTTACTCCCGGTCCCGCCAGGAATACTGGCGCAAGGGCGATACCTCCGGCCACGTCCAGTGGGTCAAGTCGCTCGCGCTGGACTGCGACGGCGACGCCCTGCTGGTCCGCGTCGACCAGGTGGGCGCGGCCTGCCACACCGGCACCCGCACCTGCTTCGACGGACGCGACCTCGACGCCGTCGTCGGCCACGCCGGCTGACCGGCCGGCACCATCCCGCGCAGCAGGCGCCGCCGCAGCCGGGAACTACCGCAGCCGAACCAACCCGCACACCTAAGACCTACAGAACAGGCGGAAGTACGCAGCCATGCAGGACCTCGGAATCATCAGCCCCAGCCTGGAGGAGTTCCGCGAGCTCGCGGCCGGCAACCGCGTCATCCCGGTCCGGCTCAAGGTGCTGGCCGACGCCGAAACGCCTATCGGCCTCTACCGCAAGCTCGCCCAGGGCCAGCCGGGAACATTCCTGCTCGAATCCGCCGCCGTGGGCGGATCCTGGTCCCGGTACTCCTTCATCGGTGCCCGGTCGCGCGCCACGCTGACCACCAAGGACGGCCAGGCGCACTGGCTCGGCGAACCGCCCGTGGGCGTCCCCCTGTCCGGCAGCCCCGTGGACGCCGTCCGGGACACCGTCCGCGCCCTGCACACCGAGCGCTTCGAGGGCCTGCCGCCCTTCACCTCGGGCCTCGTCGGCTTCCTCGGCTGGGAATCCGTCCGCCACTGGGAAAAGCTCACCAGCCCGCCCGAGGATGACCTGCAGCTGCCCGAGATGGCGCTGAACCTGGTCACCGACATGGCCGTGCACGACAACATGGACGGCACCGTCCTCCTGATCGCCAACGCGATCAACTTCGACAACAGCTCCGAGCGCGTGGACGAGGCCTGGCACGACGCCGTCGCCCGGGTCAAGGAACTGCTCGCCAAGGTCAGCACCCCCACAGCACAGCCGGTCTCCGTGCTGGAATCCGCCGCCCTGGACTTCGCCTCCAGCGTCCAGGAGCGCTGGGACGAGAACCAGTACCTCGCCGCCCTGGACCGCGGCAAGGAGGCGATCGTCGACGGCGAGGTCTTCCAGGTGGTGATTTCCCGCCGCTTCGAGATGGAGTGCGGTGCGGACCCGCTGGACGTCTACCGCGTGCTGCGCAACACCAACCCCAGCCCCTACATGTACCTGTTCAGCCTGGCCGACGCCGACGGCCGCGAATACTCGATCGTCGGCTCCTCGCCCGAGGCGCTCGTGACGGTCACCGGCGACGAGGTCATCACCCACCCGATCGCCGGATCCCGCCCGCGCGGCAAGACCGTGGAAGCGGACAAGGCCCTGGCCGAGGAACTGCTCGCCGACGAGAAGGAACGCGCCGAGCACCTGATGCTAGTGGACCTCTCCCGCAACGACCTTTCCAAGGTCTGCGTCGCCGGCACCGTGGACGTCACCCAGTTCATGGAGGTGGAGCGGTTCAGCCACATCATGCATTTGGTCTCCACCGTCGTCGGCCGCCTCGCCCCCGACGCCACCGCCTATGACGTCCTGAAGGCCACCTTTCCGGCCGGTACGCTCTCCGGCGCTCCCAAGCCGCGCGCCCTTCGTCTCCTCGACGAGCTGGAACCCCACCGCCGCGGCATCTACGGCGGCGTGGTGGGCTACCTCGACTTCGCCGGCGACATGGACATGGCCATCGCAATCCGCTCCGCCCTGTTGCGCGACGGGCGCGCCTACGTCCAGGCCGGCGGCGGCATCGTCGCGGACTCGGTCAACGCCGCGGAGGCCCAGGAAACCATCAACAAGGCCGCGGCCCCCATGCGCGCGGTCCACACGGCCCAGTCGCTGCACACCATCACCCCGGACTCGTTGCCGGGCGCCGAGGGGAGCCGGGCATGAGCGGCACGGTCAAGAGCACCAGCCCGGTGGTTCCCCGCTGGGCCCGCAAGTCCAGCCTGGTCCTGCTGATCGTGGTGCTGGCCCTGGCGGTCTTCGGCGCCACCACCCAGACCTGGCTCACCGTCCGGCTGGACGCCGGGCAGCTGGGCCAGGCGGTCGCCAACCGTGACGGCCTCCAGGTGCAGGGGAGCAAGGCCGCGACGGCGGTCACGGCGCTGGCCCTCGTGGCCCTCGCCGGCGGACTCGCCGCCGCCATCGCCGGCAAGGTCGCCCGCTGGGTCATCACGGTCATCATCCTGCTCGCCGCCGCCGGAATCGTCACCGCCGCCGGCACCGTGCTGGCGGACCCACTGGCCGCCGCGCAGGGATCCATCGCCGCCGCCACCGGCATCAGCGGCAGCAACGTCTCGGTGGCGACCACCGTCTTCCCCCTCCTGGCCGTCATCGCCGGGGCGCTGCTGGGCCTCTCCGCGCTGCTGGTCGTCCCGGCCAGCCGACACTGGAAGAGCCGGACGAAATATGACGCCGCCGCCGTCAAGGCCGGCACCGGGGGTCCCGCCGACGAAATCGACAGCTGGGACCGGCTCACCCGCGGCGACGACCCGACGTAGGCAGCGCCCCGCGCGGCCCGGCTCACGTGCCGACCGGCCCGCCCGCGCCCCCGGCCATTGTCACGGCCAAAAAATGGCAGAATGTAAGCAGTATTGATCCTGAGGAGATTTCCATGAGCAAAGCCCCCATGTCTGCACCGAAGCCCGCCGCCGGCACCGGCATCTACGACGACGTCGACCACAGCGAGCCCACCGGCCACGGCAACAGCCCCGCCGCCTGGACCACCGTGATCATCATGCTGGTGGGCGCACTCATCGCATCGATCGCCTTCGTGATCGCCAACACCCCGATCTTCGTCGCCGGCGCGGTCATTATGCTGGTGGGCCTGGTCGTTGGCTTCGCCATGCGCAAGGCCGGCTACGGCGTGGGCGGCAGCAAGCTGAAGAACTCCGGCCACTAGGAGTGAATGTTCTCGACGACATCAATGCCGGTGTCCGGGAGGATATGGAGGCCCGCCAGCGGCTGGTTTCGCTCGCCGAGCTGAAGGACCGCGTGGCGGCCGTCGCTCCGGCCCGCGATGCCTGGGCCGCCCTGGGCGGAGACTCCGCCAGGGACCAGCTGAAGGTGATCGCCGAGATCAAGCGCAGCAGCCCCTCCAAGGGAGCGCTGGCCACCATCGGCGATCCGGCCTCGCTCGCGCGGCAGTACGCCGACGGCGGTGCGGCCGTGATCAGCGTCCTGACAGAGCAGCGCCGCTTCCACGGTTCCCTTGCGGACCTGGACACGGTCCGCGCCGCGGTGGACGTTCCGCTGTTGCGCAAGGACTTCATGATCGATGAGTACCAGTTCTGGGAAGCCCGCGCCCACGGCGCGGACCTGGTCCTGTTGATCGTCGCCTCCCTCTCCGACGCCCAGCTCCGTGATTATGCGGCGCTGAGCCACGAGCTGGGAATGAACGTCCTGGTCGAGACCCACACCCCGGAGGAAGTCGAACGGGCCGCGGCGGCGGGTGCCAGGATCATCGGCGTCAACGTCCGCAACCTCAAGACGCTCGACGTCGACCGCTCCGTCTTCGCCGACCTCGTCGCCGCCATCCCCGCCGGCGCGCTCGTCGTCGGCGAATCCGGTGTGCGCGACGTCGACGACGTCCGGCACTACGCGGCGCACGGCGCCAACGCCGTCCTCGTCGGCGAAGCCCTGGTCAAGAACGCGACCCCGCAGGAGCGGATCGCCGAATTCATGGCCGCGGGCGCCGAGGAAATCGCAGCACGGTCCTGACGCCGGGAAGGCGCCGGGCCTCTGCGGTCCGGCCCTCCGGCGCCTCCGTGCGGCCCCAAGATCTAGTTAGCAGTGGAACAGGATGGTGAGACTGATGGTCGATGCACCCATGACCGGCTCAGAGGAAAGCCCCGCGGACGCGTTCCTGCAGGGAAACCGGCCCGATGAAGCAGCGCAGGGCACGCCCTCGCTGCGGCACGCCCCGGGACCGTACTTCGGTTCCTACGGCGGCCGCTGGATGCCCGAATCCCTGATCGCCGCCCTGGACGAACTCGAGGACACCTTCGAGAAGGCCAAGGCCGATCCCGAGTTCACCGCCCAGATCGCCGAGCTGAACAAGAACTACTCCGGCCGGCCCTCGCTGCTGACCGAGGCCAAGCGGTTCGCCGAGCACGCCGGGGGAGTGCGGATCTTCCTCAAGCGCGAGGACCTCAACCACACCGGCTCGCACAAGATCAACAACGTCCTGGGTCAGGCCCTGCTGGCCAAGCGGATGGGCAAGACCCGCGTCATCGCCGAGACCGGCGCCGGCCAGCACGGCGTGGCCAGCGCCACCGCCGCGGCCCTGCTGGGGCTCGAGTGCGTCGTCTACATGGGCGCCGAGGACTGCCGCCGGCAGGCCCTCAACGTCGCCCGGATGGAGCTGCTCGGCGCCACCGTGGTCCCCGTGACGAACGGCTCCCAGACCCTCAAGGACGCCATCAACGAGGCCCTCCGCGACTGGGTGGCCAACGTGGACAGCACCCATTACCTGCTGGGCACCGCCGCCGGTGCCCACCCGTTCCCGGCCATGGTGCGCTACTTCCACGAGGTCATTGGCGAGGAAGCCCGCGCCCAGATGCTGGAACAGACCGGCCGGCTGCCGGACGCGGTCTGCGCCTGCATCGGCGGCGGCTCCAACGCCATCGGCATCTTCCACGGCTTCCTGGACGATCCCTCCGTGAAGATCTACGGCTTCGAGGCCGGCGGCGACGGCGTCGAGACCGGCCGCCACGCCGCCACCATCACGCTCGGCCGCCCGGGCGTGCTGCACGGCGCCCGCTCCTACCTGATGCAGGACGAGGACGGCCAGACGGTTGAATCGCACTCCATCTCCGCCGGCCTGGACTACCCGGGCGTCGGCCCGGAGCACTCCTACCTCTCGGACATCGGCCGCGTCAGCTACGAGCCCATCACGGACAGCGAGGCCATGGACGCGTTCCGGCTGCTGTGCCGCACCGAGGGCATCATCCCCGCCATCGAGTCGGCCCACGCCCTTGCCGGTGCCATCAAGATCGGCCAGCGCCTCGCCGCTGAAGCGGCCGAGTCCGGCAACCCGGAGAGCGTGCACGAGAAGATCGTGCTGGTAAACCTCTCGGGCCGGGGCGACAAGGACGTGGCCACCGCCGCGGAATGGTTTGACCTGCTGGACAAGAACTCTCCGGAAGCGGAGATCGCCAAGGAAGGGGAGCAGCTGTGAGCTCCGAGACGCCTGCAACGGCCAGCAAGTCCGCCGCCGCCATCGACCGCGCCCGGTCCCAGGGCCGCGCCGCGCTGATCGGCTACCTCCCCGCCGGGTACCCCACCGTCGAGGAGACCATTGCCGCCGGCATCGCGCTGGCCGAGAACGGTGCCGACCTGATCGAAATCGGGATCCCGTACTCGGACCCGGTCATGGACGGCCAAGTCATCCAGGCCGCCACCACCGAGGCCCTCGCCAAGGGATTCCAGGTCAGCCAGGTCTTCGACGTCGTCCGCGGCATCACCAGCAAGACCGACGCCGCCGTCCTGGTCATGACTTACTGGAACCCCGTGGTCCGGATGGGAGTGGACGAATTCTCCCGCCGCCTGGCCGAGGCCGGGGGAGCCGGGCTCATCACGCCCGACCTGATCCCGGACGAGGCCACCGAATGGATGGCCGCCTCGGACAAGTACGGCCTGGACCGGGTATTCCTGGTGGCGCCGTCCTCGACTCCGGAACGGATGAAGCGCACCGTGGACGCCAGCCGCGGCTTCGTCTACGCGGTCTCCATCATGGGCGTCACCGGTGCCCGCACCTCGGTCAGCTCCGCCGCGAAGAACGTGGTGTCCGCGGCCCGTGCCGCCGGCGCCGAGCGGGTCTGTGTGGGCCTGGGCGTTTCCAACGCCGGCCACGTCCGCGAGATCGCCGCCTACGCGGACGGCGTGATCGTCGGCACCGCGCTGGTCGCGGCGATCGGTGAGGGCGGCGTCGATGCGGTAGCGTCCCTGACGAAAGAGCTCAGCACCGGCCTCACCAAGGAAGAAGCGTAGTCAATGCAGGCAGTCCTCCACGCGGCAGCGCTGGTTCCCACGAGCATACCGAGCCCGGTCTGGTCCGGGTTCGACATCCCGCTGCCCTGGGGTTCCCTGCGGATCCACGCCTACGCGCTGTGCATCCTGGCCGGCATCATCGCCGGCCTCTGGCTCACCTCCGTGCGCTGGGCCAAGCGCGGTGCCCCTGAGGGGAGCGTCTGGGACATCGCCATCTGGGCCATCCCGTTCGGCATCATCGGCGGCCGGCTCTACCACGTGGTCTCCTCCCCGGACGCCTATTTCGGCCCCGGGTTCGACGGTACCGGCGACCTCTCGCTCATCCCGCAGATCCAGCGGGGCGGCCTGGGCATCTGGGGCGCCGTGGTGCTCGGCGCGGTGGGAGCCTGGATCGGCTGCCGCCGCTCCGGCGTCAAGCTCAGCGCCTTCGTCGACGCCGCCGCGCCCGGCCTGCTGCTGGCCCAGGCCATCGGCCGCTGGGGCAACTACTTCAACCAGGAACTCTTCGGCGGCCCCACCACCCTGCCGTGGGGCCTGCAGGTGGACCCCACCAACCCGAACTTCCCTGCAGGAATGCCGGCGGACACGCTCTTCCACCCGACCTTCCTCTACGAGTCCCTGTGGAACCTCGTCGGCGTCGTGATCCTGCTGGCCCTGGACCGGAGGTTCTCCTTCCGCCGCAGCCGGCTCTTCTGGCTCTACGCCATGTACTACACGCTGGGTCGGGTCTGGATCGAGACCATGCGCATCGACGATGCCGAGCAGATCAGCCTGTTCGGCATCACCACCCGCCTCAACGTCTGGACCAGCCTCCTGGTCCTGGCCGGCTCGCTGCTGGCCTTCATCCTCCTGGGGCTGCGGAAGAAGACGGGCGAGGACACCGTGTACCTGCCCGGCCGCGAACCCGCCGCCGTCGAGGGTGACGCTGAGGATGCCGACGACGACCACGTCACCGAAGTCAGCGCGGAGGAGCGCGATGCCGCCGAAGGCAAGGCGGAAGAGCGCGACGGCGAACGGGACGCGGAGGACCGCGACGGCGACGCCGTCGAGGGCGGCCGCGACGCCGAGAAGGCCACCGTCCCGGCCGTCCGCCATTCGGACTCGGCTGTCTCAGATAATGAATCCCGTGATAATCTCCCGGTGAATACCAGCGGTCCGGACCGGGCTTCGGCCCAGGCCGTAGCCGCGGGCGAACCCAACGGCGGCCACGATGCCGCCGCCGCGAAGCCGGCAACCGGGAAAACCGGCCGCCGCGCCGCCGGAACCGCGCCGGAGACTGACGCCACCCCATAGTTCAGGACCGGCATTCGGGCTGCAGGGAAACCCCCGGCCGGGCCCGTTACCCACAGCGTCGTGGTCTCATAGGACAGCGCGTCCGGCACATAACAGCCGCGCGCAAGTCCGGCCGGCGGCCCGCGTAACTGTTCGTGCAGTATGCGGCCCTGGCCTACAATTCCAGTAGGAAAATCACACTGTTGTGCCCGTCACACCGGCGCAGCGTCACGGGCCAATGTTGTCCCTCCCATACGCTCGATCAGGAGGAAGGACGTCTCCCATGACCCAAACTCTGCACAGCCCCAGCTGGTCCGAACCGGACCAGCCCGCGACGGCACTCTCGCCTTTCCGGCGCTTCGCGGCACTGCCCGACGCCGCAGGCCTCTACAACCCGGAGCAGGAGAAAGACGCCTGCGGCCTGGCCATCATTGCCACCCTCCGCGGCGAACCCGGCTACGACATCGTCGATGCCGCTCTCACCGCCCTGCGCAACCTCGAACACCGCGGCGCCGTCGGAGCCGATGAGGGAACCGGCGACGGTGCCGGCCTCCTCATGCAGATTCCGGACGAGTTCTTCCGTGCCGTGACCAGCTTCGAGCTGCCCGCCGCCGGCCAGTACGTGGTGGGCACCGCCTTCCTCCCCGCCGAACAGCGCGAAGCCGACGCCGCGAAGGCAGGCATCGAAGCCCTCGCCGCCGATGAGGGCCTCGCCGTCCTCGGCTGGCGTGAGGTGCCGGTGGTCGCCGACCTGGTCGGCGCCATGGCCCGGGCCTGCATGCCCTACTTCTCCCAGCCGTTCCTGGCCTCCAGCACCGGTGAGGTGCTCTCCCACAACGACCTGGACTCCCGGGCCTGGCGGATCCGCAAGCGCGCGCAGAACAAGTTCGGCGTCTACTTCCCGTCGCTCTCGTCTCGGACGATGGTCTACAAGGGCATGCTCACCACCGCGCAGCTGGAGCCGTTCTACCCGGACCTCTCGGACAAGCGCTTCAAGACCAAGCTGGCGATCGTGCACTCGCGCTTCTCCACCAACACCTTCCCGTCCTGGCCCCTTGCCCAGCCGTTCCGCACTATCGCGCACAACGGCGAGATCAACACCGTCAAGGGCAACCGGAACTGGATGCGGGCCCGCCAGTCGCAGCTGGCCAACCCGCTGCTGGGCGACAGCCCCGAGGAGCTGTACCCGATCTGCACCCCCGGCGCCTCGGACTCGGCGTCGTTCGATGAAGTCGCCGAGCTGCTCTGGCTCTCCGGCCGGCCCATCACGCACTCGATCATGATGATGATCCCCGAGGCCTGGGAAAACCATGCCACCATGGACCCCGCCCGCCGGGCGTTCTACGAGTACCACTCCCTGCTGATGGAGCCGTGGGACGGCCCCGCCGCGGTGTCCTTCACCGACGGCGCCCTGGTCGGCGCCACCCTGGACAGGAACGGCCTGCGTCCGGGCCGTTACTGGATCACCGAGGACGGCCTGGTGGTCTTCGCCTCCGAGGTCGGCGTGATCGACGTCGAACCGGCCAAGGTGGTCAAGAAGGGCCGCGTCTCGCCCGGCAAGATGTTCCTGGTGGATACCGAGGCCGGCCGCATCATCGACGACTCCGAGGTCAAGGCCGAGGTGGCCGCGGCCAACCCCTGGGCCGAATGGCTCAAGGACAACCTGATCGACCTCAAGGATCTACCCGAGCGCGAGCATGTGGTGCACACCGCCGCGTCGGTGAACATCCGCCAGCGCACCTTCGGCTACACCACCGAGGAACTGAAGATCCTGCTCGGCCCGATGGCCCGGACCGGTGCCGAACCCCTCGGCGCCATGGGCTCGGACACCCCGGTGGCCGTCCTCTCCAAGCGGCCCCGGCTCTTGTTCGACTACTTCGTGCAGTCCTTCGCCCAGGTCACCAACCCGCCGCTGGACGCCATCCGCGAGGAACTGGTCACCTCGCTGACCTGCGCGATCGGCCCCAACGGCAACCTGCTGGACACCAAGCGGGTCCGCCAGCCGCAGGTCTCGCTGCCGTTCCCCGTGATCAACAACGACCAGCTGGCCAAGATCGCGAACATCGAGAACGCCGACGGCGACCGCGTAGCCATGAAGGTCCGCGGCCTGTACCGGCCCGAGGGCGGCGAGAACGCGCTCCGGGCCCGGCTGACCGAAATCTGCGAGCAGGTCTCCGGCGCGATCAACCGCGGCGTGCAGTACATTGTGCTCTCGGACCGTGACTCGAACGCCCAGTGGGCCCCGATCCCGTCCCTGTTGCTGGTCAGCGCCGTGCACCACCACCTGCTGCGCAGCGCCAACCGCACCAAGACCGCGCTGGTGGTCGAGGCCGGAGACGTCCGCGAGACCCACCACGTGGCCGTGCTGATCGGCTACGGCGCGTCCGCGGTCAACCCGTACCTGGCGATGGAATCCGTGGAACAGCTCATCGCCTGCGGCGACGTCACCGGCGTCACCCCGCAGGACGGCGTCTACAACCTGATCAAGGGCCTGGGCAAGGGCGTCCTGAAGATCATGTCCAAGATGGGCATCTCCACGGTGGCCTCCTACACCGGCGCCCAGACCTTCGAGGCGCTCGGCCTCGGCCAGGAACTGGTGGACGAATACTTCGCCGGCACCCACTCCCAGCTCGGCGGCGTCGGCCTCGACGTCATCGCGGCCGAGGTGGCCGCCCGGCACCGCATGGCCTACCCGGAGAACGGGATCGAGCAGCCGCACCAGCCGCTGCTGGGCGGCGGCGAGTACCAGTGGCGCCGCGACGGCGAACCGCACCTGTTCAACCCGGAGACGGTCTTCCGGCTGCAGCACGCCACCCGGGAACGCCGCTACGACATTTTCAAGGCCTACACCCGCGGCGTGGACGACCAGTCCACCAACCTCATGACCCTCCGCGGGCTGCTGAAGTTCAAGGACGGACTGCGCCCGGCCGTGCCGCTGGAGGAAGTGGAACCGGTCTCCAGCATCGTCAAGCGCTTCTCCACGGGCGCGATGAGCTACGGCTCCATCTCCCAGGAGGCCCACGAAACCCTTGCCATCGCGATGAACCGCCTCGGCGGCAAGTCCAACACGGGCGAGGGCGGCGAGGACGTCGAGCGGCTGCTGGACCCCACCCGCCGCTCTGCGGTCAAGCAGATCGCGTCCGGCCGGTTCGGCGTCACCAGCCTCTACCTGACCAACGCCGACGACATCCAGATCAAGATGGCCCAGGGCGCCAAGCCCGGCGAGGGCGGCCAGCTGATGGCCCAGAAGGTCTACCCCTGGGTGGCCCGGACCCGGCACTCCACGCCCGGCGTCGGACTCATCTCCCCGCCGCCGCACCACGACATCTACTCGATCGAGGACCTGGCGCAGCTGATTTACGACGCCAAGCGGGCCAACCCCTCGGCGCGGGTGCACGTCAAGCTCGTCTCCGAGGTGGGCATCGGCACCGTGGCCGCCGGCGTGACGAAGGCCAAGGCCGACGTCGTGCTGGTCTCCGGCCACGACGGCGGCACCGGCGCCTCGCCGCTGAACTCGCTCAAGCACGCGGGTGTGCCGTGGGAGCTCGGCCTCGCCGAGACCCAGCAGACCCTGATGCTCAACGGCCTGCGCGACCGCGTGGTGGTGCAGGTGGACGGCCAGCTCAAGACCGGCCGCGACGTGGTCATCGCCGCGCTGCTCGGCGGCGAGGAATACGGCTTCGCCACCGCGCCGCTGGTGGTCTCCGGCTGCATCATGATGCGCGTCTGCCACCTCGACACCTGCCCGGTGGGCGTCGCGACGCAGAACCCGGAACTCCGGTCCCGGTTCAACGGCAAGCCCGAGTTCGTGGTCAACTTCTTCGAATTCCTGGCCGAGGAAGTCCGCGAGATCCTCGCCGAACTGGGCTTCCGCAGCCTGGAGGAGGCAATTGGCCACGCCGAGATGCTGGACACCCGCGAGGCGATCAGCCACTGGAAGGCCGAGGGCCTGGACCTGGACCCCATCCTGCACGGGCTGGAGTTCGACGACGACGCGCCGCTGCGCAACCTCACCGGCCAGAACCACGAACTCGACAAGCACTTCGACCAGCGCCTGATCGCGATGGCCGCCGAGGCCCTCAGCGACCGGACGCCGGTGAAGATCTCCGTCGACGTGATCAACACGGACCGCTCCGTGGGTACGATGCTGGGCCACGAGGTCACCAAGACCTTCGGCACCGACGTGCTCGCCCCGGACACCATCGACATCACCCTGACAGGCACCGCCGGCCAGTCGCTCGGCGCGTTCCTGCCCGCGGGCATCACGCTGCGGATGTTCGGTGACTCCAACGACTACGTCGGCAAGGGTCTCTCGGGCGGCCGCGTCATCGTCCGCCCGGACCGCACCAACGTCTTCCCGGCCGAGCGCAACGTCATCGCCGGCAACGTGATCGGCTACGGCGCCACCAGCGGCGAGCTGTTCCTGCGCGGCCAGGTGGGGGAGCGGTTCATGGTCCGCAACTCCGGCGCCACCGCCGTCGTCGAGGGCATCGGCGACCACGGCTGCGAGTACATGACCGGCGGCCAGGCGCTCATCATCGGACGGACCGGCCGGAACTTCGGCGCGGGCATGTCCGGCGGCACCGCCTACGTCCTGGACCTGCAGCCCGAACGGGTGAACAAGCAGGCCCTCGACGCCGGCGAACTGCTGCTGCGCGAGCTCGACGCCGAGGACCGCGAGATTGTCCGCGCGCTGCTGACCCGGCACGTGGAGGAAACCGAGTCCCAGCACGCGGCCCGGCTGCTCGAGGACTTCGACGACACCGCCGCCCGCATCACCAAGGTCCTGCCGCGCGATTACGCGGCGGTCCTGCAAACCCGTCTCGACGCCATCGAAGAGGGCCTGGACCCCGACGGCGAAGAAGTTTGGTCTCGAATCCTGGAGGTTACCGGTGGCTGATCCACGCGGATTTTTGAAAGTACGCCAGCGTGAGACCCAGCCGCGCCGTCCCGTCCCGGTCCGCATCATGGATTGGAAAGAGGTCTACGAGGCGCAGGAGAAGGGCGTCCTGAAGGCCCAGGCCGGCCGCTGCATGGACTGCGGCGTGCCGTTCTGCCACCAAGGCTGCCCGTTGGGAAACCTGATCCCCGAATGGAACGACCTGGTCTGGCGGGACAAGGGCGAAGAGGCGATGGAGCGGCTGCACGCCACCAACAACTTCCCCGAGTTCACCGGCCGGCTCTGCCCCGCCCCCTGCGAGGCGTCCTGCGTGCTGGGCATCAACCAGCCCGCCGTGACCATCAAGCAGGTTGAGGTCTCGATCGTGGACCAGGCGTTCGACAACGGCTGGGTCACCCCGCTGCCGCCGGCGCGCCTCACCGGCAAGACCGTCGCCGTCGTCGGCTCCGGCCCGGCCGGCCTGGCCGTGGCCCAGCAGCTCACCCGGGTGGGCCACACGGTTGCCGTCTACGAACGCGACGACAAGATCGGCGGCCTGCTGCGCTACGGCATCCCCGACTTCAAGATGGAAAAGGACCACGTCGACCGCCGGCTGGACCAGATGAAGGCCGAGGGCACCCGCTTCCGCACCGGCGTCGCCGTCGGCACCGACGTGACCTGGGAACAGCTGCGCCGCCGCTACGACGCCGTCGTGATCGCCACCGGCGCCACCGTGCCCCGTGACCTGCCGATCCCGGGCCGCGAGCTCGAGGGTGTGCACTTCGCCATGGACTACCTGGTGCCCGCGAACCGCGTGGTGGCGGGGGAGACCGTGGAGAACCAGATCAACGCCGCGGGCAAGCACGTGGTGATCCTCGGCGGCGGCGACACCGGCGCGGACTGCCTCGGCACGGCCCACCGCCACCAGGCCGCCTCCGTGACCACCCTGGCGATCGGCAAGCAGCCGGCCGCCGAGCGTGCGCCGCACCAGCCCTGGCCCACCTTCCCGACCCTGTTCGAGGTCGCCAGCGCCCACGAGGAAGGCGGCGAGCGGACCTACCTGGCCTCCACCGTCGAGTTCGTCGGCGAGAACGGCAAGCTCACCGGCGTCAAAGTCGCCGAGACCGAGTTCGTCGACGGCAAGCGCCTGCCCAAGGCCGGGACCGAGCGGATCATCCCGGCGGACCTGGTGTTCCTTTCGCTCGGCTTCACCGGCGCCGAACCGGCCGGCATCACCGAGCAGGTCCACGCCGACTTCGATGGCCGCGGCAACGTGGCCCGGGACGGCTACTACATGACCAACACCGAGGGCGTGTTCGTCGCCGGTGACGCCGGCCGCGGCCAGTCGCTGATCGTCTGGGCGATCGCCGAGGGCCGGGCCTGCGCCGCCGCGGTGGACAAGTTCCTGATGGGCAGCACCACGCTGCCCGCGCCAGTCGCGCCGACGGACCGTGCCATCTCGGTCCTCTAAACCGGCTCCGGGCCGGCGGGGCGATCCCTCGCCGGCCCGTGAAGGACGCCTGCCGTTCTTCTCCCCGTCAGCTTAAACAACCAAGAGACTACTAGGGTAGGTATATGAGACGCGCTAAAATTGTGGCCACCTTTGGACCGGCGATCGCCAGCTTCGAGAACACTCTCGCCGTGCTGGAAGCCGGCGTGGATGTGGCCCGGATGAACATGAGCCACGGCGACTACTCCGTGCACGACAACACGTACGAGAACGTGCGCAAGGCCTCCAAGCAGCTCGGCAAGGCCGTCGCCATCATGGCCGACCTGCAGGGTCCCAAGATCCGCCTCGGCCGCTTCGTCGACGGGCCGCACCTGCTCGCCGTCGGCGACATCTTCACCATCACCACCGAGGACGTCCCGGGCACCAAGGACATCTGCTCCACCACCCTGAAGAGCCTCACCGAGGACGTCAACCCGGGCGATGCCCTGCTGATCGACGACGGCAAGGTGGCACTGCGCGCCCTGGAGGTCGACGACGTCAAGGTTGTGGCCCAGGTTGTCGTGGGCGGCTTCGTGTCCAACAACAAGGGCATCAACCTCCCCGGCGTGGCCGTCAACGTGCCCGCGCTGAGCGAAAAAGACGAGGATGACCTCCGCTGGGCCATGAAGCGCGGCGTCGACATGGTGGCGCTGTCCTTCGTCCGCGACGCCTCCGACATCACCCGCGTCCACGAGATCATGGACGAGGAGGGCCGCCGGGTTCCGGTGATCGCCAAGATCGAGAAGCCGCAGGCCGTGGAGCAGCTGCCCGAGATCATCGACGCCTTCGACGCCATCATGGTGGCCCGTGGCGACCTCGGCGTGGAGCTTCCGCTGGAGGAAGTGCCGATCGTGCAGAAGCGCGCCGTCGAGCTGGCCCGCCGCTGGGCCAAGCCGGTCATCGTCGCCACCCAGGTGCTCGAATCCATGATCGACAACCCGCGCCCGACCCGCGCCGAGGCCTCCGACTGCGCCAACGCCGTGCTCGATGGCGCCGACGCGGTCATGCTCTCCGGCGAAACCAGCGTGGGCAAGTTCCCGATCGAGACCGTCAAGACCATGGCCCGCATCATCGAATCCACCGAGGTCCACGGCCTGGAGCGCGTCCCCCCGCTGGGCACCAAGCCCAAGACCCGCGGCGGCGCCATCACCCGTGCCGCCGTCGAGATCGCCGACCAGCTGGAGGCCAAGTACATCTGTACCTTCACCCAGTCCGGTGACTCCGCCCGCCGCCTCTCCCGCCTTCGCCCCACCCGCCCGGTGTTCGCGTTCACCCCGGTGGAGCACGTGTGGAACCAGCTGGCGCTGACCTGGGGTATCCAGCCGGTGCTGGTCCCGATGGTGGGCCACACCGATGAGATGACGGCCCAGGTGGACCGCAACCTCCTCGAGATGGACCTCGTCGACGACGGCGACATGGTGGTCATCGCCGCCGGTTCGCCTCCGGGCAAGGCCGGTTCGACCAACATGCTCAAGGTGCACCGCGTAGGCGACCTCGCCGACGCCGGCAGCCAGGGCGACGCGACCGTCACCAAGGACAAGCTCGGCCCGTGGCCGGAAAAGAAGAAGAAGAACAACAAGATCTAGTTCTTCGGACACACAAGGAGGGCCCCGCCGCTGGAAACCAGCGGCGGGGCCCTCCTTGTTTACGTGCTGTGTGGCTCTAGTTGACCTGGTTGATGATGGTCTCGGCGACCTCGCGCATGCTCAGGCGGCGGTCCATGGAGGTCTTCTGGATCCAGCGGAACGCCTCCGGCTCCGTCAGGCCCATCTTGGTGGTCAGCAGGCTCTTGGCGCGCTCCACGAGCTTACGGGTGGCGAACTGCTCCTGCAGGTCGCTGACCTCGCTCTCCAGGGCCTTGATCTCCTCGTGCCGGGACAGGGCGATCTCCAAGGCGGGGATCAGGTCCGCGGGGGTGAAGGGCTTCACCACGTAGGCCATGGCGCCGGCGTCGCGGGCGCGCTCGACCAGTTCCTTCTGGCTGAAGGCGGTCAGCAGCACGACCGGGGCGATGCGGGCCTTGACGATCTTCTCGGCGGCGGAGATGCCATCCATGACGGGCATCTTCACGTCCATGAGGACCAGATCCGGCTTCAGCTCCTCGGCGAGCTGCACGGCCTTCTCGCCGTTGTCCGCCTCGCCGACGACGTCGTAGCCTTCGCCGCGCAGGATCTCGATGATGTCCAGGCGGATGAGGGTCTCATCCTCGGCGACCACGACGCGGCGGGCGGGCTGGGAAGCGGGGGTGGAATCCGTCTGTTCTGACACGGGAACTCCTTGAAAAGGTACGGCGGGCGTTGAGCCATTCTGTGGCGCGTCCGCGGGTGTACTGGGGCCGTTGGGGATCGATGCGGCTTCACTGGCGCGATTCTGGAATTCAGCCTATCTGCATGTAGAGTAAATCCGCGCACCGGAAGCGATCGCGTTGCTCACAGGACCCCTGGAGCGGCCGATTATGACAGCCGGTGTCTCCGCGCCCGAGTGGCGGAATTGGCAGACGCGCCGCACTCAAAATGCGGTATCGAAAGGTGTGTGGGTTCGAGTCCCACCTCGGGCACGTTTAGACCCCTCCTCAGAGGGGTTCTTTGCTTTAACGTCTGTGCAGCGCTCCTTCCGGGGGCACTTTGGCGCGGACTCGCCGATAGCCAGGCCGCCGGCGTCGGGCATTGACCCTGAAAGTGCCCCCGGACAGAGGCGGCGACGCAGTAAAGCGGCGTCCTCATGCGGTTCGGCCGGCAGCGCGACCCCTCGTCGGAGGGGACCACGCCGAGGCCGGCTCGGGCCAGAGTTCCTTGAGTTGGTGCGGCGCTCAGTCCTCAAGCTTCGAATGCTCGCCCAGCCGATGCCACGAACGGTTGTGGTAGACCAGTGCGTCGCCGGAGTCGCCCGCTCGGACCTCACGCATCATGCGGAACTCCAAGGCGTGGACGGCGATGATCGTGGACGTCCCGACCTCCATGCGGTTGATCACGGCGCAGCGCACCCAGGCACGCGCGTCGTCGTACACCGCCTCGCCGGTTGCAAGGGTTGACCAGCGGTGCGTCTGGTCAAAGCGGTCCGCCCCGGGGGTCGCCCCACGCTTCGCCAGGTCGACGTCGTGCGCGTCCAGCAGGTGCACGACGACGGTCTCGGCGCGCAGAAGTACCTCCGACGCCGAAGAAAGCGCCGAGACCGAGAAAATCAGTAACGGAGGGTCCGCACTCACGGACACGACCGACGATACCGTCAGCGCCACCGGTCCTTCGCCGGCATCTGCGGTGATGACGGCGACACCTCCCGGGTGGCCGCGGAACAGTGCCTTGAATTCGTCGGCTGTGAGGGAAGACGGGAAGCGTTGCGCGGGTGCCTGCAGCCAGGTATCCGGGGGGTAGGCGTGGAACACGGTTACGACGCCCCGGGGGCGGAGCGGGCGAGCTCCTCGCGAACGATGTTCGTCCCCGCACTCAGGGCACTCAGTTTCGCCAGTGCCACATCCCGGGGAAACGGTGCCATGCCGCAGTTGGAGCTGGGGATCAGCTTGTCCGCATCCACGAACTGCAGGGCCTTGCGGAGCGTGTTGGCGACCTCCTCCGGGGTCTCGACGGTCTCGCTGGCGACGTCGATGGCCCCGAGCATGACTTTCTTGCCGCGGAGGAGTTCGATGAGGTCCATGGGCACGTGGGAGTTCTGGCATTCCAGCGAGACGATGTCGATGCTGGAGGCCTGCAACAGCGGGAAGGTCTCCTCGTACTGCCGCCACTGCGCGCCGAGCGTCGCTTTCCAGTCGTTATTGGCCTTGATCCCGTAGCCGTAACAGATGTGCACGGCGGTCTCCGCGCGCAGTCCCTCTGCCGCTCGCTCCAAGGCGGCCACGCCCCAGTCCTTGACCTCGTCGAGGAAGACATTGAACGCGGGCTCGTCGAACTGGATGATGTCCACGCCGGCCGCTTCCAGCTCTTTCGCCTCCTGGTTCAGGATCGTGGCGAACTCCCAGGCCAGCTTCTCGCGGCTCTTGTAGTGGTCATCGTAGAGCGTGTCCACCATCGTCATCGGACCGGGAAGGGTCCACTTGATCGGGCGGTCGGTGGTTGCGCGGAGGAACTTTGCGTCGTCGACGAACACCGGCCGTTCGCGGCGCACCGGTCCGACGACGGTCGGCACGCTCGCGTCGTAGCGGTCGCGGATGCGCACAGTCTTGCGCTGTTCAAAGTCGACACCGCTGAGATTCTCGATGAAGGTCGTGACGAAGTGCTGGCGGGTCTGCTCGCCGTCACCGACGATGTCGATGCCGCGTCGGCTCTGCTCGTGGATTGCGATGCGCAGCGCATCCTCCTTGCCCTCGACCAGTGCATCTCCCTCCAGCTTCCACGGGGACCAAAGAGTCTTCGGCTGGGCGAGCCACGATGGCTTTGGCAGGCTTCCGACGACGGTGGTGGGCAACAGTGTGTTCATGAGTGAGGATTCTCCGTGTGTCAGTTGACGAGAGCGGGGTAGTTGGCGGTCCACTGGTCCAGTAGATCCTTGTGGGGCGTGATGAAGTGCTCTTCCGTGTACTTCGCCTGCGTGATCGCGAGCTGACCGCGCTCGACGCGGTCGTAGGCGATCTGGGTCCGCGAGTAATCCTGCTCGCCCAGGCTCGGCTGGTAGACGGCGGCGGCTGCGGAGTTCGCGTTGTAGACCTCCGGGCGGTAGATCTTCTGGAACGTCTCCATGGTGCTGATCGTGCCGATGAGCTGCAGGTTGGAGTAGTCGTTGAGCAGATCGCCGCGGAAATAGAAGGCAAGCGGCGCAACGCTGCCGCGTGGCATGAAATAGCGGACCTGAAGCCCCATCTTTGCGAAGTACGCGTCGGTCAGCGAGAACTCGTCCTGCTGGTACTCGACGCCCAGGACCGGGTGCCGGTTCTCCGTTCGCCGGTAGGTCCTGCTTGTCGAGACGCTGATGCACACCACGGGCGGCTGCGGGAAGCGTTCCCGGCATGCCGGGGAGTCGAGGAACTTCTGGAACAGTTTGCCGTGAAGATCGCCGAAGTCCTCGGGGATGGTGGGCTTCCCGGACTCCGCTGCTGCCGCCGGCAGCACTACGCTGAAGTCGAAGTCACGGACGTAGGAAGAGAAGTTGTTCCCGACGATCCCATGGTGGCGGACCCCGTTCAGCCGGTCGACGATCGAGATGTCGAGAACCTCGAACAGGGGGAACTGCCGATCCTTACCATCGGCGGTGAACTCTATCTGCACGGAGACGATGTCAAGGTCGATCACGTAGCGGTCCCTGTCAGGGTTGTCCCAGTCTGCGAGATCGTTGAAGCGGCGCCGCATCATGGTGAGGGCGTTGCGGAGGTTTTCCCGGCGGTGCTCGCCCCGTGCCAGGTTGGCGAAATTGGTCGTGATCCGGGAGTCCTCCGACGGGGTGTAGTCCTCGTCGAAGCGTGTGGTGCGGATGCTGAAGGTGAAGTCGTCTGCCATGTGCTGCCAATCCGTGGTGATGGGCCGGGATGGCCGTCCAGAAGAGATGTGTCAATGGTGCAACCTGGCGACAGCTATCGAGTAACTGTGCCTTGCTATGCGCTGATATAGCATTTGCCTATGCCACATCTTTCGAGCGGACTGACCCTGCAGCAGCTCCGTTACTTCATCGAAGTTGCAGCTGAGGGGTCGATCTCCGCGGCCGCCGATCTTTTGTACGTAGCCCAGCCGACCATGTCCGCGGCGATGAAGGACCTTGAGGCCCGGGTGGGCCGCGCGCTCCTGGTTCGCTCCGCCCGCGGGGTCACCCTCACCGCCGACGGGGCAGAGTTCCTTGGGTATGCGCGGCAGGTCGTCGAGCAATTCGCCCTTCTCGAGCAGCGTTACCTTGGCAGGCCGCCGACGCGGCGGCTGTTGGGGGTGTCAACGCAGCACTACTCGTTCGCCGTGGACGCCTTCGTTCGGATGGTCAAAGCCACTGACGTGGCCGAATACGAGTTCTCGCTCCGTGAGTCCCGCACCTGGGACATCATCGAGGACGTCCGCACCCTCCGCAGCGAGATAGGCATCCTCTACCGGAACGACTTCAACCGCAAGATCATCGACAAGCTGCTCCGGGAATCCGGGCTCGCGTTCACGCCACTTTTCCACGCCGATCCGCACATTTTCGTTGCACGGAACAATCCTCTTGCGTCAAAGGAACGCGCGACCCTCGACGATCTCGCCGGCTTACCGCGGCTGACTTTCGATCAGGGTGCGAACAACTCGTTTTACTTCGCGGAAGAGATTCTCTCCACCATGTCCAGCAAGCAGGAGATCCGGGTCTCCGACCGCGCCACGATCTTCAACCTCATGATCGGGCTCCACGGCTACACGATCTCGACCGGCATCATCAGCGGGGAACTAGACCCCGAGATCGTCGCCATCCCGCTCGACGTTGACGAACGCATCGAGATCGGCTGGATTGGTCACGCCGCGATACCGCTGACCGAGCAGGCGAAGCGCTACCTCGGGGAATTGCGGGCCGTGGTCTCTGAGTTCGGGATAGTGCTACTCGGCTGACTGCAACCGGTAAGGCGGGTGCCACCCCCGCGGCGCGTTCCTGTTGCGCCAAATGTGATCTGGGATAAGCTCCAAAGATGGCACCGCGGAGTTTTCTAGAATGGCCGGTTATCCGGCAGCTCAGCACCGGCGATTTGCTCGGGCGTGGTCCCTCTGTGACCTCGCCCAAGACCCGAAGCATGGCCCCGCGGACGGCCACCGCCGATAAGGTGGTGCAAAGCGTCTGCCCGTACTGCGCCGTCGGCTGCGGCCAGCGCGTCTACGTGAAAGACGAACGCGTCGTCCAGATCGAGGGTGACCCGGACTCGCCCATCTCGCGCGGCCGGCTCTGCCCCAAGGGCTCCGCAAGCGAACAGCTCGTCAACTCTCCCGGCCGTCAGACCAAGGTCCTCTACCGCGCCCCCCGCGCCAAGGAATGGCGGCGGCTGGAACTCTCCACCGCCGTCGACATGATCGCCGACCGTTTCATCGAAAGCCGCCGCCGGACCTGGCAGCAGACCGACGATCACGGGCGCCTGCTGCGCCGGACCATGGGCATCGCCTCCCTCGGCGGCGCCACCTTGGACAACGAAGAAAATTACCTGATCAAGAAGCTCTTCACCGCCGCCGGAGCGGTACAGACGGAGAACCAAGCCCGTATATGACACTCCGCCACGGTTCCCAGTTTGGGAGCCTCGTTTGGACGCGGTGGTGCTACGCAATCACTGCAGGACATGGCCAACGCCGACTGCATCATCATTCAGGGATCCAACATGGCCGAGTGCCATCCGGTCGGATTCCAGTGGGTGGCGGAGGCGAAGGCACGCGGAGCCAAGGTCATCCACATCGACCCCCGGTTCACGCGTACCTCGGCGGTCGCTGACAAGCACCTGCCGATCCGGGCCGGATCCGACGTCGTGCTGCTTGGCGCCCTGATCAACTACGTCATCGCCAATGACCTGTGGTTCAAGGAGTACGTGAGCGCGTACACCAACGCGGCCACGCTGGTCCACGAGGATTACCGCGACGCCGAGGACCTGGGCGGCCTGTTCTCCGGTTTCGACCCGGAGAAGGGGGCTTACGACAACTCGTCCTGGGCCTACGATGAAGCCAACGACGGTTCCATCACCGAACCCGGAGGTCCGGAGCACGGCGCCGAAGCCGGGGCCCGTGCCGCCGGCGATGCGCTCGGCAGCGGCGGCGCGCCCCTCGAACACGCTGAGGTGCTGCGCGACGACACGCTCCAGAACCCCCGGACGGTCTTCCAAATCGTGAAGCGGCACTACGCCCGCTACACCCCCGACATGGTTCGCGACATGTGCGGCATCAGCGAAGCGGACTTCGCCTATCTGGCGAAGACCATCACGGAGAACTCCGGGCGCGACCGGACCACCTGCTTCGCCTACGCGGTGGGCTGGACCCAGCACTCCCTGGGGGCCCAGTTCATCCGCGCCGCCGCCATCCTGCAGCTGCTGCTGGGCAATGTGGGGCGCCCGGGCGGCGGGATCATGGCCCTGCGCGGCCACGCCAGCATCCAGGGTTCCACCGACATTCCCACGCTGTTCAACCTGCTGCCCGGCTACCTGCCGATGCCCAGTGCCGGCCGCCACGACACCCTTGAGGAGTACCTCAAGGCAAACGCCTCGAAGAATCAAAAGGGTTTCTGGGCCGATGCCGACGCGTACACCATCAGCCTGCTGAAGGCGTGGTGGGGGGACGCGGCGACGGCGGACAACGACTGGGCGTACGACTACCTGCCGCGCCTCACCGGTGCGCACGGTACCTACGAGACCGTGATGAGCATGCTTCGGGATGAGGTGGAAGGCTACTTCCTGCTCGGCCAGAACCCGGCGGTCGGCTCGGCCCACGGCCGGATGCAGCGCTTGGGCATGTCCCACCTGAAGTGGCTGGTGGTCCGCGACCTGAACATGATCGAGTCGGCGACGTGGTGGAAGGACGGCCCGGAGATCGAGTCCGGGGAACTCCGCACCGAGGACATCGAGACGGAGGTCTTCTTCCTGCCGGCGGCGACCCACGTGGAGAAGGCAGGGTCGTTTACCCAGACCCAGCGGCTGCTTCAGTGGCGCCACCAGGCGGTGGCCCCGCCGGGGGAGTGCCAGAGCGAACTGCAGTTCTTCTACGAACTCGGTCACCGGATCCGGGAAAAGCTCGCGGACTCCCAGGACGAACGCGACCGGCCGCTGCTGGACCTGACCTGGGACTACCCGACGGACGAGCATGGCGACCCGGACCCCGAGTCGGTGCTGGCCGAGATCAACGGCCGTCACCTCACCGGACCGGACGCCGGGAAGCCCCTCTCGGCCTACACCGAGATGCGCGCCGACGGTTCCACGTCCGGGGGGTGCTGGATCTACACCGGCGTCTACGCCGACGGCATCAACCAGGCCGCCAACCGGAAGCCGGGCGACGAACAGGGACCAGCGGCCCCTGAGTGGGGCTGGGCGTGGCCGGCCAACCGACGAATCCTGTACAACCGCGCCTCCGCCGACCCCGACGGGAAGCCGTGGAGCGAACGCAAGAAGTACATCTGGTGGGACGAGGAACAAGGCAAGTGGGTGGGCGACGACGTCCCCGACTTCCCGCCGACCCTCGCCCCCGGGACCAAACCCGACCCGTCCGTGGGCGGACCGGCCGCGCTCAGCGGCGACGATCCGTTTATCATGCAGTCCGACGGCAAGGGCTGGCTCTTCGCGCCGAAGGGACTCGTGGACGGGCCGCTCCCGACCCACTACGAGGCCCAGGAATCACCGGTCGCCAACGGCCTCTACCCACAGCAGCAGAGCCCGTCACGCCTGAAGTACCCGCGGAAGGACAACCTCAGCGCACCCAGCGCAGGCGATCCTGGCGCTGATGTCTACCCGTTTGTGTTCACCACGTACCGGCTCACCGAGCACCACACGGCGGGCGGCATGAGCCGCTGGCTGCCGTACCTGTCCGAGCTGCAGCCGGAGATGTTCTGCGAGGTCTCGCCCGAACTCGCCGCCGAACGCGGACTGGAGCCCTACGGGTGGGCCACCATCATCTCGGCGCGCTCCGCCATCGAGGCGAAGGTGCTGGTCACCGAGCGGATGACGCCGCTGACCGTCGGGAACCACACCGTGCACCAGATCGGGCTGCCCTACCACTGGGGCGTCGGGAACAGCGCCGTCGTCAGCGGCGACGCCGCCAACGACCTGCTGGGCGTGACCCTCGATCCCAACGTCCAGATCCAGGAATCGAAGGTGGCCTCCTGCGACATCCGCCCCGGGCGCAGGCCGCGGGGACCGGAACTGCTGGCGCTCGTCACCGAGTACCAGGAGCGCGCCGGGCTCACCGTGGAGACCAGCAACAGCACGGTGACCCACCCGGCCGCCGAGGGTGAACACCCGGGCGGGCAGACGCCGTGACCCGCTCATCGGGAGCTTCCCGGCACGCAGCAGATCTTGCCCGGTCCGGGCGGTGGCACCTCGCTGCCGCCCGGACACCGACCCGACGTTGGAGGACCGTATGGGCCAGCTGACCGGACCGACCGACCCCACCATCGACGCGCACTGGGAACACAACCATCCCCGCAAGGGATTCTTCACAGACACCTCCATCTGCATCGGCTGCAAGGCCTGCGAGGTGGCGTGCAAGGAATGGAACCACAATCCGCAGGACGGGAACCTGGAACTGCTGGGCTCCTCCTATGACAACACCGGGTCCCTCGGCGCCAGCACCTGGCGGCACGTCGCCTTCATCGAGCAGGGCCAGGACCGCATCGCCGAGGCGCGCGAATCCGGCCGTGCGCTGGTCAGCCTGGGCATGCCGCGCATCGGTCCGCCGCCCCAGCCCGGGGAGGTCGTCGCCGGCGCGGACACCACCCCGCCGGACACCGCCGACTTCCGCTGGCTGATGTCCTCGGATGTGTGCAAGCACTGCACGCACGCCGGCTGCCTGGACGTGTGCCCCACCGGGGCGCTGTTCCGCACCGAATTCGGCACGGTGGTGGTACAGGACGACGTCTGCAACGGCTGCGGGACCTGCGTGGCCGGCTGCCCCTTCGGCGTCATCGAACGGCGCAGCAACGGTACCGTCAAGGTCGCCACCAGCCGCGAGGAACAGCACGGGCACCCCGAGGTCCCCAACGCCGGCGTCGCCCAGAAATGCACGCTCTGCTACGACCGGCTTGTGGCGGACGAGACGCCCGCCTGCGCCAAGGCCTGCCCGACGACGTCGATCAAGTTCGGCGACCACGACGACATGGTGGAGACCGCCAAGGAGCGCGTCGCCACTTTGCACGCCCAGGGCATGACCGAGGCGCGACTTTACGGCGCGAACGAGAACGACGGCGTGGGCGGCACCGGCTCTGTCTTCCTGCTGCTTGACGAACCCGAGGTCTACGGCCTCCCGCCGGACCCGCGGGTTCCCACGGCCGACCTGCCGAAGATGTACCGGCGCGCCGCCGTCGCGGTGGCCGGCATGGCGGCGGCCGCCGCCGTGGCATTCCTTGGAGGACGCGAGTGACGCTTTCCGAATTCGACAGCTTCCGTCCCGCGGAACCCGCCCGACGCCGCCGCAACGGAGGCAAGCGGGGAACCGGCCGGCGCAGGGACAACGGTGACGGCTCCCGCGAAATGCCGATGGTGCCGGAGCCGGAGTTCACCTCCTACTACGGCCGCCCCGTCGTCAAGCCGGCGCCGTGGGGTGACGACGTCGCCGCGTACCTGTTCCTCGGCGGCGTTGCCGGCGGATCGGCCCTGCTGGCCGCCGGCGCCCAGCTGAGCGGACGGCCGCTGCTGAGGCGGAACGCCCGGCTCGGTGCCCTTGGCGCCGTCGGCCTCGGCGCCGCCGCCCTGGTCAAGGACCTCGGACGCCCGGAGCGCTTCCTGCACATGCTGCGCACCTTCAAGGTGACCTCGCCGATGAGCGTCGGCTCCTGGATCCTCAGCGCCTTCAGCGCCGGGGCCGGCGTCGCCGCCGCGGCCGAGGTGGACCGGCTGACCGGCGAACGGCTGCCGCTGGGACCGCTGCGGGGCGTGCTGCGCGCCGTCGAAGGCCCAGCCGGCCTCGAAGCCGCCGTCTTCGCTGGCCCGCTGGCTGCCTACACGGCCGTCCTTCTCGGCGACACCGCGACGCCGACCTGGAACGAGATGCACGGGGAACTGCCGTTCGTGTTCGTCAGCTCCGCCAGCCTGGCCTCCGCCGGGCTCGCGATGGTGACGACGCCGGTCCGCGAGGCCGGGCCCGCGCGGAACCTCGCGCTCCTCGGCGTGGTGGGGGACGTGGTGGCGATGAAGATCATGGAACGACGGATGGACCCGGTGGCCGCGGAGCCCCTGCACCAGGGCAAGGCCGGCACCATGCTGACGTGGAGCGAACGGCTTGTCCTGGCCGGGGGACTGGGGACCCTACTGGGCGGCCGGAACCGCATCGTCGCGGCGGCATCGGGACTGGCGCTGCTGGCCGGTTCGGCGCTGACCCGCTTCGGCGTCTTCGAGGCCGGGCTCGCCTCCGCCAAGGATCCCCGCTACACCATCGAACCGCAGAAGCGGCGCCTGGCGGAGCGGCGGGCCGCCGGGGTCACCGGCGACGCCATCACCACCGGCGGCTGACAAACCGGCCCGGGGCGACCACGCGGCGCCGGCCGCCCTGCACGGCAGCGCGCCGGCCCTAACGGATCCGGATGCCCCGGCTTGCCGTCGTGTGCCCGATCACCGGGTAGCCGGGCACCTCGCCGACCACCAGCAGGCCGCCGGAGGTCTGCGCGTCCGCCAGGAGCAGCAGGTCGTCCTCGGTGATTCCAGCATCGGCGTTGAGGTGGGCGCGCACCCAGTCCAGGTTGCGCTTGGTGCCGCCGGAGACGAACCCGTCGCGGAGCGCCTCGCGGGCCCCGTCCACCAGGGGGACGGACTGGAGGTCGATCACGGCGCCGATTCCGGAGGCGCGGACCATCTTGTAGAGGTGTCCCAGCAGGCCGAAGCCGGTGACGTCGGTGGCGGACTTCGCCCCGGCGGCGACGGCCGCGTCGGAGGCGTCCCGGTTGAGGCGCGCCATCGTCTCGACCGCCTCGGCGAAGACCTCGCCGGTCTGCTTGTGGCGGTTGTTGAGCAGCCCGACGCCGATGGGCTTGGTCAGGGTGATGGGCAGGCCGGGCGCGGCAGCGTCGTTGCGCAGCAGGCGGTCCGGATGAGCGACGCCGGTGACGGCCATGCCGTACTTGGGCTCCGGATCGTCAATGGAGTGGCCGCCCAGCACCGGGCAGCCCGCCTCGGTGGCGACGCTGAGCCCACCGCGGAGGACCTCGGTCATGAGTTCCATCGGCAGCACGCCGCGCGGCCAGCCGAGGAGGTTGATGGCCGTCACGGGCCGGCCGCCCATGGCGTAGATGTCGGACAGGGCGTTGGCCGCGGCGATGCGTCCCCAGTCGTAGGCGTCGTCGACGACCGGGGTGAAGAAGTCGGCCGTGGTCAGCACCGCCAGGTCCTCGCGGACCAGGACGGCGGAGGCGTCGTCGCCGCTGTCCAGACCGACCAGCACCTCCGGCCCGGGGTGCCCGATCAGGCCGCGGACGGCGTCCTCGAGTTCGCCCGGCGGGATTTTGCAGGCGCATCCTCCGCCGTGCGCAAAGCCTGTGAGCCGGATGGGCGCGGCGCCCTCTTCCGGCTCCCGGATGGTTGTCTGGGCCTCGGTCACCCGCCCAGCGTACCCCCAAGGCAACCCTGCTATATTGATGCGCGGTGGCGTCCGGGTCCTGGTGGGCCCCCCGGTCTTCAAAACCGGTGCGGCCGAGCATCTCGGCCTGGCGGGTTCGATTCCCGTCCGCCACCGCCAACTTAAGGCGTGACTGCCGCCGGCCGAGGAGGACCGTGGACCAGACCGACCCCCGGCGGCATATTCCGCGGACGAACGACCTGCTTGCCCTGCCCGCCGTCCTGGACGCCGCCGGACGGCTCGGCGGCCACGTCATCCGCGAGCTGGTCCGGGACGTCCAGGACCGGGCCCGGCGCGGCGAACTGGCCCCCGGCCAGGTGGAATCGACGCTGACGTCGGAGGTGAACGCCCGCCGTGCCACCGCATTGCGGCCGGTGCTCAACGCCACCGGGGTCATCGTCCACACCAACCTCGGACGCGCCCCGCTCTCGGACGCCGCAAAGGAAGCCCTCATCGCCGCCAGCGGCTACGTCGACGTCGAACTCGACCTCCGGGACGGCAGCCGCTCCAGCAGGGGAGCCGGCGCCCGGGCGGCGCTGCTCGCCGCCTGCCCCGCCGCGGAGGCCGCGCTGGTGGTCAACAACGGGGCGGCCGCCCTCGTCCTGGCCACCACCGCCTTGGCGGCCGGCAAGGAAGTGGTCCTGAGCCGCGGCGAACTGGTCGAAATCGGCGCCGGCTTCCGGCTGACGGACCTGATGGAATCCACCGGCGCCGTGCTGCGGGAAGTCGGCACCACGAACCGGACACACCCGGCCGACTACGCGAACGCCATCGGAGCGCAGACGGGGTGCGTGCTCAAGGTCCACCCCAGCAACTTCCGGGTCGACGGGTTCACCTCCGCCGTCCCGGTCCGGGAACTGAGCCGGCTCACCCGGTCCGGCGACGTACCCCTGGTGGCCGACCTCGGCAGCGGACTGCTGGCCCCGGACCCCCTGCTGCCCGACGAGCCCGACGTGACCTCAGCACTCCTGGACGGCGCCGACGTCGTGATCGCCAGCGGCGACAAGCTCCTGGGCGGCCCCCAGGCCGGCCTGCTGCTGGGCCGCAAGGACATCATCGACAGGCTGGCCCGGCACCCGCTCGCCCGCGCGGTCCGCGCCGACAAGCTCGCCCTCGCCGCCCTCGAAGCCACCGTCACCGCCGGCGCCACGCCCGTGTCCCAGGCCCTGCACGCCGACGCCGACGAGCTGCGCCGGCGCACGGACCGTCTCGCCGCCGCCCTCGACGTGCCGGTCGTGGCCCACGACGGCAGGGTCGGCGGCGGCGGCGCCCCCGGCGTGCCGCTGCCGGGCTGGGCGCTGCGGCTGCCGGAGCGGCTCGCCGGGCCGTTGCGTACCGGCACCCCGGCCGTGTTGCCGCGGGTTCACGACGGCGCCTGCCTGATCGACCTCCGCTGCGTGCCCGCCGACGACGACGACCGGATCCTCGACGCAGTCCGCCAGGCCCAGGCAGGGTTTGCTGCCGCCGTCACCGGGGGCGCGGCCTGACCCATGCACGTCATCGCCACGGCCGGACACGTCGATTCCGGCAAGAGCACCCTGGTCCGCGCCCTCACGGGGATGGAACCGGACCGTTGGGAAGAGGAACGCCGCCGCGGGCTGACCATCGACCTGGGCTACGCCTGGACCGCCCTGCCCTCCGGCCGGGACGTGGCCTTCGTCGACGTCCCGGGACACGAGCGGTTCCTCGGGAACATGCTGGCCGGCATCGGGCCCGCGCCCGTGGTCTGCTTCGTGGTGGCCGCCGATGAGGGGTGGCAGGCGCAGTCCGGTGACCACCGGGACGCCGTCGTTGCCCTGGGCATCGAGCACGGCGTGATCGTCCTGAGCCGGTCCGACCGGGCCACGGAACAGCGCCGCGCCGAGGTCCTGGCCAGGACCCGTGCGGAGCTCGCCGGAACCGGCCTGCGCGACGCGCCCGCCGTCGCCGTCTCCGCCATCGACGGCACCGGACTGGACGAGCTGCGGGCCGCGCTCGACGACGTCCTCGCCCGGGTGCCGGCCCCCACCCTGACCGGACGGGTGCGGCTCTGGGTGGACCGGTCCTTCACCATCACCGGATCCGGGACCGTCGTGACGGGGACCCTGGCCGCAGGAACCCTGGCCCGCGGCGACCGGCTGATGCTCCTCGGCGACGCCACCGAGCGGCCGGTGACCATCCGCGGGCTCCAAAGCTGCGACACCGCCCGGACCTCCGTGGAACCGGTCAGCCGGGTGGCCCTGAACCTCCGCGACGTCGGCCCCGCCGAGATCCACCGCGGCGACGTCCTGGTCACCCCGGACGCCTGGCCCACCACCGCCGTCGTCGGCATCCAGCGGGCCTCGGGCCGGGAATACACGGAGGTGCCGGAGAACATCATGGTGCACGTGGGAACCGCCGCGGT
Organism: Arthrobacter sp. BPSS-3; assembly: GCF_044628475.1. Lineage (NCBI taxonomy): Bacteria > Bacillati > Actinomycetota > Actinomycetes > Micrococcales > Micrococcaceae > Arthrobacter > Arthrobacter sp. BPSS-3. The sequence goes on from NZ_JBIMMV010000003.1 coordinate 243,077, forward strand.
CCCGGCCCGGCTGCGTCCCTTCGGCGCCGACCTTGCCCGCCTGGTGCTCGACCGGGCGCTGCCGCTGGTGCTGGGGGACCGGCTGGTGCTGCGGGACCCCGGCCGGCACTCCGTCCTGGGCGGCGCCCGCATCCTCGACGCCGACCCGCCCGCACTGGAGCGCCGCGGCGATGGGGCGAAATGGGCGAGGCGGCTGGCCGCGATGGACCCCGCCGGCGACCTCCCCGGCGCGGTCGCGGCCCGCGGCGCGGTCCGGGAGGATCACCTGCGGCGGCTGGGGCTGCTGACCGGCCAGGACCCCGCGGGGTTCGACGACATTTACGTCGTGGGGGACTGGTGGTTGCACGCCCCCGTCCTGGAGGCGTGGCAGCAGCGGCTGCGGGCGGCCGTTGAGGACCTGCAGCAACGGGACCCGCTGGCCCCGGGGCTCTCCATGGGGGCCGCGGCGGGCCTGCTGAACCTGCCGGACGAAAGGCTGCTGCCCCACGTGATCGAGGGAGCCACGCTGGAGGCCGACGCCGGCCACATTAGTGTGCCCGGCAGCCGCGACGATCTCGGCGCCGCCGAGACAGCCGTCGCCGAGATCGAACGCCGGCTGACCGCGGACCCGTTCCACGCGCCGGAGGCCGAGGACCTCGCCCGGTTGCGCCTGGGCAGCCGCGAACTGGCCGCCGCCGAGCGCGCCGGCCGGCTGCTGCGGCTGAGGGACGGGGTGGTGCTGCTGCCCGCAGCGCCGGCCCTTGCCATGCGTGCGCTGGCCCGGCTGGACCAGCCGTTCACCACCAGCCAGGCCCGGCAGGCGCTCAACACGACGCGCCGGGTGGCAATCCCGCTCCTGGAACACCTTGATTCCCGGGGCTGGACCCGGCGCCTGGACGCGGGTCACCGCACCGTGGTGCGCTGACCCGCACCGGCCGGGCTACGGGTTGGTGCCGCCGCTCGGGGAGCCGCCACCCTGGCCGCCGTCCTGGGAGCCGTTTTGTGAGCCCGGTGCCGTCGGCTGGCCCTGCCCGCCGCGCCGGCCCTGGCCATTGAAGCCGCCCTGGCGGCCGTTCTGGAACCGCTGCGCGGCTTGGTGCGCCGCATCCGACTTGCCCATCGAATACCCAATCGCGGCGCCGCCGCCCCCGGCGAGCAACACCGCGAGGCCGGCAGCCACCAGGACCTTCGGCAGGCTCCACCAGGACCTCTTCGCGGGCCGTCCCGGGCCGGGAGCGCCGGGGCCCGGGGTTCCCGGACCGGGGGTACCGGGACCTGCGGACCCATTGCCTGCGTAGGCCGGGCCCGGGGTTCCCCACACCGGGGCCGCCGGCGCGGACGACACCGGCTGCGGCCCGGCGTTCGATGCAACCGGCCCGGCCGTCGGGATCCGCTGTGTTTCGGTGTGCGGCACCGGCATGGTGGGCGGCGTGGTGGGGCCATAGGGCGGGGTGCCGGGGGCCTGGCCGGCGCCCTCCGGGTAGCTCTGTTCGTCCACGGTATTTCTCCTCAAAACTGGATGTTTCCGCCCCAAGTAAAGGGCAGAAGACTGGGCGGATGCTGTGATCCGGCAGGGGATCCGCCGCGCACTGGCGGGACGGGGCGGACGACGGCGGAACCGGTCCGTCATCCGGAACGCCGCGGCCAAACCCTTGGGCTGCCAACAATTTGCAGTTACGATGCAAATTGTTGCCCCGATGTGACCTGGATCGCAGGGGCCGCACACCCCTAGGCAAAGGAGCCCCGCAGTGTCCGGACCGGAGATCACCAGTGATTACTTCCTGCTCGACGACGAACTCTCCGCGGAGGAACGCGGGCTGCGGGACCGGGTCCGGGCCTTCGTCGAGGCGGACATCCTTCCCGTCATCAACGACCACTGGGAGCGGGCCGAGTTCCCCTCCGGACTGATTCCAGGCCTGGCGGGGCTGGGCATCATCGGCAGCACCATCCGGGGCTACGGCTGCCCGGGACTGAGCCGCCGCGCCGCCGGCATCGTGGCCCGCGAGATCGCCCGCGGCGACGGCTCCATCAACACCTTCGTCGGGGTCCACTCGAGCCTGGCCATGGGCAGCATCAACATTCTCGGCTCCGAGGACCAACGCCGCCGCTGGCTCCCCGCCATGGCGGCCATGGAGAAGATCGGCGCCTTCGCCCTCACCGAACCGCTGCACGGCTCCGACTCCGTCGCCCTGGAAACCTCCGCCCGACGGGACGGGGACAGCTACATCCTCAACGGCCACAAACGGTGGATCGGCAACGGCCACATGGCCGACGTCGTCGTCATCTTCGCCCGCGACGACGCCGACGGGCGGGTGAAGGCGTTTGTCCTGGAAAGGGACGACGACGGCAACCACCCGGCCGGCTACCAACCCACCGTCATCACCGGCAAGATCGGCAAGCGCGCCATCCAGCAGGCCGACATCGTCATTGACAACCTCCGCATCCCGGCAGAAAACCGGCTGGAGAACTGCACCTCCTTCAAGGACGTCACCACCGTCCTGTCCGCCACCCGGGGCGGCGCCGCCTGGGAGGCCATGGGCCACGGCATGGCCGCCTACGAGATCGCCGCCCGCTACGCGCTGGACCGGGAACAGTTCGGCCGGCCGATCGGCTCCTTCCAGCTGGTGCAGAACAAGCTCGCCAACATGCTCAGCGAACTGACCGCCATGCAGCTGATGTGCCACCGCATGGCCGAACTGGCCGAGTCCGGGCGGCTGACCGGGCCGATGGCGTCCATGGTCAAAATGTCCACCGCGCAGAAGGCCAAGTGGATCTGCGCCGAGGCCCGCGACATGCTGGCCGGCAACGGCATCCTCCTGGAGCGGCACGTCGCCCGCCACATGACCGACATGGACGTGGTCAGCACCTACGAGGGCACCGACTCCATCCAGTCCCTCCTGGTGGGCCGCGACATCACCGGCATCCCCGCCTTCAGCTGACCCCTCCACGCCGAAACGGCCTCGGCCACCGGCAGAAAGGCAGGCACCCCGTGGGCGAACCTGCAGATCGAATCGTCGACGTCTCAATAGCGGACGGCGTCGCGCGCCTGACCATGCGCAGCGGCAGCGTCAACGCCCTGGGGCGGGACCTGCGCCGTGAGCTGGCCGCCGCGCTGGACCGCACCGCCATCGACCAGGACGTCACCGCCGTCCTGCTGCTCGGCCAGCCACGGGCCTTCTCCGCGGGCGCGGACATCACCGAGTTCCACAGAGCCGAATCACGCGAGACCGATGCAGACAGTGCCGACGCCGGGCAGCCCGGCCACGCGGACGGCCCGGACCTCCGCGCACTCGTGGCCCGGGTGGAGGACTTCCCGAAGCCCGTCATCGCCGGGATCACCGGCGTGGCCCTGGGCGGGGGACTGGAACTCGCGATGGCCGCGCACGCCCGGATCGCCGCCCCTGAGGCCCGGCTCGGACTGCCGGAAATCACGCTGGGCCTGATCCCCGGAGCCGGCGGCACCGTCCGGCTGCCCCGCCTGGTGGGTCCCCACCGCGCCCTTTCCATGATTCTCACGGGCAAGGACGTCACCGCGGCCGATGCGCTCCGCGACGGGCTGGTCGACGCGGTGGCGGAAGACCCCGGTGCGCCCGGCGCCGTCACGGACGCCATCGCCCGGGTCAATGCCCTGCCGGCGCGGCGCACCCGGGACCGGGAGGACAGGATTGCTGAGGCGGCCGCTGCCCCCGGCACGGTGGAACGGCTCGCCGGGGCGGCGCTCGGCAAGGCCAAGGACCCGTTCGCCGCCCGTGCCGCGGTGGACGCCGTCGCGGCCGGCATCGAGGAGTCCTTCGACCGCGGGCTGGAGGTGGAGCGGGAGAAGTTCCAGGAACGGCTCGCCAGCGAAGAATCGGCGGCCCAGCGGCACCTCTTCGCCGCCGAACGTGCGGCCCGCCGCCCGGCGGGCCTGGACCCGGAGGCGGCACGGCCCGTCCGGCGGGCCGGGGTGGTGGGCGCGGGAACCATGGGCGGCGGCATAGCCATGGCACTGGCCTCCGCCGGCATCCCCGTCACGGTGGTCGAAGCCGAACGCTCCGCCCTGGACCGCGGCCTCGCCCAGGTGGACAAGAACCTCGCCGTGTCCGTCTCCCGCGGCAGCCGGAGCGAGGAGGACGCCGCGGCACTGCGGTCCCTGATCACCGGAAGCCTCGACTACGCGGACTTCGCCGACGCCGATTTGGTCATCGAGGCCGCCTACGAGGACCTGGGCGTCAAGCAGGGGATCTTCGCCACGCTGGACGCCGTGGTCCGTCCAGACTGCATCCTCGCCTCCAACACCTCCTACCTGAGCATCGACACCATCGCCGCGGACACCCGCCTGCCGTCCCGGGTGCTCGGCCTGCACTTCTTCAGCCCGGCCAACGTCATGCCGCTGGTGGAGGTGGTGCGCGGGGCCGCCACCGACGCCGCGGCGATGGCCACCGGGGTCGCCACGGCGCGCCGGATCGGCAAGACGCCGGTCGTCGTCGGGGTCTGCCATGGTTTTGTCGGCAACCGGATGCTGGAGGTCCGTTCCGCGCAGGCCGAGCAGCTGCTGCTGGAAGGAGCGCTGCCGGGCCAGGTGGACCGGGTCCTCAAGGACTTCGGATTCCGGATGGGTCCCTTCGAGATGGGGGACATGGCCGGCCTGGACATCGGGTGGCGCAACCGCAAGGCGGAGGGCACCACCGCCCCGGTGTCCGACGCGCTCTGCGAGGCGGGGCGGTTCGGCCAGAAAACCGGCGCCGGCTACTACGCCTACGACGGGCGGGAGGGCCGCGAGGACCCTGAGGTGGAACGCCTGATCGTCGAGGTCTCCCGTACCGAGGGGATCACCCGGCGGAGCCTCACCGACGGCGAGATTCTCGAGCGGCTGCTGTTCCCGATGATCAACGAGGGCGCCCGGATCCTGGCCGAGGGCATCGCCGAGCGCGCCGGGGACATCGACGTCATCTGGGTCAAGGGCTACAACTGGCCCGCCTACCGCGGCGGACCCCTCTGGTACGCCGGCCACGTGGGCCACGGGTACGTCGCCGAACGGCTGCGGCACTACACGGAGCAGACCGGCGACGCCTCGCTGCTCCCTGCCGGGTTCCTCGCCGGCGCATGACCGCCACCGACGGACGCAACGCACGGACCCTGCGGACCCGGCAGGTCATCCGCGACGCCCACATGGCCCTCCTCCGGGACGGCGAACTCAAACCGTCGGCCCGGCAGATCGCGGCCCGGGCCGGGGTCTCGGTCCGTGCCCTCTGGGACCACTTCAAGGACCTGGAGAGCCTCATGGCCGCGACGGCCGCCCGGCAACTCGCCGACCAGGATGCCGGCGTCGCACCCGTCCCGGCGGGGCTACCGCTGGGGGAACGGATCGCGGCCTACTGCGCCCAGCGGGCCGCCGTGCTGGAAGCCCTGGCGCCGCTGGCGCGGGCGGCGGACGTGCAGCGTCCCTTCTCCGCGGCGCTGCAGGAGAACTTGCGCGGGAATCTGGACCGGATCAGGGCCGACGTCGAACGGCTGTTCGACGCGGAACTGGCCGCCCTGGACCCGGAACGCCGCACCCGCACGGTCCTCTCGGTCTGCGCCGCGGCGGACTGGGCCACCTGGAAACTGTTGCGGGACCATCTGGGGCAGTCCCCGGAGCAGGCCCGGGCGGTCCTGGAGAACACCCTGACGGCCGTCCTGGCCGGACCCCTTACCGGACGTGAACACGAGAGAAAGCAGAACCCATGACAGCGTTGTCGCTCGCTTCAATCCTGGCCGAATCCGCCCGCAAGTACCCGGAGAAGACCGCCGTGATCAGCGGTGGCCGGTCCTATTCGTACGCCACCCTGTGGCGGCAGGCCCTGAGCTACGCCGGCCAGCTGGAGGACGCCGGGGTCCGCCCCGGGGACGTGGTGGGACTGATGGCCCCCAACGTCGTCGAATTCCCCGCCGCCTACTACGCCATCCAGGCGACCGGCGGGGTGGTTGTGCCCGTGCACCTGCTGCTGACCGTCCGGGAAGTCATCCACGTGCTCCGCGACAGCGGCGCCACGGCGCTCCTCTGTCACCCGGCGTTCCTCGAGGTGGGGCGGCAGGCAGCGGGGGAGGCAGGGATTCCTCTCCTGCTGGTCGGCCCCGCGGCGGCCGACGGCGGACCGGGCCCGGGCGCGACGGGCCGGAACGGCGACGACGGCGTCCGGCACCTCGACCCCGAGGCCCCCGGCGGCCTGGAGACCTATGTGAGCCGTGAGGCGGAGGACCCCGCGGTCATCTTCTACACCTCCGGCACCACGGGCCGTCCGAAGGGTGCCGTCCTGACGCACCTGAACATGGTCATGAACGCCACCGTCTCCGCCGTGGACGCCAACGACGTCCGCTCGAGCGACGTCGCCCTCGGCTGCCTGCCCCTGTTCCACGTCTTCGGGCAGACGGCCAGCATGAACGCCCTGTTCCGGCTGGGCGGCACCCTGGTGCTGCTGCCCAAATTCACCGGCGAGGCGGCTCTGGAGCTCATCACGGCGCATCAGGTGGACATCTTCCACGGCGTCCCGACGATGTACATGCAGCTGCTCGCCGCCGCCGAGGGGCGCGCCGGCCTGCCCACACTGCGGCTCTGCGTCTCCGGCGGCGCGCCGATGCCGCTGGCCGTGATGGAGAAATTCAACGCCGCCTTCGACGTCACCATCTACGAGGGGTACGGCCTTTCGGAGACCTCTCCGGTGGTCTCCACCAACACGCCGCACGCCGGCGCGCGGCCCGGAAGCGTGGGCCAGGCGGTCTGGGGCGTGGAGGTCACCATCGCCGACCACCGCGAGCCGGAGCGCGTGGTCCCCATGCCCTCGGGCGAACTAGGGGAGATTCTGGTCCGCGGCCACAACGTCTTCGCCGGGTACCTGAACAACCCGGAGGCCACGCGCGAGGCCATGGTGGACGGCTGGTTCCGCACCGGCGACCTCGGCACCATGGACGAGGACGGCTTCATCTACGTGGTGGACCGGACCAAGGACGTCATCATCCGCTCCGGCTACAACGTCTACCCGCGCGAGGTGGAGGAGGTGCTCTCCCGGCACCCTGCCATCGCCCAGGTGGCCGTCGTCGGACTGCCCGATGAACTGCGCGGCGAAGAGGTCTGCGCCGTCGTGGTGCTGGACCCCGCGCACGCCGGGAACCCGCCCACCGAGCAGGACATCATCGACTGGAGCCAGCAGCACCTGGCCAAGCACAAGTACCCCCGGCATGTCCGGTTCACCGGCGAATTCCCGCTGGGGCCAAGCCATAAGGTGCTCAAGCGGGAACTGCGTCGCACGCTGGCGGGCGGCAAGGCGTAAGGGGACGACGGGTTGTAGGGAGACGGCGTCGTTAGAAGGCGGACGACGGCGGCGGGGACGGGTGAGGGGCGCGGCAACATGCAGCGTCCTGTCAGCGCCCGTCCACCGGATTCCCACTCTGCAGGTCGACAATGGGCTCGACACCACCAGATGGTGGCGCACGGTATGGTTCGGGGGAGATACCCCGAACAGCTCGAGAAGGACCGGCCATGACTGTCCCGCCAAGCACCCCAAACGCCGGGTACGGCGCACCCGGTAACCTGCCCGCGCCGGGCTGGTACGCGGACCCTGCGGGATCCGGTTACCTGCGCTGGTGGGACGGGACGGCCTGGACCGGCTACCTCAGTGCGGGGCACCTCAGCGCGGGGCACCCGGGCGCCCCTGCAAACCCGTACCGCACCGGGCGCCCGCAGATCAGCCCGTCCACCCCGGTCTACAACCCGTTCATCTGGCTGATCGCCACCCTGCCGATCATCCCGCTGATCAGCCTGGCATTTTGGAATCCCGTCCTGCGGACCAGGACGACGGGGTTGCGACGGGTGCAAACCATGGACCCGGCGTCGATCCTCACCCTGCCCTACCTGCTGGCTCTGGGCACCGGCCTGATCATCTACGCCGTGTCCGCCGTGCTGGCCTACCTCGACTGGCAGAAGCTGCGCCGCGACGGCGTGGTCCGCCCGTTCCACTGGGCCTGGGTCTTCCTCAGCCGGGAGCTCTACGTGATCGGCCGGTCGGTGGTGGTGCACGAGGCCGCTCCCCGTCGCGGGCTGGCGCCCGTCTGGGTGACCCTCGGCATGATCGTCCTGACGGCCGCCCTCGTCGGCATCAAGGTCTCCACGCTGGTCACCGCCGTCGCCGGGCACACCATCATCTGAGTCCTCGGCGACGCCGCTCCCGGCGTCGGGGCTTAGTCCTTCTTCCCGGCGATGTTGACCAGCCAGGCGACGCCATACTTGTCGTTGCACATGCCGAACGCGTCGCCCCAGGGCGACATGGACAGCGGCATCGTGACGGTGCCGCCCTGGGAGAGCTTGTCCCAGTAGCCGCGCAGTTCCGCGTCGTCGTCGCCGCTGAGCGAGACGCTGAAGGTGTTGCCCGGTGTGTAGTCCATCCGCGCCGGGGTGTCAGAGCCCATCAGGACGAACCCGCTGGGGGACTCCAGCTGGGCGTGCATCACCAAGGTGTCCTCCGACGGATCCTGGCTGGCCTGGAAGTCCGCGAAGGTGCTCACGGTCAACTGGCCGCCGAAGACGTCGCGGTAGAACTCCATGGCCTCGCGGGCGTTGTCGCGGAAGCTCAGGTAGGGGTTGAGGTGGGTGGCCATGGCGGTTCTCCTTGCGGACGGGGGTGGGACTCCGGGATGCGGGCGCCTTACCGGGTTTCGGCGGCGTCCGCGCCCATGCTAGCAACGCGCCGCCGTCCCGGACAGGGGTCCGGGACACTTCGGAGGGCGCGGTGCCGGGAGACGGCGCACGGGCGTGACCCACTGCCCGGGCGCGGGAGTCTTCCGACGTCGGTGCCGGATGGTTTGATTAGTCGGTGCTCCGACTCAAACGCCTCCTCGTCTTCGGCCTGCTGGCCGTGGCCGTCATCGCCGGTTTCTCGTTCTGGGCGGTGGGCCGGTCCGGCGAGGGCATCCGGACCGCCGTCGCCGCCCCGCCGAGCGCGGTAGCGAAACTCGAGGGCGCCGACATCACCACGGCGGTCAACGTCACCCCCAGCCCGGATGCGCAGTGGCTAACCGGCGCCGCCGCACGGACCGGCATCCCGGCCCGGGCACTGCGGGCCTACGTAGCCGCCGCAGTCACCGCGAACGCCACCACCCCCGGCTGCGGCATCGGCTGGAACACCATCGCGGCGATCGGCTTCGTCGAAACGGCGCACGGGAGCTACGGCGGCGGCAGCCTCAACGCGGCCGGCCAGGTCAGCGGCCCGATCGTCGGGCCCAGCCTCAACGGCGACGGGTTCGCCGCGATCCCGGACACCGACGGCGGCGCGCTCGACGGCGACCCGCACTGGGACCACGCCGTCGGACCCATGCAGTTCATCCCCTCTACCTGGCGGCTGGCGGGCCGGGACGGCAACGGCGACGGCGTCGCCGATCCCTTCAACATCGACGACGCCGCCCTTAGCGCCGCCGACTACCTTTGCGGCCACGGCCGGGACCTCACCACCCCGCGCGGCTGGACCGACGCCATCTACGCCTATAACCAGTCCGACGCCTACATCCGCAACGTCCAGGCTCGGGCAACCGTCTACGCAGCGCAGGCCGCCGCCTAGGGCTGAGAGGCCCGCCAAGGCGGCGCACCGGACGGCGCTGCGGCCCCGCCCGGGGAGGCCGCGGCTCCGAAGTCCTTGAGCGGACCGCCCGCCGCTCCTAGAGTGGGCTCGGAAACCCGGCCACCCGCCAAGGAGCTCACATGTCCCTCGTCCGCGTACACAATTTCTCGATCTCCCTGGACGGCTACGGCACGGGCGAGGACCAAAGCCTCGAGGCGCCCTTCGGCCACGCCGGTACCCGGCTGATGCAGTGGGCGTTCGGCACCCGCACCTTCCGCGCCATGGGCCTGCCCGGCGACGGCGAACCCTCCTTCGGCGTCGACGAGGCCTTCGCCGGCACCTGGGCACCCGGCATCGGCGCCGAAATCATGGGACGCAACAAGTTCGGCCCCCAGCGCGGACCCTGGCAGGACGAGGAATGGAAGGGCTGGTGGGGGGACAATCCGGTCTTCCACACGCCCGTCGTCGTCCTCACCCACCACCCCCGGCCCGTGCTGGAGATGGAGGGCGGGACCACGTTCCACTTCCTCGACGCCGGCCCCGCCGAGGCGCTGGAACGTGCCCGGGAGCTCGCCGGCGGCAAGGACGTCAGGATCGGCGGCGGGGTCGCCACGGTGCGGCAGTTCCTCGCCGCCGACCTGATCGACCACCTGCACCTGGTCCTGGTGCCGATCCTCCTGGGCCGCGGGGAGCGGCTTTGGGACGGGCTCGAAGACTTGGAAAAGCGCTTTGAGATTGAGGCGACGCCCTCGCCGTCGGGCGTCACCCACCTGGTCTTTACCCGGCGTCCGCGGGACTAATTCCCGTCCCGCCGAAGTTATGACCTCGGAACCGCGCGGTTCCGGGCGCCGTACGGCGTGGACGACGACGGGAACGAAACCAGTGACGACAACAAGCGACGGAGTCGGCTTCCGCTCCACCCGGGGACCGATCCTCATTGCCCTGATGCTCTCGACCGGCCTGGTGGCGATCGATTCAACGATCGTGGCCACCGCGGTGCCCTCGATCGTGCGCGACGTGGGCGGCTTCTCGTCCTTCCCCTGGCTGTTCTCCGCCTACCTGCTGGCGCAGGCCGTGTCCGTGCCCGTCTACGCGAAACTCTCCGACGTGGTCGGCCGCAAACCCATCATCCTGATCGGCATCGGCCTGTTCCTGCTCGGATCCATCCTCTGCGGCATCGCCTGGAGCATGCCGGCGCTGATCGCCTTCCGGGTGCTGCAGGGCCTCGGCGCCGGTGCGGTCCAGCCGATGGCCATCACCATAGCCGGGGATATCTACACCCTGACCGAACGGGCCAAGGTGCAGGGCTACCTCGCCAGCGTCTGGGCCATCTCCTCCGTCGTCGGCCCCACCCTGGGCGGCGTGTTCTCCACCCTCGGCATCTGGCGGGGCATCTTCCTGGTCAACATCCCGCTCTGCCTGCTGGCCGGCTGGATGCTGCTTCGCTCCTTCCGGGAGGACGTCAAACGCCAGGGCCACACCGTGGACTACCTCGGCTCCGCGCTGCTCACTGCGGCGCTGACCCTGCTGATCCTCGGCGCCCTCGAGGGCGGCCAGGCCTGGGCCTGGAACTCCGCCCCCAGCATCGGCGTCTTCGCCAGCGGTGCGGTGCTGCTGGCCGTCTTCGTGCTGGTGGAACGCCGCGCGGCCGAGCCCGTCCTGCCGCCGTGGGTGGTCTCCCGCCGGCTGCTGGCGACGACGGCGCTGGTCTCCTTCGGCGTCGGCGCCGTCATGCTGGGCCTGACCTCCTACGTGCCGACCTTCCTCGAGGGGTCCATCGCCACATCCCCGATCCTGGCCGGGCTCGCCCTCGCGGCACTGACCATCGGCTGGCCGATCAGCGCCTCCCAGTCCGGCCGCTTCTATCTGCGCCTGGGCTTCCGGACCACCGCGCTGATCGGCATCAGCATCACCGTGGTGGGGACCGCGGTGCTGGCGTTGACCGCCTCCTCACCGAGTGTGCTGCTGGTCGCGGCCAGCTGCTTCATCGTGGGGCTGGGCCTGGGGCTCGTCGCCACGCCCACGCTGATCGCCGCCCAGTCCAGCGTGGAATGGAACGAACGCGGCGTGGTGACCGGCACCAACCTGTTCGCCCGTTCGATCGGCAGCTCGATCGGCGTGGCGGTCTTCGGCGCCGTCGCCAACGCCATCTACGCCGGGACCCCGGGCGGGGACACCAACCCCGGGACCGTCGTCACCGCCTCCGGCGCGGTGTTCCTGGCGGTGCTGGTGGGCGCGGTGCTGACGGTGGTCGCCGTCGTCGCGATGCCCGCCACGGGCCGGAAGCCCGCCGAGCAGGCCCACGCCGGTGACGCCGCGGATTCCGCGGTGGCGGAGCGCAGCTAGGCGCTTTGCTTGTTAGAGGCGGGGCTTGTTAGGGACTGGGCTGGTTGGGGACGGGGCTGGTTAGGGACGCTGCGAGGCGGCGGCCTCGGGGCTGAGATCCGAGAGGTCGAGCCGGTGCCGGGGCCCGTCCGGGAACGGAAACGTGGACGTGACTGCCAGGTCCGGACCCACCCGCAGCATTTCCCCGGGGGCCAGCGCACGCCAGCCGGGATCGTGGTCCATCGGCTCGGTGGCGATCAGCACCTGCGGCCCGGCGGCGAGGTCCTCGCTGCGGGCATGGATGCGATGGCTGCGCGCCTCCAGCGGCGCGGCCGGGCCGTGGACCCGCCCGGGATCGCGCTCCAGCACGTGCAGCTCATGGGTTTCCGGGTACCGCAACGCCCACAGCTCCGTGCTCGTGGTGACGATCAGGTTCAGGCTGAGCACCGGCAGTTCGGCGGCGGCCCAAGCCACCGCGCGGGTGATCCCGGCGCCGACGTCGCCGTCCGCCCGCCGGGTTTCGGCGGTGATCAGGGCGAAGAGGCGTTCGCTGTCCGTCTGCCCCCGGACCAGGTCGGCGACACCGAGCTCCGCGAGCCGTGCGTCCAGCCGGTCCAGGCCGCCGAACGCGCCGTTGTGCGCGAACAGCCGCCCGTCCTGCTCGAAAGGGTGGGTGTTGGCCACGGTGTGGGCGCCGGTGCTGGCGTAGCGGACATGCGCGAGGAACGTGGTGCTCCGCAGCGTCCTGGCCTCCCGGGCGAAGGCGTGGTCCTCCCACGCCGCGAGCGGCTGTTTCGCCACGTGCGGCTGTCCGAACTCGTCGAAGGTGCCGATGCCCGCCCCGTCCGGCTCGCGCCGGCTCTGGACGGACAGGCTGTCCGGCGCGTCGAGCAGCCAAAATGTGGCACGCACCGTTCGGGCGCCGGCGTGGAGCCCGAACAGTCGGCACATGGTGGCTCCTCCGTGGTTTACGCGGCGTCATGGGAGCCAGTGTACGTCCGGGTTACTGCCAGGCGCGGACGTAATCGACCAGGACCTGCGACGCCGGGCCGTAGGCCGGGTTGGTCGAGGAGGCACCGACGTTCAGGACCAGGTACTGCGGGGCGTTGCCGTCGTTGGTCGGGTAGGACTTGACCTTGACGCCGTCGAAGTAGACGTCCGAGGAGCCGGCCATCCGGTGCAGGCCGAAGGTGTGGTACTCGTTGGCCCAGTTGCCCCCCACGCCGCCCTGGTTCTGGGCGCCGCTGGTGGAGTGGTAGTTGACCGTCATCTTGGCCTTGAGGACCTCGGCGATGTCGTTCTCGCCGGTGGCGGGCCAGGACTGGCCGGTGGTCCAGAATGCCGGCCAGTTGTAGAGGCCGTTGGCGTTGCCGGGGAACTTGATCCGGGCCTCGACGTAGCCGGTGGTGAACTGGTAGCCGGTGCCGGCGCCGCCGCGGGGGTTGGAGGAGACCAGCGCACCGGAAGTGGCCGACGCCAGGTTCAGGACCAGGTTGCCGTTGCTGACCGAGACGTTGGCGGGGCTGGTGCTGACCTTGTTCATGGTTCCGCAGCCGGGCGCGAACCAGCAGGCGGCCCACTTGTTGGTATCCAGGCCGGCGCCGTTGAAGTCGTCGTTGAAGGCCAGGCTCCAGTTGCCGGGGACACCCAGGGGAGCGGGGCCGCCGGTGGAGGCTACGGCCAGGGCGGGTGCCGGTGCGGCCTGCACGGCTGCGGGGGCGGGGGCCGCCACCGGGGGAGCGGCCTGCGCCGGTGCGGGGGCCGCCGCCGTCGCCGGGGCGGACGGGGCTGCGGCCGCGGTGCTGGCCGGTGCGGCCGCAGTCGCCGACGGCGAGGCCGGGGCGGAAGCGGGGGCGGCCTGGGAGACCTCCGACGCCTGCGCCTGGGTCAGGCTGTTCAGGGTGGCCTGGCCGAGTGAACCGAGGCCGACGACGGCGACGGCCGCCGCGGCGGCGAGGGACAGGACGCGGGGGGACTTCAGCCGAAGGGCGGTGCGTCGAAGGGGGAAGGGAGCGGACTGGTCACGGCGGCGCGCGGCGGCGCACGTCTGATCCTGGGGTGCAGACATGGAAGGTTTACCTCTCAACGCCTGCGGAGTTAGCTGTCGGGTTCGGATGAGGTCATCCGGCCGTGGGACACCACGGCTTCACCCCGAGGGCAGGCCAACGCCATACCCGGGACACTTGGGTCCCCCGCCTCTGCCTTATATTTAGCGGATCCCGGGCGCGGCAGAGCTCAGCGACGCACGGAATTGGGACCAACGTTGACGGTCCACCCGTCGACCGTACGGCATCGAGCCGGTTAATCACAATTAAGTAACGGCAGTCACCGGCCTCCGCGTGGCGGCTTGAGATGCGTCGGCGTCCGCGGCGGGTTTAGGGAACAAAGCGGCGGTCAGGGTCCGCGACGTCCCGGCCAGGCGGAATGCAGCAGCGGGAGCACGGAGACGGCCAGGAGCGCCGTTCCGAGCACCGGGTCGTCGTGCCGGAGGATGGCGCCGGCGATCAGCAGGGCGGTGAAGAGGAGGGCGGACACCGCGCGGCGCACGGTGCGGTCCAGCCGGGCCACCTGGCGCTCCAGCCGGGGGTTGCCCACGGTCAGGGAACCCTCCTCGGCGCGGGCCGCCAGGCGGTCGAGGCGCTGCGGCAGGCGGAAGGCCACCGCCGCGGCGTCGAAGACCTGGCGGCCGGCGTCCTGCAGGAGGTTTCCGCGCTCCTCGCGCAGCAGCCGTGCCGCGTACGGCTCCACCGAGTCCCAGAGGTTGAAGCGCGGGTCGAGGGAACTGCACACCCCGGAGGTGAGCGACATCGCCCGGATAATCAGCAGGAAATTCTCCGGGACCTGAAACGGCAGCGAGCGGACCAGTTCGCCGAACTCGTTGGCGAAGGCCAGGAACTCCCGCGGGTCCACCTCGCGCAGTTCGGCGAAGCCCATGCCGCCGAAGCGGGTGAACAGCCGGGACATGGCCCGCTCCAGTTCGGCGGTATCCGCCGTGGGCAGCAGCACCCCGATCTCGCCGATCGCCGAGACCAAGCCTCCGCCGTCGCGCGCGGCCGCCGCGATGAGCAGCTTCCGCAGCCCGCTCCGGGTGCCCGGGGGCACCTCGCCCATCATGCCGAAATCGATGAACGTCAGCCGCCAGGGCAACCCTCCGGCGCCGGGGGTCGGGGTGACGAAGATGTTCCCCGGGTGCGGGTCGGCATGGAAGAACCCGGTGGTGAAGAGCTGGTCGAACATCACCGATGCGAAGACCGGAGCCACCTCCACGGGGTCGATCCCCGCGGCCCGTAGGCCGTCCGTGTCCGTGATCTTGATGGCGGTGACGTCTTCCAGGGTCAGGACCCGGCGGGTGGTCCGTTCCCAGGCGACGCGGGGGACGGCCACCCGCTCGTCGCCGGCGAAGTCGGCGTCGAACCGCTCGGAGTTGGCCGCCTCCTGCAGGTAGTCGACCTCCTCGAGGCTGGTCTGGGCGAACTCCTCCACCAGGGACGGCATGTCCGCGCGGTCCGAGACCAGCCGGAAGTGGCTCAGCCAGCCGCCCACCCTGCGCAGGGCGGCCAGGTCGACGTCGACGATCGCCTCGATCCCGGGGCGCTGAACCTTCACCACGACGCCGCTCATGCCGGCATCCTCCGCCGCCGCGGGCAGCAGCGTCGCGCGGTGCGCCTGCCCGAGGGACGCCGCGGCGATGGGCGTCTCCTCGATGACGGCGAAGATGTTCTCCAGCGGTGTCCCCAGTTCTGCCTCGGCCAGGTCCCTGATGGCCGGGAACGGGACCGGGGGAACCTCGTCCTGGAGGTCCTCCAATTCCTTGGTGATCTCCGGCGGGAGGACGTCCAGGCGCGAGGAGAGGAACTGGCCAACCTTGATCATCAGGCCGCCCAGCTCCACGGCCAGGGCGCGGAAGCGCCGGGCGAAGCGGATCATCCGGCGTGTTCGGGTGCGCTCGGTGATCCGGCGCAGGCCCAGGCGGGGGAGCAGCAGCTCGTACCACCAGGTCACGGCGAGGTGCCAGGCCGCGAAGCGCAGGATCCGCCGGTAGCGGGCGCGGGTGCTCCCGGTCCCGGCCGCCGGGTCCGCCCGGGCCCGGCCAGCCTCCGCCACCCGCGTCAGTCCTGGGCCAGGATCGAGTACAGCCGGCGCCGCGCCTCGTCCAGCACGGCCACGGCCTGCTTGACCTGCTCGGGCGTGCCGGTGCGGCCCACCTGGGATGCCGCCTGGGCCAGCTCGATGCCTGCCTTCGGCAGTGCCCCGAAGCCGGGGCCCTGGTCCGCGTCGGCGGACTCCCAGGGAGCCGAGGTGCCGCCGGAGACCTCGTCGCGGCCGGCGTCCGTCAGGGAATAGATCTTCCGCCCGTTGGACTCCTCGGCGCGGATCAGGCCCTCGTCGGCCAGCAGCTGCAGGGTCGGGTAGACGGAGCCGGCGCTCGGCTTCCAGCTGCCGCTGCTGCGCTCCTCGATCTCGCGGATGATCTGGTAGCCGTGCATGGGCCGCTCCGCCAGGAGCGCCAGGACGGCCGAGCGGACCTCGCCGCGGCCGGCGCGGCTGCCGGTGCGCTTTTCGAAGCGTGAACGCAGGTCCTCGACGGCCTGCCACATGCCATCAAAGCTGGGGGCGCCGAAGCCGCCCATCGGGTATGAGTTACGCATGATGCTCTCCTCCAGGGGTTCGCTAACGATACTTAACGATACGTCCCGATATGCGGAAACAACAGGGTTGCGCTGTGGGCGATAGGGCCACGGGTGTGGGAGCCTCAGGCGGCTGCGGGCCGGGGGAGGTGGACAAAGGCCTCCCCGCGCTGCTTCATCGCATCGAGGGCGCGGGCCAGGCCGGCCGCGGTCCCGCCGGCGGGGTGGTTGCCGTGGGAAATGACGATGTCCCCGGTGTGTGCGCCGGAGATTTCCTTGGCCACGGCCGGGGCGGGGAGCGTCGCACCGGCGTCGCCGTTGACGGAGAAGCCGACGGGCGTGACCCCGAGGGCGTGCACGATCTGGGCGGAGACATCGTCCAGATAGGCGGTCCCCGGCCGGAAGAAGAGCGGGCGCTTCCCGGTGAGCTCCGCGATGCGGGCGTCGTTAGTCATGATCTCGTCGTAGACCTCGCCCGGGTTGCGGGTGCCCGGAATGTTGTAGGCGCTCTTGCCGGACACGGACAGTGGCCGGTGTGAGGTGCCATGGTTGGCGAGCTCGAAGAGGGGATCCGCGGCGAGTTCGGCGGCCAGGGCCGCGTTGGCGGCGATCCAGCGGTGGTTGAGGAACAGGGTCGCCGGAACCCCGTGGCGGCGGAGTTCGGTGAGGACGCCGGTGTCCGCGGCGTTCCCGCCGGTGCCGCCGCAGAAGTCGAAGGTCAGGGCGACGCCGGCGGGCGCGGGCAGGCGCGACAGGACTCCGGGGGCGGCGAGCCCCCAGTAGCCGGCGGTGCGCTGGGAGAAGGCGGCGATGATCTGGTCGCGGGACGGGGCACCCTGGGGCTGGGCCGTGGCCGGGACCGGGGCGGGCTGCGCGTCGGCGCCGGCCGTCTCCACCAGAGGCCCGTCGGCCGGGGTTGCGTCGGGCTCGCGGAGATCCTTCGGGCGGCTGTCCTGCGGCAGCGCCGCCAGGGCCCCGAGGGAAAGGGCGGCAGCGGCCGCCAGGAATGACCTCCGGTCAGGGGTCCACGCCACGTGAATGTCCGTTCTCTTCGCGGCCCGGCTACTGGGTAGTCTGCGGAATCCTGCCGTCTCAAACCTCGCCCATCGTAGTGGACGCCGGGGCGTGCTGGCGCCCCGGTGACGCGGGGTCCCGCCGCGTGTCGCCCGCTACCCGCCGGCGGTGGCTTGGCAGGTCGTGTCGCTGCCGGTCTGGGACACTGCCCCGCCGGCCTGCGACGGCGGCGCCGCGGGCTTGGAACCCGTGGCGAAGTCCTCGCCGGCGTAGAGCTGGACGCCCTGCACCCCGGGGACCTGCTGCACGCTGGAGGCCGGCAGGCCGAACACCGCGGCCACGTCGGCGGCGACGTCCTCGAACCCGGCGCCGAAGTAGACCATGGTCTGCTGGCGCGGCTGGGCCGGGATGCGGGAGAGCTTCGTGAACCCGGCGTCGGAGAGAATTGTCCCGATCTCGGCGCCGCGGCTGGCGACGTTGGTGCCGTTGGCCACGGTGACCGGCTGCAGTGCCTTGTTGTAGGCGGGGGCGGCCGGGGCGCTGGAGGTCTCCGGGGCCGCCGAGGCCGGCGCGGGCTGGGACAGGTCCGGGCTGCGGCGCAGTGCGGCGAAGAGGTTGTCCGCCGCCGGCTCGTCCAGGGTCAGCCGGTTGGGATCCGACGGCGCCGGGACGGTGGGGGTGGTGATGAAGTTGACCTTGGCCGGGTCGATGTTCTTCAGCCGGTTGGCGAGGGTCAGCATGGTTGGGACCGAGGCGAGGCCGTCGTCGACGGTGAGGTTCTTGGTCATGGTGTCGGCAATGCTGAGCACCTTCTGCGGGTCGCTGAGCGTGCCGTCGGCCTTCAGCTTCCGGGTCAGGGACGCCAGGAACGACTGCTGGGCCTTGATCCGGCCGAGGTCCCCGCCGTTGGCGAAGGCGTGCCGGGTGCGCAGGAAGGCCAGGGCCTGTTCGCCCTGGACCTGGGAGGTGCCCTTGGGCAGCTTCAGGCCGGAGTCGGGATCGTTGACGGCGGTGTCCACGCAGACGTCGACGCCGCCGACGGTGTTGGAGAGTTCTTTCACGGCGTTGAAGTCGGCCATCATGAAGTGGTCGATTTCCATGCCAGTGAGCTTGTTGACGGTGTCCACCGCGCAGCCGATGCCGGCCTCGGCCATGGCGGAGTTGATCATGACTCCGGACCGGGCCGCATGCTGTTCGTTGGTGGCGCTGTCCTTGCAGGCGGGGACGTCCACCAGGAGGTCGCGGGGGAAACTGACGACGTTGACGTGGTTGTTGTCCGCCGAGATGTCCAACAGCATCATCACGTCCGACTGTCCGTAGCCGGAGGAGTCGGCCGTCGAGCCGTACTGGCCGTTCTTGCCGCTGCGGGTGTCGCTGCCCAGCACCAGGATCTGCAGCCGGTCCTTGCTGTCGTTGACCGGGCCCTCGGTGCGCACCCCGCCGGCGCCGAGCGCAGAGGTGCTGATGTTGGACTGGAGCCGCCAGAGCCAGTAACCGCCGAAGGCGATCACACCCACCAGGATCACGGCCGCGGTGATGCCGGTGATCTTGAGCCAGCGCGGCCGGCGGCCCTGACGGTAGTTGCTGCTGCCCTCCACCAGGGTGCCGTAGCCCGGGTAGGGCTCAGGGGTCCCCTTGCCCGGGGCGGACGATTCGTGACGCAATGGAGCAACCTCTCAACAGACTCTCGAACCCGGCCATGATACTGGCCGTCGCTGGAGATTTCCCCGGAAAACGCCAGCGGCACCGGCCGGGGGTGTCACGTCCCCTGCCGGTGCCGCTGTCAACCGCCGGGTGGTTTCTCAGTCCACCTGGGCGGTCAGGCCGGCCGCACGGACGGCGGTTGCGGCCGCCGTCTCATCGTTGTCCGAGGTGTCCCCGCTGATGCCCACGGCGCCCAGCAGCGCGCCGTCGGCGTCGCGGATCAGGACCCCGCCCGGGACCGGGATCAGCCGGCCGCCGATCGCCGCGGCGGCCGCGGCGATGAAGTACGCCTGCTGCTCGGCGCGCGCCATGATCGAGCGGGAACCCATGCCCAGGGCCAGCGCCCCGTAGGCCTTGCCCTGGGCGATCTCGAAGCGGTTGTTCGACGCACCGTCCTGGCGGGCGGCGGCGGTGACGTGGCCGCCGGCGTCCAGGACGACCACCGTGAGCGGCTTGAAGCCGTGCTCGGCGCCCGTTGCGAGGGCCTGGTCGATGATGGTCCGGGCGGTGTCCAGGGTCAGGGTCATGAGGCGTTCCTTGCAAGGTCGTTGGCGTGCTTGTGGGCGGCCCGGCGGCGGTGCAGCACGGGTTCGGTGTAACCGGAGGGCTGGGCGGCCCCCTCGAGGACCAATTCACGGGCGGCGAGGAAGGCCTCGCCATCGAACTCGGGGGACATCGGCCGGTAGCCGGGGTCGCCGTCGTTCTGCCCGTCGACGACGGCGGCCATCCGCCGCAGCGAGGCTTCCACCTCCTCCTGCGTCACGATGCCGTGGAGCAGCCAGTTGGCCACGTGCTGGGAACTGATCCGGCAGGTGGCGCGGTCCTCCATCAGGGCGGTGCCGTGGATGTCGGGGACCTTGGAGCAGCCCACGCCGTCGTTGACCCAGCGGACCACGTAGCCCAGGGTGCTCTGGATGTTGTTGTCCAGCTCGTTCCGGCGGTCCTCGGCGGACCAACCGGCCGGGTCGCCCAGCGGGATGGTGAGCAGCTGGCGCAGGGTGGAGCGGCGCTTGCCTGCCAGTTCGGCCTGCCGGGCGTCGACGTCCACCTGGTGGTAGTGGATGGCGTGCAATGTTGCCGCGGTGGGGGACGGGACCCAGGCGCAGTCGGCGCCGGCCTGCGGGTGGCCGGCCTTCTGCGCCAGCATGTCCGCCATGTTGTCCGGGGCGGCCCACATGCCCTTGCCGATCTGGGCCCGTCCGGCGAAGCCGCACGCCAGGCCCGTGTCCACGTTGGACTCCTCGTACGCCTTGATCCAGCTGGAGTTGCGCATATCCGCCTTGCGGACCATGGGGCCGGCGAGCATGGAGGTGTGGATCTCATCGCCGGTGCGGTCCAGGAAGCCGGTGTTGATGAAGGCCACACGGTCCCGGGCCTCCTTGATGCAGGCCTTGAGGTTGGCCGAGGTGCGGCGTTCCTCATCCATGATGCCGATCTTCAGGGTCAGCGGCTCGAGCTTGAGTACCTTTTCGGCGCCGGCCAGCAGCGCGCAGGCCACGGCGACCTCCTCGGGGCCGTGCATCTTGGGCTTGACCACGTAGGCGGACCCGGCGCGGGAGTTCCGTCCGGCCGTGGCGCCGCGCAGGTCGTGCACCGAGCCCAGCCCGGTGAACAGTGCGTCCAGGATCTCCTCGGGGACGGGCTGCCCCTCGGCGTCCAGGACGGCGTCGCTGGTCATCAGGTGGCCCACCTGGCGGATCAGCAGCAGGGAACGGCCGGGCAGGACCAGCTCGGAACCGTCCGGGGCGGTGTAGCTTCGGTCCTCGTTCAGCCGGCGGGTGTAGCTGCGGCCGCCCTTGGACACCTCGGCGGTGAGCGTGCCCTGCATCAGCTTCAGCCAGTTGCGGTAGCCGTCCACCTTGTCGCCCCCGTCGACGGCGGCCACGGAGTCCTCGAGGTCCATGATGGTGGTCAGCGCAGATTCGAGGACGATGTCCTTGACGCCGGCCGGATCACCGGAGCCGATCGGGTGCCCGCGGTCCACCTGGATCTCGATGTGCAGCCCGTGGTGGACCAGCAGGATGGCTTCGGGCTGGTCTTCGTTGCCGCGGTAGCCGGCGAACTGGGCGGGATCGGCCAGGCCGGTGGTCCCGGCGGGGGTCTCGGCGGCGAGCGCGCCGTCGGTGATCCGGTAGGCCGTGACGTCGGCGTGGGAGCCGGAGGCCAGGGGCGTGTGCTCGTCCAGGAGCCGCCGGCCGAAGTCGACGACGGCGGCGCCGCGGACGGGGTTGTAGCCTTCCGTGTGCCCGCGGCCGTCGGCGTCGTCGATGGCGTCGGTGCCGTAGAGGGCGTCGTAGAGCGAACCCCAGCGGGCGTTGGCGGCGTTGGCGGCGAAGCGGGCGTTCAGCAGCGGGACCACCAGCTGCGGGCCGGAGACGCTGGCGATCTCGCTGTCCACGCCGTCCGTGCTGATGCTGAAGTCGGCCGGTTCCTCCACCAGGTAGCCGATCGAGCGCAGGAATTCCTCGTACGCCTCGGGATCGATCTCCGCGCCGGCCTGCGTGCGGTGGTACTCGTCGATCTGCTGCTGCAGCCGGTCGCGGACCTCGAGGAGTTCGCGGACGCGGGGGGAGAATTCGGCGATCAGGCCGGCCGCGCCGTCCCAGAACTCCCCGGCGTCGAGTCCGGTGCCGGGCAGCGCCTCGTCCCGTACGAAGGAGTACAGCTCCTCCGCGACGTGGAGTCCGTTGGTCTCCAGGTGATTTGACATTCCGGTCACGCTCCGTTCAGTTGCTGTGGTGCATTGCGGGTGTCTCTGCGGTGTCTTAGCAGTTCCGTAATGCGGAAATAAAATATCAATAAGTAAAAACTATCCAGCCCCGCGGCGGACTGTCAACGCCCGTCCGCGGACCGTCGGCGGTGGTCCGACCATTCTGCGGCAACCTGTTGACTGTGATGTGGATCGCACATATGGTCTATCCACACAATAAGAGATTTATTTCGCCATGCGGAAAATCTTCCCGTCGCCCCATGACGCCCGGGTCAGAGGCCCGCCACCACTCGTAAAACAAAGGAGTTTTTGTGAGTCCCAGGTTTGAGCCGTTTCAGCAGGTCGTAGACCCGATCGCCGGGTCCCTTGCTGTTTCCGCCGTGGTGGCCGCGCTGCCGCTGCTCCTCTTATTCGTCCTGCTCGGCGTGTTCCGGGTCAGGGCCCCGAAGGCAGCCATCGCCAGCCTGCTGCTCTCGATCGTCCTGGCGATCGTGGGCTGGCATATGCCCATAGTCCAGGTCCTCAGCGCCACGGCCCAGGGTGCCTTCTACGCGATCTTCCCGATCCTCTGGATCCTCATCAACGCGTTGTGGGTCTACAAACTGACCGTGGCCACCCCGTGGTTCGAGGCGCTGGGCCGCACCATCCGCTCCATCTCAAACGACCTGCGGATCCTGGCCATCCTGGTGGCGTTCTGCTTCGGCGCCCTGCTCGAGGCCCTCGCCGGCTTCGGCGCGCCGGTGGCCATCTCCGGGGCCATGCTGATGGCGGCCGGCATGAAGCCGCTGAAGTCGGCCATCGTGGCGCTGCTGGCCAACACCGCGCCCGTCGCGTTCGGCGCCATGGCCGCGCCGATCATCGCGCTCAACGGTGTCACCAACATCCCGCTGCACGAGCTCAGCTCCATGGCCGGCCGGCAGACCCCGTTCGTCGCGGTCCTGGTCCCGCTGATCCTGGTCTTCATCGTCGACGGCAAGCGCGGCGTGCGCCAGACCTGGCCCGTCGCCCTGGTCTCGGGCGTCGTCTTCGGCGTGGCCCAATTCCTGGCCTCGAACTTCCTGGTGGTGGAACTGACCGACGTGATCGCCGCGATCGCCACCGTGGCCGTCGTCCTGGTGATGCTCCGGTTCTGGCAGCCTGCGGAGATCGTCGGCATGCACGACGTCGCAGACACAGACACAGGCAGCGACACCGACGCCGCCGAAGCCGACCTGGTGGGCGCCACGGCCACCGGGCGCACCGGCTACGGCACCTCCTCCGGCCTGGGCGGCGTCAGCCGCAACGGCCAGCCCCTTCCGGCTCACGCTGCAGGCGCTGCCGGATCGGACGCGGCCGGGACCGGCACGGACACCGTCGCCCGGCCGCCGGCCCGCGATGTGTGGATGGCGGTGGCCCCCTACCTGATCATCATGGCCGTCTTCTCCATCGCCCAGCTTCCCGGCGTCAAGAACTGGCTCACCGCCGTCGGCTCCGTCACCTTCGACTGGCCCGGCATCGACGCCGTCGACCCCTCCGGCCACCAGGTCTCCGCCCACAAGTTCAAGCTGGACCACCTCAAGGCCACCGGCACCCTGCTGCTGATCTCCGGCATCATCACCATGGCGCTGTACCGGCTCAAGCCCCTGCAGGGACTGCGGATCTACCGCGACACCTCTTCCAGCTGCGCTGGACGATCGTCTCGGTCACCTCCGTCCTGGCCCTGGCGTTCGTCATGAACGTCTCCGGCCAGACCAACTCACTCGGCTTCGCCCTCGCCTCCGCCGGCGGCTTCTTCGCCTTCCTCTCCCCGCTGCTGGGCTGGATCGGCGTGGCCCTCACCGGGTCCGACACCTCGTCCAACTCGCTCTTCGGCCAGCTCCAGGTCACCGCCGCGCAGCAGACCGGCCTCTCGCCGGTCCTGATGGCCGCATCCAACTCCTCCGCCGGCGTCCTCGGCAAGATGCTCTCGCTCCAGAACCTCGCGGTGGCCTCCGCCGCCGTCGGCCTGGACGGGGCCGAGAGCGTCCTGTTCCGCAAGCTCCTCGGCTGGAGCCTCGGCCTGCTGGCCTTCATCACCATCCTTGTCCTGCTGCAGTCCACCCCGGTCCTGGGCTGGATGGTCCCCTAGGGACCCCGCCCGCGCCGATCACCTCCTGCACCCGATAGAAAGCAGTCCCCGTGAGCACCACCGCCAATGACACCACCGCCACCCGCTCCGCCGCCGGCCTGATCGCCGCGGCACGGAACGGCTCCACCGAGGAAGCCGACCGCCGGAGCGTCAACACGGACCGCTCCGGCTACACGCCTTCGTCCCTGCCGGACGGCGTCGTGTACGCCACCGCCGTCGAGGACGTGGTGGACACCATGGTCCGGGCGACGGCCGACCGGATCCCCGTCGTCGCCCGGGGAGCGGGGACCGGCCTCGCCGCCGGCTCCTCCGCCCAGACGGGGGAGATCGTCCTGGACCTCTCGCGGATGAACCGGATCCTGCGCATCGATCCGCTGGAGCAGCTGATCGTGGTCGAACCGGGGGTGCTCAACGCCGAGGTCAACGCCGCCGCGGCCGAGCACGGACTCTTCTACGCGCCGGACCCGGCGAGCACGGCCATCTGCTCGATCGGCGGCAACATCGCCACCAACGCCGGGGGCATGCGCTGCGCCAAGTACGGAGTCACCCGCGAATCCGTGCTGGCGCTCAAGGTGGTGCTGCCGGACGGCCGGATCCTGGTCACCGGCCGCGAGACCATCAAGGGCGTCACCGGCTACGACCTGAATGCGCTGTTCATCGGCTCCGAGGGCACCCTGGGCGTGGTGGTGGAAGCGACGCTGCGGCTGCGGCCCATGCCGGTCTCCACCGCCACGGTAGCCGCCTACTTCCCGGACATCGTCGCCGCGGCCGAGGCGGCGTCGGCGATCATCGCCTCCCGCATCACGCCCTCGGTGCTGGAACTGATGGACGGGCCCACCCTCGCCGCCGTCGACGCCGCCCTCGGCACCGACTACCGCAGCCGGGGCGGGGCCTTCCTGCTCGCCCAGACCGACGGCTACGGCGCGTTCCTGGAGCAGGACGTGCTGATCAAGGCGATCGAACCGTTCGCCACCTCGTACGAGAAGGCCACGGACCCGGACCACACCGCGGAGCTGCTCCGGGCCCGCCGCGAGGCCATCCCGTCCCTGGAACTGCTGGGCACCGTCTGCATCGGCGACGTCGGCGTTCCGCGCGGCCGCCTGGCCGAGATGGTTACCGGCATCGAGGAGATCTCCCGCCGCACCGGCGTGAGGATCTTCACCGTGGCCCACGCCGCCGACGGGAACCTGCACCCGATGATCGTCCTGGACGAGGGACAGCCTTCCACCGAGGGCCCGGCGAAGGCCGCGCTGGCGCAGATGTTCGAGCTGGCCCGGAGCCTCGGCGGAACCCTGACCGGCGAACACGGGGTGGGACTGCTCAAGCGCGACTGGCTGGTGGACGAGCTGGGCAACGATTCCCTCGGCCTGCAGCACGCCATCAAGGGCGTCTTCGATCCGCTGGGCATCCTCAACCCGGGCAAGGGCATTTAGGGGCATCCTTCCGGGGGATCCGGTGGTGGCCGCGAGGCCCTGCGGTATCGTGGGCCTCGGAAACTTTCACGATGCGGATATTTCGCTCGGCGGGTGCATTCACCCGGCGCGAAGGGTGTCCACGCAACGTGAGTCAGGAAAAGGTGCCGGCCGGCGACGGCCGGCACCCAAGAGGAGGGGTGGCATGGCGGAACGGGCCGCAGGCGGCGTGCAGTCGGTGGAGCGGGTCTTCGAGCTGCTGGAGCTGATCGCCGACGCCGGGGGAGAGGTGATGCTCAGCGAGCTCTCCTCGGCCACCGAGCTGCCGCTGCCCACCATCCACCGGCTGCTGCGGACCCTGGTGACGCTGGGCTACGTCCGCCAGCTGCCCAACCGCCGGTACTCCCTGGGCCCGCGGCTGATCCGGCTGGGCGAGGGGGCGTCCAAGCAACTGGGAGTGCTCGCCCGGCCGCAGCTGAAGCCCCTGGTGGACCGGCTGGGCGAGACCGCCAACGTGGCCATGCTCGACGGGGACATGGTGGTCTATGTCGGCCAGGTCCCCTCCCGGCACTCCATGCGGATGTTTACCGAGGTGGGCCGGCGCGCGCACCTGCACTCCACCGGCGTCGGCAAGGCGATCCTCGCCCAGCTCGACGACGAGCGGGTGCGGGCGATCGTGTCCCGGACCGGCATGCCGGCCGCGACGCCCAAGAGCATCGGCGACGTCGAGACCCTGCTGCAGGACCTGGACACCATCCGGCGCCGCGGCTACTCGATCGACGAGGAGGAGCAGGAACTCGGGGTGCGGTGCTTCGCCGCCGCGGTGGCCGACGCCCCGACGCCGATGGCGATCTCCGTCTCCGGCCCGGTCTCCCGCGTGGACCAGGCGTTCGCCGACCGCGCCGTCCCCCTGCTGCAGGAGGCTGCCGCCGCGATCTCGGCGGAACTGAGCCTCGCCTAGGCCCCTCGCCGGTCTGCTCCCGGGGCTACTCCGGACCTTCCGCCGGACCTTCTACCTGCGGCCGGAGCGCCGCTGCGTAAGACTCGAGCCGGTGCTGCATGTCCCAGTACGGGGTGGCTGAAGGGGCGGTGCCCCCGTCCCGCAGGGCCGCGACGGACGCGATGGCGGCATCCACCGCCGCGCGGTAGGGCAGCGACCCGGAACTGACGCGCCGCACCCCGAGCCCACCAAGTTCCGCCACGGTCAGGGTGGGATGCGGCAGGACGTTCACCGGCAGCTCCAGGGCCCCGGTGATGGGCTCGATCTCGGCCGGGTTCGCAAGCCCGGGGACGAAGATGCCGTCCGCCCCGGCGTCGGCATAGCGCCGGGCCCGCACCAGCACGGCGTCCACGGTCGGGTCCTCCTTGAACCACAGGTTGTCCACCCGGGCGTTGATGAACACGCCGGGGCAGCGCTGCCGGACGGCGGCGATCTTCGCGGCGGCGTCCTCCAGGGCCACCAGATGCCCGTCCAGGCTGTCCTCCAGGTTGATCCCGGCCACGCCTGCCTCCACCAGGCCCGCGACGAAGTCGGCAGCCTCGCCGGGATCCGGGGAGTAGCCGTCCTCGACGTCGGCCGTCACGAACACCGGCAGCCGGCACAGCAGCGGCACCAGCGCCGCCGTCGCCGCCTTGCTGGCCCGCCCGCCGTCTGGATAGCCGGCGCTTGCCGCCACGCCGAAGCTGGTGGTCCCGATCGCCGGGTAGCCATCCGCCACGAAGGCGACGGCGGAGCCCACGTCCCACGCGTTGGGCAGCAGCAACGGTGACCCGCCGCGGTGAAGCTCCCGAAAAGTGTCCATGTGTCCTCCTTCTCGCCTCCCCGCCGTTGTTCCAGCCGGTGCCCGCCCCTGGATATGGGTCTACGCCGGGTCCCGGAGTCCGTCAACGGCTGTCAGGCTGTGCGGCTAGCATGGCCGCATGAACGAGACGACGAAGAACACCACCCGCACCGTGGCCGTGCTCGGCCTGGGCATCATGGGCGCCGCGATGGCCCGCAACCTTCTCCGCGCCGGCCTCGAGGTCCGGGTCTGGAACCGCGACCCGGCCAAGACCGGCCCCCTGGCCGATGCCGGCGCGCACGCGGCCGCGACCCCCGCCGAGGCGGTCGAGGGCGCCGACGTGGTCCTGACGATGCTCTACGACGCCGCCGCGGTGACGGAGGTGATCCGGCAGGCAGCCGCGGGCATCACGCCCGGCACCGCCTGGGTGCAGTCCACCACGGTAGGCGTCCACGACGCCGGGGCCTTGGCGGAGCTTGCCCGCGAGGTGGGACTGGAGCTGGTGGAGGCTCCGGTGTCCGGCACCCGCGAACCCGCCGAGGCCGGCCAGCTGCTGGTGATCGCCGCCGGTGCGCCCGCGGTGCGGGACGTGGTGGCACCGGTCCTGGACGCGATCGGGGCGCGCACCACCTGGACCGGTGAGGATGCCGCCGCCGGTACCGCCGCCCGCCTGAAGCTCGTGGTCAACAGCTGGGTCATCGCGGCCTCCAACGCCACCGGCGAGATCCTGGCCCTGGCCGGGGCGCTGGGGGTGGAGCCGCAGCAGTTCCTCGACCTGATCGAGGGCGGCGGACTGGACCTGCCCTTCCTGCGGGGCAAGGCCGGACTCATCCTCGGCGACACGCTGGACCCGGCGTCGTTTGCCGTGGACACCTCGCTCAAGGACGCCCGGCTGATCCTGGCGGCGGCAGCGGAACAAGGCATCCGCCTCGACGGGACCGAGGCCGCGGCGGCCCGGCTGGAGCGGGTGGCCGCCCAGGGCCGGTCCAAGCAGGACATGGCGGCCGCGTACTACGCCAGCACGCCGGCGGACGGCGGGGCCGGGGACTAACGGTAACCGTCAGGACCGGCCGGCCCAGGGATCATAGTCGGCCAGCAGTTCTTCCTGCGGCGGCCGCCGGTCCTCCGGGATGTGCTGGAGGTTGATCCGGACCCGGTACCAGAGCGAGCTGGAGCCGCGCATCCCGTCGACCAGGACGTCGGCGGGGTGCAGGCCTGCCGCCGTCCCGGCATGGCCCGCCTTCCACGCCTCAAGGGCCGCGAGCGCCTCCGCCTTGGTCCTGGTCCGCGCCACCTCGATCAGCGGCATCACGGACTGGCGCCGCCCGGAGCCGTCCTTTCCGGCGCCCCTCGGCGCCTTTTCCGCCGGGCCCAGCGTCCCGGCCAGCTCCAGCAGGGCCGCCAGGCTGCCGGCGGCCTCATCGATGCCCGCATGCGGGTCGCCGTCCTTTGCGTACCGGTCCGGCACGGTCAGCGCGGTGAACTGTTCGGGCCGGGCGGACGGCACCTCCTGCCAGGTCAGCGGCGCGGACACCCGGGCGTCCGGGAGCGGACGCACCGAGTAGGCGGAGGCCACGGTGCGGTCCTTGGCGTTCTGGTTGAAGTCGACGAAGACGCTCTCGCCGCGTTCCTCCTTCCACCACCGGGCGGTGGCCAGGCCGGGGGCCCGGTTCTCCACCTCCCGGGCCAGGGTCTCGGCGGCGAGGCGCACCTGCGGGTAGGACCAGTCCGGCGTGATGCGGACCAGGATGTGCAAGCCGCGGGAGCCGCTGGTCTTCGGCCAGCCGACCAGCCCGACGTCGTCGAGCACGCCCCGGGCGATCAGGGCGGTGTCCACGATCTGCTCCCAGCCGACGCCCGGCATAGGGTCCAAGTCGATCCGCAGCTCGTCCGGGTGCTCGAGGTCGGCGGCCCGGACGGGGTGCGGGTTCAGGTCGAGGCAGCCGAGGTTGACCAGCCAGGCCAGCCCGGCGGCGTCCCGGATCACGGCCTCCTCCGCGGAGGTCCCGGAGGCGTAGTGCAGGGTGGCGGTGTCGATGAAGTCCGGATGGTTCTCCGGGACCCGCTTCTGGAAGAACGGCTCCGCGTCGATGCCCTTGGGGAACCGTTTGAGGACCATCGGCCGGCCGCCCGCGCCGCGGAGGGCGCCGTCGGCGACGGCGAGGTAATAGTGCACCAGGTCCAGCTTGGTCAGCCCCGGCCCGGGGAAGACCACCTTGTCCGGGCTGGAAATGCTCACCTCGTGCCCGGCCGCGGTGATGATCTCAGGCGGAGTCTTCGACGGGCTCATGCGGCCACGCTAGCAACGTTCCCGCGCCCCAACCAGAGGCCACCGCGGCCCGCTGCCAGCCCGCCATCAGGTTCTGCCGGGATAATCCGCAGTCAGCAACGGTACACACCGCGTGCGCCCGGTCCGCGGGCTGCTCGGCGGTGACGAAGGAGGATCCCCATGTCCGAGCAGGAATACCAGAATCCGGCGCCGGAGCCCGCCGCGCCGGCGAAGGGCCCGGCGGCGAAGGGTCCGGCGGCGCTCTGGTCCGACGGGCTGGGCCGCGCCGGGACCCGGGCCGCGCAGGTGCTGCTGCTGGTGGGCCTGGCGTGGGTGGTGATTCGGGTCCTGACCCTGGTGCCGCTCGTGGTCATTCCGGTGCTCCTGGCGGTCATTCTGGCCGCCGCCATCTCCCCGCTGGTGCGCTGGCTGGCCGGCCACGGCTGGCCGCGGGCCTTGGCGGTGCTGACCTCCTTCGTCGCGGTCCTGGCCGTGTTCGGTGGCGTGGTCACCGCCGTCGTCGCCCTGGTGCGGATGCAGTTCAATGAGCTGGTGACCCGCGCGCTGGCCGGGATCGACCAGCTGCACGCCTTCCTGAACAACGGGCCGGTCCCGGTCTCGGACCAGGAGCTCGCCAACGCCAAGGAGTCGGTGCAGAAGTTCTTCAGCAGTGGCAACCTGGGCTCCGACGCCCTCACCGGCCTGCGCACCGGCGGGGAGATCCTCGCCGGCATGGTCCTGATGGCCGTCATCCTGTTCTTCTTCCTCAAGGACGGCGCCGTGATCCGGGCCTTTCTCTTCGGGTTCCTCCCGGTCCGGCACCGTGACCGGGCGCACCGCGCCGCCGCGGCCAGCACCCGCGTCCTCGGCGGTTATGTGCGGGGGACCGCGCTGATCGCCGCGATCGACGCCGCCATTGTCGCCGTCGCGCTGTTGATCCTCGGCGTTCCCCTGGCGGTGCCGCTGGCGGTCTTCGTGTTCATCGGCGGGTTTATTCCGATCATCGGCGCCACCGCCGCCGGAAGCCTGGCCGTCCTGGTGGCTCTCGTCTCCAACGGCCCGGTTCCCGCCGTGGTGGTCCTCGCCGTGCTGGTGGGCGCCAACCAGCTCGAACATCATGTCCTGCAGCCGCTGCTGATGGGCAAGGTGCTAAATATCCACGGGCTGGTGATCCTGCTGTCCCTGGCCGCCGGGACCATGCTCGCCGGTGTCATCGGGGCGCTGCTGGCGGTGCCGCTGGCCGCCGTCGGCTGGACCATCATCAAGGTCTGGACCGGGCGCGACGCCGCCGACCTGCCGGCACCCGGGCAGTCCCCACCCCACGAGCCGGCAGTCGCGGGGTAGGCCCGTCCAGAGCCACGAATCACTAGCCTGGGCCTGTCGCCCGCGTCAGTAGGTCGCGGCGTTCGAGAGGATCAGCGGCGGCTGCGGGGCCTGGTTGAAGTCGAACGCCGTGGTCAGGTCGCCCAGGAGGGGGTTGGTCTCCCGCACGCTGGGCCGGCCGTCAGGGCGCCCGTCGGTGCCGGGGTCGATCCGCTGGCCGTGCAGGAAGTCGTCCTCGATGAACTTGATGTAGGCGTCGTGGCTGGCGGTCTGGTGGTCGATGTAGCCCTTCCGGGCGTACGGGCTGATGATCAGTCCGGGCACCCGGAGGCCGTAGCCGTTTTCGTCCGCCACGGGCGGGGCAACGTGGTCGTAGAACCCGCCCCAGTCGTCCCAGGTCAGGAAGATCGCGGTGCTGTCCCAGTCCGGTCCGGACATGACGGCGTTGACCAGGCCGGCCACGTAGGCCTGGCCGGTCTTGATGCTGGCCGGGGCGTGCTCGCTGACCTTGTCGGTGGGCGCCACCCAGCTGACGGCCGGCAGGGTGCCTTGCTTGGCGGCGTCGTAAAAGTTTCCCAGCGCCTGGATGTTCCCCAGCTCGCCGTCCTCCTTGACCGTGTCGAAGTACAGCAACGGATTCCAGAGGCCCGGCGTCTTGGCGTCCTGCTTCACCGGGGCGCAGGTCGCGGCGTCGTCCCGGCAGTCCGGTTCGGTCCCGTTGAAAACGTAGTAGGCCCACGGGACGTGCTGCTGGTGGAGCAGGTAGGTCAGGTCCGTCCAGGCGTAGTCGGGGAGTTCGAGCTTCTTGGCGGCGTCGCTGAGCTTTTTCTTCAGCGCGGCCGGGACCTGGGCCGCGTCCACCGCGGCCTGGCAGCTGGGGTAGGAGTCGGTGGGCTTGCAGCTGGCGCTGATCAGCTGATCGATCTCGGTGGCCAGGTCCGGGCTGATGCCGGCCGCCTTGAGCGCGTCCTGGCAGGGCTGCAGGTCCAGGCCGGTCTGGCACTTGCCGATCAGGGTGTTGCGGATGATCTCCGGGTCGGGTCCGCTGTCCGGGTTCTGCAGTTCGTTGACGCACGACGACGGGTCCCCGGCCCTGCTGCACTTGGCGGACCACTCCGAGACCAGGTAGAGGTGGGCGGGCAGGCTCCAGGCCGATGCCGCGGCGAAGAGGTGGTCCTGCAAGGTGAAGTTCTGGGCGTAGGCCCAATAGTTCGGCAGGTCGGTGCCGTCGTGATAGCCCATCACGTCGGTGGCCTTGGTGTTGTACTGGCAGGCCGCAGCCGTGGCGGCGCAGCCGGAGAGCCCCTTCTCCGCCTGGGCCACGAAGCCGTCCATGGCCCCGCCGTTGACGTCGGCGACCTCGTCGGAGTGGCTGTGCGGTGCCCCGGCGTTGTTGACCTCCGGGTTGTGGTAGGGCCGGATGCAGCCGCCGCGGCCCGGATCGGGCAGGCAGACCGACGGCGTCCCATCCTGCATGGGGATGCCGTCCGCCCCGGGGTAGGTGCCGAAGTAGCTGTCGAAGGACCGGTTCTCCTGGGTGATGATGACCACGTGCTTGATCTTGGCGATGCCCTGGGGTGGCGCCTGCAGCAGTTGGAGGCCGCCCAGGACGTTGCCGATCAGCCCGGTGCCGCCCGCTCCGGCGCCGGCCAGCACAGCCACCAGCACCAGCAGGGCCACGGAGGAGCCGGCGGCGATCACCAGGCGTCGCCGCCCGAACCGGCCGATGCGGCCACGGAGGGTGTGCTGACTCATGGCTGCCCCTGGGATCCGGAGCGGTAGACGTCGCCGCCGAAGGCGTTGACCCCGGGCTGGGCCGCGCCGGCCAGACGGGGCAGGCCGAAGATGTCCTCCATGCTGGCCAGCAGGCTGTAGTGGTTGTACGCCCGGTCCGAGCTGCCGCCCGGGACCGTGAACGGCGAGAGCACCAGGGCCCCGACCTTGCCTCCCGCCGTGCCGCCGGTGACGCCCGACGACGGTCCGACGGCGCCCCCGTCGGCCTCGTCGAAGGTGATCACCAGCATGCCGTCCTGCTGGTAGGCAGGGGAGGCGAGGATCGCCGGGACCTGGCTCTTCAGCCACTCATCCGCCGTGCCCAGGCCGCCCGCGGTGCCGTCCACGCAGGGGCTGTCGTGGCCGTCGTGGCAGAGGTTTGGCGTGATGTAGGAGAGGTTCGGGGTGGTGGCGGCTGAGGAGAGGTCGTGTGCCAGCGCCGAGTAGTTGACGACGTTCCGGCCGCAGCCGGAGCCGTCCGTGATGGAGCGGAAGTAGACAAACGGGTTGTGCCGGGTGCCGTACTGGTCGCCGGCGCTGGCGGCGACGTGGGTGTCCACAGCCCCCGGTTCAGGGTGCTCGCACGGGATGGCCATGTCCTCCATATAGCCGCGCCAGGTCTTGTGCGCCGCGTCCAGTTGGCCGGCGAGGGTGGGAACGTCGGCCGGGAAGAGGCACCCGTCGCCCAGCAGTTGGCCCTGGGAGTCCAGCCCCGTGCCGCTGAAGGGCGTGTAGGTGTGGCAGTCATGTTCGGTGCTGGTGTTGGGTGGCTGGCCGGAGATCTGGGCGAGGTAGTTCGGCAACGAGTTGTGGGAGATGCCGTAGTAGCTGTCCAGCAGGACACCCTGGGCGCGCAGGGTTCCGGCCAGGTAGGGGGCGGGGGAACCGCTGTCCCAGACCCGGTCGAAGCCCTTGTTCTCGAGGTTGATCACGAAGATGTGCCCGGGTGTCCCGGTCCGTTGCGGCGCGGCGGCGGGGGACTGGCAGGCCGTGATCGCGGTGAGGAGCAGGGCGAGCAGGAAGGCGGCCCGTGCGGCATGGCGGCGCCGACGCCGGTGCGCGCTCCGGTGGGGAAGCAGGATCACGGTCAGCTCCTCTCGGGACCGCCGGGGAAGCCGTGTCCGCGCCTCCGGGTGGGGGAGCAACGGGATACCCGGTTCAAAAACTGTGCCATGCCGCGGAGGCTCCGCTCCCGCGCGAAGGCTGTGAGTTCCCCTTGAATTTCGGTGGCCCGAAACTTATTGGCGTCTCGCCGGCTACTCGGCGCTGGGCCGGCGGCGCTGCTGCTTCGTCGCGGAGCGCAGTTTCTTCCCGGCCAGCCGCCGCCGGGTGGAGCCGCGGGTGGGCGAGGTTTTGCGCCGGGCGGCGGGTCCGGGCGCCAGTGCCTCCGCCACCAGGTGGACAAGGCGGGCTGCGGCGGCCTCCCGGTTGCGGAGCTGGGACCGGCGCTCGGACGCGGCGACGGTCAGGACACCGCCGGTCAGCCGGCCTTCCAACCGGCGGCACAGCAACTCCCGCTGGTCCTCCCGCAGCGAGGGTGATCCGGTGACGTCCCAGGACAATTCCACCCGGCTGTCCGAGGTGTTCACGTGCTGGCCGCCGGGGCCGGAGGAACGCGAGAACCGCCAGCGCAGTTCCGACGCCGGGATCGTCAGGGAATTGTTCACCTCCAGGTCCATGCCACCAGCGTGTCACAGAACTCGCGGCCGTCGGCGGAACGATTGGCGGGACGACCCGGCGCCGCGCCCGCCGCCGTCGGGCCCCTCACCCGGCGCTCCGCCCAGCGGTGCGGCGTGGCGCCGTTCCGGGTGCGGCGTGTAATCTCTGAACACGGCGATGGATCCCGCCGGAACGGCCTGCACTCCGCACCCCGTTCAAACCGCCTCCTGGCTGATGGTTCCTGCCTTTGCACCAACGAAGGTGGGTGACCCGTGCTGACAGCCGCGTCGCCGCGACGCCTCACACAGACGCCACAGGACAGGAGCATCATGACACCAGCAGGACCCTTCCCCGGCCCGGAGGACCCCGCCGCCGGAGGGCAGCCCGCCGCATCCGGACACACCTCCGGCTCCATCGATCGCATCGCCGGGCCCGTGGTCATGGGCGCGGTCCCGGGCCAGCCACCGGCCGTCGCCCACCGGGCCGCCGAGCTTGCGCTCAGCCTGGGTGTTCCCCTGATCTGCGCCTACGTGGACGTCACCAGCTACCTCGCCGATGACCCCGGCGGCCGCCGTCCTAGTGATCCCAGCGGCGCCCGGCCGATCGATCCCGACGGCATCGACGACGACGTCGAGGGGATCGCCGCGGCGCTGAAGACCAGCCTGGGGGAGACCCTGGACGCCGGCGGCGTGCCTTGGTCCTTCGTCGCCCTGGCCGGGGACCCCGCGCGGGCACTCGGCCGGCTCGCCGAGGCCAGCGGCGCCTCGATCATCGTCGTCGGGACGCGGGAGCGCGGCCTCGGCGCCCGCTTCGAGGAGCTGCTGGTCGGCTCGGTGGCCGTGCACCTGACCCACCGCCAGCACCGCCCGGTCCTGGTGGTCCCGCTCGCCCCGCAGCCCCGGCACCACGCACGGGAGGGCCGGTAATGGAACCCCGCACCCCGGACACCGTCCCCGCCGCCCGGCCGCCCGGCACCGACGCCGCGGCGTCCGGCCCCGGGCACCGTGCCCCCGGCTCCGGGCACCCCGCGCCGGAGCCGGCACGCCTCCGGCGACCGCTGCACCTGCACCCGGGCTTCCTGCTGCTGGTGTTGGCCGGCGGGATCGCCGGAACGCTGGCCCGCTACGGCCTCGGCTCCGTCCTGCCCGCCCCCGGCGGCTGGCCGCTGCCCACCCTCGTGATCAATCTGGCGGGGGCGTTCCTGCTGGGCCTGCTGCTGGAGGCCCTGATCCGCCGCGGCCCCGACGCCGGACGGCTCCGCGTCATGCGGCTGCTCATTGGCACCGGGTTCATGGGCGCCTTCACCACATACAGCACCCTGGCCCTGGAAAGCAACGGACTGCTCGCCGCGGGCCGTTCCCTCGACGCGCTGGCGTACGTGGGAGCCTCCCTGATGGGCGGTTTCCTCGCCACCTTCGCCGGCATCCGGCTGGCCTCCGCGCGGAAGGGGGCGTCCGAATGAGCCTGGTCACCGTCGCCCTGCTGGGCCTGGCCGGGGGCCTCGGCGCCGCCTCCCGGTTCCTGCTGGACGGACTGATCCGCAGCCGGGTCCGCGCCGCCCTTCCCGTGGCCACAATCGTCATTAACGTCACCGGCTCCTTCCTCCTCGGCCTGATTGCCGGGGCCGTCGGAGCCCACGCCGCACCGCCGGAACTCCAGCTCATCGCCGGGACCGGGTTCCTGGGCGGCTACACCACCTTCAGCACCGCCAGCTTCGAGACCGTGCGCCTGGTCCAGTCCGGCCGGTCCGGGCTGGCGCTGGTCAACGGCCTCGGCACGGCCTTCGCCGCTGTCGGTGCGGCCGCCGGCGGCCTGGTCCTGGGCGGCCTGCTGTGAGCTCCTTTGGGCAGCCGGCGCAGGCCGAGCAGGCAACGGCCGCGCGCCGCAGAAACCGGTTCGGCCCGATGGGCTTCGTCCTGTCCTTCGGCGTGGTCAGCATGCTGGCCGACGTCGTCTACGAGGGCGCCCGCGCCATCACAGGCCCGTACCTGGCCACCCTCGGCGCCAGCGCCGTGATGGTGGGCTTCATCACCGGCGTCGGCGAGGCCGTGGCGCTGGTCCTCCGGCTCGGAACCGGGCCGCTGGCTGACCGCACGCGCAAGTACTGGCCGCTGACCATCGCCGGGTACGCCATGACCGCCGTCGCCGTCCCGCTGCTGGCCCTCGCCGGCTCCCTCTGGCAGGCCTCAGCCCTGGTGATCACCGAACGCTTCGGCAAGGCCGTCCGCACCCCGGCGCGCGACACCATGCTCTCCCACGCCGGGGCGACGCTGGGCCGCGGCCGCGCGTTCGCGATCCACGAGGCGCTGGACCAGTCCGGGGCGCTGGTGGGCCCGCTCCTGGTGAGCCTGATGATTGCGGTCTCCGGCTACCAGCTCGGCTTCGGCGTCCTCGCCATCCCAGGCGCGCTGGCCATCGCCGCGGTCGTCCTGCTCCGGCGCTTCGTCCCGGCCCCCGAGCGGTTCGACGCCGGGCTCGCCGGCAACGGCGAACTCGCCAACGCAGCGGCTCACGTGACGGTGCCCGCCGCACCGGCCGTCCGCACTCCGTTGCCGGCCCGGTTCTGGTGGTACAGCGGCTTCACCGCCGTGTCCATGTTCGGGTTCTCCACCTTCGGCGTGATCTCCCACCACCTGGAGGTCGAGAAGGTGCTGGCGCCGGCGCTGATCCCCGTGACCTACGCCGTGTCGATGGGCGCGGCGGCCCTCGCGGCGCTGGCCTCGG
The DNA here is from genome assembly GCF_044628475.1 of Arthrobacter sp. BPSS-3. Lineage (NCBI taxonomy): Bacteria > Bacillati > Actinomycetota > Actinomycetes > Micrococcales > Micrococcaceae > Arthrobacter > Arthrobacter sp. BPSS-3. The sequence continues at coordinate 280,054 of NZ_JBIMMV010000003.1, forward strand.
GCGCGCTGTACGACCGGATCGGATTGCGCGGGCTGCTGGTGGCCCTGCCGCTGACCGCCGCGGTGCCGTTCCTGTCCTTTTCGGATTCGCCGGCCCTGGTGTGGGCGGGCGCGGCGGTCTGGGGCGCGGCGCTGGGCATCCACGAATCCACCCTGCGCGCCGCCGTCGCGGACCTGGTCCCGGCCGCCCGGCGCGGCACCGGGTACGGGATCTTCACCGCCGTCTATGGCCTTGCCTGGCTCGCGGGCTCGACCATCATCGGCGCCCTGTACGCCTCGTCCCCGGCGGGGCTGGCGGTCTTCACGATCGCCACCCAGGTGGCCGCCCTGCTGGTCTTTATCCCGCTGCTGCGTTCCGGCGCGGGGCGGCCCGCCGCGTCGGCGTAGGCGCCTATCCGGCCGGGTCGGCGGCGAGTTCGCGCTTGAGGATTTTGCCGCTGGGACCCAGCGGCAGTTCGCTCAGCAGTCGAATGATGCGCGGGTACTTGTAGGCGGCCAGCTGCGAGCTGGCGAACTCGACCAGTTCCGCTTCCGTGACCGTGGCCCCGGCGTCGAGCACGATCGCCGCGGCAACCTCCTGGCCGTGGACCTCGTGCGGGACGCCGTAGACGGCGGCGCTGACCACCTGCGGGTGGGTCAGCAGCAGCTCCTCGACCTCGCGTGGGTAGACGTTGTAGCCGTTGCGGATGATCATGTCCTTCTTGCGGTCCACGATGGTGAGGTAGCCGTCGTCGTCCTTGGTGCCCAGGTCGCCGGTGCGGAACCAGCCGTCGACCACGGCCTCCGCGGTGGCCTCGGGACGGTTCAGGTAGCCCTTCATCAGCAGGTGGCCGCGGACCACCAGTTCACCGAGTTCACCGGTGGGCAGCAGTTCGATGCTCTCCACGGTCTCGGCCCGCGCAATCTCGATGTCCACGCCCCAGATCGGGATGCCGATGGTGCCCGGCCGCGGCGTCATGCCGACGTGGTTGAAAGCCGCCACCGGGGAGGTCTCGGTCAGGCCGTAACCCTCGTGGATTTCGATGCCGAACACGTCGCGGAACCGGTCCATCACCGCCAGCGGCAGTGACGCCCCGCCGGAGATGCCGTAGCGCAGGTCTGCCGGCCGCACCGCCGTCGACTTTGCGGCCTCCAGCAGGGCCACGTACATGGTGGGCACCCCGACGAAGACGTTGACCTTGTGCTTGGCCACGAGCTCCAGGGCACCCTGGCCGGTGAACCGCGGCAGCAGCACCACGGTGGCGCCCGCGCGCAGCCCGGCGTTCAGGACCACCGTCTGGCCGAAGGTGTGGAAGAGCGGCAGTCCGCCGAACAGCACGTCCCCGGGCTTGAAGTCCATCACGCTGGTCAGGATCACGGAGGTCTGCTCCACCAGCGCGAAGTGCGTCCCCAGCGCACCCTTGGGCTTGCCCGTGGTGCCGGAGGTGTAGAGGATCGTGGCGGTGTCCGAGGGGCGGCAGGGTTCGTAGCTGCGGATCGGTTCCGCCGCGGCGGCCTCAGCCTCGAGCCGGGGCAGGTCCCCGCCCTCGGGCGACATGACCGTCAGGACGTCGACGCCGCTGGCCGCGGCCCCGGCGGCGCCCTCGCCCAGGAGGGCGTCCGCGCAGATCATCAGCCGGGCGCCGCTGTCCTGCAGGACGTACTCGATTTCGCGGGCCTTGAGCAGGGCGTGCACCGGCACCACGATCGCGCCGAGGGCCAGCACCGCGTAGTACACGCGGGCGAAGTCCGGCACGTTCGGGATCAGCACGGCGACCGCATCGCCCGGGCCGATGCCGCGGGCCCGCAGGGCGCCGGCGTACTCCCGGGTCTGCCGCCAGAGATCGCCGTAGCTGGTCCGGTCCTCCCCGACGATCAGGGCCGTCCGGTCCGGGGAGCGGCGGGCGGACTCCGCCAGGATCGCCGCGACGGAAATGGTGGCGAAACCGTCGCCGCTGGTGGTGTTGGTCATGGCCTGCTTCTTCGTCGGAGGGGGTGGTTAGGCTTTGAGGACCAGGGCGTCGCCCTGGCCGCCGCCGCCGCAGAGGGCGACGACGCCGGTGCCGCCGCCGCGGCGCTTCAGGGCGAGTGCCTGGTGCAGGACCAGGCGGGCCCCGGAGGCGCCGACGGGGTGGCCGAGGGCGATCGCGCCGCCTTCGGCGTTGACGACGTCGGTGTCGATGCCCAGGTCGTTGGCGGACTGGATCAGCACGGAGGCGAAGGCCTCGTTGATTTCCACCAGGTCCAGGTCCTTGGCGTGCAGTCCCTCCTGGGCGAGGGCGCGGTCGATGGCCCGCGCCGGCTGGGAGTGCAGGGAGCCGTCCGGGCCGGCGGTCTGGCCGTGGGCGCCGATCTCGGCGATCCACTCCAGGCCGGCGGCGATCGCGGCTTCCTTGCTGGCGATGACGAGGGCCGCGGCGCCGTCGGAGAGCGGCGAGGCCGAACCGGCGGTGATGGTGGCGGCGGCGTCCTTGGAGAACGCCGGGCGCAGCTGCGCGAGGGACTCGGCGGTGGTGTCGGCGCGGATGCCCTCGTCGTGCTCCAGGGTCAGGGCCGGGCCCTTCCGCTGGGGCACCTCGATCGGGGCGATTTCCTCGGCGAGGATCCCGGCGGCGCGGGCGGCCTCGGCGCGCTGGTGCGAGCGGGCCGCGACGGCGTCCTGCTCCTCGCGGCTGATCAGTCGTTCGACGTTGCCGGCGTCCGTGGCCTCGCCCATCAGCTTGCCGCTGACCGGGTCCTGCAGGCCGTCGTGGTTGAGGGAATCGAGCATGGGCGCGTCGCCGATAACGACGCCGGCGCGCAGTCCGGGGACCAGGTGCGGGGCGTTGGTCATGGATTCCTGGCCGGCGGCGACGATGAAGTCGGCCTCCCCGGCGCGGATCATCCGGGCGGCGTCGATCACGGCCGTGAGGCCGGAGAGGCAGAGCTTGTTGATGGTGACGGTGGGGACGTCCCAGCCGATGCCGGCGGCGAGGCTGGCCTGCCGGGCGGGGCCCTGGCCCGCGCCGGCCTGGATGACCTGGCCGACGATCACGGCGCCGACCTGTTCGGGGGCGACGCCGGTGCGCTCCAGTGCGGCACGGATGGCGTGGGCGCCCAGTTCGCTGGAGGAGAAGGCGGACAGGCCGCCGCGGAAGCGGCCGAACGGGGTGCGGGCGCCGCCGAGAATGACCGGGGTGATGGCGTTCTGGTTCATGGGTGGGTCCTTTGGTGGGTGGCGTCTGTCAGGGGACGGCGAATCAGGCGAAGGCGTGGAGGGGTCAGGCGAAGGCGGAGGTGCCGGTGATGCCGCGCCCGATGATGAGCGCCTGCATCGTCTCCGTGCCTTCGTAGGTGTGGATGGCCTCGATGTCGGCCAGGTGCCGGGCGACGCGGTTGGCCAGCAGGATGCCGTTGCCGCCGAGCAGGTCGCGGGCGTTGGAGGCGATGCCGCGGGCCAGCCGGGTGCAGGTGTACTTGGCCAGCGCGGCCTGTTCTGCGGTCAGGGTTCCGGCCTCGTCCAGCCGGGTCATCTGCACGACCATCAGCTGCATGGTGGAGAGCTCGCTGAGCATGCGGGCCAGCCGTTCCTGCACGATCTGCGAGGAGGCCAACGGGCGGCCGAACTGCTTGCGCTGCTTGGCGTACTGGACGGCAGTCTCGTAGCAGGCGGTCGCGTGGCCGACGGCGGACCAGGCGACGCTGAGCCGGGTGGCCAGGAGCACGCGGGCGGTGTCCTTGAAGGTCCGGGCGCCCGGCAGGATGTTCTCCTCCGGAACGAAGACGTTCTCCAGCCGGATGTGGGCCTGCCAGATGGCGCGCAGGGCAAGCTTGCCCTCGATGGTGGTGCCGGTGTATCCGGGGGAGTCCTGCGGGACGAGGTAGCCGTGGACCTGCCCGTCCTCGCCGCGGGCCCACACCACGCTGAGGCCGCCGATGGAGCCGTTGCCGATCCACTTCTTCTCGCCATTGAGCAGGACGCCGCCGTCGGTGGGGGTGGCGGTGGATTCCAGGCCCACGGAGTCGGATCCGTGGGTGGGTTCGGTGAGGGCGAAGGCGGCGTACTCGGTGCCGTCGGCGATGGGCGCCAGCCAGCGCTGCTTCTGTGCCTCGGATCCGCATTCTGCGACCGAGCGGAGGGCCAGGCCGCCCTGCACGGCGATCATCGTGGCCACGGAGCCGTCGCCGCGGCTGATTTCCATGGTGACCAGGCCGGCGGCCATGCTGCTCATCGGGGAGTGGCCCTCGACGTCGATCCCGTCGCGCAGCAGGTCCAGTTCGCCGAGGCGGCGCAGCAGGTGCACGGGGTACTCGGCGCGTTCCCAATAGCCGTCGATCACCGGCAGCACCTCGTCCTGGACGAAGCCGCGGGCGCGGTCCCAGTAGGCGCGGTCCTCGCCGCCGATGCCGGTGAAGAGGGCTGCCGGGTCGGTTCCCAGCGCCTCGGTCAGGAGGTAGTCCGGCTCCACGGTGCCGGCGGGGAAGCCGGCCGGGACGGTGCTGGAATGTTCGGTGGCCGCGGAGGCGGGCGACGTCGTCGTCATGTGCGTGCTGGTCCTCGTCGATAGCGTCGGCGGCTGCGCCGCCCGTGGCGTGGCTCACACCACGTCGATCAAGGATGCAATGAAACGCAGTTCCACGTCAAGAAACTCCGTTCCAAGGTGGCTGCGGCGCGTTGGGGGGAACTCGTCAGGGGAGCGCGTCGCGGACCGCGCGGGCCACGGCGTCCTTGTCCGCGGCTCCGGCCAGCACGGTCACCACCACGGTGCTGGCTGCCGCAGTCGGGGCGGTGCCGAGCAGGACCGGGCGGAACAAGGCGGACAGGCCGCGGAGTTCCGTGGCGAGATCGCGCATCCGCCCGGTGTCGGCGTTCTCCTGCTGTCGGGTTTCTTCGGTGGCGGGGGAGCGCAGCCATTGGCGGAGGAAGGCGTTGTGGACGGCGACGACGGCGGCCGCGTAGGCGACGGCGGTGTGCTCACGGTGATCCGCCCCGGCCAGTTGGTCACCCGTTCCGGCGGCGGCGGAGGCGGCGGCCGGCAGACGGTCCAGCAGGTGCACGAGGAAGGCGCGCTCGTACCGGTGCGAGGTGACCAGTTCCCGGTCCCGGAGCGAGGGCACGGCCTGCATCAGTTCGTAGCGTGCCAGGGAAGTTTCGCGGTGGCGCAGGTGGTGCTCGAACACCAGCAGGGCGGCGTCCTCGACGGCGGCGAGCGGATCCTGCCGGGAGTCGGCCAGCCGTCCGGTGACCTGCGCCAGGATCCGCTCGTGGTCGGCGAAGACCACGTCTTCCTTCGACCCGAACTTGCGGAAGAAGGTGCTGCGGCTCATCCCGGCGGCCTCGGCGAGTTCCTCCACGGAGGTGGCGTCGAAGCCCTGCCGGGCCAGCAGCCCGATGGCGGCGGCCGCCGGGCTGTCGGCGTCGTGGGTCAGGGGCTGGCTGGTCATGGCCCGAAAGTAGCACACCGCCGGGCCCGGCCCGGGTCGGATCGCCCCGGATCGCCCAGGCCCGGGCCGGCGCCGGATTCCTGGCTGGCCGGCGGGATGAGCCGTCCCATCAGGGACCCGGCACCGCTGCCCGGAGCCGGCGTGTAGACCACCAGGTGAAGGTCCGGCCGGTCCGAGGGGGAGAGCTGATGGTGTTCCAACCGCAGGATGCCGACGCTCGGGTGGCGGAAGACCCTCTCCCGCGACTCGAAGCCAAGAATGTCGTACCGGTCCCAGCCCTCCTTGAACTCCGGGCTGGCGGACTTGAGCCGTTCCACCAGGTTCCTGACGTCGACGTCGCCCAGGCGCTGCCCGGTTTCGGCGCGGAACTCGGCCAGGAACCGCTGGCTGGTCACCTCCCAATCCGGCAGGAGGTCCCGGACGTAGGGGTCGGTGAAGACGAGCCACAGCAGGTTGCGGTCGGCAGCGGGCACGGTGGCGATGTTGGGGAAGAGGGCCGCGTAGGCGCTGTTCCAGCCCGCAATGCCCCAGTCAGGAAACAGGGCGAACGATGGGTTCGGGTCCAAGGCGTCGAGCAGGCGCTGGAGATGGGCGGGGGCGGTGGCCGCCGCGGCGGGACCCGGCCCGACGGCGGCGTAGCCCCCGAGGGAGAGGACGTAGTCCAGTCCGGCGTCCGAGAGATGCAGGGCCCGGCCGACCGCTTCGAGGACCTGGCGGGACGGGTTGATGTCCCGTCCCTGCTCCAGCCAGGTGTACCAGGTCACGCTGACGCCGGAGAGGAACGCTACCTCCTCGCGGCGCAGGCCCCGCTCGCGGGTGCGGGACAGGGGTGGGAGGCCGTAATCCACCCGAACGGCCTGGTTCCGACGGGCCCGCAGGAAGAGCCCCAGTTCTTTGCGACGATCGGCGTGCTGCACCTAGAAATACTATTACTCTGTTAGTTCTACTACTAGTATCAAGGCCGTCTTCACCCCGGCTGCGGCGCAGTGCAGGATGATACACATGCCTGCACTTCGCTCTAAAACAGTCACCCACGGCCGGAACATGGCCGGAGCCCGCGCCCTGCTGCGCGCCTCCGGCGTCGCCAACTCGGACATCGGAAAACCGATCATTGCCGTGGCCAACTCCTTTACGGAGTTCGTCCCCGGCCACACCCACCTCGCCCCCGTGGGGCGGATCGTCTCCGACGCGATCCTGGCCGCCGGAGCGGTTCCCCGCGAGTTCAACACCATCGCCGTGGATGACGGCATCGCCATGGGCCACGGCGGCATGCTGTACTCGCTGCCCTCCCGCGACCTGATCGCCGACTCCGTGGAGTACATGGTCAACGCCCACTGCGCCGACGCCCTGGTCTGCATCTCCAACTGCGACAAGATCACCCCCGGCATGCTGATGGCCGCGCTGCGCCTGAACATCCCCGTGGTGTTCGTCTCCGGCGGCCCCATGGAGGCCGGCCGCGTCACCCTGACCGACGGCTCCGTCCGCTCCCTGGACCTGGTGAACGCCATCTCCGACGCCGTGGACGAGTCCATTTCCGACGCCGACATCAACCTCATCGAAGAAAACGCCTGCCCCACCTGCGGATCCTGCTCCGGCATGTTCACCGCCAACTCGATGAACTGCCTCACCGAGGCCATCGGCCTGTCCCTGCCCGGCAACGGCTCCGTGCTCGCCACCCACACCGCGCGCAAGGCGCTGTACGAGAAGGCCGGGGCCACCGTCGTCGAGCTCGTGAAGCGTTACTACGACGGCGACGACGAGTCGGTGCTGCCCCGTTCGATCGCCACCGCCAAGGCCTTCGACAACGCCATGGCGCTGGACATCTCCATGGGCGGATCAACCAACACCATCCTGCACCTGCTGGCCGCAGCCCAGGAGGCGGGCGTTGACTATGGCCTGGCCGAGATGGACGCCAAGTCCCGCCAGGTACCCTGCCTGGCCAAGGTTGCCCCGAACGTGGCCAAGGACCGGACCTACTACATGGAGGATGTACACCGTGCCGGCGGCATCCCCGCACTGCTGGGCGAGCTGAACCGCGGCGGCCTCCTGCACAAGGACGTCCACTCGGTGCACTCGTCCGACCTGGACGGCTGGCTGGACGACTGGGACATCCGCGGCGGCAAGGCCACGGAGGAAGCCAGCGCCCTGTGGCACGCGGCCCCCGGCGGCGTCCGGTCCTCCACCGCGTTTTCCCAGTCGAACGAGTGGACCTCGCTGGACACCGACTCCGCCGAAGGCTGCATCCGCTCCGTGGAGCACGCCTACTCCAAGGACGGCGGGCTGGCCGTGCTCCGCGGCAACGTGGCCGTGGACGGCGCCGTGGTGAAGACCGCCGGTGTGGATGAATCCATCTGGACCTTCTCCGGCCCGGCCGTGGTGTGCGAATCCCAGGATGAGGCCGTGGAGAAGATCCTGAACAAGACGATCAAGGAAGGCGACGTGGTGGTCATCCGCTACGAGGGGCCCAAGGGCGGTCCGGGCATGCAGGAAATGCTGTACCCGACGTCGTTCCTCAAGGGCCGCGGCCTGGGCAAGAAGTGCGCCCTGATCACCGACGGCCGCTTCTCCGGCGGCACCTCCGGCCTGTCCATCGGGCACATCTCCCCGGAGGCTGCCTCCGGCGGAACTATCGCGCTGGTCGAAGACGGGGACATCATCAGCATCAACATCAGCCAGCGGTCCCTGCAGCTTGAAGTCAGCGATGAGCTGCTGGCCGAGCGGCGGGAGAAGCTGCTGATCAACGGCGGCTACAAGCCCAAGGACCGGGAACGCGAGGTCTCGGCCGCGCTGCGGGCATACGCCGCCATGGCCACCTCCGCCGACAAGGGCGCCGTCCGCGACGTAACGCTCCTGGGCGGCTAGTCCCCGCCGTCTTACTGTCCGCGCACGGCAGCGGCGGCCCGTTGCCCTATCACCTATGGTGCCTATGACTCCTCCGAGGCACCCGGAAGTGATAGGGCAACGGGCCGTTCGTGTGCCAGCATGGGCGGACGAACGACGCCAGGGAGGGAATGGAATGAAATCCAACGAACTGCTGCTCGATGCTTTTGGCCGGATCCGCGAAACGGTGGAGGCCGTGCTGGACGGAACGGGCGAACGAGACCTGGCCCGGCGCCCGGGAGGGACCGGTAACTCCATCGCCTGGCTTCTCTGGCACCTGGCCCGGGTGGAGGACTCCCAGGTCTCCTCCGCCGCCGGCCTTCCGCAGGTCTGGACCGCCCAGGGCTTCGCCGGCAGGTTCGGCCTCCCGCTGCCCGAGCGGGACACCGGCTACGGCCACTCCTCCGCCCAGGTGGATTCCGTGACCGTCGGGCCGGACCTGCTGTTGGAGTACTACGACGCCGTCCACCGGCAGACCGCCGGCTTCATCGAAGGCCTGGACGACGGCGCGCTGGACCGGGTGGTGGATGAGCGGTGGGATCCGCCCGTCACCCTGGGCGTGCGCCTGGTCAGCACCGTGGCGGACTGCCTCCAGCACGTGGGCCAGGCTGCGTACGCCAAGGGCCTGGGCGGCTGATCCGCCCAGGCCCCTGGTCAGGCTGGTTGCTGCGTGTGAAACCGCCGGCGGTTACCTGCCGGCGCTGAGCACCATGGCCGAGCCGCCGCCGCGACGGACCGGTTCGGCGGCGGCGGTCAGCCGTCCGCCGGGCCCGAACTCGATCGCCGTCGCGGCGCCGATCTCCGCCGCGGACGTGAAGGCGTCACCCGACGGGGTGAACTGGTGCCCGAACGGCGTGAGCTGATCGCCGTAGGCCGCAATGAAGGCAGGCTCCGCGGTGACCTTCGCCGTGTTCCGCTGCGAGGCGCGGGGCGCGGCGATGGCCTCCGAAATGGTCATGCCCAGGTCCACCCGGTTCAGGATGGTCTGCAGCACGGTGGTGATGATCGTGGACCCGCCGGGCGAGCCCAGGGCGACGAACGGGGCGGCGTCCTTGAGGATGATGGTCGGGGACATCGAGGAACGGGGACGCTTCCCGGGTTCGATCCGGTTCGGGTCCTGCGCGTCATAGACCGTGGAGAAGTCGGTCAGCTCGTTGTTGAGCAGGAAACCGCGGCCGGGAACCACCATGCCGGAACCGCCGGTCTGTTCGATCGTGAGCGTGTACTCGGCCACGTTGCCCCACTTGTCCGCCACCGTGAGGTTGGTGGTGGAGATGTTCTCGGTGTCCTTTTCGCTGGCCGCCGGCGCCGTGGAGGCGGGGCACACGCCGTCGTAGTTGGCGACATCGCCCGGCGCCACCGGCTTGGTGGCCGCGTGCAGGGGATCGATCAGGCAGGCGCGCTCCTTGCCGAAGAGCGGATCGGTCAGGGCCGCCGTCGGGACCGTGACCTTGGCCGGGTCGCCGACATACTTGCCGCGGTCGGCGAAGGACAGGGCGCTGGCCTCCAGGTAGTGGTGCAGCGCGCCGGCGGTGGACAGGCCGGAGAGGTTGGTGGGGGCCAGGATGTTCAGGGCCTCGCCCACGGTGGTGCCGCCGCTGCTGGAGGGAGCCATGCCGTAGACGTCCAGTCCGCGGTAGCCCACCCGCGTGGGGGCCTGGTCCGCGGCCCGGTAACCGGCCAGGTCCGCCGTCGTCATCGATCCCGCGGGCACGGGCAGCGTGGTCCCGGGGGCCTTGGCGGGGTTCTGGACGGTGGCCGCGATGTCGGCGGCCAGCGGCCCGGTGTAGAAGCCCGCGGTGCCCTGCTTGGCCAGGAGCCGGTAGGTCGCGGCGAGGTCGTGGTTCTGGAAGATGCTGCCGACGGCGGGGGCGTCGCCGCCGGGAAGGAACAGCTCGCTGGTGGCCGGGAACGCGGCGAACCGGGCCTTGTTGTCCAGGGTCTGCTGGCGGAAGGTGGGGTCGACGACGAAGCCGCGGTCGGCCACCTTGATGGCCGGTTTCAGGGCCTCGCCCAATCCCAGGCTGCCCCACCGTTCCAGGGCGCGCTGCCAAGTGGCCGGGGTACCCGGGACGCCGACGGCGACGCCGCTGGTGACCAGTTCCGGGGTGAATCGGTAGGGCTTCCCGGTGGACTTGTCGATGAAGGCGTCGGGGGTGATGCCGGCCGGCGCGGTTTCCCGGCCGTCGATGGTGCCCACTGACTTGCTCTTGGCGTCGTAGTACACGAAGTACCCGCCGCCGCCGACGCCGGCGCTATACGGTTCGGTGACACCCAGGGTGGCGGCCGCCGCGACCGCCGCGTCGGCCGCGTTGCCGCCCTTGCGGAGGACCTCGATCGCCGCAGCGGACGCCTCCGGATCGACGGTGCTCACGGCACCGCCGTACCCGGTGGCGGTGGGGGTCTTCTCCGTCTCGCGGGGATCGGCGACGGCGGGGCCCGCGACGGCGCCGCCGGCCACGGTGAGTGCCAGCGCCGCCGTCAGGGCGGAGAGCCTGCGTCCTGGTGTTTTCATGAATGCTCCCGGTGAAGAGGTCAGTCGATTGATGTCACACTACGTGTCGATTTTGTGACATTCAATGACAAGACGTTCTGCGACGAGGCGTCAGGTCGGTTCCGGCCTCCTGTCGAGGCGCCGGACCAGGGCGTCGAGTATGGGGAGCTGGCCGCGGACCAGCCGGAGCCTGGCCTCGTCCTCGCCAACCCATTCGGCTGCGTCGATCTCGGGGAATTCCCGGATGGTGCCCGAGCCCCTGGGCCATTCCAGCGGGAAGGTGTTGCTGACGATCCGCTCCGGGGCGAAGTCCGTCTCCGCGGCGAAGACGGTGACTACCTTCCCGGATGACTGCCGGAAGCTGCCCAACTGAATGTAGTCGGCCTCGGGCGGTGGGGTGCCGATCTCTTCGGTGAACTCACGCCGGGCCGCGGCGAGCGGGTCCTCCTGGTCCGTGTGGATGCCCTTCGGGATGGACCAGGACGCGGTTTTCTTGCGCGCCCAGTAAGGACCGCCCATGTGGGCGATCCAGACCTCCAGCCCGGCGCCGGTCCGGCGGTAGAGCAGCAGGCCCGCGCTGTGGACGGTCACTTGGCTGCCGGGTCCGCTTCGTTGCCGGTCCCGTGTTCCGGCGCGGCGTCCTTGAGCGCGGCCACGGCCGAACGCACCGCGTCGGGCATGGTGGTGGCCGGCCGCCCGATCAGGGATGCGAGCTGGCCGGAGGTGACCAGAAGGTCGCCGCGGGCAATGCCGACGTCGGAGTCGGCGAGGATGCCGGCGAAGTCCGCGGGGACCCCGAATCCGGCCAGCATCGCGGCGTAGTCCGCGGCAGGGAGGTCCTGGTAGGCCACGGGTTGTCCGGCCGCCGCGCTGATCTCGGCCGCCAGTTCCGCCATGGTGAAGGCCTGGTCGCCGCCGAGTTCATAGACCTTGCCGGCCTGGTCATCGGCCAGGAGCACGGCTGCCGCCGCGTCCGCGTAGTCGGCGCGGGCGGCGGCGCTGACCTTGCCGTCACCGGCGCTGCCGGCGAAGCCGCCCTGGGCCAGGGTGCCCGGCAGCTGTTCGGTGTAGTTCTCCAGGTACCAGCCGTTGCGGAGGAGGACGTGGGGCAGTCCGGACTCGGCGAGGAGCTTCTCGGTGGCCTGGTGTTCGGCGGCGAGCTTCATCCCCGTGCTGTCCGCGTTGGCGATGCTGGTGTAGGCGAGGAGTTCCACGCCCTCGGCCCGGGCGGCGTCGATGACGGTCCGGTGCTGTTCGAGGCGCTGGCCGACGGCGCTGCCGGAAATCAGCAGCACCTTGGACGCACCCTTGAGGGCCGCCGCGACCGACCCGGCGTCGTCGTAGTCCATGGCCCGGACCTGGACGCCGCGGCCGGCGAAATCATCCAGCTTGTCGACGGCGCGGCCGACGGCGACGAGCTCGCCTGCGGGGGCGCCTCGGCGGAGCAGGGATTCCAGGACGAGGCGGCCCAGGTGGCCGGTGGCGCCGGTGACAACGATGCTCATGATGGTTCCTCTCGGGTGGTGTGCTCTTCCGAGGGCTTCAACACGCGGGCGGCACCGGATCATCCCGGCGGCTCACGCAGTCCAACCATCCGGCCCGGGGGGCGCCTGACCCGGGAGGCCGGGCCCGGGCCGCTACCAGTTCTGCGGGTCGTTGAGCCGGCACAGCTGCGAGCTGCACTGCCGGTCGCTGACCTGCCAGTCGGGTTGCCGGGCGGACGCCTGCCGCTGGTCGGTCCAGTTCGGAACCACCCGGGATCCGCAGGCCGGACAGGGCGGCTCAACGTGGGCGCGTCGCTGTGCCTTATTCATATTTCCCCCAAGAAATGTTGAAACGTACCCGCCACGGTAGCAATAACTCCAGTGACGTTACAAAACCCGGGGGCGGGGGTGGCTCCTAGGCGTCGTCGTCGGTGTGGCGGCGGAAGTCGCGGGATAGATAAAACGCCAGCGCGGCGAAGTTGCCGCTGTCCACCGTAACCGCCACCGTGTTGCGGCCCTGTATCTGGAGGGTGTCGAGGCAGTGGCTAAGCAGTTCGTCAGCCAGGCCCTGGCGGCGGAAGTCGGGGTGGGTGAAGAGTTCGGCGATCACGGCGTCCCATTCCCCGTCGCTGCCGGGGGCCGGTTCGGTGACGATGATGGCCGCGGTCAGCTGGCCCTCTGGTCCGGTCAGGACGGCGGAGGCCTCGGGAAGGTGGGCGCCCTCCGCTCCGGAGAGCAGCGCGTCGATCCAGCCCGTGGCCCGGTCGGGCGGCTGGGGAAGGCTCTCCGCGTACGACTCGTGATACATCCGTGAGAGTTCGTCGACGTCGTCGGCCTTGATGGGGCGGAGGGGCACGCCGCGGCGGGCGGAGCCGCCAGTGGCCGTTTCAGCGGTGAGGACGAACAGGGGATTCACGGCGACCTGCACTCTCTCCTGGGCGGAGTCGGGGGATGCCCGGGCCGGGGCGGTGCGCTCCGGCCTTCCATCCAGACTGTACCGCCAATATTGCGCCCCGGTTTCGGGCCGGTGATATTTGTGGAGATCTTTCGGTTGGCCCACGGCCCGGACACAGGAACGGCCCGGCGGCACAGGGGATTCCTGCGCCGCCGGGCCGTCTGCCGGCACCGCGGGCGGGCCACACGCGGCGGACCATCCCGGTGACGGGGTGCCTAGCTGAGCGTGGCCGTGTCGATGACGAAGCGGTAGCGCACGTCGGAAGCCAGGACGCGCTCGTAGGCCTCGTTGATCTTCTCGGCCGGGATGACCTCGATCTCGGCGCCAAGGTGGTGCTCGGCGCAGAAGTCCAGCATCTCCTGGGTCTGGCGGATGCCGCCGATCATGGAGCCGGCGAAGGAGCGCCGGCCGCCGATCAGGGCGAACGCGTTGACCGGCAGCGGCTCGGCGGGGGCGCCGACGTTGACCATGGTGCCGTCGAGGCGCAGCAGCTGCAGGTAGGAGCTGATGTCGATCGAAGCGCTGACCGTGTTGATGATCAGGTCGAAGCTGCCGGCGAGCTCACTGAAGGTGTTCTCGTCGCTCGTGGCGTAGTAGTGGTCGGCGCCCAGCTTCAGGCCGTCTTCCTGCTTCTTCAGCGACTGCGAGAGCACGGTCACCTCGGCGCCCATGGCGTGGGCGATCTTGACGGCCATGTGGCCCAGGCCGCCCAGGCCGACGACGGCGACCTTCTTGCCGGGGCCCGCGTTCCAGTGCTTCAGCGGGGAGTAGGTGGTGATGCCGGCGCACAGCAGGGGAGCGGCGACGTCGAGCTCGATGCCCTCCGGGATCCGCACCACGAAGTCTTCGGTGACGACGACGTGGGTGGAGTAGCCGCCCTGGGTGATGGTGCCGTCACGGTCGACGGCGCCGTAGGTGCCGGTGTTGCCCTTGAGGCAGTACTGCTCTTCGCCGGCCTGGCAGTTCACGCAGTCGCCGCAGGAGTTGACCATGCAGCCGACGCCGACGCGGTCGCCGACGGCGTGCTTGGTGACGGCGGAGCCGACCTCGGTGACGATGCCGGCGATCTCGTGGCCGGGAGCGAGCGGGTAGGACTGGGGGCCCCAGTCGCCGCGGACGGTGTGGATATCCGAGTGGCAGATGCCGGCGAACTTGATCTCGATCAGGACGTCATGGGGTCCGACGTCGCGGCGTTCGATCGTGGTGGGGACCAGGTCGCCGGTGGCGGACGGTGCGGCATAAGCGTTAACGGTAAGCATGTATCTCCAGTGTGTATCTGTGATTCGTTAGCGGTCTGGGGAGAATCAACAACAGCTGCCGGCGGGGGATCAGCCCAAGGCTGCGCCGGAATGTGACCCCGGCCGGCGAACCGATCGGAGCCTCAGTGGGAGACAACAGCGCACCCGGCGGGATTGTTCCGCAGTGTGCTGATTAATTTTTTGTTTGAGTCCGACGCCGGCGCCGTGGGGGTGGTTGGTCAGGCGCGTGGGTGGCGGGTGGAAGACGGGTCAGGCGCGTCCGCGGGCCATGTGCGGGTGGACGCGGACGTACTCGATCCGGTTGCCGGAGTTGGTCCGTGCCTTCGGTGTCCGGGAGAAGCCCTTCGCGTCCAGGTTGTTTCCGGCCCGGAACTCGGCCAGCGACCGGTCGTAGGCGGCGTTGAGGTCCCATCCGGTGAACTCCGCGGTGGAGCCGTCGCTGAAGGTGATGGTGACGGGGGTGCCGGCCGGAAGGTGCCGAGGCATCCGGATGAAGCCCTCGTCGTCCTGCTGGAAGTGCATCAGGGGGTCTGCTCTCTGTGGGGGACAGGCTCAGCGCCAGCCCAGTTGCGGGGCGACGTGCTTGAGCACGGACTCGATGACGTGGGCGTTGTAGTCGACGCCCAGCTGGTTGGGGACGGTCAGCAGCAGGGTGTCGGCCGCGGCGATCGCCTCGTCCTCGGCCAGTTTGGCGGCAAGTTCGTCCGGGGCTCCGGCGTAGGAGCGGCCGAAGATCGCCCGGGTCTTCTCGTCGATGTTGCCGATCTGGTCCGAGCTGCTCCGGTCACGGCTGAAGTAGTGCCAGTCCCGCTCGTCCGTCAGGGCGAAGATGCTGCGGCTGACCGACACACGGGGTTCGCGCTGGTGGCCGGCGTCTTTCCAGGCCTCCCGGTAGAGCTCGATCTGTTCGGCCTGCTGGATGTGGAAGGGCTTGCCGCTCTCGTCGTCCTTGAGCGTGGAACTCTGCAGGTTCATGCCGAGTTTCGCAGCCCAGACCGCGGTGGCGTTGGAGCCGGAGCCCCACCAGATCCGCTCACGGAGCCCCGCCGAGTACGGCTCAATCCGCAACAGCCCCGGCGGGTTCGGGAACATCGGCCGCGGGCTCGGCGCGGCGAAGCCCTCGCCCTTCAGTACCTCGAGCAGCCGTTCGGTGTGGCGGCGGCCCATGTCGGCGTCGGATTCGGCGTCCGCCGGGGTGTAGCCGAAGTGCCGCCAGCCGTCGATGACCTGCTCGGGTGACCCGCGGCTGATGCCGAGCTGCAGCCGCCCGCCGCTGATCAGGTCCGCCGCCCCGGCGTCCTCGGCCATGTAGAGCGGGTTCTCGTAGCGCATGTCGATGACGCCGGTGCCGATCTCGATGCGGCTGGTCCTGGCACCGACCGCCGCCAGCAGCGGGAAGGGAGAGGCGTACTGCTGGGCGAAGTGGTGGACGCGGAAGTAGGCGCCGTCCGCGCCCAGTTCCTCGGCCGCGACGGCGAGGTCGATCGCCTGCAGGAGTGCGTCCGAGGCGCTGCGGGTGCCGGACTCCGGGTGGTCGGTCCAGTGGCCAAAGGACAGGAAGCCAATGTTTTTCACACCAGCCCCAACGCGCCACCGGGGGTTCCTATTCCGTCCGTCGGGCCGTTCTGCGGGTGGGGAACGGCGGCGTGCGGCCCGGTGCGCCGGGGCGGGGAGAATGGAAGCGTGACTGCACCCGCCCGGAATCCGCGCCCCTATCGCCGCCCGTTTGATGTGGCCGCCATCGGCGCGGGCCTGGTATTCGCCGGGTCCCTGGAAGAGCTGGCCGGGGCGCTGGCGGCCGGTGGCCCCGGGGCTGCCGCGGTGGTGGAGGCGCCGCCGGGGACCGGAAAGACCACGCTGGTCCCCCCGTTGCTGGCGAACCTGGCCCTGGCCGGCGCCGCGGCCGCGGACACGAACGGGGCGCCCGCCCGGATCGTGGTCACCCAGCCCCGCCGGGTGGCCGCCCGCGCCGCCGCCCGCCGCCTCGCGGCCCTGGACGGCAGCCCGCTGGGGGATCGGGTGGGCTACGCCGTGCGCGGCGAGCGGCGGACCGGCCCGGACACGCTCGTGGAATTCGTCACCCCCGGGATCCTGCTGCGTCGCCTGCTCGCCGACCCTGGACTGGAGGGGATCGCCGCCGTCGTGCTGGATGAGGTGCACGAACGCGGGCTGGAGACGGATTTGCTGCTGGGCATGCTGGCCGAGGTGCGCCAGCTCCGCGGCGACCTGGCCCTGGTCGCAATGTCCGCCACCCTGGACGCGCGCCGCTTCGCCGAACTGCTTGGGGACGCCGATGCCTCCCCGGCCGTGCCGGCGCCCGTCGTCGGCTGCCCCAGCGCGCTCCATCCGCTGGAGGTGCAGTGGGCGCCCGCGCAGGGACCGCGGCTGGACGCCCGCGGCGTGACCCGCTCCTTCCTGGACCACGTCGCGGACACGGCGGCCGCCGCGCACGCCGCCGCCCTCGCCGCCGGGGACGATCTCGACGCGCTCGTCTTCGTGCCGGGCGCCCGGGAAGTCACGCACGTGGCGTCCCGGCTGCGGGGACGGACGACGGCGGAGGTGCTGGAGCTGCACGGCCAGGCAGACCCCGCGACCCAGGACCGGGCGGTGTCCGGGCGCGTCTCCGGCGAACAGCCGCGGATCATCGTCAGCACCGCGCTCGCCGAATCATCCCTCACCGTCCCGGGCGTCCGCCTGGTGATCGACTCGGGCCTGGCCCGCGAACCGCGCCGCGACGCCGCCCGCGGAATGACCGGCCTGGTCACCGTGTCCTGTTCCCGGGCGTCCGCGGGCCAGCGGGCCGGCCGTGCAGCGCGCCTGGGCCCGGGCCGGGTGGTGCGCTGCTACGACGAGCGCAGTTTCGGTGCCGCCCCCGCGCACCCCACCCCCGAGATCTCGGTGGCGGACCTCACCGGGGCCGCCCTGGTGCTCGCCTGCTGGGGTTCCCCCGAGGGCCGCGGCATGGCCTGGCCGGATGCCCCGCCGGCCGCGGCGATGGCCGACGCCGCCGAGGTCCTGCGGGAACTGGGCGCCGTCGGCCCCGACGGCCACGCCACCGGCCTCGGCCGCACCCTGGCACGCATCCCCGCCGACCCGCGGCTGGGCCGCGCGCTCCTGGAGGGCGGTACCGCGGTGGGCCCCCGAGCGGCCGCCGAGGCCGTCGCCGCCGTGTCCGGCGGCCAGCGCGCCCCCGGGGCGGACCTGCCCGGGCTGCTGGCGGCACTGCGCTCGGGCAGGGATCCCGGCGCCCGCGCCTGGGCCGACGAGGTGCGGCGGCTGGAGTCGATCGCCCGTACCGCGGGCGCGCGTGGCCGAATTGCGCCCGAACCGGCGCCCTCCGCCGCCGCGGAGAGCGGGAAGAAACCGGCCGGCCCGGGGGCGCCCGGTGAGGAGGCCGGCCACGTCGTCGCCCTCGCCTTCCCCGACCGGGTGGCGTGCCGGGTGCCCGGCCCCGGCGACCGTTACCTGCTCGCCTCCGGCACCCGCGCCGCCCTTCCCGGCAGCAGCCGCCTCTCCGGGCAGGACTGGCTCGCCGTCGCGGAGGTCAGCCGCGCCGACGGTCACGAGGCCGCGGGCACCGGCGCCGTCATCCGCGCCGCGGCGCCGCTTGTCCCGGCAGATGCCGAAACCGCCGCCGCGCACCTGCTCACCGACACGGTGGTCGCGGCCTTCGACGGCGGCCGGGTAACCGCCCGCCAGGAACGCCGGCTGGGTGCGATCGTGCTGTCCTCCACCCCGGTGCGTCCGACGCCGGAAACGGGCCGCGCGGCCGTGGGCCGCGCCCTCGCCGGGGCGGGGCTGGGCGCCATCGGCTGGTCACCGGCCGCCGACGCGCTCCGCCGCCGGTTGGCCCTGCTCCACCGGGAGCTCGGCGCGCCGTGGCCGGACGTTTCGGAGGAGGCCCTGTTGGCCCGGCTGGAGGACTGGCTGGCGCCCGAACTCGAGGCGCTGGCCGCGGGCGGCCGCACTGCCGGTGTCGACCTCCTGGACCCGCTGCGGCGACTGCTGCCCTGGCCCGAAGCGTCCCGCTTGGCCGAGCTGGCGCCCGAATCCCTGAAGGTTCCCAGCGGCTCGATGGTCCGCATCGACTACCCCGCGGCGGACGACGACGGCGGCCGGCCCGTCGTCGCGGTCAAACTGCAGGAGTGCTTCGGCTGGGACCGGACGCCCCGGCTGGTGGAGGGCCGGGTGCCGGTGCTTTTCCATCTGCTGTCCCCGGCGCGGCGGCCGCTGGCGGTCACGGACGACCTTGCCTCGTTCTGGTCCGGGCCGTACGCCCAGGTCCGCGCGGAGATGCGCGGACGCTACCCGAAGCACCCGTGGCCGGAGGACCCGTGGACGGCCCCGGCCACCGCGAAGGTCAAGAACCGGATGTAGGCGCCTAGTGGGGCAGGTGCTCCTGGTCCCGGTGGGCCGCCGGTTCGAGCTGGAAGGTGGAGTGCTCCACGGAGATGTCGAAGTGTTCGGCAACGCAGCGCTGCAGGTCGGCCAGGATGGTCGCGGCGTGGCCGTCGGTGAGGCACTCGTCCTCGAGGGTGACGTGCCCGGTAATGACCGGGGTGCCGGACCCCACCAGCGAGGCGTGCAGGTCGTGGACGTCGATCACGTGCGGCAGCGCCAGGATGTGGGTCCGCACCTGGCCCAGGTCGAGGCCCTTAGGGGTGCTCTCGAGCAGGACGTGCACGGTCTCCATCAGCAGTTTGAGGGTCCGCGGGATGATCAGCGCACCGATCAGCAGGGACACCAGCGCGTCGGCCCGGGTCCAGCCGGTCCAGGCGATCACCAGGGCAGCGACGATCACCGCCACGGAGCCCAGAGCGTCATTGAGCACCTCGAGGAACGCGGCGCGCATGTTGAAGTTGTGCTTCCGGCCGGCGGCCAGGACCAGCAGGCCCACGGCGTTGCCGGCCAGGCCGATCACGCCGAACCAGAGCATCAGCGAGGATCCCACCTCGGGGGGCTCGAACAGGCGCCGGATGCCTTCGACGATCACGAACGCGCCCACGATCAGCAGAAGCCCCGCCTGCAGGGCCGCGGCCAGGATCTCGGCGCGCTTGAAACCCCAGGTCCGCTTCATGGTGGCGGGCCTGAGCGCCAGGGACGCCGCGATCAGCGCGATCAGCAGGCCGGCCGCGTCCGTGAACATGTGTCCGGCGTCGGCCAGCAGGGCCAGGCTGCCCGAGAGCACCGTGCCGGTGATCTCCGCAACCATGACCAGGACCGTGATGCCGAAGACCAGCAGCAGCCGGGTGCGGTTGCCGTCGGCGTCGACGGCGTGGGAGTGGTCGTGGTGCCCGCTCACGGCGCGCAGTCCTCGTCCGGGCAGGTGCAGATGGGCTCCACGGTGAGGATGACCTCCAGCAGGTCCCCGAGGGCGTGGGCGAGCTTGGCGTCCGAGAGTTCGTAGCGGACCTTGCGCCCGGCCGGTTCGGCGACGACGAGGCCGCAGTCCCGCAGGCAGGCCAGGTGGTTGGAGAGCATCTGCCGGCTTACGCCGAGGGACTCGGCCAGCTCGCCCGGGAACGCCGGCCCGTCCTTGAGCCTCAGCAGGATCGAGGACCGGGTGGGGTCCGCGAGCGCCTTGCCGAACCGGGCCAGGACGCCCGTGCTGGTCAGTGTCTGCATGCGAAAATACTACAGCGATTTCTGTACTGTCGAAGCGGGTATCTTCGCAGCGGTTGGTGTCGGGGGCTAGCCGGCCTCGGCGCCGTCCCAGGCGACGTGCACCCAGCGCTGTCCCTCGTCGTCCCAGGATTCCGAGTGGCCCAGCAACGCCAGGTCCTGGAAACTGACCTCGATGCCGTCGCGCTGCAGGGTGTCGCGGAGTTCGTTGGTGGCCTCGCGGACGGCGGACGTCACCGCCTCCGGGTTGTCGGACTCGATGGGGCGGGACGCTTCATAGGGTTTCGTCATGGGACCCATCATTCAGGCTCGGCGCGGATAAGGGAACAGCTGAAGGACCAGCGCCGTCCCCGATCAGCCGGGCGCCGTTGTCCCAGCACACGGCTCGCAGCCAGGCGTCGTCGAGCCGCGGTTCCCGGTCCCGCAGCCGTTCCAGCGCCTCCAGCTGGTGGGCGTAGGGATAGGGGATGTTGGGGAAGTCGCTGCCCAGCACCACCCTGTCGCCGAGGTCCGCCAGCCGGGGGAGCAGGTCCGCCGGGAACGGTGTCACGGACTCGAAGAAGTCGGTGAAGGCCATGGTGGTGTCCAGGTGGACGCGGGGGTAGCGGTCCGCCAGGTCCAGGAACTCGGCGTACTCCGGGGCGCCGAGGTGGGCGACGACGGCGGTCAGGTCCGGGTGGCGGCGCAGCACCCCTTCGAGCTTGTCGGGGCCGGTGAATCCGTGCCGGGGGACGGGGCCGGAGCCGACGTGGATGACGACGGGGATGCAGGCGTCGGCCAGGAGTCCCCAGGCCTGGTCCAGGATGGGCTCGCGCAGGTCGAAGCCGCCCACCTGGGCATGGATCTTGAAGACCCTGGCACCGCGGGAGAGGGCCCGCTCCATCTGTCCGACCACGCCCTCCTCCGGGTAGAAGGTTGCGCTGGGGACGCAGTCCGGCTCGGCGGCGGCGAGGTCCAGGGCGAAGTCGGTGAGGTCCGCCGCCATGTCCGGCCGGTGCGCATAGGTCAGGGCGGTGAAACGCCGGACGCCGAGGGCGCGGAGGGTGGCGAGCCGCTGGTCCTGCGCGGTGCGGTAGGTGATCGGCCAGGGCCGGCCGACGAGGGGGCCGGCCTCGTCGAAGTGGGCCCAGACCCGGCGGAGCATCCGTTCCGGGAGGAAATGCGTGTGGATGTCGATCAGGCCGGGCAGGCCGAGCCGCTGCCACCAGGCCGGGACGTCGGCGTCGGTGAGCGCGGCATGACCGTGGCCGCCGCTCACTTCCCGGTTCCTTCCGGGGCATGGGACCGGAGGAAACGGGCCACCGGTTCCGCCAGTCCCGCGCCGATCTGGTCCGCGGGGCGCTTCCTGCCGGCCACGGCGAAGGAGTGGTCCCCGCCCTCGACCCACTGCACCTCGGCGGAGGGCCCGATCCGGGCGGCAACCGTGTCCAACAGGTTCCCGGTGGCGAAGGTGTCCCGGGTGCCCTGCAGGAACAACATGGGCACGCTCACGCCGTAGAGGTGTTCGTCCCGGAGCTTCTCCGGCTTGCCCGGCGGGTGCAGCGGGTAGCCGAGGTAGACAAGGCCGGCCGCCGGCATCCCCTCGGCCACCGCCATGGACGCCATCCGGCCGCCGAAGGACTTCCCGGCCGCCCAGACCGGCTCGCCGGTGGAGCGTTCGCGTGCGGCAGCCATCGCGCCCCGCCACGTTGCGATGGCGACTGGCGGGCGGTCCGGGAACTTCCGCCCGGCCTCCCGGTAGGGGAAGTTGAAGCGCAGGGTGGCGACGCCGTCGTCGTTCAGGGCGGCGGTGAAGCCGGTCATGAAGGGGTGGTCCATCCCGGCGCCGGCCCCGTGCGCCAGCACCAGCGTGGCCACCGGGTGGTCGGGCCGGGCATAAACGGCGGACACCGCGGTGCCGTCCACGTCGATGCTCAGCGCCTCCTCAACCACGGGCACCTGCCGCCCGCGTTCCGGGGACCAGGGCCCTCAGCGCCCAGCCCGCGGCGCACACCAGGGGCACCGCGGCGGCCATCAGGACCACCGGGTTGGGTCGGAATACGCTCCGGCCATCGCGGCCGCCCGCATACACTCCCAGCGGCAGGACAAACCCGCCCCCGCCTCCGCCGGCCCCGCCGGGTTCCTCCCCGGATGCCGGCGCGCTGCCGCCGCCGAACCCGAAGGACACCAGCGCAACGGGCAACACCCGCTCTCCCGCGAGGTCGATCGGCTCGCCGTACGCCCGGGAGACCCCCACCGTCTTGAATGCGTCCGCCAGGGACGCCAATGCCTCAGCCATGGAAGCCACCCTAGCCAGCGGCGGCAGCCGGAGCCAGACGCCGGGCCGCGGCTCCCGTGGCGACCGGACCGGCGGCGACGCGTTCCCGGCGGGTGTCGCCGGGACCGAGCGCGGGGTAGCCTGCCCTCATGGCAAGGGAAGAGACGATGGTGACGGTTCCGGGTCCGCACGGCGAGCGGGAGGTCCGGATTTCCAGCCCGTCCCGGCTGGTCTGGCCCGCCGCAGGGGTGACCAAGCTGGACCTGGCGCGGTTCATGATCGACGTCGGCGAGGCCTTCCTGGCCGCGAACGGGGACCGGCCCATCACCCTGCAGCGTTTCTCCGGCGACGTCGACGGCGAACAGTTCTTCTCCAAGAATCCGCCCAAGGGGGCGCCGGACTTCGTCAGGTCGGTGCCGGTGGTTTATCCCAGCGGACGCTCCCACCCGCAGCTTGTGATCGACGAAGCAGCTGCCGCGGTCTGGGCGGTGCAGATGAACACCGTGGTTTTCCACCCCTGGGCGTCGCGGGCCGGGAACCCGGACAACCCGGATCAGCTCCGCATCGACCTGGACCCGCAGCCGGGAACCTCCTTCAGGGACGCCGTCCCCGCCGCCCGGGAGCTGCGGAAGGTCCTCGCCGACGTCGGCCTGGAGGCCTTCATCAAGACCTCCGGCAACCGCGGGCTGCACGTGTTCGCGCCGATCGAGCCGGACCACGAGTTCCTGGACGTCCGGCATGCCGTGATCGCCGCGGCCCGTGAACTGGAGCGCCGGATGCCCGAGCAGGTAACCACCGCCTGGTGGAAGGAGGAGCGCGGGGAACGGGTCTTCATCGACTTCAACCAGGCCAACCGGGACCGCACTATGGCCGGGGCCTACAGCCCGCGGGCGCTGCCGGGGGCCACGGTGTCCTGCCCGCTGACGTGGGAGGAACTCGACGACGCCGATCCGGCCGCCCTGACCGTGGCGACGGTGCCGGACCGGCTGCGGTCCACCGGTGACCCCTGGGCCGGGATGCACGCCAACCCCGGCTCGATCGAGGGCCTGCTCGGCTGGTGGGAGCGGGACGCCGCGGCCGGCCTCGGCGAGCTGCCGTTCCCGCCGGACTTCCCCAAGATGCCGGGCGAACCGCCGCGCGTACAGCCCAGCCGCGCCAAAGCCAAGGACTAGCCGGCGGCCGCCCGCCGCCGCTCCAGGACCACGACGTCCCGCCCGAAGGACAACACCAGCAGGCCGAGTGCGGCCGCGACCGCAGCGGTCGCCGCGGCCCCCGGGATGCCGGGCACCAGGGCGAACAGCAGGGCCGCCGGCTGCAGCGCACCGATCACCTTCCGGGCGGCCGACGGCGGCAAAGGTGCGCGAAGCGGCGGCCGGACCCGGCCCGCGGCCTGGAACACGTAATAGAGAAGGCCGGATCCGAGCGCCCAGACGCCAAGGCTGCCCGCCACGGCGCAGGCCAGCACCAGCGTCAGTGCCGCGTCGGTGGCGGTATCGAGGCGGGCGCCGTCGGCCGAGGCGGTCCCGGTCCTCCGCGCCACCGGCCCGTCCACGGCGTCCAGGGCGAAGGCCGCCGTCCCGACGGCGAGCAGCGGCAGCCCTGACGGGCCGCCGGTCAGCAGCCCCGACGCGGTGAGCGCGGCGCAGCAGGCCACCAGCACCGCCCGGGCCAGGGTGACCCGGTCCGCGGGGGTACAGGACGGGACGGCCCGGCCCAGCAGGTTTGCGCCGGCTCCGGTCAGCACCGCCGCGCCGGCGCCCACCGCGAGCAGTGCGCCCCCGCCGACGGGAAGCGACGGGCCGGCGACCACGGCGACGGCACCGAGGTACGCCACGGCGGCCACGGAAACGTCGGCCACCGCCGGGTGCGGGGCGGTCCGGAGTTCAGTCATGATGCGGCCATGGTATCGCCGCGGGCCGCTGCGGGGCCGCTGCCGTAATGCCCCGAAATCCCGGCACCGTGGGCTCCCTGAGGTCCCTGCACCCTAAAGTCGCGCTCACCGCGTTGGGCTCAGGCCGCCGTCGTCGTCCGTCCTCGACCGGCCCGGACGAACCCCGCGGCCGCCGCAACCGCGCCCAGGCCTTCCGCGGCGGCGCTGATCGACTTCTCCCAGAACCAGACCGGGTCGTACATCGCGGGGAAGGGACCGAACGCGGGGATATCGACGTAGCGGTAGAGCACCACGGCGGCGAAGGCGCTCAGGGAAACGAGGAACGCGAAGGCAAACGCCGCCCGGGAACCCCGCCAAAGGACGGCGACGGCGGCGAGCGCGGCGGCGGCCGCCTCGACGACAAAGAGCGTGCCCTGTCCGAGTCCCTGCGGCGAGCCGGCCTGGTAGCCGGGCGCCAGGTGAAGATGGACCCCGGCGTCGACGGCCAGGCAGCCGGCCGTCAGCAGCCGCAGGGCAAGGCCCCGGCTCCGGTGGCCGGCAACGCCCCGGTGTGCGGTGGCGCTCATTTGACCACCAGCGTTCCGTGCATGTTGGGGTGGAAGGTGCAGTGATAGGTGTAGGTGCCGGGCGTCCCCGGCGCGGTGAAGGTGGCCGTGCCGCCGCTGCCCTTGACCGTGACGTCGAAGGCGCCGCCCTGATCGGCGGTGACGGTGTGCGCGGCGCTGTCCGTGTTTGTGACCGTGACGGTGCTGCCCGCCGCCACCTCAAGGGTCGGGCCGTAGGCGAAGTTCTTGATGGTTATGGCGGCCCCGGCGGACGGTGACGTCGACGCGCCGGAAGAGGCAGTGGTGGCGGACGCGCCCGTGCTTGTTGAGGCGGCTGTGCTCGTCGAGGTGCCGGCGGTGTCCATCGGCATGGCGGCGCTCGCGGAGGTGCCGGACGGGGGAGCCGTGCCGCCTCCCGAGCCGCAGCCGGCCACACCCAGCACCAGGGCCGCGAGCGCAGCGACGACGCCACATTTTCTTCCGGTGACCATGACCCACCTCCGGCGAATCAGTTGACCTAAGCAACCCGCCTTAATTCTGCTCCGCATCGGTGCGGATGGCGCCGGGCATTTTGGCGGGTATTGCGGTGAGGGGGGCCGGGGCCGCCGCCGAGACGGCCTCGGTCCTAGCGTGACCCCGAGCGGGTGGCCTCCCACTCGCCGCGAAGGATCGAGAAGACTTCCTTGTCGTAGCGGGACCCGTCGAACACCCAGCTGCTGCGGAGCACGCCCTCCGAACGCATGCCGAGCCGCCGGGCGATGGCGACGCTGCGCAGGTTGTCGGTCCGGCACCGCCACTCCACCCGGGAGACGCCGCGTTCCTCGAAGGCCCATTCCATCAGCAGGGCGACCGAGCGGGTGACGAGTCCGCGGCCCACCGCGCCGGGTTCCAGCCAGCAGCCGACCTCGCAGATGCCCCAGCCGGCGTCGAAGGCCACGAACATGACGCCGCCAATGATGCTGTCCCCGTCCCAGAGGCCGTAGATGCGGGCGCCGTCGCGGGCGGTGGCCGTGGCGTAGCGCTGCAGGGTGGCCCGGGCGCCCTCGACGGTGTCGGTGACGAAAGCCGGTCCCACCCAGGGGCGGATGTGGTCCCGGGCCCGGTCCATGTGCTCGGCGAAGGCCGGGGCGTGCCACGGCTCCAGGGGTTTCAGGACGACGCCGTCCCGGACGGCCGTTTCAAACAGTGAAGAAGGCATGCCGGGAGCTTAGCTGATAGGCCGGTGTGGTCATGCGGCCTTGACCAGGGGGAGTTCGTCCCAGTGGGTGGTGTAGCGGGGGGAGAGCATGTCCCGCCTCATGCTCCAGTCCGGTCCGCCCCGTATGCCGCCGAAGCCCAGTCCGATGGAGCCGCGGCCGTAGCGGCGCGTGATGTCCTCCACCAGGCTCCCGATGTGGCGTTCCTCGTGCGGGTTCTCGAACGGGGACAGCGGTGCCTGGTTCCCGGTGGGCCGAAGGTCGGTGACCATGATGCCGGCCTTCGCGTACTTCACGCCGTCCACGATGCGGGGCAACAGCGCATGCGCCGCCCGCGTCAGGATCACCGGATCCGCCGTCGGCATCGGCAGGACCACACTGACCGTGGGGAACGAGACGTCCCGGGCGTTGAAGTGCGAGGTGCCCGCGAAGGCGGTGAGGAGCTTCGCCTGGAGTCCGTGCCGGGCTAGCCGGGCGGAGGCCTGTTGCCCGTAGACGCTCAGGACCTGCCGGAACCCGGCGGCCGAGGTCAGCGGGGTGGAGAACGAACGGGAGAAGATCAGTTGGTCCCGTCCGATGCGTTCCTCTTCCAACGGGATGCATGGGGTGCCCTGCAGTTCCAGGACGGTGCGCATCATGACCACGGAGAACCGGTCGCGGATCATCACCGGGTCCGCGCGGGCCAGGTCCAGAATCGAGTGGATGCCGAGGGCGTTGAGCCGCTTGGTCAGCCGGGTGGCGACGCCCCAGATTTCGATCACCGACAGGCTCCGCATCAGGCGCTCGCGGGCGGCGGCGGGCACGGATTCCCAGTGGCAGATGCCGTCGAAGGCGGGATTGTTCTTGGCCCACTTGTTGGCCAGCTTCGCCAGCGTCTTGGTGGGGGCGATGCCGACGCAGACGGGCACGCCGACGTTGCGTCGCACCGCCGTCTTCATCTGTCCGCCCAGCGCCAGCAGTTCCGCAGGGGTGCCCTTCACCCCCAGGAATGCCTCGTCGATGCTGTACACCTCCAGCCAGGCGGAGAAGCGGCCCAGCAGTTCCATCACCCGGGCGCTGATGTCGCCGTAGAGTTCGTAGTTGCTGGACAGCGCCACCAGTCCCCACTCGCTGGCCCGTGGGGCGAGCTTGAACCACGGCTCGCCGAGGGGAATCCCAAGCCGCTTCGCCTCGGGTGACCGCGTGACGGCACAGCCATCGTTGTTGGACAGCACGACGACGGGACGGCCCTCCAGGGCGGGGTTGAAGGCGCGCTCGGCGGAGGCGTAGAAGCAGTTGACGTCCACATGGGCGATCTGGGGCAGCTGGCGCATCGGGGCGGGCCTGGCCATGACGGCGCCCTAAACCACGTGGAGGCAGCGCGTGGCGACGCCCCAGACCACGAGTTCGGACAGGGACGGAACCCTGATGTCCGGGTAGGCCGGGTTCTCGGCCTGCAGCACCACCCCGTCGCGGGTAATCCGTAGCCGCTTGATGGTCAGCTCGCCGTCCAGGACCGCGACGACGACGGATCCGTCCACGGGGGTCAGCGCCCGGTTGACGATCAGTTCGTCTCCGTCGCTGATCCCGGCGCCCTCCATGGAGTCCCCGGAGACCCGGACCACGTAGGTGCTGGTGATGTCCTTGATCAGGTGTTCGTTCAGGTCGATGCGGCCGTCGAAGTAGTCCTGCGCGGGCGAGGGATAGCCGGCCGCCACCGGGACCGGCGAGATCAGCACGGAGAGGAGGGAAGTGCCCGCGTCTATCACGCGGGGTCCGATAATTGCGCCCACAACACACCTTAGTTCGAATATATGTTCGAATCTAAGTGTAAACCCGGGGGCGGACACTGGACCGGGGGAAACCCTTCGGTAGTAGTATCGGCCTCTGCTCCCGCGGGCCCGGCCGGCCCCGGGCTAGGGAACGGGACAGGAGTTGGGAACGCGGTGGGGAACAGTGCCGGGCCCTCACCGTGGAGCTCGCCCGGCGTCGTTGCGGGTGCCGGCGGAGTGGCGGTGATCCTCGTCGCCGCCCTGGTGCTGTTGCTGGGCCGACGCAGTCCCCTCGGGGCCGACGGACGCGACGGCGACGTCACCGCCGAACAGGCGAAGGGCTAGGCCGTCCCGATCCAGTAGCGGCGCTTGCCGTTCCGGGTGTCCTCGTAGACGCCGCCGTTCTTTTCGATGGTGGCGCGGGAGCCCGCGTTGTCCTCGTCGCAGGTCAGGAGTGCCCGATCGATTCCCAGGCCGCGGGCGATCGGCAGCGCCTCCGCCAGGGCTCCGGCGGCGTGACCGCGGCGCCGCGCCGACGGGCGGACGCTGTAGCCGATGTGCCCCACCTCGTTGAGGAGGAACTCGTTCAGGTGGTGGCGTACCGCGAGTGAACCGACGAATTCATCGCCCTCGACAATCCAGAGATATGTGCAGGGCACGTAGCCGGGTTTCCGGGGCGTCTCCGGTCGTGCGTCCCGGCGCAGAGTGTCAACAAAGTCGGCGAACGCGGCGGATCCCGCCAGGTCCGCGTCGGGCCGATGCTCTATCCCGCCGCCGTCCTGGTGCGCGCCGTCGAACTCGGCAAAGGCCTCCAGCCAGGAGGCGTGATAAGCGGTGTCGGGTGCGGTAAGCCGGGCCATGCCCCGATCCTAGCCGGGCCGGGGTCTAACCCTGTGAACCCGTGCGGCTACTCGAAGCGGGACGGGTCGCCCATGCCGCGGCGGACCACCTCGGCGGCGCCGCCGGAGAAGTCGATCACGGTGGTCGGTTCCGCGCCGCACTCGCCCGAGTCGATGACGGCGTCGACCACGTGGTCCAGCCGCTCCTTGATTTCCCAGCCCTGGGTCAGCGGCTCCTCCTCGTCCGGCAGCAGCAGCGTGCTGGAGAGCAGCGGTTCGCCCAGCTCCGCCAGGATGGCCTGGACCACGGTGTGGTCCGGGATGCGCACCCCCACGGTTTTCTTCTTCGGGTGCAGCAGCCGCTTCGGGACCTCCTTGGTGGCCGGCAGGATGAAGGTGTAGCTGCCGGGGGTCACCGCCTTGATGCTCCGGAAGACGTCGTTGTCGATCTGGACGAATTGACCCAGCTGCGCGAAGTCCTTGCAGACCAGGGTGAAGTGGTGCTTGTCGTTCAGGTGCCGGATGGCCCGGATCCGGTCCAGCGCCTCCCGGTTGCCCAGCTGCGCGCCGAGGGCGTAGCAGGAGTCCGTCGGGTAGGCGATCAGGCCCCCGGACTTGAGCAGCTCCACCACCTGGGTGATGGAACGCGGCTGCGGGTTGTCTGGGTGGACATCGAAGAATCTCGCCATGGCATGAGCTTACGCCCGGCCGCGCGGGGCACATCCATTCCCGCCCGGGGGCTGTGTCGCGTTTCATTTGCGCCCGGATCGGTGCTACCCCTTGAGGGACACCGCGCGACGGACGCACCGATGCAGCACCGACGAAGAGGAGTAGTACATGACTTTGCCCCGGGATGAAGACAGCTCACTGCGGCACTGGAGCGCGCGCCTGATCCAGGCCCTGCAGATCCTCGACCTGGAGGTGGACCACGAGAAGCTCGTGCAGCTCGCCGACGAATCGGTCAAGGCCGTGGGTCCGCACGCCGACGCCGTCAGCGCCTTCATCGTCGGCTTCGCCGCCGGAACGGCGTCCACCCACGGGCGCAAGAGCGTCGACGAGGCCGTCACGGCCGCCGCGGACAAGGTGATCGAGCTGTGCGAGCACGGCGAAGAGGGCGGCCCGGACGAGAAGGGCTGGACCAAACGGGCCCAGTAGCCCGCACAAAACGCACAGGCAACAGCCGGCAGGCCGCATCCCCGAGGGGACGCGGCCTGCCGGCTTTTCCGGAGAGATGCTAGGCGGACACCGTCGCGCCGGGGGCGGCGTGCAGGCGTCCCGGGCCGTCCGGCTGCTGGTCCGCGCTGGCTTCGAGCCGCACGATGACGGCCTTCGAGATGGGCGTGTTGCTGCCCTCCGCGGTGTGGTTCAGCGGCACCAGGACATTGGCCTCCGGGTAGTACGCTGCGGCGCAGCCGCGCGACGTCGGGTACGAGACCACGCGGAACTTGCGCAGCACGCGCTCCTCGCCGTCGTCGTGCACGCCGTGAATGTCCACATAAAGACCGTCCGCGAGCCCCAGCTCGGCGATGTCGTCCGGGTTGACGAACACCACGTGGCGGCCCTTCTTGATGCCGCGGTACCGGTCGTTGTGCCCGTAGATGGTGGTGTTGAACTGGTCGTGGGAGCGCATGGTCTGCAGGATCAGCGTGCCCTCGGGGCGTTCGACGTGTTCGAGGTAGTTCACCGTCAGCACGGCCTTGCCCGTGGGCGTGGCGAAGGTGCGCGAATCGCGGGGACCGTTCTCGAGCATGAAGCCGCCTTCCTGGCGGATCCGCTCGTTGTAGTCCTGGCAGCCGCCCACCACCCGGGAGATGTGGTCGCGGATCAGGTCGTAGTTCTTCTCGAAGCCGTCCCAGTCCGCCGCGATCCTGTCGCCCACCAGGGCCTTGCCCAGGCGGCTGAGGATCGCGGGTTCGGAGAGCAGGTGGTGGGAGACCGGTTCCACGCTGCCCCACGAGGGGTGCACGGCGCAGACGGTGTCCTCCACGGAGACGAACTGCTCGCCGGATTCCTGGATGTCGATCTCGGTCCGGCCCATCGTGGGCAGGATCAGCGCCTCGGCGCCGGTCACCACGTGCGAGCGGTTGAGTTTGGTGGAGACCTGCACGGTCATCTCCGTGCCGGCCATGGCGGCCTCCGCGGCGTTGGTGTCCGAGACGGCGGCGACGAAGTTGCCGCCCATCGCCATGAAGAACTTGATCCCGCCTTCGCGCATCTTGTTGATGGTTTCGACGGCGTCCACGCCGTGTTCGCGCGGCGGCTCGAAGTCGAACTCCTTGCCGAGCGCCTCCATGAAGGACTGCGGCATCTGCTCCCAGATGCCCATGGTCCGGTCACCCTGGACGTTGCTGTGGCCGCGGATCGGGGAGGCGCCGGCCCCGGGTTTGCCCATGTTGCCGCGCAGCAGCAGGAGGTTGATGATCTCCTTGATGGTGGCCACGCCCTTCTTCTGCTGCGTGACGCCCATGGCCCAGGTGATGATGACCTTGTCCGCCTTCAGGTACCGGGCGGCCAGCTCGTCGATCTCCTCGGAACGCAGCCCGGTGGCCTCCAGGACCTCCCGCTCGTCCAGCTGCGCAAGGTGTTCCTTCAGTTCGTCCAGGCCCTCGCAGTGCTCGGCCAGGAACGCGTGGTCCAGGACCGTCCCGGGGTTGCGGGTCTCGGCGTCGAGGACGCGCTTGGAAACGGCCTGCAGCAGGGCCATGTCCCCGCCGATCCGGATGTGCATGAACTGGTCCGCGATGGAGGTCCCGTGGCCGATCACGCCGCGGACCTTCTGCGGGTTCTTGTAGCGGTGCAGCCCGGCCTCGGGGAGCGGGTTCACGGCCACGATCTCACCGCCGTTGTGCTTGCAGTTCTCCAGCTCGGTCAGCATGCGCGGGTGGTTGGTGCCCGGGTTCTGGCCCATGATGATGATCAGGTCCGCGTCGGCGTAGTCGTCGAAGTTCACGGTCGCCTTGCCGATGCCGATGGTCTGGCCCATCGCCCAGCCGGAGGACTCGTGGCACATGTTGGAGCAGTCCGGCAGGTTGTTGGTGCCGTAGCCGCGCACCAGCAGCTGGTAGAGGAAGGCCGCCTCGTTGGAGGTGCGACCGCTGGTGTAGAAGGCCGCCTCGTCCGGGGAACCCAGGCCGTGGAGCTTGTCCGTGACGATCCGGATTGCCTCATCCCAGGAGACGGGGCTGTAGTGGTCTTCGCCGGCGGCCTTGAACACCGGTTCGGTGAGGCGGCCCTGCATGCCGAGCCAGTAGTCGGACCGGTCGCGCAGTTCGCTGACCGAGTGCTCGGACCAGAACGACGACGGAATCACCAGCGGCGTCGCCTCCCAGGTGACGGCCTTGGCGCCGTTCTCGCAGAACTCGAACGCCTTGCGGTGGTGCGGGTCCGGCCAGGCGCAGCTGGGGCAGTCGAAGCCGTCCTTCTGGTTCATCTTGAGGACCGTTTTGCGGGTCCGGTTGGGACCCATCTGCTTGATCGCCGGCTCCATGGAGTGGTAGACGCCGGGAACTCCGGCCGCCCAGTGCTTGGGCCGGTCGCCGACCTCCAGGTCCTTTTCGTTCGGTTCCTGTACCTCAGGTGTCTTGCGAGCCACGACAACTTCCCTTCTGCAGACGCCGCCGTTAGCCCGGCGGCGGGCACAACTCCTCTACGCACCCTACCCGCCTACGTGAGACACGACTCCCAGCCGGACCGGAGCGCCGCGGGGAATCGGCGGGGGCGGCCTATTCGGCCGCGCGTTCGGCGAGCGTTGCCTGGATCTCCCGGCGCAGGACCTTGCCGATCAGCGAGCGCGGGAGCCGCTCCATGACCACCACCTGCCGCGGCACCTTGTACGCGGCCAGGTGTTCCCGCGCGAAGTCCCGCAGGGCTCCGGGGTCCACGGTGCCGCCGGCGTCGGGCACGACGGCGGCCACCACGTCCTCGCCGCCGCCGGGCCGGGGGACGCCCACCACGGAGACCTCCGCGACGCCGGGGAACCTGGCCAGGACGTCCTCGACCTCGGTGGGCGAGACGTTGAAGCCGCCGGTGATGATCAGTTCCTTGATCCGGTCCCTGATGGTCACGAAGTGGTCCTTGTCGACGGAGACGATGTCACCGGTCCGGAACCAGCCGCCCTCCAGCAGGGCCTCCTCGGTGTCCTGCGGGCGGTTCCAGTAGCCGGCGAAGACCTGCGGGCCGCGGATCAGCAGTTCGCCTTGTTCGCCGGGCGCCCGGTTGACGAGGACGTTCCGGGGATCGACCACGCGGATGTCGGTGAGCGGGAAGGGGACCCCCACGGTGCCGGGCTTGCGGCTCGGGCCGAAGGGGTTGCCCACGGAGATCGGCGAGGTCTCGGTCAGGCCGTAGCCTTCGATCAGGTACCCGCCGGTGGCCTTTTCCCAGGTCTCCACCGTGGCCACCGGGAGGTTCATGGCCCCGGAGATGGAGTACCGGATGCCGCGCAGACTCACGCCCCGGCGCTCGGCCTCCGCGGCGAGCCGGTCATAGATCGGCGGGACGGCGGGCAGGAACGTCGCCGGCGAGCGCCGGTGCGCCTTCAGGACCAGGCCGGCGTCGAACTTCGGGAAGAGCACCAGCCGCGCCCCGATGCTCAGCGAAAAGGTCATGCAGAGCGTGAGCCCGTAGGCATGGAACATCGGCAGGACGGCGTAGACGGTTTCCTTGCCGTCCTGGAGGCCGGGTACCCAGGCGCGGCCCTGCGCGGCGTTGGCCTGCAGGTTCGCGTGCGTGAGCATGGCACCCTTCGGTGCGCCGGTGGTGCCGCTGGTGTATTGCAGGACCGCCAGGTCCCCGGGCGCGGGCCGCTGGTGGCGCCGCTTGAGCCGCCCGGCGTCCAGCAGCCGGCGCCATGGCAGCACCTGCCGTTGAACGACGGCGGCCCGGGTTCCGCGCGCGGGCTTCCCGGCGGCCAGGGCGGCGCGTGCCTTCCGTGCGGAGGGCAGTGGAAGCCGCAGCGCCAGCCGTTTGCCCAGCGGCATGGCCGGGATCAGCTCGACCGACACCACGGTGCGCTCGACCGACACCACGGTGCGGACGCCGATGTCAGCCGGCAGCCGCAGCACCCGGTCCACGGCCTTGTCCCAGACGATCGCGACGGTGGCGCCGTGGTCCTCGAACTGATGGCGCAGCTCGCGGTCCGTGTACAGGGGGTTGTGTTCGACGACGACGGCGCCCAGGCGCAGCACCGCGTAGAAAGCAATGACGTGCTGCGGGCAGTTGGGCAGGACCAGGGCCACCCGGTCCCCGGCGGACACCCCCAGCTTCTGCAATCCGGCGGCCACACGGTTGACCTGGGCGCCGAGCTCCCGGTAGCTGGTCCGCGCCCCGAAGAACTCCAGCGCCGTCCGGCTGCCGTAGCGCCGGACGGACTCCTCCATCATGTCCACCAGTGACCCGGCGGGCAGCACCAGGTTGGCCGGAACGCCGTCGCTGTAGTGGGCGGTCCAGGGCCGGTCCGCCCACGGGAGGCCCGGCACCTGTGGTTCCGGAAGAGATTTCTGCTTCATGCCTGGTCCTTGCCGTGGGGAGGGGGTCCGGCCGCTGACGGGTCCGGGGCAGTGGTTTGCGGCGGCTGCGGGACAAGTCGGCCACCCCAAAAAAGCCTACTGCCCGGTATCGGGTCCCGGAGACGGCCGTGCCCGATTTGCGATGCCAGTGGGTGGTCCCGGCGGGCTGTCCGCACGGTGGCGAGGGGCGCCGCGGCGCCGTGACTTTCGGCCCTAGGGAGCGTGGGCGATTGCGCGGAAGGTGGGGGTGACGGACTCGGGAACGGAACGCACCATGACACACGACCGGCCTTCCCTGCGGTTCCTCGGTGCGACAGACACCGTGACCGGTTCCCGGTACCTGCTCGAATCCGGCGGCCGCCGCGTCCTGGTGGACTGCGGGCTGTTCCAGGGCTACAAACGCAGCCGGGAACGCAACCGGGCCCCGTTTCCCGTACCGCCGCACTCCATCGACGCCGTCGTCCTCACCCATGCCCACCTGGACCACACGGGCTATGTCCCGGCCTTGGTCCGGGACGGCTTCAAGGGTCCCGTCTACGCCACCGACGGCACCGCGGAACTGTGCAAGCTGATCCTGCCGGACAGCGGATACCTCCAGGAGGAGGAGGCCAAGTACGCCACGCACCGCGGCTCGGCCAGCCATTCACCGGCCCTCCCGCTCTACACGGCGGCCGACGCGGTCCGGTCGCTGAACAGCTTCAAGGTCAGGGAGTTCGATGACCCGCTGGACCTCGGCGGCGGCATGGAACTGACCTTCGTCCCGGCCGGCCACATCCTCGGCGCCGCCCAAGTGCACGTGCGGTTCGGCTCGCAGACGGTCCATTTCACCGGGGACCTCGGCCGGAGCGATGATCCGTTCATGTACCCGCCCCGGCCGCTGGGAGAGGCGGACGTCCTGGTCACCGAGTCCACCTACGGGAACCGGAAGCACGCGGAGGCGGACCCGGAAGAGCAGCTGGGGGAGATCGTCCGGCGGGTGGCCAAACGCGGGGGAGTGGTCCTGTTCGCCGCGTTCGCCGTCGGCCGCGCCGAGACCCTGATGCTGTACCTCTCCAGGCTGCGGCGGAAGAATGCCATCCCGGACATCCCCATCTATCTCAACAGCCCCATGGCCATCGACGCCTCGGACATGTACCAGCGCCACCCGGAGGAACACCGGCTCCGGCCCGAGGAGTACCGGGGCATGTACACCGTAGCCACCTTTACCCGCAGCGTGGACGACTCGAAGCTGCTGAACCTGCGCGGCGGACCGATGATCATCATCTCCGCCAGCGGCATGCTCACCGGCGGCCGGGTGCTGCACCACCTCGCGGCCTACGGAACGGACCCGAGGAACGCCGTCGTCCTCAGCGGCTACCAGGCCGGCGGGACGCGGGGAGCGGCGCTCGCCGCCGGCGAGCGCAACGTGCGGGTCTACGGCGAGGACCTGACCATCCGGGCCGAGGTCATCCAGATGGAGAACCTCTCCGCCCACGCGGACACCGACGGGCTGATCGCCTGGATGAAGGCCGCGCCGCGTGCCCCGCGCATCGCGTATGTCACCCATGGCGAGCCGGACGCCGCGGACGCCTTGCGGCTGCGGATCAAACGGGAGTTGGGCTGGCGGGCCCGGGTGCCGGAGTACCTGGAACGGGTCGACCTGGGGAACCCGCGGTGAGCGCGCAGGTCACCCGCTCCGCGGTGCTGAGCGAGATCCACGCCCTGGCCCGGCCGCTGCGCAGCGACCGGGACCTCGACGCCGTCGTCCGCCGCGCGGCCGGCTGCCGGTTCACCGCCATCGGGGAGGCCTCCCACGGCACCCACGACTTCTATACCTGGCGGGCCACGTTGAGCCGCCGGCTGATCGAGGAGCAGGGCTACACCTGGATCGGGGTGGAGGGGGACTGGCCGGACTGTTGGCGGATCAACCAGTGGGTGCGCGGCATCACGGGGGCGGAACAGGGCGTGCATTCGCTGCTGGCGGGGTTCCAGCGCTGGCCCACCTGGATGTGGGCGAACGAGGAGGTGGCGGCGTTCCTGGACTGGCTGCGGACCTGGAACCTGCACCGGCCGTTGTCCCGGCGCGTGGGCTTCTACGGCTTGGACGTGTACTCGCTCTGGGACTCGCTGCGGGAGATCATCGCCTGGCTCCAGGCCCACCAGCCCGACGCCGTCCCCGCGGCGATGCGCGCCTGGCAGTGCTTCCTGCCCCACCACGAGGACCCGCACCAGTACGCGTGGAGCACACGCCTGGTCCCGCAGTCCTGCGAGGCCGACGTTGTCGCCCTTCTCCGGGAGATCCGCGCCCGGGCCTTCGACGCCGCGGAGCACGAGGACGACGACGCGTTCGATGCCGTCCAGAACGCGGAGGTCGCCGCCAACGCCGAGCACTACTACCGGATCATGGTCCGCGGCGACCGGCAGTCCTGGAATGTCCGGGACCATCACATGGCGGACAGCATCGACCGGCTGAGCCACCACCTGGGGCCAGAGTCCCGCGGCATCGTCTGGGCCCACAACACGCACGTGGGCGACGCGCGGGCCACGGACATGGCGGTGGACGGGCTGGTCAATGTGGGGCAACTGCTGCGGGAGCGGCACGCCGCCGACGGGGTGGCGCTGGTGGGCTTCGCCGGCCACCGCGGCACCGTGCTGGCCGCCGGGGCCTGGGGGACCCCGGAACGGATCCTGGAAGTCCCGGTCGCCCGGCCGGACAGCCACGAGGCGTTCCTGCACGAGGCGCTGGGTGTGCCCGCGGTGCTGGACTTCGGCGAGGACCGCACCGGCCCGTGGCTGGGCACCTGGCTGGGGCACCGGGCGATCGGCGTCGTCTACAACCCGGAGCGCGAGCGCGGCAATTACGTGCCCACACGGATGGGGGACCGCTACGACGCCCTGATCTGGCTCGAGGAGACCTCCGCCGTCCGGCCGGTCCACCACGAGGGACCGCCGCGCGAACCCGAATTCGAGACCGAGCCCAGCGGCTTTTAGCCCCTGCCGCAGCGGCGTGCCTGCCCCGAAAAGGTGCGGGGCTTAAGGCCCTAACCCGCCCCGCGGACCCGGGCCACACTGAGGTGTCGGCGGCTCCCAGGGGCGGCCGGCGCGTCATGCCAGACAGCAGCGGCCACGGCAGCGGCTCGTGCGGCGTCCGGGCGCAGCGGTCACAGAAGGGTGCGCTGCCGGGACCGCCGCGGCGGGGCGGCCAGCCTGGCCTACGACGGAAAAGAGCGATCAGCATGAGTAAACCAATCGTCGTCGGCGTCAACGGGTCCGCGGGCAGCGAAGCCGCGCTGGCCTGGGCGCTGGAACGGGCCGCCGCGGACAACGCCCCGGTCCTCTGCGTCCACGCCGTGGACGACCGCTGGATGTCCCCGGACTTCCAGTACCACGAGCTGATCCGCCAGTCCGGGATGGAGCTGCTGGAGAAGGCCAAGGCCGCCGCCGCCAAGCAGGCCCCGGACGTCACGGTCGACACCGAACTGCGGCACGGCAGCCCGGGCGCGGCGCTGCGCGAGGCGTCCCAGTCTGCCGCCCTCGTGGTGGTGGGCGGCCACGACAAGCACTGGCTCGACGGCGGCCCCATGACGGACCGCGCGCTGCAGGTGGCGTCCGCCTCCGAATGCCCGGTGGCGGTCATCCCCACCCAGCGCGGCACCGGCAACCGGGGCGTGGTGGTCGGCGTCGACGGCTCCGAGGAATCCCTGCAGGCCGTGGCCTACGCCGCCGCCGAGGCGGACCGCGGCGGCGACGAACTGACCGCGGTCCTCGCGTTCCGGAACCCGGCCCGCTGGGTGGAACGGCAACTGCCCGAGAGCGGACTGGCCGAGACGATCGTCGAGGAGGACCGGGTGGTGCTGGCCGAATCCGTCGCCGGGCTGCACGACAAGTACCCGGACCTGGTGGTCCATCAGCGCCTGGAAACAGACACCGACCCCGCGAAGGCCCTCTCGGACCTGGCGGGGGAGGCGCGCCTGCTGGTGATCGGAAGCCGCGGACGCGGCGGCTTCTCCCGGCTGGTGCTCGGCTCGACCGCACACGCGGTGCTCCTGAATGTACCGTGTCCCACCGTCGTGACACGGGTCCACAAGGTCAAGCACGGCGACTGAGCGGTCCTGCCGACGGGAAGCCCCCTCCACGGAGGGGGCTTTTCCCGTGTCCGGGCCGGTGCGAGGATGGGGCGGTGGATTCGATACTGACCTTCGTGGGCCATTACTGGTGGCTGGTGTTCCCACTCAGCGCCCTGGGCGGCAGCTGGGCCGGCGCCTGGCGGAAGGCCACCGAACGGCGGCACCGGCGCCGGGTGGAGCTGTACCAGCTGAAGAACCGGCAGGCCGAGGCGGAACAGAGCAGCCGGGCGGAGGTGCAACAGGTCCTGGACGCCCATGACGCCGTCAACCGCCGCTGGCTGGACTACGAGCTTGACGTCGGCAAACTCATCGACTTCCCGGCCATGACCGACGTTAGGGAACCCCTCACGGTGGCGTTCCTGCGCGCCAAGCGGGACGCTGACGGACTTCGCCCGGCAGGAACGGAGCAGCTGTCCGCCGCCCGGCTCGCCGAGTACCGGAACGCCGTCAACGCCTTCGAGGTGGCCTTCGACGTCGCCGAACGCGAGGCCCGGCGGATCCGCGACAGCAAGTTCACCGGCCCCGAACGCGACCGGCTCGCCACCGCCCGGAAACTGCTCCGGATCGCCTCCGACGCCGGGTCCACCCCGGCCGAACGGCAGACGGCGTACAAGCGGGCGCGGAGGGAACTGGACGGGCTGATCGTGCTTCCGGACGCGACGACGGCGGCCCTGGAAGCCAGGATCGCCGTCGCCCTCGACGCCGGGACGAGCGAAGACCTCCCGCGCCCCTGAGCGGGCGGCGCCGCTTCGGCTGCCGCCAGGTACCGGGGCAGGCTTTCCCGCTGTTTTGCCGTGCCCCCGTTGGCACGTACGATCTATAGGGTTTCAGGACAGCTTTGGTGAACCGCGCAAGTGGCACCTGCCAACCGGCGGGTGAACAGTGAATGACAAGGCCGCCACGGGGAATGAAACTGCTGACCGTCGACTCTGCAGATTGGGCAACAGGTGGAAATCACCGTAATGGTGGCGCTAGTCATAGCACTGGCGCTGTTCTTCGACTTCACAAACGGGTTCCATGACACCGCCAATGCGATGGCCACGCCCATCGCCACCGGTGCCATCAAGCCCCGCACCGCCGTCGCACTCGCCGCGGTCCTGAACCTCGTGGGCGCGTTCCTGTCCACCGAGGTGGCCAAGACCGTCTCCGGCGGCATCATCCGTGAGGGCTCGGACGGCATCCAGATCACCCCGGACATCATCTTCGCCGGCCTCATGGGCGCGATCCTCTGGAACATGATCACCTGGCTCAAGGGCCTGCCCTCGAGCTCCTCGCACGCGCTGTTCGGCGGCCTCATCGGCGCGGCGATTGCCGGCATCGGGCTGCACTCGGTGAACTTCACCTCCGTCCTGCAAAAGGTGCTCCTGCCCGCCGTGTTCGCGCCGGTGATCGCCGCGATCGTCGCCTACATCTGCACCCGGCTGGCCTACGCCCTGACCGCACGGCACGATCCCGAGACCGGGAGCAAGCTGACCCAGAAGCGCGGCGGCTTCCGCACCGGCCAGATCTTCACCTCCAGCCTGGTGGCCCTCGCCCACGGCACCAACGACGCCCAGAAGACCATGGGCATCATCACCCTGGTCCTCATCGCCGCCGGCAGCCAGGCACCGGGCACCGGACCCCAGCTCTGGGTCATCGCTGCCTGCGCCCTCGCCATCGCCATCGGCACCTATTCCGGCGGCTGGCGGATCATCCGCACCATGGGCTCGGGCCTGACCGAGGTCAAGCCCGCCCAGGGCTTCGCCGCCGAGACCAGCACCGCCGCCGCCATCCTGGCCTCCTCGCACCTGGGCTTCGCGCTCTCCACCACGCACGTGGCCTCCGGTTCCGTCATCGGCTCCGGCATGGGCCGCCGCGGCACCACCGTGCGCTGGGGCACCGCCGGCAAGATCGTCATCGGCTGGCTCTTCACCCTCCCCGCAGCCGGCATCGTCGGCGCCCTCACCGCCCTGCTCGTGCACACCGGAACGGTCGGGTTCGTCATCGCCGCCGTCGCCGGCACGGCCGCGGTGGTCTACATGTTCGTCGCCTCCCGGAAGTCCCACGTCGGCAGCCACAACGCCGTCGAGGTCGAAGAGGCCGGCCAGGCCATCCGGTTCGCGAAGAAGAAGGCAGCAGCGGTCAGCCGCGGCAACAAGTCCAAAGGTGGCCGTAAGTAAATGAAATGGCTTGAACTCTTCCAGGTGGCCGGCGCGACCCTCGTCGCCGCGGTGCTCATCACCGTTTTGTACTCACTCGGGGTGCGGCTCACGGCCATCGCCGGCGACAGCAGGACCGAGCAGCCCGGCTGGGTCCGGCCGCTGTCCTACGCCTGCTTCGGCCTCTGCGGCCTCGCCGTCCTGGCCGGGCTGTACCTGATCATTCCCTACTTCTCCAAGTAGCGGCTCGAAGTAGCGGCGGGGTCCGGGCCCCCGCGGGGCTGGGAACCCGGCGGGCCCTTGGCTAGGCTGGGCCCATGGCTGACTTCCAGTACTTTGTCGCGGCGTCCCTGGACGGTTACATCGCCACGGATGCGGACGGCCTCGACTGGCTGCTGCAGTTCGACGGGTTCGACGGGGGCGCCGAGAGCTACGATTCGTTCCTCGCCGGCGTCGGGTGCGTCGTCATGGGCGGCGGGACCTACGCGTGGCTGCTGGACCACCTGTCCGAGGGCTGGCCGTACCCAGGCATCCCGTGCTGGGTCTTCACCCACCACGAACTCGGGCCCGTGCCCGGGGCGGACATCACCTTCGTGCGGGGTCCCGTCACCGAATTCGCCGACGACCTCAGCTCCGCCGCAAAGGGCCGGAACGTCTGGGTGGTGGGCGGGGGAGTGCTCGCCGCACAGTTCGCCGACGCCGGGCTCCTGGGCGAGCTGATTCTCTCCGTCATCCCGGTGGTCCTGGGCCGGGGCAAACCGCTGCTGCCCCTCGCCGGTCCGACGGCGCCGCTGGAGCTCCTGGAATCCCGCACGATGGGCCGGGGCGTGGTAGAGCTGCGCTACCGGCTGCCCGCCCGTTCCTAGTCCGGTGGGCCGGGCCGACCTGCCCGGCGGCTACTGGCCTGCGTCGGGGGCGTTGTCGGGGGCGTTGTCGCGCAACAGGTTGGTGATGCGGGCGGTGGAGAGCCGGCGGCCCTGCTCGTCCGTCATGACAATCTCGTGCGTGGTGAGGGTGCGGCCCAGGTGGATGGCCGTGCACGTTCCCGTCACGGTGCCGGAGGCTATCGACCGGTGGTGCGTCGCGCCGACGTCGACGCCGAGGGCGTGCCGGCCCGGGCCGGCGTGCATCGCCGCGGCGAACGACCCCAGGGTCTCGGCGAGCACCACATGGGCTCCGCCGTGCAGGATCCCGGCCACCTGGGTGTTGCCCTCCACGGGCATGGTGGCCACGGTGCGTTCCGGGCTGAGCTCCACGAACTTGATACCCATCTTCACCACCAGGGACCCGACGCCCATCCGGCCCAGCCAGCCATGCAGTTCCGCGGGAATGCCGGCGGCCTCCAGTTCGGCGGCGTACGGGGCCGGCGTGAAATTGTCGATCATGCCAACTAGGCTGGCACCTGTGAGCGAAACTACCAAACCGGCCCCTTCCGCGTCCGCAGTGGACACCCTTCAGCCAGCCGCACCGGCGGCGGAGAGCCCCGCCGGGAAGGCCCCGGCCAAGGCGGCCGGCCACAGCCTCGCCGACCACCCCTCGGCCACCGAAGCCCCCGTCATCCCGATCACGGACCAGCCCCGGCTCCTCGTGCTCGACGGCCACTCCATGGCGTTCCGCGCGTTCTTCGCCCTGCCCGCGGACAAGTTCTCCACGGCCACCGGCCAGCACACCAACGCCATCCACGGCTTCACCTCCATGCTGATCAACCTGATCAAGGAGCAGAAGCCCACGCACATCGCTGTCGCCTTCGACGTCTCCGACGACACCACCCACCGCAAGGCCGAATACGACGGCTACAAGGGCGGCCGCAACGAGACCCCGCGCGAAATGAGCGGGCAGATCGACCTGATCGATAAGGTCATGGGCGCCTGGGGCATCAAGACCATCAAGCTGCCGGGCTGGGAAGCGGACGACATCCTGGCCACCCTCGCCGCCCAGGGCGAAGCGGCTGGCTTCGAGGTCCTGCTGGTCTCCGGTGACCGTGACGCGTTCCAGCTCATCACCGACAACGTCTTCGTTCTCTACCCGCGCAAGGGCGTCAGCGACATTCCCCGGATGGACGCGGAAGCCATCCAGGAGAAGTACTTCGTCAGCCCCGCCCAGTACTCCGACCTGGCCGCCCTGGTGGGCGAAACCGCCGACAACCTTCCCGGCGTCCCCGGCGTCGGACCCAAGACCGCGGCCAAGTGGATCAACCTTTACGGCGGCCTCGAGGGCGTGCTGGAGAACATCGACTCGATCGGCGGCAAGGTCGGCGACGCCCTCCGGGAGAACGTCGACGCCGTCAA
The DNA here is from genome assembly GCF_044628475.1 of Arthrobacter sp. BPSS-3. Classification (NCBI taxonomy): domain Bacteria; kingdom Bacillati; phylum Actinomycetota; class Actinomycetes; order Micrococcales; family Micrococcaceae; genus Arthrobacter; species Arthrobacter sp. BPSS-3. Next base: position 322,668 of record NZ_JBIMMV010000003.1, read on the forward strand.
GCGCAACCGCAAGCTCAACCGGCTGCGGACCGACCTGGAACTGCCCGTCACGCTCGAGGAGCTGGCCGACCCCAGGCCGGACCAGGCCGCGCTCGAGGACCTCTTCGACACCCTCGAATTCAAGACCATCCGCACCCGGCTCTTCGCCCTCTACGGCAGCGAGGTCACGGAGGCCGAACGCGAAACCCTGGCCACCCCGGACTACACCGTCCCCGCAACAGCGGAAGAGCTCGCCACGTTCCTGGCCGGCACGGAGGGTAAGCGGGCCGCCGTCGCCGTGGACCTGGTTCCCGGCCGGATCGGCGAGGACGCGGCCGCCGTCGCGATCGTCCACGGCGAATCCGCCGTCTACCTCGACCTCACCACCCAGGACGCCGACACCGAGAACGTCCTCGCCGCCTGGCTCCGGGACCCCTCGGCCGCGAAGGTGATGCATGGGTTCAAGGGTGCCCTCAAGGCGCTCTCCGCCCGCGGCATGGAGCTGGACGGCGTGGTCGATGACACCGCCATCTCCGGCTACCTTATCCAGCCGGACCGCCGCAGCTACGAGCTCGCCGAACTGGCCCAGCACCACCTGAACCTCACCGTCTCCAAGGAGGAGGCGAAGGCGGGGCAGCTGGAGCTGGCGTTCGACGGCGACGACGAGGCCTCGGCCGGCGCGTTGGTGCACGTCGCCGCCGTCGTCCAGGCCCTAAGCCGATTCTTCGAAGACGAACTCAGGGACCGCGGCGCCCTGGACCTGCTGACCACCCTGGAACTGCCGGTCAGCCGCGTCCTGGCGGACATGGAACTCGCGGGCATCGGCATCGACATGCAGCGCATGGACGAGCAGCTCTCCGACCTGGCCCGGGTGATCGACAACGCCCAGCAGCAGGCCTTCGCCGCGATCGGCCACGAGGTGAACCTCGGCTCGCCCAAGCAGCTGCAGACGGTGCTGTTCGAGGAACTCGGCCTGCCCAAGACCAAGAAGATCAAGTCCGGGTACACCACGGACGCCGCGTCGCTGAAAAACCTGCTCGAGAAGACGGGGCACGAGTTCCTGGTCCAGCTGATGGCGCACCGCGAATCCTCCAAGCTCCGGCAGATGCTCGAGTCGCTGAAGAAGTCCGTGGCGGAGGACGGCCGGATCCACACCACCTACGCGCAGAACGTTGCCGCCACCGGCCGGATCTCCTCGAACAACCCGAACCTGCAGAACATCCCGATCCGCAGCGAGGAGGGCCGGCGCGTGCGCGGCATCTTCGTGGTCAGCGACGGGTATGAGTGCTTGCTCTCCGCCGACTACTCGCAGATCGAGATGCGCATCATGGCGCACCTCTCCGGCGACGCCGGCCTGATCCAGGCGTACAAGGACGGCGAGGACCTGCACCGCTTCGTCGGCTCCAACATCTTCCACGTCCCCACGGACCAGGTCACCAGCGCCATGCGCTCCAAGGTCAAGGCCATGTCTTACGGCCTGGCGTACGGGCTGACCTCCTTCGGCCTGTCCAAGCAGCTGGAGATCTCCGTGGACGAGGCCCGGACCCTGATGAAGGACTACTTCGACCGGTTCGGCGCCGTCCGCGACTACCTCCGCGGCGTGGTGGAGAAGGCGCGGGTGGACGGCTACACGGCCACCATCGAGGGCCGGCGCCGGTACCTGCCGGACCTGACCAGCACGGACCGGCAACTGCGCGAGAACGCCGAACGCATCGCGCTGAACTCGCCCATCCAGGGTTCCGCGGCGGACATCATCAAGCGCGCCATGCTGGGCGTCTCCGGGGCCCTGGCGGAGCAGGGGCTGAAATCCCGGATGCTGCTGCAGGTCCATGATGAACTGGTCCTGGAAGTCGCCGCCGGCGAACGCGACGCCGTCGAGAAGCTCGTCACCGAGCAGATGGGCGCCGCCGCGGAGCTGTCGGTGCCGCTGGAGGTCCAGATCGGCATCGGCACCAGCTGGTACGAGGCCGGACACTAGCCGGAGCGCCGGGCCCGCCAGGGCACCGGCGGCCGGGTTTAGGTTTAACGCCGGGTTTTACGTTTCACACAGTCATCAGGGGGAGTAGCACGTGTCAGAACAATATGAGATCCGGCGGTTCACGCCCGCGGCCAAGGGCGAGACGGCCTACCCGGAGGCGGTTGCCTGGATGCGCGCCGTCGCCTTCGGCTTCCACGACGACCGCCGCACGGAGGAACGCGTGGACCGCGGCATCGCCATGCAGCGGACCGACGGCCGGGTAATGACCGGCGCCTACCAGACCGGCCGGGTCGCCGCGCACTCGCTCGACGCCGACATCCCGGTGGCCACCTTCGGCACCATGAACAAAACGCTCAACATCGGGTTCGGCCGCCTGCTCGACGCGCGGCTGGTGACGGCTGTGACGGTCCGGACCTCGCACCGCCGGCGCGGGCTGCTGCGCCGCATGATGGTGCAGGAAATGGAACTCGCCCGGAAGGAAGGCCTCGCCGTGGCGGCGCTGACCGCCTCGGAGGCGTCCATCTACGGCCGGTTCGGCTACGGGGTCGCCACGGCGGAACAGTCCATCAAGGTGGACACCAGCGCCCGCTTCGTCCTCAACCACGTGCCCGTGGGCAGCGTGGAGGTCGCCGATCCCAAGGTCCTCCTGGAGCTCGCCCCGCAGATCTTCGACCGGGTCCACCGCCAGACCCCCGGCTCCGTGGGCCGGCATGAGTTCTACCGGCAGTTCGTCTCCGGTGAGGTCAGCCGGGAAGCCAACGAGGACCCGAAGATCAAGACCGCGCTGCACTATGGCCCGGACGGGATCGTGGACGGATACGTCTCGTACAAGTTCGGCGGCTGGTCCAGCACGCCGGCCACCATGGAGGTCGTGGACCTGGTGGCCGCCACCCGTGACGCCTACCTCGAACTGTGGCAGTACCTCGGCGCCATCGACCTCGTGGAGCGCGTCACGTGGCAGGAGGCTCCCGTGGACGACCCGCTGCCGTGGGCGCTGAAGGACCCCCGCTGCGTGGAGGCCTCGGAACCCCGCGACATGCTCTGGCTGCGCATCCTGGACGTGCCCCGGGCCCTGGCCGCCCGGCACTACCCGGCCGACGGCCGCCTGGTGCTGACGGTCGCCGACGGCCTTGGGATCGCCGGCGGCACGTTCGCCCTCGACGTCGTCGGCGGGACCGCCACGGTCGCCGACGTCACCGGGCAGGGCGCTGACCTGCCCGCGGACCTGGAGCTGGACATCGCCGACCTGTCCTCGATGTTCGTCGGCGGCGTCAACCCGGTCACCCTCGCGGCCGCCGGCCGGATCCGGGAGCTCACGCCGTCGGGCGCGTTCCGCGCCGCCCGGATGTTCGCCGTCGAACGCCCCCCGCACTGCCTCACGCACTTCTAAGCGGGCCGCCCGCGGAGGGGCTGTTCAGGATCTCGCGCAGCCCGGCACCCGCCCGGTGCCGGGCTGCGCCGCGCCCGCATGCGCTTTGACCGGGCTCGGCGGATGGCACTAGACTAAGCGGGCGTGTACTACGTGTGCGCAACCAAATCCACAGAATCAGGATGACCCGGCAGATCGCCCGCGATCTGCCGTGCTTTCTCCCCGTGTCGCCGATGCGGGCTGGACGGTCTGCCTGACCGACTCACTATCCACAACGGAGCCCCTACTACATGACCATCACCTCTACCGAGAAGTCCGGTACCCCTGTCGTCGCGATCAACGACATCGGGTCCGCTGAGGATTTCCTCGCAGCTGTCGACGCGACCATCAAGTACTTCAACGACGGAGACCTCGTTGAAGGCACCGTCGTCAAGGTCGACCGCGACGAAGTCCTGCTCGACATCGGTTACAAGACCGAAGGTGTCATTCCCTCCCGCGAGCTGTCCATCAAGCACGACGTTGACCCCGGAGACGTTGTCTCCGTTGGCGATCAGGTCGAAGCCCTGGTGCTCACCAAGGAAGACAAAGAAGGCCGTCTGATCCTCTCCAAGAAGCGTGCTCAGTACGAGCGTGCCTGGGGCGACATCGAGAAGGTCAAGGAAGAAGACGGCGTCGTCACCGGTACCGTCATCGAAGTTGTCAAGGGTGGTCTTATCCTCGACATCGGTCTGCGCGGCTTCCTGCCCGCATCCCTCGTCGAGATGCGCCGCGTGCGCGACCTCGCTCCGTACATCGGTCAGCAGATCGAAGCCAAGATCATCGAGCTGGACAAGAACCGCAACAACGTGGTGCTGTCCCGCCGTGCATGGCTCGAGCAGACCCAGTCCGAGGTCCGCTCCACGTTCCTCAACAAGCTGGAAAAGGGCCAGGTCCGTCCCGGCGTCGTTTCCTCGATCGTCAACTTCGGTGCCTTCGTGGACCTTGGCGGCGTCGACGGCCTGGTTCACGTTTCCGAGCTGTCCTGGAAGCACATCGACCACCCGTCCGAGGTTGTCGAAGTTGGCCAGGAAGTCACCGTCGAGGTTCTCGAGGTCGACCTGGACCGCGAGCGCGTCTCCCTGTCGCTCAAGGCTACGCAGGAAGATCCGTGGCAGACCTTCGCCCGCACCCACGCCCTCGGCCAGGTTGTTCCGGGTAAGGTCACCAAGCTCGTTCCGTTCGGTGCGTTCGTTCGCGTCGAAGACGGCATCGAAGGCCTGGTCCACATCTCCGAGCTCGCCGTGCGCCACGTTGAGCTGGCCGAGCAGGTCGTCTCTGTTGGCGACGAGCTCTTCGTCAAGGTCATCGACATCGACCTCGAGCGCCGCCGCATCTCGCTGTCCCTCAAGCAGGCCAACGAGGGCGTCGACGCCGACAGCACCGAATTCGACCCGGCTCTGTACGGCATGGCCGCAGAGTACGACGAAGAGGGCAACTACAAGTACCCGGAGGGCTTCGACCCGGAGTCCAACGAGTGGCTCGAGGGCTACGAGACCCAGCGCGCCGCCTGGGAGCAGCAGTACGCTGACGCCCAGACCCGTTGGGAAGCCCACAAGAAGCAGGTTGCCCAGCACGCTGCCGACGACGCCGCTGCTGCGACGTCCGGTGACAGCGATTCCGGCACCACCAGCTACTCCTCGGAGCCGGCTGCGTCCGAGTCCAACACCGGTGGCGGCACGCTCGCTTCCGACGAGGCTCTCGCCGCCCTGCGTGAGAAGCTGACCGGCAACTAATTGCCAGCGGCCCGGGTTTCCCGGGCCACACACCAAGGGCCCCTGCACTATGCAGGGGCCCTTGGTGGTTTAAGCGGCGTCTTCAGCCGGCGAGGATCCGGTCCGTGGCGTCGTCCGCCGTGCTGTCGAAATACCGGTCGAGCAGTTGCTGGAATTCCGGCTGCCCGGGATCGGCCCGGAGGAACAGGGTCGCCGAGGACTGCAGCTTGCGGGCGTCGATGCCGCCGAAGATCTGCACGGCGCTGCGGCCGTCCACTTGGAGCACGGCGCGGGCACACTCCAGCAGCCGGGGGCCGAGCACCGGATGCGCCAGATAGGCGCGGGCCTCGTCCAGCGACGCGATGGCATACATGCGCGACGTCGCGCTCATGCCCAGGCCGGCGACCTGCGGGAAGACGAACCACATCCAGTGGCTGCGCTTGGCCCCGCCCTCCAGCTCGGCCAGCGCCTGCCGGTAGGTGCCGCCAGAGTCCTGCGCCGTCACGAACCGCTCCAAGTCATAGTTGCCGCTCATGCCGCTGCTCCCGTCCTTTGCCCTCGGCTGTTTCCTCCCATCGTGGCACACCCAAGTGACTCGCAGCTGAGGCCGTTATCAATGCTCACAACGGCCTCAGCTGCCAGTCAGATGGGTTGAGATCCTAGGGGAGCGGGATCCGGGCCGTGACCCGGGTGCCGTCGTCGGCGAGCGTCGCACCAAGGCCCGCCAGCAGGGACCGGGCCGCGGCGTTGACGGTGGCGGTGTCCGCCGTGAGGACCGCGGCCCCTGTGGCCGCCGCCTGCACCGTGACCAGCCGCAATGCCTCCCGGCCGATGCCCCGGCCGCGCAGGCTCCGGCGCAGCCAGATCCCGGTTTCAAGCACCAGGGAGCCCCCGGCGGTCCCCGGGACAGACACAGCCTTGAGCCGGACGGCACCGGCAAGCGTACCTCCCGCCGTGACCGCCCAGGTTTTCTCCCGGGCCGGCCCCTCCAGCCCGGCTGCCGCGGCCCGGTGGTAGGCGCGGAACCATCGGACGCGGTCCGCATTCCAGCCCGGAGACCAGCCCCCCGGTGGGGTTACCTCGTCGGCGTCCGCATCGTCCTGAGCGACGGCCAGCAGCCGCTTCAGCACGGCCTCCGTAACGTCGAGAAGTGCTACGTCGATGGGTGCCAGGTCAATGGGCGGCACGTCGGTCGGCTCTGCGGCGTCAGGGGAGCGGGACATCGACCCACTCCGTCCCGCCCGGTTGCAGGGAGGCCCCGCCGGCGGTGAGGGCGGCCACCCGCTCCGCGGCCCGGTCCAGCCCGGCGGGATCGTCCGGCAGCGCCAGCCGCAAGACGGTGGCGTGCTGCTCGTAGGCGGCCTCCGTCATCACGAACCCGGCGGCGCGGAGGTCGTTCTCCAGCCTTCCGGCGGTGGCGTGCGGCGCGGCGACGGAGCAGGTCCTGAGCCGCTGCCGGCGCACCATTGGCGCCAGGTCCAGGGCGGCGGACACCGATTCGGAGTAGGCGCGGACCAGGCCGCCGGCGCCCAGCAGGATACCGCCGAAGTAGCGGACCACGACGGCGGTGACGTCGCTGAGGTCCGCGGCGCCCGGGACGGTTTCGCGTTTCAGGAGCGCCTCCAGCATCGGGATTCCGGCGGTGCCGGACGGCTCGCCGTCGTCGCTGGAACGCTGGACGTCCCGGTCGGGGCCCAGCACGAACGCTGAGCAGTGGTGCCGCGCGTCGTGGAATTCCCGCCGCAGCCCGGCGACCACGGCCCGGGCCTGGTCCTCGTCGGCGGTGCGGGCGATCACCGTGATGAAGCGTGAGCGCTTGATCTCCAGCTCGTGCCGGAACTCCGGACCGGCGGGGACGGTGTAGGCGGTGGCCCGGCTCTCCTGGAATTCGGCGTCGTCAGGCACCCGTTCAGTTTAGTCTTGAGGTGTGCTGAAGATCGGTTTGACCGGCGGGATCGCCTCGGGAAAGTCAGTGGTGGCTTCACGGCTGCGCGAGCTCGGCGCCGTCCTGGTCGACGCCGACGCGCTGGCCAGGGAAGTGGTGGAGCCGGGCACGCCGGGGCTCGCGAAGGTGGTGGAGGCGTTCAGCTCCGCGGTGTTGGGACCCGACGGGCGCCTGGACCGGCCCCGCCTCGGCGCCCTCGTGTTCGGTGATCCGGAGCGGCTCGCCGTGCTCAACGGCATCATCCACCCGCTGGTGCGGGAACGGGCCGCTGCCCTCACCGCCGCGGCCCCCGCCGGCGCCGTGCTGGTCCAGGACATCCCGCTGCTGGTGGAGACGGGGCAGGGCGCCCACTTCCACCTCGTGGTGGTGGTCGACGCGCCCGAACCCGTCCGGGTCCGGCGGATGGTGGAGCACCGGAAGATGACCGAGGATCAGGCCCTCAGCCGGATCGCCGCGCAGGCCGGCCGGGAGGAACGCTTGGCCGCCGCCGACGTCGTGCTCGAGAACGCCGGCTCCAAGGACGAACTCCGGGACGCCGTGGACCGGCTCTGGAAGTTCCGCCTCACCCCCTACGCCGACAACCTCAACCGGCGCCGCGTGGCGGCCCGCACCGGTGGCCCCGCGCTGACCCCTGCCAACCCGGACTGGCCGGCGCAGGCCGCCCGGATCATCGCCCGGCTCCGGGTGGCGGCGGGGGAGGAGGCCCTGACGCTGGACCACGTGGGGTCCACCGCCGTGCCCGGTCTGGCGGCCAAGGACGTGCTGGACCTGCAGCTGGGCGTCGCGGACATGGCCGCCGCCGACCGGCTGGCAGCCGCCCTGACCGGCGCGGGTTTCCCGGTCTGGCCGGGCGTCCTCGCCGACCACCCCAAACCCGCGGACGCGGACCCCGGCCAGTGGGGGAAGCGACTGCACGGCAGCGCCGACCCCGGCCGGGCCGTGAACCTCCACCTCCGGGCCGCCGGCTCCCCGGGCTGGCGGTTCGCGCTGTGCTTCCGCGACTGGCTGCGCGACGACGACGGTGCCCGCGCGGCCTACCTCGCGGAGAAGCGCCGCGCCGCGCGCCTGCACGAGGTGGACCGGTCGACCGCCGGGTACGCCGCGGACAAGGAGAACTGGCTGACCGCATACGCCGTTCCCCGGATGGAGGAGTGGGCGGCCCGCACCGGCTGGCAGCCGCCGTCGTACGGCCTCCCCGGGGGCGGCCGTACCGCCCAAAGCTGAATCGGCTGTTCCTGTCGGTGCCCGGCGGTAAATTAGATTCATGAGCCTTGCCCAGGAAATCAACCGTGTCGTGGCGCCCTTCGAAGTCATCAGCGAGTTCAAGCCCGCCGGTGACCAGCCCGCGGCGATCGCCGAACTCACCGAACGGATTACCAACGGCGAGAAGGACGTGGTGCTCCTGGGCGCCACCGGTACCGGTAAGAGCGCGACGACGGCCTGGCTGATCGAGCAGGTCCAGCGGCCCACCCTGGTGCTGGTCCAGAACAAGACCCTCGCCGCCCAGCTGGCCAATGAGTTCCGCGAACTGCTGCCCAATAACGCGGTCGAGTATTTCGTCTCCTACTACGACTACTACCAGCCCGAGGCCTATGTCGCGCAGACGGATACCTTCATCGAAAAGGACTCCTCCATCAACGAGGAGGTCGAACGGCTCCGGCACTCGGCCACCAACGCGCTGCTGACCCGGCGCGACGTCATCGTGGTCGCCACCGTCTCCTGCATCTACGGCCTCGGCACGCCGGAAGAGTACATCTCCGGGATGGTCACGCTCCGCCGGGGCGCCGAGATGAACCGCGATGATTTGCTGCGGAAGTTTGTCTCGATGCAGTACGCGCGCAACGATATCGACTTCCACCGCGGCACCTTCCGGGTCCGCGGCGATACCGTCGAGATCATCCCGATGTATGAGGAACTGGCCATCCGGATCGAGTTCTTCGGCGACGAGATCGAGAACATCCAGACCCTGCACCCGCTCACCGGCGAGGTGCTCCGCGACGAGGATGAGATGTACGTCTTCCCCGCCTCGCACTACGTCGCCGGGCCGGAGCGGATGGGCCGCGCCATCAAGCGGATCGAGGACGAACTCGCCGACCGGCTCAAGGTCCTGGAGAGCCAGAACAAGCTCGTCGAGGCCCAGCGTCTCCGGATGCGCACCACCTACGACCTGGAAATGATGCAGCAGATGGGGTTCTGCAACGGCATCGAGAACTACTCCGCCCACATCGACGGCCGTGAACCGGGCACCGCCCCGCACTGCCTCCTCGACTACTTCCCGGACGACTTCCTGCTGGTCATCGACGAATCCCACGTCACGGTGCCGCAGATCGGCGCCATGTACGAGGGCGACATGTCCCGCAAGCGGAACCTGGTGGACTTCGGCTTCAGGCTGCCCTCCGCCATGGACAACCGGCCGCTGAAGTGGGACGAGTTCCTCGAACGCGTCGGCCAGACCGTGTACCTCTCGGCCACGCCGGGCAAGTATGAACTCGGCAAGGCGGATGGTTTCGTCCAGCAGATCATCCGCCCCACGGGCCTCATCGACCCCGAGGTGATCGTGAAGCCCACCAAGGGCCAGATCGACGACCTGCTCGGCGAGATCAAGACCCGCACGGCCAAGAACGAGCGCGTCCTGGTCACCACGCTGACCAAGCGCATGGCCGAGGACCTCACCGACTACCTCGTGGGCCACGGCGTGAAGGTGGAGTACCTGCACTCCGACGTCGACACGCTGCGCCGCGTCGAGCTGCTGCGCGAGCTGCGGATGGGCGTGTTCGACGTCCTCGTCGGCATCAACCTGCTTCGTGAGGGCCTCGACCTGCCCGAGGTGTCCCTGGTCAGCATCCTGGACGCGGACAAGGAAGGCTTCCTCCGCTCCGCCACCTCACTGATCCAGACCATCGGCCGTGCCGCGCGTAACGTCTCCGGCGAGGTGCACATGTACGCGGACAAAATCACCGACTCGATGGCGCAGGCCATCGACGAGACGAACCGCCGCCGCGCCATCCAGGTTGCCTACAACAAGGACCACGGCATCGACCCGCAGCCGCTGCGGAAGAAGATCGCCGACATCACGGACCAGCTGGCTAAGGAGGATGCGGACACCCGCGAACTGCTCGCCAGCGCCGGAAAGGGCAAGGGCAAGAACGGCGGCAAGGGCGGAGCGAAGGTCCGCGCCGACGGCCTCGCCGCGGCGCCCGCGGAGGACCTGGTGGGCCTGATCGAACAGCTCACCGAGCAGATGCACGCCGCCGCCGGCGAGCTGCAGTTCGAGCTCGCCGCCCGGCTCCGGGACGAGGTCGGCGACCTCAAGAAGGAGCTCCGGCAGATGCAGTCGGCAGGTCACGCCTGAGGTAAACTGGGAGGCACGTAGGGGAGTATCCCAAAGCGCTACGATCGTCAGCACGCATGGCACGGACGCCATGCCGGACGTAGCGGGCACCACACCAGATCCAGGAACGCGTTCCTGGCCGCCGTGGGGCCGGAGAGACTTACACCGTTGAGTCATGCCCTCCGAAAGGTTTCTACGTGCCTGAACTTCCCCTCTGGTTTGAGATCGGCTCCTTCGCCGTCCTCGGCCTGATTCTTGCCATCGACCTGCTGCTGGTCCTGAAGCGGCCGCACGAGCCGTCGATGAAGGAAGCCGGCCTCTGGGTCTCGTTCTACATCGGCCTGGCGCTGCTGTTCGCGGGCGCCATGTTCCTCTTCACCGGCCCCGAGTACGGCGGCCAATTCGTCGCCGGCTGGGTCACCGAGTACAGCCTGAGCATCGACAACCTGTTCGTGTTCATCATCATCATGGCGCGCTTCTCGGTGCCCCGGAAATACCAGCAGGAAGTCCTGATGGTGGGCATCATCATCGCCCTGATCCTGCGCGGCATCTTCATCATGCTCGGCGCGATCGTCATCGAGCAGTTCAGCTGGGTGTTCTACATCTTCGGCGCGTTCCTTCTCTGGACCGCCTGGAAGCAGGCCCAGGACGAGGGTGAGGACGAAGAGGACCGGGAGAACCCGCTGATCGCAAGGATCCGCCGCGTCCTGCCGATGTCCGAGAAGTTCGACGGCGGCAAGATCCGCACCGTGGTGGACGGCAAGAAGGTCTTCACCCCCATGGTGATCGTCTTCGTCACCATCGGCCTGACCGACCTCCTCTTCGCGGTGGACTCCATCCCGGCGATCTTCGGCCTGACGCAGAGCGCGTTCATCGTCTTCACCGCCAACCTGTTCGCCCTGATGGGCCTGCGCCAGCTGTACTTCCTGCTGGGCGGCCTGATGACCCGGCTGGTCTACCTCAAGCACGCGCTCTCGGTGATCCTGGCCTTCATCGGCGTCAAGCTGGTCCTGCACGCCATGCACGTCAACGAGCTGCCCTTCATCAACGGCGGCCGGCACATCGAATGGGCCCCGGAGATCCCCACCTTCGTCTCCCTCGGCGTCATCGTCGGCACCATCATCATCGCCGTCGTCGCCAGCCTCTACAGCTCCAAGGCCACCACCGCCAAGCTGGACGCCCGGCTCGAGGAAGACTCCCGCAAGAGCCTGACCGACGCCGAGTAGCGCCGACCCAGTACCGGCTAGCGCCGGTCGCGCTGGCAACAATGCCCGGGGAAGCCAGCGCTTCCCCGGGCATTGTTGTGCGCGGCTGTCCGGTACGGTCTGAGGCGGTAACGGGCGGCGCCAGACAGTGTCAGGCCGTGTGGGCCCGTGCCATCCCCAGCAGGCGGCCGAAGATCGCCTCGCCGTCGTCGGCAATGCCGTCGTGGTGGAACTCGTCCGTCTCCCAGACCTGCAGCCCGCGCACCGCGCGGGCGGTTTCCAGCGACAGGTCCCGGTCCACGTAGATGTCGTCGGTGTAGACGGCGGCCGCGACCGGCACCGTGGTGGCGGCCAGTCGATCCAGGTCGTAGAGCGGCGCCCAGTCGTCCTTCTCTGCCAGCAGGGCGGCGACGGCGCGCAGCGGCTCGAGCGCAGGGTCCTGTTCGAAGTACCAGGGGTAGACCATCTCGCCGGTGAGCAGCGGGGCCGGCACGTCCGGGCGGAACTCCGGGTGGTCCTGCAGCACGCGCAGCGCCGCCCAGTCCGTCGCCTCACCCTGGCCGTAGATGGATTCGTGCATCAGCGCGTAGAGCGGGTTGGCGGCGCGGGTGACCAGGCCGCGGACCTGCTCCAGGAAGGTGTCGGAGAGCCGGTCGCCGTCGGGAGTGGCGGTGAAGGCGTCCTCCAGCAGGTGGTGGAGGGCGTCCACGCGGGTGTTGCCGCCCAGGAAGGAACCCACCATCTGGAACCGCTCCACCGTCAACGGGCTGCCATCCGGCAGCACCTCCGGCGTCTCCCGCAGGTGCCGGGCGATCCGGTTCACGGTCTCCCGGTCCTCCGGGTACCAGCCGAAGTATTCGGCGTTGCGGGCGGCGACCCGGCGGAACGTGGCCTGGTAGACCCGGTCCGCGGGGCCGGTGAGGGGTGCGAGGCCCCCGGTGATCAGCACCTCGCGCAGACCCTCCGGGGCGAAGGACAGGTAGGTCAGGGCGCAGAAGCCCCCGTAGCTCTGCCCATAGATGGTCCACGGTGCCGCGCCGAGGGTCCGGCGGATGGCCTCGGCGTCGGCCACGATCGAGTCGGCGCGGAAGTGGGTGAGGTACTCGGCCTGGTCCCTGTCGCTGCCCCGCAGCGGCAGGGTGTGCCGGTCCGCGGGGGAGGACAGGCCGGTGCCGCGCTGGTCCAGCATGAGGATCCGGAAGTCCTTGGCCGCGGCCTTGCTCCAGCCGCCCAGGGACGGGAACCGGTTGCCGCGGCCGCCGGGGCCGCCCTGCAGGAAGAGCAGCCAGGGCAGCTCCTGAGCCTGCTCCTCGGTGTGGTCGGCGGAGACGTACTCGCGGGCGAAGACAGTGATGGTCTCGCCCTCGGGATCCGCATGGTCCAGGGGGACCTCGAAGTAGTGTTCGGTGGTGCGCATCCCCCGGTAGCTGTGCCGGCCCTTGACCACGTGCGGGACGGAGCCGGACTCGAGGACGGGCAGCGGGGCGTGCGCGGCGGGTGCCGGGGCCACGGTGTCAGCCACGGGCCGCCTCCGCGCGGGAACCGAACGCCGCCAGGGCGTCGCCGGTGAGCCGGAAGGTGGACCATTCGTCCATCGGCGCCGCACCGAGGTTCCGGTAGAACGCGATGGAGGGTTCGTTCCAGTCCAGGACGCTCCACTCCACCCGGGCGTAGCCGCGTTCGATGGCGGTGGCAGCCAGGTGCTGCAGCAGGGCCTTGCCGTGCCCGGCGCCTCGGGCCTCCGGCTTGACGTACAGGTCCTCGAGGTAGATCCCGTGGACGCCCTCCCAGGTGGAGTAGTTCAGGAACCACAGAGCGAATCCCTGAACCTCGCCCGCCTCGTTCTCGGCCATGGTGGCGAAGACCCGCGGGTTCTCCCCGAACAGCACTTCGGTGAGCATGTCAGGGGTGTTCCGGACCGCGTCCGGCTCCTTTTCGTAGATGGCCAGGTCGTGGATCATCTGCAGGATGGCGGGGACGTCGGAGGCGGCCGCGGGCCGGATTACAGTCATGGACTGCAGTTTACTAGCGGCTACAGACGGTTAACGTCGGTCACGCGCACCACCGCGCTGCCGGCCTCGTCGGAGGCGGCGAGGTCCACCTCGGCGGAGATGCCCCAGTCGTGGTTGCCCTCCGGATCGTCGAAGATCTGCCGGACCTTCCAGCGGCCCGGCTCCTCGGTGATGATCAGCAGCCCGGGTCCGCGCGCGTCCGGCCCGGTGCCGATGTCGTTGTGTTCGTCGAAGTAGTCGTCCAGGGCGTCCTCCCAGCGCTCGGCATCCCAGCCGGCGGCGCCGTCGAGCTCCCCGAGTTCGGTGGCGGCCTCGTCCGCGAAGAGCTCGACGCGGCGGAACATCTCATTCCGCACCATCACCCGGAAGGCCCGGACGTTGGATGTTAGCGACGGCGGCGGGGGAGGGGGAGCGTCGTGCGGGGTGGGCGCGGCGCCGGAGGTGAGTTCCTCCCATTCGTCCAGCAGGCTGGAGTCGACCTGCCGGACCAGCTCGCCGAGCCAGGCGATCAGGTCCTCGAGGTCCTCGCGCAGGGCGTCCTGAGGCACGGTCTGGCGGAGCGCCTTGAAGCCGTCCGCCAGGTAGCGGAGCACGATCCCCTCGGAGCGGGCCAGGCCGTAGAACTGGACGAACTCGCCGAAGTTCATGGCCCGTTCGTACATGTCGCGGATGACGGACTTGGGCGCGAGTTCGAAGTCGCCGATCCAGGGCGCGGCCTTGCGGTAGACCTCGAACGCCTCGCCCAGGATCTCGGCCAGCGGCTGCGGGTAGGTGACTTCCTCCAGCATGGCCATCCGCTGGTCGTAGTCGATCCCGTCCGCCTTCATCGCGGCAACAGCCTCGCCGCGGGCCTTCTTCTGCTGCGCGGAGAGGATCTGCCGCGGCTTCTCCAGCGTCGACTCGATCACCGAGACGACGTCCAGGGCGTACGACGGCGACTCCGGGTCCAGCAGGTCCAACGCCGCCAGGGCGAAGGGGGAGAGCGGCTGGTTCAGTGCGAAGTTGGCCTGCAGGTGCACGGTCAGCCGGACCGACCGGCCGTCCGGGCCCTGCTCGGCGGCCGGGATCCGCTCGACGACGCCCGCCGCCAGGAGCTCGCGGTAGATGCCGAGGGCGCGCTTCATCAGCTTCAGCTGCGCGGGCCTCGTTTCGTGATTCTCGGTCAGCAGCCGGCGGGCGGCCTGGAAGGGATCGCCGGGGCGTTCCATCAGGTTCATCAGCATCGCGTGCGTGACGGTGAAGCTGGAGACCAGGGGATCCGGCACGGACTCGACCAGCCGCTGGAAGGTCGGCTCACCCCAGGACACGAAGCCCTCGGGCGGCTTCTTCTTGACCACCTGGCGGAGCTTCTTCTGGTCGTCGCCGAACTTGGCGGTGGCCTTGGCCATCGCCTTGACGTTCTCGATCACGTGCTCGGGCGCCTGGACCACCACGGTGCCGGCGGTGTCGTAGCCGGCGCGGCCCGCGCGTCCGGCGATCTGATGGAATTCGCGGGAGTTCAGCAGGCGGGTGCGGACGCCGTCGTACTTGCTCAAGGCGGTGAGCAGCACGGTGCGGATGGGAACGTTGATGCCCACGCCCAGGGTGTCCGTGCCGCAGATGACCTTCAGCAGCCCCGCCTGCGCCAGCTGCTCCACCAAGCGGCGGTACTTGGGCAGCATGCCCGCGTGGTGGACGCCGATGCCGTGCCGGACCAGCCGGTTCAGGGTCTTGCCGAACCCGGGCGCGAACCGGAAGCCGGCGATGAGTTCGGCGATCCGGTCCTTTTCCTCCCGGGTGCAGACGTTGATGCTCATCAGCGTCTGGGCCCGGTCGATCGCCTCCAGCTGGCTGAAGTGCACCACGTACACCGGGACCTGTTTCGTGGAGAGCAATTCCTCCAGGGTCTCGTGCACCGGCGTCTGCTGGTAGTAGAAGTGCAGCGGGATGGGCCGCTCCACGGAGCTGACCGTGGTGGTGGGGCGGCCGGTCAGGTCGGTGATGCCGGTTTCGAAGCGGCTGACGTCCCCGAGGGTCGCGGACATCAGCAGGAACTGGGCCTGCGGCAGTTCCAGCAGCGGCACCTGCCACGCCCAGCCGCGCTGGGGGTCCGAATAGAAGTGGAACTCGTCCATGATCACGGAGCCGAGTTCGGCGGCGGAGCCCTCCCGGAGGGCAATGTTGGCCAGGATTTCCGCCGTGCAGCAGATGATCGGGGCGTCCTGGTTGACGCCGGAGTCACCGGTGATCATGCCGACGTTCTCGGCGCCGAAGATCTCGCAGAGCGCGAAGAACTTCTCGGAGACCAGGGCCTTGATCGGGGCGGTGTAGTAGCTGCGCTGTCCGCGGGCCATCGCCTGGTAATGGGCGGCAATCGCTACCAGCGATTTACCCGAACCGGTGGGGGTGGCGAGGATGACGTTGGCCCCGGAGGCCAGTTCCATGACGGCCTCGTCCTGGGCGGGGTAGAGGGCGATTCCGCGGCTCTCCGTCCACTCGACGAAGCGGGTGTAAAGCTCGTCCGGGTCCACACCCGCGCCGCCTGAAACGCGGGCGGCCGGGGCGGGGAGCTGATCTACGAGTTTCATTGCCTTCCAGCTTAGTGCCGCGGCCGTCAGGCAGGATTCCGCACCGGCGCAGCAAACACTTGAACATTCAACTGCAGCGGCGTAGTTTTAGTTGTAGCTTCAACTTATCAATTCGATCCCGGCAGAACAGAACCCCATGAAAAACCTCCTGGCACGCCTCTTTGGAAAGAAGAACCCCATGACTGACATCACCATCATCGGCAACGGCTCCATGGCCCGTGGCATTGCCACCCGCGCCCTCGCTGCCGGCCGCACCGTCGAAATCCTTGGCCGGGACGCGGACAAGGCCCGGACGCTGGCTGGTGAACTCGGCGCAGGCGTCGGCCACGGC
Organism: Arthrobacter sp. BPSS-3; assembly: GCF_044628475.1. Taxonomy (NCBI): domain Bacteria; kingdom Bacillati; phylum Actinomycetota; class Actinomycetes; order Micrococcales; family Micrococcaceae; genus Arthrobacter; species Arthrobacter sp. BPSS-3. The sequence continues at coordinate 339,136 of NZ_JBIMMV010000003.1, forward strand.
AGCCTCGGGAGCGCCCCCGCCGGCGGCCTCCTCGTCCTCGCGGTTCCGTTCGACGCCGCCAGGGACGTGGTGGAGAGCTATGGCGCCGCCCTGGCCGGCAAGGTCATCGTTGACATCACGAACCCCGTCAACTTCGAGACCTTCGACTCCCTCATGGTCGCCCCGGGCAGCTCCGCGGCCGAGGAAATTGCCGCCCTGGCCCCCGCCGGTGCGCCCGTCGTCAAGGCCTTCAACACCACCTTCGCCGGAACCCTCATGACCGGCCAGTCCGCCGGGCAGCCGCTGGACGTCTTCATCGCCGGCGACGACGAGGCGGCCACCGCCGCCGTCGCCCGCTTCGTCAGCGACGCCGGCATGCGGCCCCTCGCCGTCGGACCGCTCAAGCGCGCCCGCGAACTCGAAGGCTTCCAGTTCGTCCTCATGACCATGCAGGCCAGCCCCGCGTTCCCCGACTTCACCTGGGACACCGGCCTGAAGGTGACGAAGTAAATGACGGACACCTATCCGGCGCCGGTGGTGGCGACCGCAGGGTCCGCAGACCCGAAGGCACCACTCGTGGTCCTGCTGCACGGCCGGGGATCGAACGAACGCGACATCCTGGGCCTGGCCGGCGCGTTGCCCGAGGGCGCCGCCTATGCCGCCGTGCGGGCCCCCATCGCCGAGGGCGGCGGCTATGCCTGGTTCGCCAACCGCGGCATCGGACGGCCCGTAGCCGAATCCCTGGCCGGGACCATGGCCTGGTTCCGGACATGGTTGGACGGGGCCGCCCCGGCCGGCCGCCCCGTGGTGCTGGTGGGCTTCAGCGGCGGCGCCGCCTTCGCCGGCGGGCTGCTGCTCTCCGACCCGGGCCGCTACGCCGGCGCGGCCATCCTCTACGGGACGCTGCCCTTCGACGCCGGAGTCCCCGTGACCCCTGGCCTGCTCGACGGGACGCCCGTCTTCGTGGCCCAGGGCGAGCAGGACCGGGTGATCCCCGCCGAACTGCTCGACCGCACCTGGCGGTACCTGCGGGGCGAATCATCCGCTGCCGCCCGCTCCCGGCGCGACCCGGGCGGCCACGGCATCTCGGCCCGGACCCTGGCGGAGCTGGGCTCCTGGATCGCGGACCTCGCGGACCTCGCGGCGGGCGCCGCGCGGACGGCGGGCCATGAGGCCCCGGAGGCCCCCGCCCGGGCTTAGGCTTCCCCTGGAAGAACGCTGCGGTGAAAGAACACTGCGGTTAAAGAGCATCGCGAGGCGGGGGAACTCATGAAGTGGGATGCGGCCAAGTATGCACAGTTCGGCGACCACCGGGACCGGCCCTTCTACGACCTGACCGGGCGGATCCGGGCCGAAGCGCCGCGGCAGGTGGTGGACCTCGGCTGCGGACAGGGCAACCTGACGGCTGCCCTCGCCGCCCGCTGGCCGGGTGCCCACGTGGTGGGTATCGACTCCTCACCGGAGATGCTGGAACGTGCAGCGGCGCTGGCCGGCGGCGGCCTCAGCTTCGAACGGGCCGACATCGCCGGCTGGCAGCCCGGTCCGGAAACCGACGTCGTGGTCACCAACGCGGCCCTGCAATGGGTCCCGGGCCACCGCGGGCTGCTGGAGGGCTGGCTGGCCGCGCTCCGCACCGGCGCGTGGTTCGCCCTCCAGGTCCCGGGCAACTTCGATGCCCCCTCGCACGCGCTGATGCGCTCCCTGGCCGGGACGGGGGAGTGGGCCGTACCGCTCGCCGGAGTCCTCCGGCACGACGACGTTGTGGGCCAGCCCGCCGACTACCTGAAGCTGATGCTCGATGCCGGCTGCGACGCGGACGTCTGGGAGACCACCTACCTGCAGGTGCTTCAGGGTCCGGATGCCGTCCTGGAGTGGGTCCGCGGCACCGGACTGCGGCCGGTCCTCGCCGCACTCGACGGCCCGGACGCCGAACGCTTCGAGGCGCAGTACGGTGCGATGCTCCGGGAGGCCTACCCGCGGGGGCCGCACGGGACGGTCTTCGAGTTCCGCCGGGTCTTCGCGGTCGCCCGCAAGCGCGGCGGCTCCCTCCTCGATTGACGGATGTGACACGCCGCGTGACAACTTCCGGTGAGTCGTAGGCATACAATGACAAAGCGGTCTGGGGGCGGCCGCCTGACTCTCCGCTTCCGGGTACCTTTCCGCCGCCAGGCCGGGGACGGTACCGGCCCGGCGGGCGACGGCTACGACGTCCGCCATCACGCTGCGTGACCCGACGTTGGAGGTTCTATGCTGTTTGCCCTGATCAGACGGGCGTTGGCCGCGCATCGGGGCGCGGTCGCGGCCATCATCGGGCTCCAGCTGCTCCAGACCACCGCCAACCTGCTCCTTCCTACCCTGAATGCGGCGATCATCGACCAGGGGATCGTCGCCGGCGACACCCCGGCCATCCCGCGCCTGGGGGCCGTCATGGCCGCCGTCGCCGCAGTGCAGGTGGTCACGGCCCTCGCCGCCGGCTACCTCGGCGCCGTCGTCGCCATGCGGGTCGCCCGGGACCTGCGCAGCGACCTCTTCGCCACCGTGCAGACCTTCTCCTCGCAGGACATCGCCGGCTTCGGCGCGTCCAGCCTGGTCACCCGGGCCACCAACGACGTCGTCCAGATCCAGAACCTCACCCTGCTGGTCCTGACCATGCTGGTGGCGGCGCCCGCCAGCTTCGTGGGCGGCATCGTGCTGGCGGTTCACCAGGACGTGGCGCTTTCCGGCATCGTGGTCGCCGTCATCCCGCTCCTGGCAGCGATCATGTTCCTGATCGTCCGCCGGCTGATCCCGCTCTACCGGGCCGGCCAGCAGCTCATCGACCGCGCCGGCCGGACGCTGCGGGAGCAAATCATCGGTGCCAACGTGATCCGCAGCTTCGTGCGGCAGGAGCACGAGATGCGGCGCTTCGGCGCGGTCAACCGGGACCTCACCCGCAACAACCTGGATTCGGCGCTGCTGGTGGCCGGGATGAATCCCCTGATCATGATCGTGGTGAACCTGTCATCCGTGGCGGTCGTCTGGTTCGGCGGGCACCGGATCGCCGCCGGGCAGATGAAGGTGGGCGCCCTGGCCGCGTTCATCGCCTACATCCTGCAGATCATGATCGCGATCGTCATGGCCATGTACGTGTTCACCACGGCGCCCCGGGCTGCCGTCTGCGCCGAACGGATCCGGGCGGTGCTGGACACGGAGCCGTCCATCGCCGACCCCGGCACCGCCGTCGTCCGCGCTGCAGTCCGGACGGTCGAACCCCGCGCCGCCGCCGGGACCGTCGAGTTCCGCGACGTCGGCTTCGCCTATCCGGGGGCAGAGAAGCCCGTGCTCTCCGGGATCAGCTTCACGGCCCGCCCCGGCACCACGACCGCGGTCATCGGCGCCACCGGCAGCGGGAAGACCACGCTGGTGAACCTCCTGCCACGTTTCCTGGACCCGACGCACGGCACCGTCTCCCTGGGCGGGGCCGACATTGCCACGCTGCCCCTGGACCAGCTGCGCGGCAGGATTTCGCTGGTGCCGCAGCACTCCCACCTTTTCGGCGGGACCGTGGCGCGGAACCTCCGGGTGGGCGGGCCCGACGCCACCGACGCCGAACTGTGGGAGGCGCTGGAGGCCGCGCAGGCCGACGTCTTCGTCCGCGAACTCGACGGCGGGCTCGACGCCCCGCTCAGCCAGGGCGGCGCCAACCTCTCCGGCGGCCAGCGGCAGCGGCTCTGCATCGCCCGGGCCCTGCTCCGCCACGCCGACGTCTACCTCTTCGACGACAGCTTCTCGGCCCTGGACTACGGCACCGACCACCGGCTGCGCCGCGCCCTGCAGCCCCTGCTGGCGGACGCCACCGTGCTGGTGGTGGCCGAACGGGTGGCCAGCATCGCGGACGCGGACACCATCCTGGTGCTGGAGGAGGGGCGGGTAACCGCGCAGGGCGGCCACGACGCGCTGCTGGCCGGCTCCGCGGCGTACAGGGACATTGCCGCCTCCCAGCTGATCCTGGCGGACAGCCTGTGACCGCCGACGGCGCCGCCGGCACGGCCGAAACCGATACGGCCGTCACCCCGCCGCCCCCGCCGCGGCGGCGGACGGCAGCCCGGCTGCTCGGACTGCTCCGGCCCGTGCGGCTCAGGATGGCAGGCGTCGTCGCGGCAACCTGCGGCTTCGCCGCCCTGAACGTCGCCGCACCGAAGTACCTGGGCGACGCCACCGACATCGTGGTCCGCGGCGTCATGGGCCGGGGCTTCGACGAGGCGCACCTGGGCCGGCTGCTGCTGGCGGTGTCGCTGATGTACCTCGGCGCCTCCGTCTTCAGCTGGATCCAGGGCGCCCTCACCGCCACCGCCGTGCAGCGGCTCAGCTACGGCCTCCGGGCCGCCGTCGAACGCAAGGTCCACGTCCTGCCGTCCGCCCACTTCGAGGGCCAGCACCGCGGCGACGTGCTGAGCCGGGCCACCAACGACGTCGACAACGTCTCCCAGTCCCTGAACCAGCTGCTCAACCAGCTGATCATGTCCGTCCTGATGCTCACCGGCGCGCTGACCATGATGATCTGGCTTTCGCCGCTGCTGGCGCTCATCGCGCTCGTTTCCGTGCCGGTGTCCACCCTGGTCACCGTCCTGGTGGCACGCCGGTCGCAGGCGCACTTCGGCGAACAGTGGAGCAGCACCGGTGCCGTCCAGGCCCACCTCGAGGAATTCTTCTCCGGGCACGAGGTGGTCAAGGCCTTCGGCCGCCAGGAGGCCGCCGCCACGGTCTTCCGCGCCGGGAACGAGCGGCTCTACCGGGCCGCCTCCAGCGCCCAGTACCTCTCCGGGATGGTGCAGCCGCTGATGCTGTTCGTCGCCAACCTCAACTACATCGCTGTCGCCGTCATCGGGGCGCTCCAGGTGGCCGCGGGAACCATGAGCATCGGCGGTGTCCAGGCCTTCATCCAGTTCAGCCGGCTCTTCAGCCAGCCGATGGGGCAGATCGGCGGCATGCTCACCCTGATCCAGTCCTGCCTGGCGTCCGCCGGGCGCGTCTTCGCCCTGCTCGACGCGGACGAAATCCCCGCCGACACCGCCGGAGGCGCCGACCCCGTCGATACCGCAGGCACCGGCAACGCCGCCCTTCCGGCCGGACGGATCCGCTTCGAGGGGGTCAGCTTCGGCTACCGCCCGGACGCACCGGTGGTCCGCGACCTCAGCTTCACGGCCGAACCCGGCCAGACGGTGGCGATCGTCGGCCACACCGGCGCCGGGAAGACCACGGTGGTCAACCTCCTGATGCGCTTCTACGAGCCCGACGCCGGCCGCATCACCATCGACGGCGTCGACATCGCGGAACTGCCCAGGGACGTCCTCCGGGCGGGCATCGGCACCGTCCTGCAGGACGCCTGGCTCTTCACCGGCACCATCCGGGACAACATCGAGTACGGCCGGCCCGGTGCCCCCGACGCGGACATTATCGCCGCAGCGCAGGCCAGCCACGTCGACCCGTTCGTCCGCGCCCTCCCGGACGGGTACGCCACCGTCCTCGGCAACGACGGCGGCTCGCTCAGCCGCGGCCAGCGCCAGTTGATCTCGATCGCCCGCACCCACTTGGCCGGCGGCAGCATCCTGGTCCTGGACGAGGCCACCAGTTCCGTGGACAGCAGGACCGAGCTGCAGATCCGGGAGGCGATGGCACGGCTCCGGGAGGACCGGACCAGCTTCGTGATTGCCCACCGCTTGTCCACCGTCCGGGACGCTGATCTAATTCTCGTCATGGACCAAGGACGCATCGTTGAGCAGGGCACCCACCAGGAACTGACCGGACGGGGAGGCCACTACGCCGCGCTGTGCCGCGCCCAGTTCGCCGGGCTGCCGGCCGCCGCGGACGCCCTGGAGTCCGGCCGGTGACGCCTCCCGCCGCCGGCACGGCCGCCTTTCCGGGCACCTGGAAGCCCAGCACCGCCAGCTCCGTCCCGCTGTTCGAGCAGCTGCGGCTGAACATCATCGAACGGGCCGACGACGGCACGCTCGCCCCCGGAACCCGGCTCCCCGCCGTCCGCAGCCTGGCCGCCGAGCTGGGCGTCGCGCCGCACACCGTGGCCCGCGCCTACAAGGAACTCGAGGCCGCCGGCGTCGTCAGCACCCAGGGCCGCAACGGCACGGTGGTCTGCGCGCGGGACGAGGCCTGGGGGTCCCTCGCCGAGTCCGCCGCCGACTACGCCGCCGCCGCGCGGGCCAAGGGCGCCAGCTTCGCCGAGGCGGTCCAGCTGCTCGCCGCCGCGTACGACCGCCACTGAGCGCCCCTGACCGGGGTGCCCTAGCACACGCACCGCCCGAATAGCGATTCGAAGAAGTTTTCGATTAGCATGGTAAGCGTGCCTAAAGCCGTAGCTGAAGAACCCGCCGTCGTTATCCAGCCTGACGCCACCGCGCCGGAGCCCGGAAAAGCCGTGTCCCGGACCGAAGGAAAGACGGCCCGGGCGGCCACCGCGGTGCCGGAACGGCCCGACCTCTCCCGCCTGGTGGTCAAGGGCGCCCGCGAGCACAACCTGCGCAATGTTGACCTGGACCTGCCGCGCGACGCGATGATCGTCTTCACCGGCCTCTCCGGCTCCGGCAAGTCCTCCCTGGCGTTCGACACCATCTTCGCCGAGGGCCAGCGCCGCTATGTCGAGTCGCTCTCCGCCTACGCCCGGCAGTTCCTCGGCCAGGTGGACAAGCCCGACGTCGACTTCATCGAGGGACTCTCGCCCGCGGTCTCGATCGACCAGAAGTCCACCAGCAAGAACCCCCGCTCCACCGTGGGCACCATCACCGAGATCTACGACTACATGCGCCTGCTCTGGGCCCGTGTGGGGCGCCCGCACTGCCCGGTCTGCGGCGAGCCCGTCACCAAGCAGACCCCGCAGCAGATCGTCGACCAGCTGCAGGAACTGCCCGAGGGCACCCGGTTCCAGGTCCTTGCGCCCGTGGTCCGCGGCCGCAAGGGCGAATTCGTCGAGCTCTTCAAGGAGCTCAGCGCCAAGGGCTACTCCCGCGCCCGGGTGGACGACAAGCTGGTCCAGCTCAGCGACCCGCCCAAGCTGGGCAAGCAGTTCAAGCACACCATCGAGGTGGTGGTGGACCGCCTGGTGGTGAAGGAAGGCATCCGCCAGCGCCTTACCGACTCGGTGGAGACCGCCCTGGGGCTCGCCGAGGGCCGCGTCCTGGCAGAGTTCGTAGACCTCGACGCCGACGATCCCGAGCGGATCCGCGCGTTCTCCGAGCACCTCGCCTGCCCCAACGAGCACCCCCTCGCGCTGGACGAGATCGAGCCCCGCTCCTTCTCCTTCAACAACCCGTTCGGTGCCTGCTCGGTCTGCAGCGGCATCGGCACCCGGCTCGAGGTGGACGAGGAACTCATCGTCCCCAACCCCGAGCTGTCCCTGGCCGAGGGAGCCATCGCCCCCTGGTCGATGGGCGCCGCCACCACCGAATACTGGATTCGTCTCCTCAGCGGCCTCGCCAAGGACGTCGGCTTCTCCATGACCACGCCCTGGGAGAAACTCTCCAAGGATGCCCGCCAGACCGTGCTGCACGGCAAGGACCACAAGGTGGTCGTGCAGTACCGCAACCGCTTCGGCCGGGAACGCAAGTACAGCACCGGCTTCGAGGGCGTCGTGCAGTACGTGCACCGCAAGCACACCGAGACGGACTCCGACTCGGCCCGCGACCGGTACGAGGAATACATGCGGCAGGTCCCGTGCCCGGCCTGCAACGGCGCCCGCCTGAACCCGGCCTCGCTCTCCGTGCTGATCAACGGCAAATCCATCGCCGAGGTCGCCGCCCTGCCGATGCGCGAGTGCGCGCACTTCCTGGACACCCTGGTGCTCACCGGCCGCGAGGCCCAGATCGCCAACCAGGTGCTCAAGGAGATCCAGGCCCGCCTGACCTTCCTGCTGGACGTCGGCCTCGAATACCTGAACCTGGAACGGTCCTCGGGCACCCTGTCCGGCGGCGAGGCCCAGCGCATCCGGCTGGCCACCCAGATCGGCTCCGGCCTGGTGGGCGTGCTCTACGTCCTCGACGAGCCCTCGATCGGCCTGCACCAGCGCGACAACCGCCGGCTCATCGAGACCCTGACCCGGCTCAGGGACCTCGGCAACACCCTGATCGTGGTCGAACACGACGAGGACACCATCCACGAGGCCGACTGGGTGGTGGACATCGGACCGGGCGCCGGCGAGCACGGCGGCAAGGTGGTCCACTCCGGCTCCTACCAGGACCTGCTGAAGAACACCGAGTCCCTCACCGGCGACTACCTCTCCGGCCGGAAGGCCATCGCGGTGCCGAAGAAGCGCCGCAAGTACGACAAGAAGCGCGAGCTGAAGGTCGTCGGGGCCAAGGAAAACAACCTCCTCAACGTGGACGCCTCCTTCCCGCTGGGTCTCTTCACCGCGGTCACCGGCGTCAGCGGCTCCGGCAAGTCCACGCTGGTCAACGAGATCCTCTACAAGGTCCTCGCAACCAAGCTCAACGGCGCCAAGCAGGTGGCCGGCCGGCACAAGACCGTCCAGGGCCTCGAGCACCTGGACAAGGTGGTCCACGTCGACCAGAGCCCCATCGGCCGCACGCCCCGGTCCAACCCGGCCACCTACACCGGCGTCTTCGACCACATCCGGAAGCTCTTCGCCGAGACCACGGAGGCCAAGGTCCGCGGCTACCTGCCCGGCCGGTTCTCCTTCAACGTCAAGGGCGGCCGCTGCGAGGCGTGCTCCGGCGACGGCACCCTGAAGATCGAGATGAACTTCCTGCCCGACGTCTACGTTCCCTGCGAGGTCTGCCACGGCGCCCGCTATAACCGGGAAACGCTCGAGGTCCACTACAAGGGCAAGACCATCGCGGACGTGCTGAACATGCCGATCGAGGAGGGCGCGGAGTTCTTTGCCGCGTTCTCGCCGATCGCCCGGCACCTGCGCACCCTGGTCGACGTCGGCCTCGGTTACGTGCGGTTGGGCCAGCCCGCCACCACCCTCTCCGGCGGCGAGGCGCAGCGCGTCAAGCTCGCCGCGGAACTGCAGAAGCGCTCCAACGGCCGCAGCGTCTACGTCCTGGACGAGCCGACCACCGGCCTGCACTTCGAGGACATCCGCAAGCTCCTCATGGTGCTGCAGGGCCTCGTCGACAAGGGCAACACCGTGATCACCATCGAGCACAACCTTGACGTGATCAAGAGTGCGGATTGGATCGTGGACCTGGGTCCCGACGGAGGCTCCGGCGGCGGGCGGATCGTCGCCTCCGGCACCCCGGAACAGGTTGCCAAGTCCAAGGACAGCCACACCGCGGCGTTCCTCGCCGAAATCCTCGGCTAGCCCCCTCTCGACGCATCAAGAGGCTGTCGACACGCAAATGCCCTGCCGCACCCGGAATTCCGGGCGCGACAGGGCATTTGTGCGTCGAACGACACCCGTGGCAGCGCGCCGCACGGGAGCCGGCCTCCGGTTAACCGTTCGTCTGGACGAATTTCGGCCTTCCGGCCCCTCGTGAGAAACTAGGGCCCGTGATGCCTACCCCCGTGCCCGTGATCTTCGACCTGGACGGCACCCTGGTGGACCCGGCCGGCGGCATCACCGGAGGCATCGCCGCCGCCCTGCGGCAGCTCGGGATGCCCGTTCCGGCCCCGGCCGACCTGGACGCGATGGTCGGGCCCAAGCTCAGCCACTCCCTGCTGGAGATCGCCGGCGTCCCCGCCGACCGGCTCGAGGACGTCATCCGGCTCTACCGGGCGCACTACCTCGCCGAGGGCATCGCCCGGAGCCGGGTCTACGACGGGATCCGCGAACTGCTGGAGTCCTTCGCCGCCGACGGCCGGCCCGCCGCCGTCGCCACCCAAAAACCCGAGCACCTGGCCCGGATCGTCCTGGACCACCACGGCCTGACCGGTTTGTTCCACACCGTCCGGGGCTCCGCCGCGGACGAGTCCGCCTCCGCGCACGGACCGGCCGGGAAGGCCGGGATCGTCGCCGCCGCCCTGGCCGACCTCGGCACCGGGCACGCCGTCATGGTGGGGGACCGGGCCCAGGACGTCGCCGGAGCGGCTGCCAACGGTCTGGAGTGCATCGGGGTAGGGTGGGGTTTTGCGCTCGACGGCGAACTCGCCGGGGCGGGCGCGGTGGCGGTCGTGTACAGCACCTCCGACCTAACCGACACGATTACCCGGCTGGACGCCGTCCGGACCGGTGCCCTGCAGGCCCTGAACGAGGTGCACACCGATGGCAATGTTTGACGCGATCCGCTGGACCACGCGGGGGCTGGTCAGCTCGACCTGCCGCCCCACGGTCATCGGACTCGAGAACGTCCCCACCACGGGACCGTTTATCGTGGCGCCGAACCATCTGTCCTTCCTGGACAGTGTGATCGTCCAGGCCCTCATGCCGCGGCCGGTGGCGTTCTTCGCCAAGGCCGAATACTTCACCACCAGCGGCGTCAAGGGCCGCCTGATGAAGGGCTTCTTCGAGGCCGTCGGTTCCATCCCGGTGGAGCGCGGCGAGCAGGCCGCCAGCGTGCAGGCACTCAAGACGCTCCTCGACATCCTCGAAGCCGGCAAGGGCATCGGCATCTACCCCGAGGGCACCCGCTCCCGCGACGGCATCCTCTACCGCGGCCGCACCGGCGTCGGCTGGCTCGCCCTGACCACCGGGGCCCCGGTCATCCCGGTGGGCCTGATCGGCACCGAGAACCTGCAGCCGGCGGATAGCAACAAGGTCCGCCCGCAGCACTTCACCATGAAGGTGGGGGAGCCGCTTTACTTCGAGAAAACCGGCCCGGACCACTCGCTCCCTGCCCGGCGCCAGGTCACCGACAAGATCATGGACGCCATCGCCGAGCTGAGCGGCCAGGAACGCGCCACCACCTACAACCAGAGCAAAACCGTCGAGTAGCGCCAACCCCGATACGGGAGGGCGGCGCGTGCGGCGTGCCCCGATGCGGGGGCGGGGCGTGCCGCTCAGTAGAATGAACTAGTGGCACATCCAGCGAGTTACCGCCCCAAGACCGGGGAAATCCCCACCAATCCGGGCGTCTACCGTTTCCGGGACCCGCACGGCCGGGTCATCTACGTCGGCAAGGCCAAGAACCTCCGCTCCCGGCTGAACTCGTACTTCGCCAATCCCGCGGGACTGCTGCCCAAGACCCACGCCATGGTGCACACCGCCAGCAGCGTGGAGTGGACGGTCGTCGGCAGCGAGCTGGAATCCCTGCAGCTCGAATACACCTGGATCAAGGAATTCAAGCCGCGGTTCAATGTGATGTTCCGCGACGACAAGAGCTACCCATACCTCGCGGTCACCATGTCGGAAAAGTACCCGCGCGTGCAGGTGATGCGCGGCGACCGGCGCAAGGGCACCCGCTACTTCGGCCCCTACACGGCCGGCGCCATCCGCGACACCATGGACACGCTGCTGCGCGTCTTCCCGGTCCGCAGCTGCAGCCCCGGGGTATTCAAACGCGCCGAGGCCAGCGGTCGGCCCTGCCTGCTCGGCTATATCGACAAGTGCTCCGCGCCCTGCGTCGGCCGCATCTCCCCGGAGGACCACCGGGCCCTGGCCGAGGACTTCTGCGCCTTCATGGGCGGCGAAGCCAAGCGCTTCGTCTCCCGGCTGGAAAGGGACATGGCCGCCGCCGTGGCCGAACTCGACTACGAGCTGGCCGCCCGGGTGCGCGACGACATCGTCGCCCTGAAAAAGGTCTTCGAACGCAACGCCGTCGTCCTCGCCGAGGACACCGACGCCGACGTCTTCGCCCTCTACGAGGACGAACTGGAGGCGGCGGTCCAGGTCTTCCACGTCCGCGGCGGCCGGATCCGCGGCCAGCGCGGCTGGGTAGTGGAAAAGGTCGAGGACTCCACCACCCCGGACCTCGTCGAACACCTCCTGCAGCAGGTCTACGGCGCGGAGGGCGAGGTCCAGGGCCGGCTCCCGCGCGAGGTCCTGGTCCCCGCCGAACCCAGCAACGCCGAGGAGCTGGCCCAGTGGCTGAGCGGCCTGCGCGGCGCCCGGGTGGACATCCGGGTCCCGCAGCGCGGGGACAAAGCCACGCTGCTCTCCACCGTCCGGGACAACGCCGAACACGCCCTCAAGCTGCACAAGTCCCGCCGCGCCGGCGACCTGACCATGCGGTCCCAGGCGCTGAACGAACTGCAGGAGGCGCTGGACCTGCCGGTGGCGCTGCTGCGGATCGAGTGTTTCGACATCTCGCACGTCCAGGGCACCAACGTGGTCGGTTCCATGGTGGTGGTCGAGGACGGCCTGCCGAAGAAGTCGGACTACCGCAAGTTCTCCGTCACCGGGCCCGCCGCCAACGACGACACCGCGGCCATGCACGACGTCCTGACCCGCCGCTTCCGCAACTACCTGCAGGAGCAGGCCGTCACCCCCGGCTCGGAGCCGGGCTCCGGCCCGCTGGCAGCCGCCCAGGCCGCCGCCGTCGCCCCCGCCGGGGCCCCGTCCGCCCCGTCCGCCGCGCCCGGCTCCGGCCCGGTTACCGACACCACGACGCCGGCGCCCAAGGCGAAGTTCGCCTACCCGCCCAACCTCGTCGTCGTCGACGGCGGCAAGCCCCAAGTCAACGCCGCAGCCAAGGCCCTCGCCGACCTCGGCATCCAGGACGTCTACGTCGTCGGCCTGGCCAAGCGGCTCGAGGAGGTGTGGCTGCCGGACAGCGACTTCCCGGTCATCCTGCCCCGCGCCTCCGCCGGGCTCTACCTGTTGCAGCGGATCCGCGACGAGGCCCACCGCTTCGCCATCACCTTCCACCGGCAAAAGCGCGGCAAGGCCATGACCGTCTCCGTGCTCGACGGCGTGCCCGGCCTCGGCGAATCCAAACGCAAGGCCCTGCTGAACCAGTTCGGCTCGGTCAAGAGCATCAAGGCCGCCAGCGTCGAGGAGCTCACCGCGGCCAAGGGCATCGGTCCCGCGCTGGCCGCCGCGATCGTGAAGCATTTCGACGCCGGCGACGGCGGCGACGAGCCCGCCGCGCCCGCGATCAACATGACCACGGGAGAAATCCTGGAAACTTAGCCCGGGCCGGCAAACTTGGCTAGGGTTAGAGGCTGATGCACGACGCGCGGCCGGCAGCACTTGCCCCGCGCGCCGTGCCGACGGCAGAGCAGACAGCAGAGATGGGGCACGACCGATGACAGAGTCACCTGCGGGAACCGGAGCAGAGGACGACCTGACCCCGGTGAAACCCGTCGAGGGGGAGCTGCTGGTGGTCACCGGCATGTCCGGCGCCGGGCGCAGCACCGCCTCCGACGCGCTCGAGGACCACGGCTGGTACGTGGTGGAAAACCTCCCGCCGCAGATGCTCGGCACCCTCGCGGAGCTGGTCTCGCACGCCCCGGGCTCCATCTCCAAGCTCGCCGTCGTGGTGGACGTGCGCAGCAAGGACCTGTTCGCGGATATCCGCGCCGCGCTGCGCAACCTCGAGGCCAGCGGCGTGACCTTCCGGGTGCTGTTTCTCGACGCCAGCGATGACGTCCTGGTCCGCCGCTTCGAGCAGGGCCGCAGGCCGCACCCGCTGCAGGGCGGCGGCCGGATCCTCGACGGCATCTCCGCCGAACGGGAACTGCTCCGCGAGCTGCGAGAGTCCTCCGACATCGTCCTGGATACCTCCCCGCTGAACGTCCACGGCCTCGCCACCGCCATCACCGAACTCTTCAGCGAGACCGGACCCGTGGCGCTGCGCCTGAACGTCATGAGCTTCGGCTTCAAATACGGGCTGCCGGTGGACGCGAACTTCGTCGCCGACGCCCGCTTCATCCCCAACCCGCACTGGGTCCCGCAGCTGCGCCCGCACACCGGGCTGGACAAGGACGTCAGCGACTACGTGCTGGAGGCCGAGGGCGTCAGCAACTTCGTGGAACGCTACGTGCTGGCCCTGGAACCGGTCCTGGACGGCTACCGGCGCGAAAACAAGCACTACGCCACGATCGCCGTCGGCTGCACCGGCGGCAAACACCGCTCCGTCGCCGTAGCCGTCGAACTCTCCCGCCGGCTGGCCCAGTACCCCCGGGTGACGGTCACCACGACCCACCGGGATCTGGGCCGCGAATAATGGCGCTCCGCACCGGCCCCCTGCCCCTGGTCCCGGCCGCCAGCGCCGCCTCCGCCGGCCAGCAGGACAAGGGCCCCTCCGTCGTCGCGCTCGGCGGCGGCCACGGACTGGCCGCCTCGCTCTCCGCGCTGCGCCTGCTGACCTCCGAACTCACCGCGATCGTCACGGTCGCGGACGACGGCGGCTCCTCCGGACGGCTGCGCGAGGAGTACGGCGTGCTGCCCCCCGGCGACCTGCGGATGGCCCTCTCCGCCCTGTGCGATGACACCGACTGGGGCCGGACCTGGCGCGACGTCATGCAGCACCGCTTCAAGCCCGGCCGCGGAACGGGCGGCTCGCTGGACGAACACGCGATGGGCAACCTGCTGATCGTGACCCTCTGGGAACTTCTCGGCGACACGGTGGCCGGGCTGCAGTGGGCCGGCGCCCTGCTCGGCGCCCGCGGCCAGGTGCTGCCGATGTCCACCACCCCGCTGACCATCGAGGGCCAGGCCCGGGTCCCCGGACCGGACGGCACCCCCGTCCTGGAAACCATCCGCGGCCAGGCCCGCTGCGCCGTCGCCGGCACCCTCGAGGCCGTGAAGCTGCTGCCGGAGGCGGCCCCCGCCTGCGTCGAGGCGCTCACCGCGATCGAACTCGCGGACTGGGTGGTCCTCGGACCCGGGTCCTGGTACACGTCCGTGCTGCCGCACCTGCTGCTGCCGGAGATGCGCAGCGCGCTCTGCAACACCGAGGCTCGGCGCTGCCTGACCATGAACCTGGCAACCAACACCAAGGAAACCGCCGGCATGTCCGCCGCGGACCACCTCCGGGTGCTCCGGGACTACGCTCCCGACTTCACCGTCGACGTCGTCCTCGCCGACCCCGCCTCCGTGCCGGACGTCGCCGACTTCGAACGGGCCGCCGCGATGCTCGGGGCCGAGGTGGTCTTGGGTAAGGTTAGGGCGTCGAGCCGCCGGCCCGTGCATGATCCGCTGCGCCTGGCGACGGCGTACCACGACATTTTTGGAAACAGGTAGGAAGGTGCCATGGCACTGACAGCATCGGTCAAGGAAGAACTTTCCCGGCTGGACATCAAGAAATCCTCGGTCCGCAAGGCCGAGGTCTCCGCCATGCTGCGCTTCGCGGGCGGCCTGCACATCATCTCCGGCCGGATCGTGATCGAGGCGGAGGTGGACCTGGCGTCCACCGCCCGCCGGCTCCGTGCCGCGATCGCCGAGGTGTACGGCCACCAGAGCGAGATCATCGTCGTCTCCGGCGGCGGCCTGCGCCGCGGCAGCCGCTACGTGGTCCGCGTGGTGCGCGACGGCGAGGCGCTGGCCCGCCAGACCGGCCTGCTGGACGCCCGCGGCCGGCCCGTCCGCGGCCTTCCTTCCGTCGTCGTCAACGGCTCGGCCGCCGACGCGGAGGCCGTCTGGCGCGGCGCGTTCCTGGCCCACGGCTCGCTGACCGAACCGGGCCGGTCCTCCGCGCTCGAGGTCACCTGTCCCGGCCCCGAATCGGCGCTGGCCCTGGTCGGCGCCGCCCGCCGGCTCGGCATCCAGGCCAAGGCCCGCGAGGTCCGGGGAGTGGACCGCGTGGTGATCCGCGACGGCGACACCATCGCCGCGCTGCTGACCCGGATGGGCGCGCACGACGCGCTCATGGTCTGGGAGGAGCGCCGGATGCGCAAGGAAGTCCGCGCCACCGCCAACCGCCTGGCCAACTTCGACGACGCCAACCTGCGCCGCTCCGCCCAGGCCGCCGTCGCCGCCGGTGCCCGCGTGGACCGTGCCCTGGAAATCCTCGGCGACGACGTCCCGGACCACCTGAAGTACGCCGGCGAACTCCGCGTGGCGCACAAGCAGGCCAGCCTGGACGAGCTGGGCCGCCTGGCCGACCCGGTGATGACCAAGGACGCAATCGCGGGCCGCATCCGCCGCCTCCTGGCCATGGCGGACAAGCGCGCCCAGGACCTCGGCGTCCCCGGCACCGAGGCCAACGTGACCCCCGAGATGCTGGACGAGTAGCGGCACCCGGGGATCAGCGACAGAATCGGATCCAGGGCACGGGAATACCTCGCCGGCAGCGGAGGCTATGCCCATCGGGTCCACCCACAATCTTCCGGATGTCCAAGCATCCGGAGGCACAATCCGAGAGTTAGCAAAACCGGACCGTCGGGTCCACGACATTGGAGGATTTTGTGACCGAGTACGTACTGCCAGAGCTCGACTATGACTACGCCGCGCTGGAGCCCCACATCTCCGCGAAGATCATGGAGCTGCACCACAGCAAGCACCACGCCACCTACGTCGCCGGCGCCAACAACGCGCTGGCACAGCTGGCCGAGGCCCGTGAAAAGGGCGACTTCGCCAACATCAACCGCCTCTCCAAGGACCTCGCGTTCCACACCGGCGGCCACATCAACCACTCCGTCTTCTGGAAGAACCTCTCCCCGGACGGCGGCGACAAGCCCGAGGGCGAGCTGGCCGCGGCGATCGATGACGCGTTCGGTTCCTTCGACGCCTTCCGCGCCCAGTTCAGCGCCGCGGCGCTGGGCCTGCAGGGCTCCGGCTGGGGCTTCCTGGCCTACGAGCCGATCGGCGGCAACCTGGTCATCGAGCAGCTCTACGATCAGCAGGGCAACGTGGCTCTCGGCACCACCCCGCTGCTGATGCTGGACATGTGGGAGCACGCCTTCTACCTGGACTACGTCAACGTCAAGGCCGACTACGTCAAGGCGTTCTGGAACATCGTGAACTGGGCCGACGTCGCCAAGCGTTTCGACGCCGCCCGCAGCAACGCGACCGGCCTCATCACCCTCTAGCCGGACCTCCGGCGGAAACCCGCGTGTAACAAACCTCACATTTTGTTGCGCAAGGGGCCGAATCACGGACGGCCCGCCCCTTTTGTTGCAGGGGCGGGCCACCTTAAACGTAAGATGGATCACGGAAGGCGGTTAGCCTTCAGCAACGTGGCTGGTCGCCCTCCGATCTGGTAATCATCTCTGCCCAATGGCGTGCGGGATCTGTTAGTTGGCTTGAACGCCTACTCAACTAATCGTGCTTGAGAGAGCACCAAGGAGACTGAAAACGTGACGACACGTATTGGTATCAACGGCTTCGGCCGCATTGGCCGCAACTACTTCCGCGCCGCCCTCGCACAGGGCGCCGACCTTGAGATCGTTGCCGTCAACGATCTCACCAGCCCGGAAGCCCTGGCCCACCTCTTCAAGTACGACTCCGTCGGCGGCCGCCTGGCCGAGTCGATCGAGGTCAAGGACGGCAACATCGTCGTCGACGGCAAGACCATCAAGGTCCTGGCCGAGCGCGATCCCGCGAACCTGCCCTGGGGCGAGCTCGGCGTGGACATCGTGATCGAATCCACCGGTTTCTTCACCAAGGCCGCCGATGCCAAGAAGCACATCGACGCCGGCGCCAAGAAGGTCCTGATTTCCGCACCCGCCTCGGACGAGGACATCACCATCGTCATGGGCGTCAACGACGGCCTGTACGACAACGATGCGCACCACATCATCTCGAACGCCTCCTGCACCACCAACTGCCTCGGCCCGCTGGCCAAGGTCGTCAACGACGCGTTCGGCATCGAGCGTGGCCTGATGACCACCGTGCACGCCTACACCGCCGACCAGAACCTGCAGGACGGCCCGCACAAGGACCTCCGCCGCGCCCGCGCCGCAGCCATCAACATGGTCCCCACCTCCACCGGTGCCGCCAAGGCCATCGGCCTGGTCCTCCCGGAGCTCAAGGGCAAGCTGGACGGCTACGCCATTCGCGTTCCCGTCCCCACCGGCTCCGCCACCGACCTGACCGTCACCGTCTCCCGCGAGACCACCGTCGAGGAAGTCAACGCCGCCCTCAAGGCCGCCTCCGAGACCCCGGAACTCAAGGGCCTGCTGACCTACACCGACGAGCCGATCGTCTCCTCCGACATCGTCGGTGACCCGGCCTCGTCGATCTTCGACTCCGGCCTGACCAAGGTCATCGGCAACCAGGTCAAGGTTGTGTCCTGGTACGACAACGAATGGGGCTACTCCAACCGCCTCGTCGACCTCACGGAGCTCGTCGCATCCAAGCTGGGCTAGGGTAAGAGCCATGACATTCCACACCCTCGACGAACTGATCGCTGAAGGTGTCCGCGGGCGGTACGTTCTGGTCCGAAGTGACCTGAACGTGCCGCTCGACGGCTCTACAGTGACTGATGACGGCCGGATCAAGGCCTCCCTGCCGGTCCTCACGAAGCTCACCGACGCCGGTGCGCGCGTGCTGGTCACGGCGCACCTGGGCCGCCCCAAGGGCGCCCCGGAGGAGAAGTACTCGCTCAAGCCCGCCGTCGCGCGCCTGGCCGAGCTCGCCTCCTTCCCGGTCACCCTCGCCGACGACACCGTGGGGGAGTCCGCCACGGCGGCCGCCGCCGCGCTGTCTGACGGTGCGGCTCTGGTGCTCGAGAACGTGCGTTTTGACGCGCGGGAGACCTCCAAGGACGACGCCGAACGCGGCGCCTTCGCGGACGAGCTGGTCGCCCTCACCGGCGGCAACGGCGCCTTCGTGGACGACGCCTTCGGCGCCGTGCACCGCAAGCACGCCAGCGTCTACGACGTCGCCACCCGCCTGCCGTCCTACCAGGGCGACCTGGTCCGGACCGAGGTCGAGGTGCTGCGGAAGCTCACCACGGACACCCAGCGGCCCTACGTGGTGGTGCTCGGCGGTTCCAAGGTCTCGGACAAGCTCGCCGTGATCGAGAACCTCATCGGCAAGGCCGACACCATCCTGGTGGGTGGCGGCATGCTGTTCACCTTCCTCGCGGCGGCGGGCCACAAGGTCGCCGGCAGCCTGCTCGAAGAGGACCAGATCCCCGTCGTCCAGGACTACCTGAAGCGCGCGGCCGACGCCGGCACCACCTTCGTCATCCCCACCGACGTCGTCGTGGCCGCCAAGTTCGCCGCCGACGCCGAGCACGAGACCGTGCAGGCGGACGCGATCGAGGAGAGCCGCTTCGGCACCTCCGGCATCGGCCTGGACATCGGCCCCGACTCCGCGGCAGCCTTTGCCGCGAAGATCGCCGAGGCGAAGACCGTGTTCTGGAACGGCCCCATGGGCGTCTTCGAATTCCCGGCCTTCGCCGGCGGCACCCGTGCCGTCGCCGAGGCGCTGACGAAGACCGGTGCCTTCACCGTGGTGGGCGGCGGCGACTCCGCCGCTGCGGTCCGGACCCTCGGCTTCGCCGACGACCAGTTCGGGCACATCTCCACCGGCGGCGGCGCCAGCCTCGAGTACCTCGAAGGCAAGGACCTCCCCGGCCTGAGCGTGCTGGACCGCTAGACCCTTCCGGCCGGCCGGGCGCCCACGGGTGCCCGGCCGGCCCCTTTTTCACCGCAACGACTTTTGGAGACCTCGTGACCACGTCAACCAACGGCAAGTTCGACCGGAAGCCCTTCATCGCGGGCAACTGGAAGATGAACATGGACCATGTCCAGGGCATCACCCTGCTGCAGAAGCTCGCCTGGACGCTCTCGGACGCCAAGCACGACTACAACCGCGTGGAGGTGGCCGTCTTCCCGCCGTTCACCGACCTCCGCGGCGTCCAGACCCTGGTCCAGGGCGACGACCTGCAGGTGGCCTATGGCGGCCAGGACCTGAGCCAGTTCGACTCCGGCGCCTACACCGGCGACATCTCCGGTGCCTTCCTCGCCAAGCTGGGCTGCAGCTACGTCCTCGTCGGCCACAGCGAACGCCGCACCATCCACCAGGAGACCGACGAGGTCCTCAACGCCAAGACCAAGGCCGCCTTCAGCCACGGCCTCACCCCGGTGCTGTGCGTGGGCGAAGGCCTCGAGGTCCGCCAGGCCGGAACCCACGTCGAGCACACCCTCGCCCAGCTCCGCGCCGGCGTCGAGGGCCTCACCGCCGAGCAGGCCGCCGAACTGGTCGTGGCCTACGAGCCCGTCTGGGCCATCGGCACCGGCGAGGTCGCCGGACCGGAGGACGCGCAGGAAATGTGCGCCGCGATCCGCGCCGAGCTCGAAAAGCTCTTCGACGGTTCCGTGGCCGCGAAGACGCGCCTGCTCTACGGCGGTTCCGTGAAGGCCAACAACGCTGCCGCTATCCTGAAGGAACGCGACGTGGACGGGCTGCTGGTAGGCGGCGCCAGCCTGGACGCGGCCGAGTTTGCTAATATTGTCAGGTTCGAGAGCCACCTCACGGCGGAGTAGTCCGCCGCAGGCACCGGTTCCCGCAATCCCCTCTTTCGAAAGGCCGTCGTGGACGTTCTTCATGTCATCCTGCAGGTGCTGCTGGGTATCACCAGCCTCCTGCTGACCCTGCTCATCCTGCTGCACAAGGGTCGCGGCGGCGGTCTGTCCGACATGTTCGGCGGCGGCATGAGCTCCGGGCTCAGCTCCTCCGGCGTGGCCGAGCGGAACCTGAACCGTTTCACGATCGTCCTCGGCGTCACCTGGGGCGTGGTCATCATCGCCCTCGGCCTGCTGATGCGCTTCAGCACCGGCGCCGACTCCTAGCGCTGACCGCGGGCCCCTCACGGGGCCGGTGCAGACAATTTCATACGGGCCCTCCGGCCCTGACCGCATCGGGAACTTCCTGCTTACACTGTCGCTGGCAACCGCCAACGGACCATGACAGTAGCCAGGAGTTCCCGATGCTGCATTCTGCGACAGGTTTCAGGGGTATCCGCGTCGGCGCGGTGGCCGGCGCGTCCGCCCGCCACGAGCCGTTCGACGGCGGCGCCACCCCGCCCCGGGTCAGCGTGTGCTTCCGCTGCGCCAAGGGACACGAGACATCCGTCGTCTTCGCCCGGCTCCCCGAGGACCAGATCCCGGGAGTGTGGGACTGCCGCCGCTGCGGTTGCCCGGCCACGCGGGACGAGGCCCGCTTCGCCCTCGAGGACGAGCCGGGGGACAGCTACAAGACCCACCTCGAATACGTTAAAGAGCGGCGCTCCAGCCAGGACGCCGAAGACGTCCTGGCCGGAGCGCTGGAAAAACTACGCGCCCGACGCGCTCTTGCGGACCAGCTGCTCCGGGACGCGTGAGGCCGCTTCCTCGTCGATCAGCCAGAGCGTCTCCAGGCGGCCGCGCGGCCCGGCCGCCGGGACCTGGACGGGGTTGGCGCCGGCCAGGGCCAGGCCCACTGCACCGGCCTTGTCGTCACCGGCCACCACCATCCACACCTCGTCCGCGGTATTGATCGTCGGCATCGTCAGCGAGACGCGCAGCGGCGGCGGCTTGGGGGAGTTGCGGACCCCCACCACCGTCAGCTGCTTTTCCCGGATGCCCGCCTGCTCGGGGAACAGCGAGGCCACGTGGGCGTCGGGGCCGACGCCGAGGAGAACGATGTCCAGCCGCGGGAGCGTGCCCGGCTCCTCCGGACGGTCATCGGACGTGTCCGCCGCGTGTTCCGCGGCGGCGGCCTCGGCCAGCCGGCGCGCGTAGTCCGCGGCCGCCTCCTCCGGGGTGTCGAATTCGTCCGAGGAGCCAGGGACGTGCACCCGGGCGGGGTCGACGTCGATGTGCGCGAGCAGGGCCTCCTGGGCCTGGCGGGCGTTCCGGTCGGCGTCGTCGCGGCCGACGAAGCGCTCGTCGCCCCACCAGAAGTTGACCTTGGACCAGTCCACCGCGCGGACCGCGGGGGATTCGGCCACGGCCTTGAGCGATCCGATGCCCATGGTGCCGCCGGTCAGGACCACCGTGGCCTGGCCGTGCTTGTCCTGGATGTCCACCAGCTTGGTGATCAGCCGGGCGGCGATCGCCGCCATCAGGACCTTGGAGTCGGGGTGGATGCTAACTCTGGGCTCAACGCTCACTGGGACGGACACTCCTTAGGTTGGTACGCGGCAGTCCAATGGTAATCACTTCGCCGAAGACCTCGTCCGGGTCCAGGCGCCGGAGTTCCTCGGCCAGGCAGTCCTTGAGGCTGCGCCGCGGCAACGAGATCCGCTGCACAGGCTGGCCCGGCTGGCTCAGCTCGGCCACGTCCAGGCCCGGCCGGAACAACTGCACGTCCCCGCCGGTGCGGCAGAGCCGCACCCGGCGGATGCCGGTGCCTGCCGGGTCGGCGACGATCGTCACGGGTGCGTCGAGTGCCAGCGTGAGCCAGGCCGCGAGCAGCAGCGTGCTGGGGGAGTCGGAGGCGCCCTCGACGGCGACGGCGGTCACCGGGGAGGCATCCACCTGGTCCAGCACGGCGGCCAGCTGGATCCGCCAGTTGGTCAGGCGGGTCCAGGCCAGGTCCGTGTCGCCGGCCTTGTAGGTGCTGCGGATGTTCTCGAGCGCCGCGTACGGGTCCGGCTCGTTGGCCGAGTCCGTGATGCGGCGGTGCGCGATCCGTCCGATGGAGGTCTCGCAGGCGTTGCGCGGGGCACCGTGCGGCCACCAGGCCACGATCGGAGCGTCCGGCAGCAGGAGCGCGGCCACCAGGGACTCGCTCTCCTCGGCCAGTTCGCCGTAGCCGCGCAGCACGATCACCTCGGAGGCACCGGCGTCGCCGCCAACCCGGATCTGGGCGTCCAGCCGGGTGGGGGCGGAGGCCCCGGCGTCGGCGAGGACGATGATCCGGCAGGGGTGCTCCCGGCTGGCCTCGTTGGCCGCCTGGATGGCTTCCTCCTCCAGGCCGGACTTGGTGACCACCACCAGGGTCAGCACTCGGCCCAGGGCGATCACCCCGCCGCGTTCGCGCAGCGACATGATCTCCTTGGAGATCTTGGACGTGGTGGTATCGGGAAGATTGACGATCATGGCCTTCTCCAGGTCCGCCCGTCGCGGGCAAGCAGTTCATCGGCGGAGGCGGGGCCCCAGCTGCCGGGCGCGTAGGGCTCCGGTTGTTCCTTCTTCGCGGCCCAGTGTTCCTCGAACGGGTCGAGGATCTTCCAGGAGAGCTCCACCTCCTGGTGTCGCGGGAATAGCGGCGGCTCGCCCAGGAGCACGTCCAGGATCAGACGCTCGTAGGCCTCCGGGCTGGACTCGGTGAACGAGTGGCCGTAGCCGAAGTCCATGGTCACGTCGCGGACTTCCATCTGCGTGCCGGGAACCTTGGACCCGAAGCGGATGGTCGCGCCCTCGTCCGGCTGGACGCGGATGACGACGGCGTTCTGCCCGAAGGTGTCCTCGCCGTGGTCGCGGAACAGCAGGTTGGGGGCGCGCTTGAAGACGACGGCGATTTCGGTCACCCGGCGGCCCAGGCGCTTGCCGGCGCGCAGGTAGAACGGCACCCCGGACCAGCGGCGGGTGTTGATGTCCACCCGGATGGCGGCGAAGGTCTCGGTGTTGGAGTCCTTGGGGATGCCCTCTTCCTCCAGGTAGCCGAGCACCTCCTCGCCACCCTGCCAGCCGCCGGCGAACTGGCCGCGCGCCGAGTGGGCGGACAGGTCCTCGGGCAGCCGGACGGCGGCGAGGACCTTTTCCTTCTCCGCGCGCAGGTCGTCGGCGTTGAAGGAGATGGGTTCCTCCATGGCCGTCAGCGCCAGCAGCTGCAGCAGGTGGTTCTGGATGACGTCGCGGGCCGCGCCCACGCCGTCGTAGTAGCCCGCGCGGCCGCCGGTGCCGATGTCCTCGGCCATGGTGATCTGCACGTGGTCGACGTAGTTTGCGTTCCAGAGCGGCTCGAACAGCTGGTTGGCGAAGCGCAGCGCCAGAATGTTCTGGACCGTTTCCTTGCCGAGGTAGTGGTCGATGCGGAACACGGCGTCCGGCGGGAAAACGGACTCGACGATGTCGTTGAGCTGCCGGGCGGACTCCAGGTCGTGGCCGAACGGCTTCTCGATCACCACGCGGCGCCACTTGTCGCCCTCGGCCTGGGCCAGGCCGTGCTTGGACAGCTGGCGGCAGACCAGCTCGAAGGCCTTCGGCGGGATCGAGAGGTAGAAGGCGTGGTTGCCCTGGGTGCCGCGCCGTTCATCGAGCTCGTTGATCGTCTCGCTCAGCCGTTCGAACGCCTCGTCGTCGTCGAATTCGCCCTGGACGAAGCGGATGCCCTCGGACAGCTGCTCCCAGACGGTCTCGTCGAACGGGGTGCGGGCATAGCTCTTGACCGACTCCTTCACCTCGGCGGCGAAGTCCTCGTCCTCCCACTGCCGCCGCGCGAAGCCCACCAGGGCGAAGCTGGGCGGCAGAAGTCCGCGGTTGGCCAGGTCGTACACGGCCGGCATGAGTTTCTTGCGGGCCAGGTCACCGGTGACGCCGAAGAGCACCAGGGATGAGGGGCCGGCGATGCGGTTAAGTCGGCGGTCCCGCGGGTCGCGGAGCGGATTGCGCCCCCGGCCCGCGGCCTTCTGACCGCCGTTGTGCGTGGATGGCATGGTTGGTCTGGTGCCTTAGCTTTCGGGGGACGAGGGGGAGTGGCCGGTGCCTGCCGCGCCGGGCAGCGAGCGGACCAGCTGCTGCAGCTGGGCGACGCCGGCGGCCCGGTCGGTCAGGTGCAGCCGCAGGACGGGACGGCCGTGCTCGGAGAGTACCTGCGCGTCGCCTGCGGCCTGGGCGGAGATGAGTTCGCCGAAGCTGAACGGCCGGTCCGGGATGGCCAGGTCCGTCGCGGAGGCCGCGGTGACCTGCAGGAACACGCCGATCGCGGGTCCGCCCTTGTGGAACTGTCCGGTGGAGTGAAGGAAGCGCGGGCCCCAGCCGAAGGTCACCGGCCGGCCGGTGGCGGCGGCGAGTTCGTCGCGGACGCCCTCCAGCGGGGCGTAGCTGAGCCGGTCGAAGTAGGCCTGGACGCTGAGGTAGCCGTCCGAACCGAGCTGGCCGAGCAGCGCGGTGACGGCCTCGGCGGCCGTCCCGGCCCCGCCCAGCCAGTCGCCGCCGCGGACCTCGATGGCGCCATCGGTGAAGTTGGCGGGCGTGGGCTTGGGCTGGGCGTCCAGCAGGCCGCGGGCGGCCACCTTGGCGGCCTCCACGTCGGGCTGGTCGAACGGGTTGATGCCCAGCAGCCGTCCGGCGACGGCGGTGGCGAATTCCCAGGTCATCATCTGGGCGGCGAGGCCGCCGGCGATGGCGGCCTGGTCGCCGGAGAGTTCGACGTCGGCGTCGGCCGCCACGAGCCGGACGACGAGCACGTCCGCGGCGCCGGAGGTGACCTCCGGGGCTTGGGGGCCGGCGACGACGGGCAGCACGCCGGTGCCCAGCTTGCCGGTGGATTCAGCGATCAGCTGCTCGGCCCAGTCGGCGAAACCCTTGATCCCGGAGCCGTCCTCGGCGATGACGATCTTGTTCCGCAGCGGGCTGGTGCCGCCCAGGGCGGCGCCGAGGGCCAGGCCGATGTTGTCCTCGCTGTCCTCGTTGAGGATCTCCGCGGTCTCCTCGGCCTCGTCCAGGAACGCCTGGATGTCGACGCCGGCCAGGCCCGAGGGGACCAGGCCGAAGGCCGTCAGCGCCGAGTAGCGGCCGCCGACGTTGGGGTCGGCGTTGAACACGGCACGGTAGCCGGCCTCGCGGGCGGACTTGTCCAGCGGCGAGCCCGGATCCGTGACGATGATGATGCGGCTCTTGGCGTCCAGGCCGGCCTCGGTGAAGGCGTGCTCGAACACCCGGCGCTGCGAGTCGGTCTCCAGCGTGGAACCGGACTTGGAGGAGACCACGATCGCGGTCTCGGCCAGGCGGTCCGCCAGGGCGGCGGAGACCTGTTCGGGGTCGGTGCTGTCCAGGACCGTCAGCTCGACGCCGGCGGTGCCCGCGATGACCTCGGGGGCCAGCGAGGAACCGCCCATGCCGCAGAGGACGATGCGCGTCACCCCGTCGGCGTGGAGCTCGTCACGAAGGGCCAGGATGTCCTGGACCAGCGGCTGGGAGACCGTGGCGGCCTCCACCCAGCCGAGCCGGACCGAGGCCTCGGACTCGGCGTCGGCGCCCCAGAGCGTGGGGTCCTTGGCGAAGATCCGGGTGGCGACCCGGTCCTCCAGCAGGGCGGGCAGGTGCTGTTCGTGGGCCGAGCGGGCTGCTCCCGCGGCGTCGTAGCTGAGAGTGGTCATGGGGACTAGGCGTCCTTCCGTGCAGCGGCGAGGGCGCCCTCGACGTCGGCCAGCAGTTCCTTCCAGCTTGCCACAAACTTCTCCAGGCCCTCGGACTCGAGCTGGGCGACGACCTCGTTGTAGGAGATCCCCAGCTCATCGAGGGCGTTGAGGGTGGCGTTGGCGTCGTCGTAGCCGCGGGTGACGGTGTCGCCGGTGACGGCGGCGTGGTCGAAGGTCGCGTCCAGGGTCTTCTCCGGCATGGTGTTCACGACGCCGGGGGCCACCAGTTCGGTGACGTACAGGGTGTCCGGGTAGGCGGGGTCCTTCACACCGGTGGAGGCCCAGAGTGGACGCTGCGGGCGGGCCCCGGCGTCGGCGAGGAGTTCCCAGCGTTCGGTGGAGAACAGTTCCTGGTAGACCTGGTAGGCCAGGCGGGCGTTGGCCAGGCCGGCCTTGCCCTTGAGTGCCTTGGCCTCGTCCGTGCCGATCGCGTCGAGTCGCTTGTCGATCTCGGAGTCGACGCGGGAGACGAAGAAGGACGCCACGGAGTGGATCTTCGAGAGGTCGTGGCCGTTCTCCTTGGCCTGCTCGAGGCCGCTCTGGAAGGCGTTGATCACGGCGCGGTAGCGTTCGAGGGAGAAGATCAGGGTGACGTTGACGCTGATGCCGGCCGCGAGCGTGGCGGTGATGGCCTCGAGGCCCTCGAGGGTGGCAGGGATCTTGATCAGGACGTTGTCCTTGTTGACCCGCTCGTAGAGTTCCTTGGCCTCGGTGATGGTGCCCTGGGTGTCCCAGGCCAGGCGCGGGTCCACCTCGATCGAGACGCGGCCGTCGACGCCGTGGGTGGCCGCGGCGACGGGGGCGAAGAGATCGCAGGCGTCGGCGACGTCGGAGGTGGTGATCGAGAAGATCGTGTCCTCGACGTTCGCGCCGGCGGCGGCCTTCTCCTTGATGATTTCGTCGTAGTCGTGGCCGGAGGTGATGGCGGCCTGGAAGATGCTGGGGTTGGTGGTGACGCCAACGACGTTCTTCTCTTCGATGAGCTTGCGCAGGGTGCCCGTGGTGAGGCGGCCGCGGGAGAGGTCGTCCAGCCAGATGGAGACGCCGGCGTCGGAGAGTTGCTGCGTGGGGGTGGTGTTCATGGGTTACTCCTGAAAAATCTGGGGCCGCCGCCGGTGGGCGGCGGCCCAGGGGATGAAGAGTGTTAGGCCGTGAGGCCGGCCAGGGATTCCTTGGCGGCGGCGGTGACGGCTTCGGCGGTGATCCCGAACTCCTGGAAGAGGCGCTTGTAGTCGGCCGAGGCACCGAAGTGCTCCAGGCTGACGGACCGGCCGGCGTCGCCGACGTAGTTCCGCCAGGTCAGGGCCAGGCCGGCCTCGACGGAGACGCGGGCCTTGACGGCGGCGGGCAGCACGGCTTCGCGGTAGGAGGCGTCCTGGCGTTCGAACCACTCGACGCAGGGCATCGAGACCACGCGGGTGGGGATGCCCTCGGCCTGCAGCGCCTCGCGGGCCGCGACGGCCAGCTGGACCTCGGAGCCGGTGCCGATCAGGATGACCTTCGCCTCGGCGGTGGCGCCGTCCTTGGACGCTTCGGCCAGGACGTAGCCGCCCTTGGCGACCCCGGCGGTGGAGGCGAAGGTGTCGCCCTCGGCCTCACCGGTGCCACGGTCCCAGGTGGGGATGTTCTGCCGGGTCAGCACGATGCCGGCCGGGTTGGCGTGGTTGGTCAGCATCGCCTGCCACGCCGCTGAGACCTCGTTGGCGTCGCCGGGGCGGACGACGTCCAGGCCCGGGATGGCGCGCAGGGACGCCAGCTGCTCCACCGGCTGGTGGGTGGGGCCGTCCTCGCCGAGGCCGATCGAGTCGTGCGTCCAGACATACAGGGACGGCACGCCCATCAGGGCACCGAGCCGGATCGCGGGGCGCTGGTAGTCGGAGAAGATCAGGAACGTGCCGGAGAACGCCCGGGTGGGCCCGGCGAGGGTGATGCCGTTCACGATCGACGCGGCGGCGTGTTCGCGGATGCCGAAGTGCAGGACGCGGCCGTAGGGGTTGCCCTTCCACGCCTCGGTCTGCCGGGACGCGGGGATGAAGGAGGGCGAACCCTCGATCGTGGTGTTGTTCGACTCGGCGAGGTCGGCGGAGCCGCCCCAGAGTTCGGGCATGACCGGGCCGATCGCGTTCAGCACCTTGCCGGACGCGGCACGGGTGGAGACGTCCTTGCCGGCCTCGAACACCGGCAGGGCGGCGTCGAAGTCTTCGGGCAGGGTTTGGGACTCGACGCGCTGCAGCAGGGCGGCGGACTCCGGGTAGGCGGCCTGCCAGGCGTCGAAGCCTTCCTGCCAGGTCTTGCGCTCCGCGGCGCCGCGGTCGGCCACGGCGCGGGTGTGGGCCAGGACCTCCTCGTCGACCTGGAAGGACTTCTCCGGGTCAAAGCCCAGGACCTGCTTCAGGCCGGCGACCTCGTCGGCGCCGAGGGCGGAGCCGTGGATCTTGCCGGTGTTCTGCTTCTTCGGTGCGGGCCAGCCGATGATGGTGCGCAACGAGATGATGGAGGGCTTGTTCGTCTCGGCCTTGGCCGCGAGGAGGGCGGCGTGGAGTTCGGCCACGTCCTCCTTGTACTCACCGGTGCGGGTCCAGTCGACGCGCTGGGTGTGCCAGCCGTACGCCTCGTAGCGGGCCAGGACATTCTCGGTGAACGCCACGTCCGTGTCGTCCTCGATGGAGATGTGGTTCTCGTCGTAGATCACTACGAGGTTGCCCAGTTCCTGGTGTCCGGCCAGCGAGGACGCCTCGGAGGTCACGCCCTCCTGGAGGTCGCCGTCGGAGGCGATGACCCAGACGGTGTGGTCGAAGGGGCTCTCGCCCGCGGGAGCCTCGGCGTCGAACAGGCCGCGCATGCGGCGCTGGGAGTACGCGAACCCGACGGCGGAGGCCAGGCCCTGGCCCAGCGGGCCGGTGGTGATCTCCACGCCCTTGGTGTGCTTGTACTCCGGGTGGCCCGGCGTCAGCGAACCCCAGGTGCGCAGCGCCTCAAGGTCCTTCAGCTCCAGGCCGTAACCGGAGAGGAAGAGCTGGATGTACAGCGTGAGGGAGGTGTGCCCGGGGGAGAGGATGAACCGGTCCCGGCCCAGCCACTGCGGATCCGACGGGTCGTGCCGCATCAGCTTCTGGAAGAGCAGGTACGCGGCCGGGGCCAGGCTCATGGCCGTGCCCGGGTGGCCGTTACCGACCTTCTCCACCGCGTCCGCGGCCAGGACCCGGATGGTATCCACGGCCTTCTGGTCCAGGCTGGTCCATGACAGTTCTTGCTCTTCCAAATGTGGCACGTAAACCGGGCCCCTCTCTGTGCTGACGGCCGGAGGTACGGGGCATGGCCTCGAGAGGCGTCCGCCGGGGCACACGAGGTGCCCGCGTGGGTGTACCAGCCGTTCACCATCGAAACGTTGATCTATCACTCAGTCGCAAGCGCAGGGGCGTGGAATGCCGCCGGGGCGGTATGCCCGCGCGAGCCGATCTGTCAGCCAGCTTAGTCCCATTCCGGCGGCCCTGAGGCGTATGTGTCGGGATTTGGACGGGTTTCCCGCGTAGCTGAATTCGAGCCGCTTCCCGACCGGGCCGGGGCGGGGGCCACGGCCGCCGGGTCGGGGACCGGCGCGCCGCCACGGTATGATGGTCGGAGGCTCCGGAAGGGGCGCTATTTGGCCTGCGCGCCGCGCGGTTCCCGGCGGGAACCGAGCCCCGCCCGGGCACCGTCGGCCGCCGTCCGGTCCGTGGCTTTTCCTTAGGTCCGGGACCCTGCGGGCCTGGCCGACTGATCCAGCAGACAGAACAGCAGACAGAACAGAGTGACTGCCACCGTGAGCACAACAGAAACGCCGTTGAGCGTCCCCCAGGCCCGGATCGGCTTCCGCCGCAAGGCCAAGGCCTACTTGGCGCTCACGAAACCGCGGGTCATCGAGCTCCTGCTGGTCAGCACCCTCCCCACCATGATTTACGCCGAGCGCGGCTTCCCGTCGCTGGGCCTGATCCTCGCAACCCTGGTGGGCGGCGCCTTCGCCGCCGGCAGCGCAGGGTCCTTCAACTGCTACATCGACCGGGACATCGACAAGCTGATGCACCGGACCGAGAACCGCCCGCTGGTCACCGGCGAGGTGACGCCCCGCGAGGCGCTGGTCTTCTCGTGGCTGCTGGGTGCCGCCGCGATCGTGATCCTCTGGTTCGGCGCGAACCCGCTCTCCGCCTGGCTGGGCCTGGGCGCCATCGTCTTCTACGTGGTGATCTACACCATGATCCTCAAGCGCCGGACCGCGCAGAACATCGTCTGGGGCGGGGCCGCCGGCTGCTTCCCCGTGCTGATCGCCTGGGCCGCGGTGACGAACACCGTTCAGTGGCCCGCCGTCGTGCTGTTCATGGTGATCTTCCTCTGGACCCCGCCGCACTACTGGCCGCTGTCCATGCGCTACGGCGAGGACTACCGCAACGCCAACGTCCCGATGCTCGGTGCGATCGCCGGCGCCCGGGTGGTCTCCGTCCAGGTGGTGCTCTACGCCTGGGCCATGGTGGCCTGCTCGCTGCTCCTGATCCCGGTCGGCGGCGCCGGCTGGGTCTACACCATCACCGCCGTCGCCGCGGGCGCCTGGTTCCTCTACGAGTCGCACGCCCTCTACGCCCGCGCCCAGGGCGGGGACGTGTCCAACAAGGGCGCCATGAAGGTCTTCCACGGCTCCATCAGCTACCTGACCCTACTCTTCATCGCCCTCGCCGTTGACCCGTTCGTGGGTTCCGCGCTCGTCGGTTAGGACTCCCAGGAAGAACACCCGGCTGGGAGACCTCCGCTAGGCCTCTTCGGAGGCTGCCGGTTCCGGTTCCCGGCGTGCCCTGCGGGAGCGCCGCAGGTGCCAGACGACCAGGCCGACAATGCCCAGCACCACGATGACTGCGGTGATGTCCTGCCCGGCAGCCTTGGCGACGGCGTCGTAGGAATTGCCCGCGAAGAAGCCCAGCAGCACGAATCCGGTGCCCCAGACCAGGCCGCCGGCGGCGTTGAAGGCCAGGAACCGGGGGTAGTGCATCCGCGAGGCCCCGGCCAGCGCGGGCATCACGGCGCGGAAGAAGGCCACGAACCGGCCCAGGAACACCGCCGAGCCGCCGCGCCGGCGCAGGAACGCCTGGGCTTTGGCCAGGCCGCGGCGGCGCCGCTTCATGATCCGGATGTCCAGCAGCCGCGGTCCCACGTGCTTCCCGATCTCGTAGCCCACGGTGTCCCCGGCGATCGCGGCGGCGACCACGACGGCGGCCATGCCCCAGAGCGGAACCTCGCCGCGGCTGGAGATGACGCCGCCGAGGACCGCCGCGGTCTCACCCGGGATGACGAAGCCCACGAAGATGGCGTCCTCGGCAAAGACCAGGCACGCCACGATGGTGAAGGCCAGTGCCGGGCTGATGTTCAGGATTCCCTCGACAACCGCGCCCACATTCCCTGCCCTCCTCCGCCGTGATTCCGGCGGTTACAGGGTCAGGGTACCGGGTCAGGCCCGGGGGCTGCTGTGAGCCAGGTCCGCGGCGTTGGTGGAGGCGGCCATCAGCAGGGCGGCGCCAAGCATGTGCGCGGCCACCAGGAGCGCGGGGATGCCGTTGTAGTACTGCGTGAAGCCGATGACCGCCTGCAGGACCGTGACGCCCAGGAGCAGGAACGCGGCGGTCCGGAACGGTCCGGTGATCCGGCCGTGGAGCACCAGGTAGACGCCAAACAGGGCGCCGGCGGTGACCAGGTAGGCCGGGACGGCGTGGATGTGGGAGACGAAGTCCCAGTCGAGGTTGTTGCGCGGGGCGTCGGCGTCGCCGGCGTGCGGTCCGGCACCGGTCACCACGACGCCGAGGCAGACGGCGACGGCGGAGAACAGGGCGGCGGCGGTCAGCACCGGCCGCGCGGCGCCCGGCAGGGCCGGGAGGGTGCGGTTGCGGGCCCGGCCGGTCCGGCCGTAGGCGCGGTTGACCAGCAGGGTCGCGAGGACCACCAGGGCCATCGAGACCAGGAAGTGCAGGCCCACCACCCAGGGGTTCAGGCGGGTCAGGACGGTGATGCCGCCGATGATGGCCTGCGCGGGGATGCTGGCCAGCAGGCCCAGGGCCAGCAGGAACAGGTCGCGGCGCTCCTTGCGGAGGTTCCACAGGTAGACCAGCATGGCGACGGCCACGGCGGCGAGGGCGAAGGTCAGGAGCCGGTTGCCGAACTCGATGAAGCCGTGGATTCCCATCTCCGGGGTGTTGACCAGGGAGTCGCTGGTGCAGCGCGGCCAGGTGGGGCAGCCGAGGCCGGAGGCGGTGAGGCGGACGGCGCCGCCGGTGACCACCAGGACGGTCTGGCCGATCAGCGACAGCAGCGCCAGCCGGCGGATCGCCGGGTTGACGGTGGTGGGCAGCCGGGAGGACATCCGGGACAGGATCCGGGCGGGGCGGGATACCGTGCTCACATCATTCTCAATTCCACTTGAACCAACGGGCCGCCGCGGCGCCGGCGAGGGCCGTCCACAGCAGCAGGATAAGGACGGCAAAACCATTGACGGTGCCGGTCAGGAGCGCGTCGCGCAGCGCCTGGCCCAGCGCGCCGGAGGGCAGGAAGTGCACCACCGCCTGGGCCAGGGCGGGGAGCCGTTCGGCGGGCAGGACGATGCCGCCGAGTGCGCCGAGGAGGATCCAGAGCAGGTTGGTGATGGCCAGCGTGGCCTCCGGCCGCACCGTTCCGGCCACCAGCAGGCCCAGCGAGGTGAACGCGGCGGCGCCCAGGACCAGCAGAAGCAGGGCGGGCAGCAGTCCGGCGGCTTCGGGACGCCAGCCCATCGGCAGGGCGACGGCGGTGACCACCAGTACCTGGACCACCAGCACGGCCAGGACGGCCAGGATCTTGCCGACGATCAGGCCGGTGCGGCCCAGGGGTGTGCTGGAGAGGAAGCGGAGCACCCCGTACCGGCGGTCGAAGCCGGTGGCGATGCCCTGCCCGGTGAATGCCGTCGACATGGCGCACAGGGCCAGGATGCCGGGCACGGCGATGTTGACCCGGCTGTGGCCGAGGCCGTCCAGCAGGGGAGTGACGGCCAGGCCGATCAGGGCCATCAGCGGCAGGATGACGGCCAGGATCAGCTGTTCGCCGTTGCGCAGCATGGTGACCGTCTCGTAGCGGCCCTGGAGCAGGATGCGGCGGACCAGCGGCGCGGGTTCGCTGCCCAGCGGGGCGGGCGCGGCGGCGGCCTGCGGTGCGGGGGCGGAGCTCATCGGGTCTCCCTTCCGGAGATGTCGAGGAACACGTCCTCCAGGCTGCGGGCGGCCAGGCTCATCGAGGCCGGCATGATGCCGCGGGCTGCCCACCAGGCGGTGACCGCGGCCAGGTCGGCCGGGGTCAGGGCACCGGAGACGCTATAGCTGCCGGCCCGGGTCTCGCGGACGTCGACGGCGGCGGGCAGCACGCCGGTCAGGTCCAAGCCGGGCTCGGCCTCGAAGAGCAGGGTGCGGACGTTGCCGCCGGGGGCGTCGGGGGTCAGTTCGTGGCGCAGCAGCTGGGCGACAGTGCCCTC
Organism: Arthrobacter sp. BPSS-3; assembly: GCF_044628475.1. Taxonomy (NCBI): domain Bacteria; kingdom Bacillati; phylum Actinomycetota; class Actinomycetes; order Micrococcales; family Micrococcaceae; genus Arthrobacter; species Arthrobacter sp. BPSS-3. The sequence goes on from NZ_JBIMMV010000003.1 coordinate 372,700, forward strand.
GGCGACGTTGCGGCCGTTGTCGATGATGTAGACGTAGTCGGCCAGCCGCTGCGCATCATCCATCAGGTGGGTGGTGAGGATGATGGCCATGCCGCTGTCGCGGAGTTCGCCGATCAGGTCGAAAACCAGCTGGCGGGACTGGGGGTCCAGGCCCGCGCTGGGCTCGTCGAGGAACAGGACCTCGGGCCGGCCGGCCAGGGCGGCGGCGAGGGCCAGCCGCTGCTTCTGCCCGCCGGAGAGGCGCCGCACGCCGGTACGGCTGAAACTTTCGATGCCCAGCCGGGCCACCAGGTCCTCAACCGGCCACGGATCCTTGTACATGCCGGCGATGTGGTGGAGCAGGGGGATGGGACGGGCCGACGGCGGGAGGCCGCCGTCCTGCAGCATCACCCCCACCCGGGAGCGCAGCTCGGCCCCCGCGGTGTCCGGGTCTTGTCCCAGCAGGCTGATGCTGCCTCCGGTGCGCTTCTGCATCCCCTGGGCGCACTCGATGGTGGTGGTCTTGCCCGCACCGTTAGCGCCCAGCAGGGCCGTCACCTGGCCGCGCTCGGCCACCAGGGACACGTCGCTGACCACCCGCAGCATCTTGCCGTCCAGGCTGGGAACGGGGCCAACATCCTTGATGAGACCCTGAATGGCCAGGGCGGGGGATTCGGGAGATCGCACCGGAACATTCTACGGGATGTAGTAGGGCGCCAAGCTGGGAGCGGGCCGGGGGCCCGGGTGGGGAGGTTCCCCGGTGCCGGCCTCCGCCGGGGAAGCCATGCCTTACTGGAACGCCGGACTAAATTACGACATGATTGTGTTGTGTATTCCATGAGTTCTGTGACTGCTTCCGCCGCGCCCCCAGCGCGCGCGGATCAGGCGCGCCCGGCCATCGGGGCGCGGGAGACTCCAGCGCCGCCGGTCACCGCCGCGGACGCCGAGGAGCGCACCCGGGACCGCGTGCTCAGCGCGGTGCTGGAACACGGCCCGATCAGCGCCGCCGAGCTCGGCGAACTGCTGGGCTTCACCCCGGCCGCCGTCCGCCGGCACCTGGACCACCTGTCCCGCCGCGGTGTCATCGAAGTCAAGCGCGTCGCGCGCGCGGGCGCCGGAGCCGGCCGTCCCGCCCGTCGCTACGTGCTGAGCTCCCAGGGCCAGTCCAGCCTCGGCAACGACTACCTGGACATCGCCGCGTCCGCCCTGCGCCGCCTCGGCGCGGCCGCCGGGGATGACGCCGTCCGGGAGTTCGCCGTCGAACGCTTCGAGGCAATGGAGCGACGCTACGCCCCCGCGATCGAGGCCGCGGGCAGCGACATCACCGCCCGCGCCCAGGCGCTCTCCGACGCCCTGAGCCGGGACGGTTTTGTCGCCTCCGCCCAGACGATCGAGGCCAAGGCGCCCCTGCCGGCTGCGCTCTCCAGCGTGCAGCTGTGCCAGGGCCACTGCCCGATCCAGCAGCTCGCCGCCCAGTTCCCCGTGTTCTGCGACGTGGAGACCGAGGTGTTCTCCCGGCTGGTCGGCGTCGACGTCCGCCGGCTCTCCACCCTGGCGCGCGGCGGCCACGTCTGCACCACCCACATACCTACGGGCCGTCCGGCCGCCGTCGGGACCACCGGTCCCGACGCTCCGGGCAACCCGGACGAAGTATCCAACCATCTGCAAGAAAGGCCGTGATGACGGACCAACTATCAGAGAAGAAGGTTGCTGAATCCACTGTGATCTCGGAGATTCTGGAAAAGAACCCCGAGCTGCACGGAATTGGCACCTACGAGTACGGCTGGGCCGACAAGAACGACGTCGGCGCCAACGCCCGCCGTGGCATCGACGAGGAGGTCGTCCGCGACATCTCGGCCAAGAAGAACGAGCCCGAATGGATGCTCGACCTTCGCCTCAAGGGCCTGAAGTACTTCGACCGCAAGCCCATGCCCACCTGGGGCGCGGACCTCTCGGGCATCGACTTCGACAACATCAAGTACTTCGTGCGGTCCACCGAGAAGCAGGCCGCCAGCTGGGAAGACCTGCCCGAGGACATCCGGAACACCTACGAGAAGCTGGGCATCCCGGAAGCCGAGCGCAGCCGCCTGGTCTCCGGCGTCGCCGCCCAGTACGAGTCCGAGGTGGTCTACCACCAGATCCGCGAGGACCTCGAGGCCCAGGGCGTCATCTTCCTGGACACCGACACCGCCCTGCGCGAGCACCCGGAGATCTTCCAGGAGTACTTCGGCACCATCATCCCGGTGGGCGACAACAAGTTCGCCTCGCTGAACACGGCCGTCTGGTCCGGCGGTTCCTTCGTGTACGTGCCCAAGGGCGTCCACGTGGACATCCCGCTGCAGGCCTACTTCCGGATCAACACCGAGAACATGGGCCAGTTCGAGCGGACCCTGATCATCGCCGACGAGGACTCCTACGTCCACTACATCGAAGGCTGCACCGCGCCGATCTACACCTCGGACTCGCTGCACTCGGCCGTCGTCGAGATCGTCGTGAAGAAGGGCGCCCGCGTCCGCTACACGACCATCCAGAACTGGTCCAACAACGTGTACAACCTGGTCACCAAGCGCGCCATCTGCGAAGAGGGCGCCACCATGGAGTGGGTCGACGGCAACATCGGCTCCAAGGTCACCATGAAGTACCCGGCCGTCTACCTGGTCGGCGAGGGCGCCAAGGGCGAGACCCTCTCGATCGCGTTCGCCGGCGAGGGCCAGCACCAGGACACCGGCTCCAAGATGGTCCACATCGCGCCGAACACCAAGAGCTCGATCATCTCCAAGTCCGTGGCCCGCGGCGGCGGCCGTGCCGCCTACCGCGGCCTGGTCCAGGTCCGCGAGGGCGCCAAGCACTCGGCCAACACCGTGCGCTGTGACGCCCTGCTGGTGGACACCATCAGCCGCTCCGACACCTACCCCTACATCGACATCCGCGAGGACGACGTCGTGATGGGGCACGAGGCGACCGTCTCCCGCGTCAGCGAAGAGCAGCTCTTCTACCTGATGTCCCGCGGCATGCGCGAGGACGAGGCCATGGCCATGATCGTGCGCGGCTTCATCGAGCCGATCGCCCGTGAGCTTCCCATGGAGTACGCGCTGGAGCTGAACCGCCTGATTGAACTGCAGATGGAAGGATCGGTCGGTTAATGACTGACATCACTACTGAAAAGGCCCGCATCGGCGCGCCCTCGACCCAGCCGCTGATCGACGGCTTCACCGAGGAGGGCGAAAACCTCTCCCCGCTGAACACCGTCGATTCCAAGGCGCCGCTGGGCGGGGACGCCGTCAAGGCCCACTCGCACGGCGGCGGCGTCGGCGTCCCGGACAGCTCGCGCGCCGGCCGCCTGACCTCCTACGCCCTGGCGGACTTCAAGCCGCTGACCGGCATGGAGGAGGACTGGCGGTTCACCCCGCTCAAGCGCCTCCGCGGCCTGCACACCGAGGTCCTGAACGGCGCGGCCCCGGCCGTTACCGTGACTGCACCTGACAGCGTCCGGGTTGAGTCCGTGGACCGCGGCGATGCCCGCATCGGCTCCGCCGCGATCCCGGAGGACCGGGTCTCCGCCAACGCCTGGGAGAACTTCGCCGGCGCGACCGCCGTCACCATCCCGGCCGAGGTCCAGGCCGAGGGCGAGATCACCCTCGTGCTCACCGGCCAGGGCGACGCCCCAGCCGCGCAGCACATCGTCATCACCGCGGAGAAGTTCTCCAAGGCCGTCGTCGTCCTGGACCACCAGGGCAGCGCCGTCGTCTCCGAGAACGTCGAAATCCTGGTCGAGGACGGCGCCGAACTGACCGTCATCTCCCTGCAGGAGTGGGCCGACGACTCCGTCCACGCCTCCTCCCAGCAGGCCAAGCTCGGCCGCGATGCCAAGTTCAAGCACATCGTCGTCAGCCTCGGAGGCGACCTGGTCCGCGTCACGCCGTCGGCCCGCTTCACCGCCCCCGGCGCCGAAGCCGAAATGTACGGCCTGTACTTCGCCGACGCCGGCCAGCACCTGGAGCAGCGCCTCTTCGTGGACCACGCCGTCGCCAACTGCAAGTCCAACGTGCTCTACAAGGGCGCGCTGCAGGGCAAGAACGCGCACACCGTGTGGGTGGGTGACGTCCTGATCCGCAAGGAAGCCGAAGGCACCGACACGTACGAGGCCAACCGCAACCTGGTCCTCACCGACGGCGCCCGCGCCGACTCCGTGCCGAACCTGGAAATCGAGACCGGCCTGATCGCCGGCGCCGGCCACGCCAGCGCCACCGGCCGTTTCGACGACGAGCACCTGTTCTACCTGATGGCCCGCGGCATCCCGGAGAAGGTGGCCCGCCGCCTGGTGGTCCGCGGCTTCCTCAACGAGATCATCCAGCAGATCAAGGTGCCCGCCATCGAGGAACGCCTCACGGCCGCCGTCGAGCGCGAGCTCGCCGCGACGGACAACTAGGGCGCGGCAGCGGCGGACACGGAACAGGACGGACACATGACGGAACAGCCCAAGGGCGAGCTGGTATGCACTGCCGGCGACATCCAGGTCAAGCAGGCCCTGCGGATTCTGATCGACGACTACCCCGTAGCCGTGGTCAGGGACTCGATGGGGGAGATCCACGCGATCGGTGACACCTGCTCGCATGCGGACATCTCCCTCTCCGAGGGCGAGGTGGAAGGGTGCGCGATCGAGTGCTGGGGCCACGGCTCCCAGTTCGACCTGCGCTCCGGCCAGCCGCTGCAGCTGCCCGCCTATGACCCGGTGCCCGTCTTCGCCGTCACGATCGCTGACGGCAACGTCTACGTTGACGTCAGCACCGTGCTCAACGGCGCCGAGGCGCCCAACGCCGGCTGACCGCCGCCGCACCGCAGTCCACTGCACCAGGTAAGTACCCACACTTTTTAGACGAGAACCATCCGGCCGCAGAGGCAGCCGGACAGAGGAGAACACGACACATGTCCACTCTTGAGATCAAGGACCTGCACGTCAGCATTGACACCGAGCAGGGCACCAAGGAAATCCTGAAGGGCGTCAGCCTGACCATCCGGACCGGCGAGATCCACGCCATCATGGGCCCCAACGGCTCCGGCAAGTCCACCCTGGCCTCCACCATCGCCGGGCACCCGCGCTACAACGTCACCAGCGGCTCCGTCACCCTCGACGGTGAAGACGTCCTGGAGATGAGCGTCGACGAGCGCGCCCGCGCCGGCCTCTTCCTGGCCATGCAGTACCCGGTGGAGGTCCCCGGCGTGAGCATGACCAACTTCCTGCGCACCGCCAAGACCGCCATCGACGGCGAGGCCCCCAAGCTCCGGACCTGGACCAAGGACGTCAAGGCCGCCATGGAGCAGCTGCGCATCGACGCCGACTTCACCCAGCGCAACGTCAACGAGGGCTTCTCCGGCGGTGAGAAGAAGCGGGTGGAGATCCTCCAGCTCGAGCTCTTCAAGCCGAAGTTCGCCATCCTCGACGAGACGGACTCCGGCCTGGACGTCGACGCCCTGAAGGTCGTCTCCGAGGGCGTCAACCGCGCCCAGTCCGGCGGCAACATGGGCACCCTGCTGATCACGCACTACACCCGGATCCTGCGCTACATCAAGCCGGAATTCGTGCACGTGTTCGTCGACGGCAAGGTTGTCGAGGAGGGCGGCCCCGAGCTGGCCGACCGCCTCGAAGAAGAAGGCTACGACCGCTACGTCCAGGGTGCCGGAGCCGCAACCATCGCTGCCGACGCCGCAGCACAGGCCTAGTAAGGACTACGCCATGACCGAAACGAATACGGCCCGCACGGGCCTCGAGGACGTCGAGGAGGCGCTCAAGGACGTGATCGACCCCGAACTCGGGGTTAACATCGTGGACCTTGGCCTGCTCTACGGTCTGAAGTACTCCGACGACGACGGCGCCCTGCTGATCGACATGACGCTGACGACGGCCGCGTGCCCGCTCACCGACGTGATCGAGGAGCAGGTGGGCCAGGCCCTCGACGGGATCGTCGACGACTGGCGGCTGAACTGGGTCTGGATGCCGCCGTGGGGTCCGGAACGGATCACCGAGGACGGCCGCGACCAGATGCGCGCCCTCGGGTTCAACATCTAGGTCCGTCCCCACCGCCTCCGGGCAACGGCTTAACGACGACGGCGGCCGCCCACCTTGGCGGTTTCTAGTGGTCGTTGCAACACTGCTGGTGGCTAGGTAGCTAGTAGTAAATCACGCAGACGCTCGGCCGGGGTATCCCAGCCGAGCGTTTTGCGTGGGCGGCCGTTGAGTTCCTGGGCGACG
>NZ_JBIMMV010000004.1:0-373030 GCF_044628475.1 Arthrobacter sp. BPSS-3
TGCAACAAAAAATGCTGCTTTCTCCTGATCCGAGTACCTCCGATGGCACTTCGATTCACCACTTAAACGCGACACGGTCGTTGCAACTCCCAATAACGGGTGTTGCAACGACCGCTAGAAGCCGCCCACGCAGGGGAGCGGCCGCCGTCGTCGTTGTACCGCTTGTGGCGCACGCACTCCTGGCCCCGGGGTTTGGCAGCGTGCCTAGACTGGGGCCATGACCCCAGCCGAGAAAGACCTGCATGCCCTGCTCGCCTCGATGCATCCGGCGGTCCGCGAAGGCGAGTACGTCTACGTCCGCTGGCCCGAGGGCAGGCCGCTGAGCGGCCACATCGCCGCCGCCGTCCGCGAGGCCGACGGGCTCACCGTGGTGCTGCCCCGCGCCGACGCCGACGCCCAGGACCTGCCCTATGACCATGCGGCGGCCTGGATCACCGCCCAGGTCCCCTCCGCGGACGGGGCCGCCGGCCTGACCGCCGCCATCAGCGCCGCCCTGGCCGAGGCGAAGATCGGCGTCAAAGTCCTGGCCGGTTTCCACCACGATCACCTGCTCGTCCCGGTCCCCGACGCCGAACGTGCCCTCGAGGTGCTCCACGAACTGTCCGCCGCCAGCCGGTCCGCCAGCGGCGGCACCCCGGCCCCGGAACCGCGGCTGGTGCTGCGCGGCGAACAGCCGGGGGACCGCCCGGCCCTGCTGGAGCTGACCCGCGCGGCGTTCGCGATCTCCCCGGTCACCGGGGAGCCGGTCGAGGGCGAACCCGAGGAGGTGGGGCTGCTCGCGGCCCTCTTCGAGTGCGGGGAGTACCTTCCGGCGTTCAGCGTCGTCGCCGAGCTCGACGGCGAGATCGTGGGCCACGTGATCAGCACCCGCGGCCGGGTGGGGGAGCTGGAGCTGCTGGGGCTCGGCCCGCTGGGGGTGACGCCGCGGCTGCAGCGTCACGGCATCGGCTCGGCCCTGATGAAGGAGACCATCAGCCGGGCCAACGCCGCGGGGGAGCGGGGCATCGCCCTCCTCGGCAGCCCGGACTACTATGCCCGGTTTGGCTTCGTTCCCTCCACCTCCCTCGGCGTGCAGGCGCCGGACCCGGCGTGGGGCGAGTACTTCCAGCTGCTGCCGCTGGCGCTCTGGCCCGGGGGAGTGAACGGCACCTTCCGGTACGCGGCGCCCTTCGACGCCGACGGCGTCCACGGCCAGGGGTAGCCGGCGCGATACGATTGTCCGGCGCCCCAGTAGCCCAATTGGCAGAGGCATCGGACTTAAAATCCGCGTGTTGTGGGTTCGAGTCCCACCTGGGGCACAGAGTAAAACCCCGCTAGTTCCTTGAATTGGCGGGGTTTTTGCTTGTTAGGTCCAAGTGTTCCGAAGCCCCTAAAAGGCCCGATTGGTGACAAACTGTTGACAAACTCGTTACCAGTGCCCGAGATTGCTACCAGTGGTAACAAAAAATCCGTGTGTTTTGCCGTTGCAAGGGAACGTAATCACCACCACGGGCTTCAATGACTTTGGAGGGCCGGAGTTTCATGGGAGCAAGGACAACCTGCTGCTCAGCCTCGGTGAAGCCCACAGGCTCAACCTCATCAAAGAAGGGCAAGGTCAGGCCGGGTTTTGTGCGCTGCTCAGCCGATGACATTTTTCCAGTGTAAGAGAGCAGCCACGCTTACCTTCGCCAACCGAAGAGCGGGAAGTCGCCGCCATCAGGCCGGAGGCTGCTGATAGTAGCCAGCACTGTTTCCTGCTCAAAGTAATCCAGCCCGGACAGGGCCTCATTCGGAAGCCGTGCAATCCGTTCCAGCAGTTCGTCAAGGGTGCGGTAGCCGGAAATCCAGCGCGTCAGTTTCTTGGAAATCTGGACAGGAATCCCATACTCCTCAAGCGTTAGGAGCAGGTGGGGCTGGAAGCCATCCTCCATGCGGGAAGCGTAGCCACCATACTTGCCGGGAGTGATGCCACGGCGAGTAAAAACTTCGTCAGCAATCCTGTCCACTGCACGAATCAACATGGGCAAGTTGTGGTCAATCCAGAACCGTATGAAGTCAAAGGCCTTGTCGACCTTGTCATCGTGGGTTTCCCGGCCATCGTATTCAGGATTCGGCTGCGTGAACTTGTCCATGACGGCCCGAAGATTCCCCTCAGCACTTGCAACCCAGTAGGTAAACAGGGCCAACTGTGCAGCGGACACCGCACCATGGCGTGATGCTCCGTCAGGCGGGATGAAGTCCCAAATCAGTTCCATCAGCGCGTTGGACTGGCGGCCATTCGGATACGGGGTATTCCATAGGAGGTTCTGGATGTGTGGCAGCGACAGTTGCTGCAGGTGCTCAGCCAGTTCAATCTGCGCCTCAGGCGAAACACCCTGATTCGCCCTCATCGTTTCCAAACTCAACACACGCTGGGAAAGGACAGGACTAAGCCGTTCGTTGGTCCGTTCGGAACGGTCCTGAGCCTCCATGGAAAGCAGTAGTGAAGTTGGAGCATCATCGCTCTGGCTGAGTGCAGGAATGTCCACCGCGTTTATCTCTGGCTCCGGGGCATCGTGGAACAAGAAGATGTCGCCAACGAAGTGCTTGAACATCCTTCCACCACGGCCACGGATGTTCATGAAAGTAAAAAAGTTGTAAGCGCGTCGTGCAAGGGTACGGTCCAAAACAATCACGTTCTTGGCTGTCGTGTTCACACCCTCAATCAACGTGTTGTTGCATACCAGCACTCCTAGGCTTCCATCATTGAAGCCGGAAACAACCTTGTGGGCCAGCCAGCGGGGAAGCCTCCCATGATGGGAGCCAATACCCTTCCTCAAAGCCTTAGGTAGCGCCCAGTCCTCGCTGTATTCGTGTTCCAGCCAGTTAGCCGCATCAGGCATCCCCGAACCGTAGGTGGCGTTCTCGTCCTCAGTCAGCCAGCCCACCACATCACGGACACGCTTGGGACTGCCGCAGTAAATCATGGTGCCACCGGTCAGGGTGGAGGCCAGCAGTTTCACCATCTCTTTTCGCTGGTCAGCGGTTCTCGATGGGAGCCGGTGCACATTCGCGGCCACGGTGGAAAAGTCCGTTACCCGCAGCGTCCGTGAAATGTTCGTCGGCACCATTGCGGAAAGTTCATGGATGTTCGGCCCCGCCAGATAGAACTGCGCCCCGGTTTTCATCAGCCTGTATAAGGCTTGATTCAGGAGCGCAGCACGCCCACTGAGGTTTTCCCCGCTGCGCTCATCCAGTTTGTAAAACTCATCCACGAAAAACAGGTCCGGGCGGGGCGGATCCACTAGGTTCAGGTATCGCTCCTGCGTCAGCACGAAAAGGTTGCGCTCGGCGTAGGCCTGACCGGGATGAGTGTAAATCTTGTGGCCGGTCTGACGGTCGCTCAATCGTCGTCTCGTCTCATCGATGAGAGCGATGGTCGGCACAATGAGCACTACATTGTCGTACTTGCCGCTGGCTATCAAGGCATCCACAATCAGGGATTTACCAAAAGATGTGGGAGCGGACAGGATGACGTTTCGCCCCTCCATCAAATCCAGATACACCGCTGCTTGGATGCTGGAAAACACCACGCCATCCAAGTTGTCCGGGCGATGCATCTCTACTGCAAGGGCATCCGTGAGAGCCAGACCGTCCTGCTCCATATACGGATACAGGCCAAACTCCCGTGCCAGTGCCATGAGCAGTGGCTTTTCCTTCTGGAACTGGTCAATCTTGTCCAGCGCCCGGACCACCAGTTCCCGCAGCGCAGGTGTCTGTCCATCGGTTGCTGTGAGGATGGTGATGGAGTGCAGGAGGCCGAAGGGGTCAGGGATGGGATTGGGGCTGTTCAGGACCTCCCGCAGTTCGTTCACAGTTGCTGCCATGCTTTGAGCCTCCTGTCGAACTCGTCTTGCAGGATTTCCTTGGTGGCAAGCGGCATGAGGATGAGATGAACCCGAATGCTGGGAGGAAGGTTCCGATCTGCGATGCGCTGCTGGAATCCTGAATACTGGCGCTGCACGAAGTCAGTCATTTCGGCCACGTACTCAGCGGTGTGAGTCCTGTGCTTCTGCGTGATGTTGCTGTCGAAGGTGATGAAAACGGGGATGACTACCCGCTTGAAAACCTCATCCAGCGAAACGTTCGGGTCAAGGAGTTTTTGCAGTTGCTCTGCGTGTTCCCAGTCGGGCTCGATTTTGTCGGTGATGGCTGCAAACTCAGTGCGCAGGTAGTCCGTGGACAGGTGGAGTTCCAGTTCCTCTAGGACATCCCTGACGCCTCGGGCTGAGTCCTTGTAAAACTTGGACTCCCCAAGCCACAGTTCCAGTTCGGTTTCGCCAGCCTCGTTCTCGGTGGGAACCACGAAGATGCCGTCGAAGCCCTTCACCGTGTCATTCGGGGCATCCTTGAAAAAGATACGGCTGATGGCTCTGTCAGCACCCATAAACTTCCGCAGAATCATGTGCAGCAGGAGTTCACCGATTTCGCCCCGGTGCTCATACTTCTCGCTGATGTAAATGCGCTTGAGAGCCTTGGCTGCGAGGTCCATCATGTTGTGGCCGCCCAGATCCCTGATTTCGGATTTTTTCAGGATCCAATCCGGTGCCCAGCGGATGAAGTCCCCCACCAGTTGCTTGTAGCGCCACTCTTGGCTCTCATACCCAGCGCACACACCAAGCAACCGGACATCAGTTTCGACGTCCGAGATGATGACATCCAAGACTGTGCTTGGATGCGATGGCGCTGGCACTGGTTCCCCCACTTATCTAGTGCTATTCCTCCTTGCCACCATACTGGCCGCTCTCCGGGTTTCCGGACAGGGCGTACCGATATCAAGGATTCAGCGTAGGAAGACACTCCCATGACATGGCAAAGCCCCGCTCTGACATGAGAACGGGGGCTGGAAGCCTGCTGTGAGGCGCTGTACGCCTTTCTCCGGGCTTAGAAGCGCTGGTTAGCCATGGAAACCCGTGGATGCCATGACTGATTAGACGGATGTTGAGTCAGAAGGGGCTGAGGACGTACCCAAGGAGGCCTAGCCTCCCTTCCTTCCCGAATGCCCCTAGTAGCCATGTTGCTGGGGGCATTCTCATGCCCGGACGCATCGGGCGAGTGTTGGCTACTCATGGACCGTTCCAAGCCACCAAAACTGGTAAGTAAAATTCGTATGTCCTGCCGACTGGTGACAAACTGGTAACAAACTACCCATGCAAGACCCTATATTTCCGGTGTTTTGGTAACAAGAGCCCTTCATGAGCATTAGGTCAGATTTCGTCAAAATCCGCGCCATTGCTGGGAATTAGGCCCACTGGTGAGGCTCGGAAGTGAGCGGAGGGCGGAAGATTAAAATCCGCGTGTTGTGGGTTCGAGTCCCGCCTGGGGTACCCCGTCGCCGCCCCGGCCCTTCCTTTGTGAAGGGCCGGGGCGGTTTTGTGTCATCCGGGAGCGTCCTCTCGGGTGCTCTTTGCGGCCCGGGGAGGGGTTTGAGGGCGCGTTGGGGGCCTGATTCCCCCTAGGCAACGAGTGTTATAAGGATGTGACCGTAGTCACTTATTTTCGGGCTGAAATTGCACTAGCTTGAAGCTAAATCAGGAACACCTGATCTTTCGCGTCAAAGGCCGTTCGCACCTTTCGATCGAGGAGACCTCTCTATGACTTCACTCCCCCAGGCGGCGCCGCGCATTGCCAAGCTCACCGCGCTTAGCATCGGCGTCGCCCTTCTGGCTACGGCTTGTGGCGGTTCGTCCACGCCCTCGTCCAGCGGCTCCGGCTCGGCTTCGGCCTCCAGCCAGGCCGGCGGCATTTCCTGCCCGGCTCCCAGCGCCTCCGCAGGTGCCAGCAGCTCGGCCAGCGCCGCAGGCTCCGTGCCCGCTTCCTCGACCACCACGGATACCCCGCTGAAGATCGGTTCGCTGCTGCCGACCACCGGTTCGCTCGCCTTCCTCGGCCCGCCGGAAATCGCCGGCGTCAACCTCGGCATCAAGGAAATCAACGATGCCGGCGGCGTCCTGGGCAAGCCGGTCGAGGTCATCCACCGCGACTCCGGCGACACCAAGACCGACATCGCCACGCAGTCCACCACCGCCCTCCTCGGCCAGGGTGTCAGCGCCATCATCGGCGCCGCCTCCTCCGGTGTCTCCAAGACCGTGATCAACCAGATCACCGGCGCGGGCGTCATCCAGTTCTCCCCGGCCAACACCTCGCCGGACTTCACCACCTGGGACGACAAGGGCCTCTACTGGCGCACCGCTCCCTCCGACGTCCTGCAGGGCAAGGTCCTGGGCAACTACATGACCACCTGTGGCGCCCAGACCGTCGGCATGATCGTCCTCAATGACGCCTACGGCACCGGCCTGGCCAAGAACATCCAGTCCGCAGTTGAGGCCGCCGGCGGCAAGGTTGTGGCCCAGGAACTCTTCAACGAGGGTGACTCGCAGTTCAGCAGCCAGGTGGACAAGGTCCTCGCCGCCAAGCCGGACGCGATCGCACTGATCACCTTTGACCAGGCCAAGAGCATCGTTCCGCTGATCACCGGCAAGGGCGTCAAGCCCACGCAGATCTTCATGGTGGACGGCAACATGTCCGACTACAGCAAGGACTTCAAGGCAGGCACCCTCAAGGGCGCCCAGGGCACCATCCCCGGTACCTTCGCCAAGGATGACTTCAAGAAGAAGCTGCTCGGCATCGACCCGGCGCTGAAGGATTACAGCTACGCAGGCGAGTCCTACGACGCCGTGAACCTGATCGCCCTGGCCGCTGAGGAAGCCAAGAGCACCAAGGGCACGGAGATCGCCAAGCACCTCAAGGACGTCTCCGAAGGCGGCGAGAAGTGCAACAGCTTCGCCACCTGCGTCACCCTGCTCCGCAACGGCAAGGACATCGACTACGACGGCCAGTCCGGCCCCGTAACGTTCTCCGACGCCGGTGACCCGACAGAAGCCTACATCGGCATCTACGAGTACCAGGATGACAACAGCTACAAGCCAGTCAAGGAAGAGTTCGGCAAGCTCTAAGCCCCGCCTCTGACTGACACACAGGAAACCCCCGTCCATCTGGGCGGGGGTTTCCTGCGTCTGCGGGTACTGCCTGGACTCTCCGCAGGGGTTCCGGATTTGCGCTGCGGTTCCGGACTCGGGCACGCCGGGTCCGGGGTGCGCAGGTCCGATTCCGCCGCGGAATCCTCGACGCCGGGCGGAAACATTCGTATGACGCGGTGAAACAGGGAGTGGACCGGCAGGGGCGCCTCAGGCGACGGTCCCGGACTTCCGCTGCGGTTCCGGACATTCGCACGTCGGGTCCCGGGTGCGGAAGTCCGAAACCGGCGCGAAAACTCCACATCGGACGGATACGTGGCGACGGTGGGGTGTCGGGGCCTGTGAAGGCGCGGTGTAGGTGGGAGCAGCGGGGAGTGTCCGCTGCGGTTTCAGACAGGGGCACCGCTGGTCCGGGATGCGGCCGTCCGATTCCCCCGCGGAAACCTCGACGCTGGGCGGAAACGGGCGCGCGGAGGAGGTCCGGGGCCGGTGGGGGTCGGTGGAGGCGGGGATCAGCGCGGAGAGTCCGCTACGGCCCGGTCAGGCGCCTGATCCGTCACTAAGGAACGTGGGTGCTCCTGCTGAGGCAGCGGTTCCGGAAATCCGCGGCGGTTTCGGACGAAGGCACCTCCGGTCCGGGGCGCGGAGGTCTGAAATCGCGGCGGAAACCTCGACGCCGGGCGGAGACAGGCCGCGGGCGCCAGGGTATGCAGAAGGGCCGCCACCGTTGCGGTGACGACCCTTCGGAGGGGGTGAGCCTGGAACTACTCGACGGTGTCTGCCAGGGTGCCCAGGTAGAGCTGGATGACCTTGGGATCCTTCATCAGCTCCCGGCCGGTGCCGGTGTACGCGTCCTTGCCCTGGTCCAGGACGTAGCCGCGGTCGCAGATCTGCAGGCAGCGCCGGGCGTTCTGCTCGACCATGATCACGGAGACGCCGGCCCGGTTGATCTCGTGGACCCGCAGGAAGGTCTCGTCCTGCTTGACGGGGGAGAGGCCGGCCGAGGGCTCATCGAGCAGCAGCACCGCCGGGTCCATCATCAGCGCCCGGCCCATGGCGACCATCTGGCGTTCGCCGCCGGAGAGGGAACCGGCGCGCTGGGCCCGCCGCTTCGCCAGCTCCGGGAAGAGGTCCGCCACGAACTCGAACCGCTTGGCGAAGTCCTTGGGCCGCTGGAACATGCCCATCTGCAGATTCTCTTCGATGGTCAGGGCCGCGAAGACGTTGTTGGTCTGCGGGACGAAACCGACGCCCTTGGTGACCAGCTTGTTCGCCTTCAGCCCGGTGATGTCCTGGCCGCGGACCACCACGGAGCCGGAGTGGACCTTGACCAGGCCGAACATGGCCTTGAGCAGGGTCGATTTGCCGGCGCCGTTGGGCCCGATGATGCCGATCAGTTCACCCTTGCGGGCCTCGATGCTGCACCCGTTGAGGATGTTGACGCCCGGGATATAACCGGCCACCAGGTTGGTGACTTTGACGACCGAGTCGCCGTCGAATCCGCTCTGCGCGGCGGGGGCGGGGCTCGTGGCGCTCATTCTGCGTCCTTCACTGTGCTGGGCGGCTGTTCGCCATGGTTCGGCTCCTCGGCGCTCCGCCGCCCGTGCGCCGCACCCGTGGCGGGGGCGGTGCCGGCGTCGGCGGTTTCCGTCGCGATCACATCAGAGGAGATGATGCCGGCGTTCTCGGTGCCGACGATCGATTCGTCGTCGGCCTCGAGCTCGGCGGCGAGCTCCTTGATGCCCTCGGAGTCGCCGAGGTCGACGTCGTGGTGGGCGCCCAGGTAGGCGTCGATCACGGCCGGGTTCTTCATCACCTCGGCGGGCGGGCCCTCGGCCACGATCTTGCCCTCGGCCATGACCACCACCCAGTCGGCGATGTGGCGGACCATGTGCATGTCGTGCTCGACGAACAACACGGTCATGCCCTCGGCCTTGAGGTTCTTGATGTGGTCCAGCAGCGACTGCGTCAGCGCCGGGTTCACGCCTGCCATCGGCTCGTCCAGCATGACCAGCTTGGGCCGGACCATGAGGGAACGGGCCATCTCCAGGAGCTTGCGCTGGCCGCCGGAGAGGGACGCTGCGTAGTCGTCCTTCTTGGCGTCGAGCTTGAACTTCTGCAGCAGCACCTCGGCCTGCTCGGTGATGCGCTTCTCCTCGCCGCCCCAGATGCCCTTGAAAAGCGCCTTGTAGAGCTTCTCGCCGGACTGGTTGGAGGCGCCGAGGCGCATGTTCTCCATCACGGTGAGCTTGCCCATGACCTTGGTCAGCTGGAAGGTACGGACCATGCCCATCCGCGCCACCTTGTAGGAGGAGACGCCGGCCAGGCTGTTGCCCTCGAACTGCCACTTGCCGGTGTTCGGGGTATCGAAACCGGTCAGCAGGTTGAAGAGGGTGGTCTTGCCGGCACCGTTCGGGCCGATCAGGGCGGTGATCTTGTGCCGCGGGATTTCCAGGTATTCGACGTCAACGGCATTGATGCCGCCGAAGCTGCGGGTGACGTTCTCCGCCACCACGATAGGGTCCCGCTTCTTGCAGCCGGGCGCGATCTCCCCGGCCGCGATCGGACGGGAGTCCGTCATGTAATCGATGGTCTCGGCGTCGGCCGTGGTGCCGGCGCCGGCCTTGGGTTCTTGGCTGTGCATGCTCATGCGAACGCCAGCTCCTTCTTATTGCCAAAGACGCCCTGCGGCCTGAAGATCATCAGCAGCATCAGGGCGATGCCTACCAGGATGTAGCGCAGCTGACCGGCCTGGACCGTGTTCAGCCAGGTGACGGCGCCGGACTCGATCAGTCCGTAGAGCACTCCCTGGGTCAGGGACAGCACCACCCAGAAGATCATGGCGCCGACGACCGGTCCCAGCACGGTGCCGAGGCCGCCGAGCAGCAGGCAGGTGTAGAGGAAGAACGTCAGTTCGGTGCCGTAGTTGGCCGGCTGCACCGCACCGCGGGGGAGGGTGAAGACCATGCCGGCGAGGGCGCCGAGGACGCCGCCGATGACCAGGGCCTGCATCTTGTAGGCGTAGACGTTCTTGCCGAGGGAGCGGACGGCGTTCTCGTCCTCACGGATGCCCTTGAGGACGCGGCCCCACGGGCTGCGCATCAGCAGCCAGACGAGGACGCAGCATACGATCACGAGGGCCCAGCCGGCGACCCGGATGAAGAAGTCGCGGTTGTTCATGCCGAAGTAGGAGCCCTCGGGGAACGGGTTCATGGCGTAGAAGTCGCCCTCGAAGGCGGCCAGGCCGTTGGCCGAACCGGTGACCGAGGTCAGCTGGTTGGTGGTGACGATGTAACGGACGATTTCCGCGGCCGCGATCGTGACGATGGCCAGGTAGTCGGCCCGCAGCCGCAGGGTGGGGATGCCGAGCAGCAGGGCGAAGATCGCCGAGCAGACGACGGCGATCAGCAGGCCCACGAAGAACGGCACGTGGAAGCTCAGGGTGGAGATGGCGAAGCCGTAGGCTCCCACCGCCATGAAGCCGGCCTGGCCGAAGTTCAGCAGGCCCGAGTAGCCGAAGTGCACCGCCAGGCCGAGCGCGGCGAGTGCGTACGCCGCCGTCGTCGGGCTGAAGATTTCTCCGGCAGCGCTGGAAAGAATGAATCCGAAGTCCATGTTTGTCTCCTAACCCACGCGCTCGCGGCGGCCCAGGATGCCCTGGGGCCGGAACAAGAGGACAACGATCATGATGAAGAGGGCTCCCACGTACTTGAGGTCGGCGGCGAGGCCGAACACGGTGGTGAGCTCCACGAAGATACCGACGATGATGGAGCCGAAGAGTGCGCCCCACACGGTGCCGAGGCCGCCCAGGGTGACGCCGGCGAAGATGAGCAGCAGGATCTGGGACCCCATGTCGAAGGTGACGCCCGGCCGGTAGTAGGCCCAGAGGATGCCGCCGAGGGAGGCCAGCATGCCGCCGGTGACCCAGACGATGCGGATCACGGAGTCGACGTCGATGCCGGAGGCCGCGGCAAGGGCCGGGTTGTCGGCCACCGCGCGGGTGGCCTTGCCCAAACGGGTCTTCAGCAGCACGACGCCGAGGACGGCGATGACGATCACGCTGATCAGCAGGGACCACAGGTTGTTCGGCGAGATGGAGATCGGGCCGATCTGGATCTCGGCGCTCTGCGCGAACGGCAGCTGCTGGGTGGCGCCGCCGAAGTAGAACTGGATGACGTAACGGACCGCCAGGGCCAGGCCGATGCTGACGATCATCATCGGAACCAGGCCGGTCCCGCGGCGGCGCAGCGGCTTCCAGAGCCCGGCGTCCTGGACGTAGCCGAAGAGGCCGCCGCCGAGGAGGGCCAGGATGATCGCGAGCCAGAACGGCAGGTTCATGGCGTTGAAGGCGAAGACCAGGACGGCCCCGAGGGTGACCATCTCGCCGTGGGCGAAGTTGGTCAGGCCGGTGGTGCCGAAGATCAGCGACAGGCCAACGGACGCCAGGGCCAGCAGCAGGCCGAAGCTCAGGCCGGCGACGAGGCGGTTGATCAGGTTCTGGCCGAAGTCCTGCTGCTGGACCACGATGCCCTTACCGAAGGCAAAGACCACGGAGAGGTTGGAGGTCTGGCTGAAGGTGACCTTGCGGGGGTTTTCCTGGCCTTCGGCGAGCTTGACGCCCTCCGGCAGGGTCTTGGTGTCCAGCTCGACTTCGTAGGTGCCCTGGGTGGGGACGCCGATGTTCCAGGATCCGTTGGCGGCCGACTTGGTGGTGCCGGTGAAGTTCTCTCCCTTGGCGGTGATGGTGACGCCGGCCAGCGGCGCCCTGTCGTCACCGCGGAGGAAGCCGCTGATGCTGTTCTGGAAGTTGGTGCTCGACGGGGATGGTGTCGGCGATGGGGTCGTGGCCTGCGATGCCGGCGCGACGATGAGCAGAAGGGCTGCGACGGCGGCGAAGACCGCGCCTACAGCTGTCATGATTCTGCCGCGGCGCCGCGGGGGCAGGCCTCGTGTTGTGCTTCTCAAAGGTGAAAACCTCCACGTGGGGATGGTCTGGGTTGCGCCGTTGCAACCACTGCGAACGTTCGGGGGACGGGTGGAGCCGGTGGTGCGATGCGATGGAGCTGATGGTGAAGCTGGTTGTGATGTCCGTCACCCCGTTGGCCTCATGTTACCGCCCCGGCGGGACGCTAATTGCCGCTCCGAGCAGGTATTACGTCGCGATCACATAACAACCGTGAAGCTGGACGCAGGTATCCAATTAGTTCAGCTAATGAAAACTTTTGTTGATCGCCATGCGTCCTAAACAATCCCCGTGCGGGGCGGGCGGGGGAGGTCACGGTTGGGTTGCGACGCCTGACGGCGGGAACTAACCCTGCCCGCGGGCCGTGGGAATTGGTAGCGTGGAAACTACCGAACTCCACCGCAGTTCATCACTCAACCCCCTTATTTGGAGGACACCAGCAATGGCACTTGGCGGAAATCCGATCTTCAACGGAAAGAACTTCCGTGGAGCCACCCAGGCACCGCCGGCCCCGCAGGCGTACGGCCAGGGTTATGGCCAGAACTACGGCCAGGCACCCTATGGCCAGAACTACGGACAGCCCCAGTACGGGCAGAACCAGTTTGGCCAGCAAGCCGGCTGGAACGCGGGCCAGCAGGCCATGAGCAGCGAGCAGCTGCAGGACCTGTACAACCGACCGGCCGCCGGGCCTGCCGACGCGGGCCGGATGACGTTCGACGACGTCATCATGAAGACCGCCGCCTGCCTCGCCGCCGTGATCGCCGGCGCCGCCGTGACGCTGGTCGTTGCGCAGGGCCTCGCCTCGATGCTGATGCTGGTCGGCGCGCTGGGCGGATTCGTCCTGGCGCTGGTCAACACCTTCAAGAAGCAGCCCTCCCCGGCGCTGATCCTGGCGTATGCCGCCCTTGAGGGCCTGTTCCTCGGCGGCCTGACCCGGATCCTCGACGGCATGTTCCCCGGCGTCGGCCTGCAGGCCGTCATAGGCACCCTGTCCGTCTTCGCCGTGACCCTGGTGCTGTTCAAGAGCGGCAAGGTCCGCGCCACCCCCCGGGCCATGCGCTTCTTCATGATCGCCCTGATCGGCTACGCCGTCTTCGCGCTGATCAACATGGTGATGATGTGGACCGGTGCCGTACAGTCCCCATTCGGTCTCCGTACCTCCGTCGAGATCTTCGGCATCCCGCTGGGCGTCTTCATCGGCCTGCTGGCCATCGGCCTGGCCGCGTTCTCGCTGATCATGGACTTCACCAGCATCGAGGCCGGCGTCCGCGCCGGTGCCCCGCAGCGCTTCTCCTGGACCGCCGCCTTCGGCCTGACCGTCACCCTGGTGTGGCTGTACGTGGAGATCATCCGCCTGCTGGCCATCCTGCGCGGCGACGACTGACACGACGCCGGCTCCGGCCGACAGGCTTCAAAGTAGCAGGGAGCGGGTCCCGCCTTACGGCGGGGCCCGTTTCGTCTATCAGGGCTCTATCGCAGCACGTGTAAGGCGCGCTAGGAGGGGAGCCCGCGGGTTGGGTACGGTGGTGCCATGGAACCGACCGCCACCGCTCCCGCCGATACCTCCTCAGCCGCTGACTCCGCCGCAACCGGCCCCGCAGCCGCCGACTCCGAGGCCCGCCGCTACGCCACCGGCCGGCAGTATGAACTGCGGCGCGGCGATGCGCTTGCCGTCATCACGGAACTCGCCGGCGGCGTGCGGCTCTACAGCCGCGCGGGCGTGGCACTGACCGAGACCTACGCCGACGACGAGATCGCCCCGGGCGCCGCCGGCATCATGCTCGCCCCGTGGGCCAACCGGATCGAGGACGGGATCTGGTACCTCGACGGCAAGAAACTCCAGCTG
The DNA here is from genome assembly GCF_044628475.1 of Arthrobacter sp. BPSS-3. NCBI lineage: Bacteria > Bacillati > Actinomycetota > Actinomycetes > Micrococcales > Micrococcaceae > Arthrobacter > Arthrobacter sp. BPSS-3. Next base: position 13,805 of record NZ_JBIMMV010000004.1, read on the forward strand.
GACATCACCGAGGTCAGCTACAACAACGCCAGCCACGGCCTGCTCCGGAACGCCGGCTACGCCCTGGTGGATGAGGATGAATTCTCCGTCACGCTCGAAGCCGCGGTCTTCCCGCAGCACGGCTACCCGTTCCTGCTCCGGCACCGGGTCCGGTACTCCCTCGGCGAGGACCTGGGACTGACCGTCCGGCAGACCCTCATCAACGACGGCCGCGACTCCGCCCCGTTCGTGCTGGGCGCCCACCCCTATCTGCGGATCGGCGACGTGCCCACCGAGGACCTCACCGTCACCGTCTCCGGCGGCACCCGCTTGGTCACCGACGAACGCCAGATCCCGCGCGACACCGAGCCCGTGGCCGGCGACTACGACCTTCGCTCCGGACGCCGCGCCGGAGACCTGGACCTGGACAGCGCTTACACGGACCTGGAGTTCGACGGCGGCGAGGCCGGCAGCACGCTGCACGCCCCCGACGGGCGCAGCGTCACCCTCTGGCAGGACGAGCACTGCCGCTACGTCCACGTCTTCGTCACCGACCGGCTGCCCGGGCTGAACCGGGCCGTGGCCCTGGAACCGATGACCGGCCCGGCAAACGCGTTCAACAGCGGCGACGGGCTGCGCTGGCTCGCCGCCGGCGAGGAGTTCTCCATGACCTGGGGGATCCGCGCCACGCTGGGCGGCTAGCGTTTCCTTTCCTAGGCAAGCTAGGGAATTATGGGGTAATGACGCCAGCTGATGACGCCCGCCCCACCCTCCCGACCGACACCACCGGTCCCGACGACCGGCCCGGAATCACCGTCCCGGGCTACGCAGATCCTGCACTGTCCGCCGCGCCGGCGGGAGTGCCGGTCACGACGGGAACCCCGGGGGAGGGGACCGCCCCGTCCGGAACCGGGCCCCGCGTGCGCACCGACCGCGAACTGGACGAGGACATCCCCTACGGCATCCGGATCGCCGCGTCCTGGGCCTGGCGGGTCGGCCTGATCCTGCTGGTCTCCGGCGCGATGATCTGGCTGCTGAGCAAGATCAGCTTCCTCATCATCCCGATCATGGTCGCCGCCCTGCTCGCCGGCCTGCTCAGCCCGGTCACCCGGTGGCTCCGGCGGCGCAAGGTGCCCAACGGCCTCGCCGTCGCCATCACCCTCCTTGGCTTCATCGGCGTGATCGCCGGAGCGCTCGCCCTGGTCGGCCGCCAGCTGACCTCCGGCTTCGGCGAGCTGTGGGGCCAGGCCCTCACCGGCGTCCAGCAGGTCCAGACCTGGCTCTCCGAGGGCCCGCTGCACCTGACCGCCGCCCAGATCGACACCTACATCGAGGAAGCCACCGCCGCGCTGCAGAAAAACAGCAGCAGCATCGTCAGCGGCGCCCTGACCTTCGGAAGCACCGCCGGGCACTTCGCCGCAGGGCTGCTCATCGCCCTCTTCGTCACCATCTTCTTCCTGCTCGAAGGCGAGCGGATCTGGCGGTTCCTGGTCCGGCTGATGCCGCGGAAGGCCCGCCCCGCGGTTAACGGCGCCGGCCGGCGCGGCTGGACCTCGATGGTCAGCTACACCCGGATCCAGATGTTCGTCGCCTTCGTCGATGCCCTCGGCATCGGCGTCGGCGCCGCGATTATCGGCGTGCCGCTGGCCCTGCCGCTGGGCGTCCTGGTCTTCATCGGCTCCTTCATCCCAGTCGTCGGCGCGCTGGTCACCGGTGCCATCGCCGTGCTGCTGGCCCTGGTGGCCAACGGCCTGGTCAACGCGCTGATCATGATCGGCATCGTGCTGCTGGTCCAGCAGCTCGAAGGCCACATCCTGCAGCCGCTGGTGATGGGCAAGGCCGTCTCCCTGCACCCCGTGGCCGTCATCCTCTCCGTCGCCGCCGGTTCCTACCTGGCCGGCATCCCCGGCGCGCTGTTCTCGGTCCCGATCCTCGCCGTAGCAAACTCGGCCGTTCGGTACATCGCGGCCAGAACGTGGGAACATGATGGAGAGCTGGCAGCCGCCAACCAACCGGGCGTTTCCGCCCCGGCCGGCGCCGGCAACACCCCGGGCGACGGGCAGGAAAGCCACCCTCGCGCCGACGCAGGAACCCTAAAAGGAGACTAGTTCGTGAATACCCTCGAGACCCTTCCCGTCACATTGGACGATGTCCTGGAGGCGCAGAAGCTGCTCGACGGGATTATTACCCGGACCCCGGTGGAGTCCTCCCGGGCCCTCGGCGGCCTGGTGGGCGGCGAGGTCTACTTCAAGTGCGAGAACCTGCAGCGCGCCGGTTCGTTCAAGGTCCGCGGCGCCTACGTCCGGATGGCCAAGCTCTCCGCGGCCGAGAAGCAGCGGGGCGTCGTGGCGGCCTCGGCCGGCAACCACGCCCAGGGCGTGGCGGTCGCCGCGAAGGCCCTCGGCATCAAGGCCCGGATCTACATGCCGCTGGGCGTCGCGCTGCCCAAGCTCGCCGCCACCCGCAGCCACGGCGCGGAGGTGGTGCTCCACGGCCACAACGTCGACGAGGCACTCGCCGAGGCCAAGCGCTACGCCGACGAGTCGGGCGCCGTGTTCGTTCACCCGTTCGACGACGTCGACGTCGTGGCCGGGCAGGGCACCGTGGGCCTGGAAATCCTCGAACAGATCCCGCACGTGGACACCATCCTGATGGGCGTCGGCGGCGGCGGGCTGCTCGCCGGCGTCGCCGTCGCCGTCAAGGCCCGCGCCAAGGAACTGGGCCGCACCATCCGCATCATCGGCGTGCAAGCCGAAAACGCCGCCGCCTACCCGCCCTCCCTCGCCGCGGACGCCCTGGTGCCGCTGAAACGGGTCTCCACCATGGCGGACGGCATCGCCGTCGGCCGCCCCGGCCAGCTGCCCTTTAGCATCATCCGGGAACTGGTGGACGACGTCGTCACCGTCAGCGAGGACGCCCTGGCCCGGGCCCTGATCTTCCTGCTGGAACGGGCCAAGATGGTCGTCGAACCGGCCGGCGCCGTGGGCGTCGCCGCGCTGATGGAAGGCAAGATCGAGAACCCCGGCACCACCGCCGTCGTGCTCTCCGGCGGCAACATCGACCCGATGCTCATGCTCAAGGTCATCCAGCGCGGCCTCTCCGCCGCCGGCCGCTACATGACCGTGCGGATGATGCTGGACGACCGGCCCGGTTCGCTGGCCACCATCGCCCGGATCATCGCCGAGAACGACGCGAACGTCACCGGCCTGGACCACACCCGGGTGGGCGGATCGATCAGCATGGGCGACGTCTCCATCACGGTCAACCTGGAAACCAAGGGCCACGAGCACGGCGAACAGGTCCTGGCCGCGCTCCGGGCCGAGGGGTTCCAGCCGATCGTGGTGCACTAGGCAGCCGATCGTGCTGCAAGCACCCGAGGGGGAACGGCGCCGGGACGCCACCGCGGCCCGCGCCCGGCAGGGCCTGGCGGTGGTGGGTTCCTTCGTCGCCTTCCTCTACGCGGTGGAGTTCGTCAACACCCTGATGCTGCATTCACTGAACCGGGTGTTCGGGCTCCGGCCACGCACGCCCGAAGGGCTGGTGGATATCCTCACCTTCCCGCTGCTGCACGCCAGCCTGGCCCACCTGTTCTCCAACACCCTGCCGCTGATCATCTTCGGCTTCCTGGTGTTCCTCTCCGGGCTGCGGGTCTTCCTCACTGCGCTGGCCGCCAGCTGGCTCGGCTCCGGGCTGACGGTGTGGCTGATCGGCGGCTACAACATCACGGTGGGCGCGTCCGGGCTGGTATTCGGGCTGTTCGCCTTCCTGCTGGTGCGAGGCTTCCTGAACCGGCACTGGGGGCAGATCCTGCTCTCCGTGGTGCTGTTCCTGGCCTACGGCGGCATCCTCTTCGGGGTGCTCCCCACGGTGGCCGGCTACGTCTCCTGGCAGGCGCACCTCGGCGGTGCCGCCGGCGGGGTGGTGGCGGCGCTGCTGCTGCGCCGGCGTACCCCTTCAGCGCCGGCGCCTTAAACACCGACGCGTTAAACGCCGACGCCGGCCCGTCCCCGGGAGGGGAGGGCCGGCGTCGTCCGTTGCTGGCTAGCCGACGTAGGGCTTCGCGGAGATGATCTCCACGGAGATGTCCTTGCCGTTCGGGGCGGTGTAGCTGAGCTTGTCGCCTTCCTTGTGGCCGACGATGGCCGAGCCCAGCGGGGACTTCTCGCTGAAGACGTCCAGGTCCGAGTCGCCGGCGATCTCGCGGGAGCCCAGCAGGAAGGTTTCCTCGTCGCCAGCGATCTTCGCGACGACGATCATGCCCGGTTCGACGATTCCGTCGTCGGCGGGAGCCTCGCCCACGTGGGCGTCGCGGAGCAGGACGGTCAGCTGGCGGATGCGGGCCTCGATCTTGCCCTGCTCCTCCTTGGCGGCGTGGTATCCACCGTTCTCCTTGAGGTCGCCCTCCTGGCGGGCGGCTTCGATCTTCTGAACGATTTCCGCCCGGCCGGCGCCGGAGAGGTGGTCCAGCTCTGCCTTCAGGCGGTCAAAAGCTTCCTGGGTAAGCCAAGCTGCAGTTGCGCTGTTGGTGGTCGACACGGACTTCTCCTTTGGTGGATAAACAAGCTGGTCAAACAAAACGGGTCAAACGAACTGGTCAAACAAGCAAAGACCCCGCCACGGTGGCCACTTATGGAACTCAGCAACCAGCTCAGCGGGGTTAAGGTATTGATCCATTGTAGTCAATGCTGTGGATAAACCAAAGAACCTGAGCGGCGCAGGTCACACCGTGTTACGCGTTGCGTCACACGCGCGGGGCGGGCGTTACTTGTTGGCGGAGGGCAGCCAGCAGTTGTCGACGACGGCGGAGACCGCCTGAGATTCGGTCCGCAGCGTCACCCGCTGGGCGGTGGTGTGGCCGCCGTCGGTCCCGGCCGAGGCGTCGTTCGGGCCGATGGTGACGACCTTCCAGCCGACCACCGCGAACTTCGAATCAAGGGCCTTCACGGCGCAGGCGGCGGTGCTGTCCGGGTTCTTCGTGACCTGGAAGTCCAGCTGGGCGAGGGTGGCGTCCGGGGTGCTGTAGCCGATGTCCTTGAAGCTGACGGACCCGGTGGCTGCGGAGGTTGCCACCCAGGCGAGGAAGGCCACCGCGACGGCCAGGGCCGCGATCAGGAGGTTGCGCCTGCGCTTGCGTCCGTCGGTGGTCCCGCCGGTGCTTCCGGCCCTGCCGAAGCTGCCGCCCATGGCGCGCTTTTGACCGCCGTAGCGATTGGCTAGGCTGGTGGGTGCCGGCGCGGGTGCTGCAGGCTGCTCCTCGGAAGTCACCAGTCCAGTTTAGTGTGGATCGGTCAGCCCGAAATCACCCGGCTCGAACCACCCAGAGAAGAAAGAGGAGCCGTCCGACGATGACAGCGTCCCCCAGCCCGTCCGCCCCGCTTCGGCTCCTCGCCGTCCACGCCCACCCCGACGACGAATCCAGCAAGGGCGCCGCGACCATGGCCATGTACGCCGCGGCCGGCGTCGACGTCCTGGTGGCCACCTGCACCGATGGCTCCCGCGGCGACATCCAGAACCCGCAGATGGAGTCCGCGCCGCACCCCAAGCGGGACATGGCCGGCGCCCGCCGGCTGGAGATGGCCAACGCGGCCAAGGTGCTGGGCATCCGGCAGCGCTGGTTGGGCTTCGTGGACTCCGGCCTGCCCGAGGGCGACCCGCTGCCGCCGCTGCCGGCCGGATCCTTCGCCACCCTGCCGCTGGAGCGCGCCGCCGCGCCGCTGGTCCGCCTGGTCCGGTCCTTCAAGCCGCACGTGATCCTCAGCTACGACGAGAACGGCGGCTACCCGCACCCGGACCACATCATGGCCCACCGCGTCGCCGTCGAGGCCTTCGAGGCCGCGGGCAGCCCGGACCGCTACCCGGGCACCGGGGAGGCCTGGACCCCCAGCAAGCTCTACTACGACCGTGCCTTCAGCCCGGAACGGTTCAAGGCCCTGCACTACGCCCTGGAGGAGGCCGGCCTGCAGTCGCCGTACGCCGAGCGGATCGCCGCCTGGCTTGAGGCCGACGCCGAGGGCCACACCCCGCCGGCGCCCACCCACGAAACCACCACCCAGATCCAGTGCGGGGACTACTTCGAAGCCCGGGACAACGCCCTGCGCGCGCACCGGACGCAGATCGACCCGGAAGGCTTCTTCTTCGCCGTCTCCCCGGCGATGCAGCGGCAGACCTGGCCGTGGGAGGACTACTCGCTGATCACCTCCCGCGTCCCCGCAGAACTGCCGGAAACGGACTTCTTCGCCGGGCTAAGATAGACCCAGCAGAGACTTCTATACCGCGTAGAAAAGCGGCGTCGGAGGCCTGACCCCCAGCTCCTCACAGAAGGTTTACCCGTGCACTCCTTGTTCATTGCCCTGGCCACCGCCCCGGCGCCTTCCCCGACGCCGTCACTGCGCCCCGGGCTCGACCAGGACCAGGTCAGCCCGGGCCTGCTGGGATTCGTGCTCACCGCCTTCATCGTCATCCTCAGCGCCCTGCTGATCGTGGACATGGTGCGCCGGATCCGGCGGGTCCGCTACCGGGCCCAGGTGGAGGAAGAACGCGCCGCGGCCGAGGGCGGAGCTGACACGGGAGCCGACGTTACTCCCGGCGCCGGCACCCTCGACGGCGGAACCCTCGACGGCGGCAGGGACGGATCCGGACCGGCCCGCCCGGAGGCCAACGGTGACGCGGGACCCGGAAGCCGCTGACACCCCCTCGGCGGGGGAGCAACCGGTGACGGGCAACGCCCTGGCCGGCGAGCCCTCCGCCTACCTGCGCCAGCACGCCGGCAACCCGGTGCACTGGCAACCCTTCGGCGACGCGGCCTTCGCCGCCGCCGCGGACCGGGACGTGCCGGTCTTCCTCTCCATCGGCTACGCGGCCTGCCACTGGTGCCACGTCATGGCCGGGGAGTCCTTCGAGGACCCGGAGACCGCCCGGTACCTGAACGAGCACTTCGTCTCCGTCAAGGTGGACCGGGAGGAACGCCCCGACGTCGACGCCGCCTACATGGCCGCCACCCAGGCGCTCACCGGCGAGGGCGGCTGGCCGATGTCCGTGTTCCTGCTCCCCGACGGCCGGGCCTTCCACGCCGGAACCTACTTCCCGCCCCGGCCCATGCCGGGCCGGCCCTCCTTCCGGCAGGTGCTGGAAGCGGTCCACGAGGCCTGGGCGGAGCGCCGGGAGGCCGTGGAAGCCAACGCCGCGGCACTGGCCCGCGGGCTGGCGGACCTGCACGTCCGCTCGGCCGTGCGCCTGCAGCCCCCCGGCGGCGGCAATGACGCGGCCGGTGCCGGGCCGGGCACCCCGGACCCGGAGGTGCTCGCGGGCGCCGTCCGCGCGCTGGCGGCGGCCGAGGACGCCGGGGGCGGCTTCGGCGCCGCCCCGAAGTTCCCGCCGTCGGCCGTCCTGGAATTCCTGATCAGGCACGCCGCGGTCCCATCCGCGACCGCAGGCACCGCCCGCGGGATTGCCGGCCGCACCCTCGCGGCCATGGCCCGCTCCGCACTCTACGACCAGCTCGAGGGCGGGTTCGCCCGGTATTCGGTCACCCGGGACTGGTCCCTCCCGCACTTCGAGAAGATGCTCTACGACAATGCCCTGCTGCTGCGCGCCTGCGCGCACTGGGTCCGGCTGGGCGGCTCCGACGAGTATCCCGCGGCGGAGGCCGCCGAGGCCGCCGCCGGGACGGCGGACTGGATGCTGGCGGCCCTGGGCCTGACCGGCTCCGACGGCGGACTGGCGGCCCTCGCCTCGTCCCTGGACGCGGACACGGTGGTGGACGGCGTCCATCACGAGGGCGGAACATACCTCTGGACCGCGGCGGAACTCGCCGACGTCCTGGGCCGGGAGGACGGCGCCGCCGTCGCCCGGCTCATGCACGTCGGCCCGTCCGAGGCTCCGCTGCACCCCGGCGGGGCCGCCGGCGCCGGCCTCGCCGGGGAGGACCGCCGGCTCTGGCAGCGGGTGCGCCCGGCGCTGCGTGCTGCACGTTCGGCGCGGCCGCAACCGGCCCGGGACGAGAAGGTGGTGGCCGGCTGGAACGGCTTGGCCCTCGGCGCCCTGACCGACGCCGCCGCCGTGCTGGACGGAACCGAACTGGGAACCGAACTGAATAGGGCGGAATTCCTGGCGGCCGCCGAGCGGATCGCGGAGTATCTGGAACGGGTGCACTGGACGCCGGGGACGGACGGCGAGCCGGGGTTGCTGGTCCGGGTCTCTCACGACGGGCGGGCCCGCGGCATTGGCGGCCTGCTGGAGGACTACACATTCTGCAGCGAGGGCCTCTTCGCGCTCTACGCCGCAACGGGACAGACCCGCTGGTACGCCCTGGCCGAGGGGATCCTCTTGGCCGCCTGCGAACGCTTTGCCGCCGGCGGAACCCTGCGCGATGCCGCCGGGGAATCCGCCCAGGTGGGCAACGCCCAGGGTGGCGGCGCCGGGGCTGATCCGTTCGACGACGCCACCCCCAGCGGCGCGGCGGCCTTCGCCGGTGCGCTGCTCAGCTACGCCGCCCTCACCGGCTCCACCGGGCACCGCAGCCTCGCCGAACAGATCCTGGCCCTCCTGCCCCCGCTGGCCCGGCAGGCGCCCCGGGCCGCCGGCGGCCTGCTCGCCGCCGCCCAGGCCGCCGTCGCCGGTCCCGTGGAAGCCGCGGTCGCCGGTCCGCCGTCGGCCGCCCGCTCCGCGCTCCACCGCGAACTGCTCCGCTCGCCCAGCCCCGGCCTGGTCATCGCCGTCCAGGATGCCGAGCCGGGACCTGGCACCGCGCCGGGCCCGGTCCCGCTGCTGCACGGCCGCGAGACCACGGGGGACCCGGTGGTGTACCTTTGCCGCGCCATGGTCTGCCACGCCCCGGCGGTGTCCGCCGCCCAGGTGCGGGAGCAACTGGCTAGCATGGCGGGATGACCCCAACCCCCGCTCAGCCAGGTTCCTTCGAGCTCGTCGTCTTCGACTGCGACGGCGTCCTGGTGGACTCCGAGGTAATCTCCGTCCACGTCGACCAGCGGGTCCTGGCGGACCTCGGCTGGGAACTGGAGCGGGAGGAAATCGTCGCCCGCTTCGTCGGCAAGAGCGAGGCCAACTTCGTCTCAAGCATCGAGAACCACCTCGGCATCGAACTGGCCGAGGGCTGGGACAGCGTCTACCAGCACTGGTACCGCGAGGCCTTCGAACGGGACCTCACCGCGGTGGACGGTGTCGAGGAGGCCCTGGAACGGCTGGAGTTGCCGCACTGCGTGGCCTCCAGCGGCAGCCACGAGAAGATGCGGCGGACCCTGGGCCAGACCGGGCTGCTGCCCCGCTTCGCCGGCCGCATCTTCAGCGCCACCGAGGTCCGCAACGGCAAGCCGGCCCCGGACCTGTTCCTCCACGCGGCGAAGACCCTCGGTGTGGACCCGGCCCGCTGCGCCGTGGTCGAGGACAGTGCCTACGGGGTCCAGGCCGCCCGGGCCGCCGGCATGCACGCGTTCGCCTACGCCGGGGGAGTGACCCCCGCCGAGCGGCTGGCCGGGCCCGGAACCACCGTGTTCGAGGACATGCGCCTGCTGCCGGAACTGATCGCCGCCGGCCGCCCCTGACAGGGGTTTGTCTATCTTGGGCTAGCCGCGGGCACGGTCCCGCGGCCCGTGGTTGCGGCGCGGAAATTCCCCACGTACGACGGCGGTGACCGGCGCGCCCGGGCCGCGGACCCGTCGTCGTGCTCCACACATGGGGAGATCAGGCGGCCGGGCCAGGCTAGACCCGGTCAGCCCAGGACGGCCATCGCGATGGCGATGTAGTGCGCCGCGAAGGCGAAGACCGTGAAGGCGTGGAACAGCTCGTGGAAGCCGAAGTGGCTGTAGCTGAAGTTGGGCTTTTTGAGGGCGTAGAACACCGCGCCGGTGATGTACAGGGCCCCGCCCACGCAGATCAGGACCGCGGCGGGGATGCTGGCGGCGAAGAAGTCGGGCAGGTAGAACAGGGCCGCGCAGCCCAGGGCGATGTAGATCGGCACGTAGAGCCAGCGCGGCGCGTGCGTCCAGAGCAGCCGGAACAGCACGCCCAGCACCGCTCCGGTCCAGATCAGCCAGAGCAGGAACACCGCCTTGGGCCGGTCCAGGAGGGCCCATGCCAGCGGGGTGTAGCTGCCGGCAATCACCAGCATGATGTTGGTGTGGTCGAGACGCTTCAGCACGATCTTCACGCCCGGGGACCAGTTGCCGCGGTGGTAGACCGCGCTCACGCCGAACAGCAGCACCCCGGTGAAGGCGTAGACGGCGGAGGCGATCTTCAGTTCGGTGGTGGGGGCCAGCAGCACCAGCACCAGGCCGGCGGCAAACGCCAGCGGGGCGGTGACGGTGTGGATCCAGCCGCGCCACTTGGGCTTGATCATGAGCAGCTCGGCGATCCGGACGGCCGCCTCGTCGACGGCGCCGCCCTTGCCCCGCGGGGCACCGGCTTCGGGTGCCGGCCCCGCGGCATCGACGGCGCGGTCGCCGTGCGGAGACAGGCTTGGTCCGGGTTCCGCTGAGTTGCGTTCCATACGGCAATAATATTCGACGCGCGGATAAGTTACCGACGGGTAGCAAGCGGGCGGGGGTAAATCGCCCGGTCCGGGTGCGCGGCCCGGCCCGCGCGGCGGGTAGCCTAGGAATGCACTCCCGTCAGACCCAAGGAAGCCAGGTGAATCCCCGGATGGAACTGCCCGGATTCCTCTATGGCTTCTACGAGCGCAGCCTGCAGCGTTCGCTGGACCCGGAACGGATCCCCCGGCACATCGGCGTGATGGTCGACGGAAACCGCCGCTGGGCCCGGCAGTTCAACGCCCCCACCAGCCAGGGCCACCAGGCCGGCGCGGACAAGATCCACGAATTCCTCGGCTGGTGCCAGGAGCTCGGGGTCAAGGTGGTCACGCTCTACATGCTCTCCACGGACAACATGAACCGCTCCGGCGAAGAGCTCGAGCTGCTGATGGGCATCATCGCCAACACCCTGGACCGCCTGGACGAGGACGAGGACGTCTCGGTCCACGCCATGGGCGCCCCCGAACTGCTGCCGGACTACCTGGCCGAGCGGCTGAACAAACTCACCGCCCGCACCCCGGCGCACGAGAAGATCCACGTCAACGTCGCCGTCGGCTACGGCGGCCGGCGCGAAATTGTCGACGCCGTCCGCGAACTGCTGCACGACGCCGTCGCGCGCGGCGCCGACATCGGCAAGCTCGCCGATGAGCTCACCGTTGACGACATCTCCCGCTTCCTCTACACCCGGGGCCAGCCCGACCCTGACCTGGTCATCCGCACCTCCGGCGAGCAGCGGCTCTCCGGGTTCCTGATGTGGCAGAGCGCCTACAGCGAGTTCTACTTCTGCGAGGCCCTCTGGCCCGCCTTCCGCAAGGTCGACTTCCTGCGCGCCCTGCGCGACTACGCCGGCCGGCAGCGCCGCTTCGGGGCCTGAACGGTTCACCCGTCCGTCACCTGATGTCCGCAAGAATCGCCGAAAAATAGTCCGGCAATCGACGCGCGGTGGACGTACGTTAATCCCATCAGCGGGCAAACCGCCGGCTGATCGGGGAGGCCAGTACATGGAGCGGACGTCCGCACCGGGTGTATGGGAGGCCGCGTCCGGCCTCAGGGCCGAACCGCCTCACCACTAACCTTTCCGGGCCTGGGGGCCCGGGGCTGGAGTCGATGTGGCTATTTCCGAAGCACTGCCCACCGTCAGTTCCACCGAGGGCACGCAAGCTACCTCTCGCACCACGCGAGCCAAATCCACCGCCGGTGCGGCCGCCCCGCAGGGGGATACCACCCGCAGCTACGTCATCGACACCTCCGTCCTGCTCTCGGACCCGCGGGCGTTGCTGCGCTTCGCCGAACACGAGGTGATCGTGCCCATCGTGGTGATCACGGAACTGGAAAGCAAGCGGCACGACCCGGAACTGGGCTACTTCGCCCGCAAGGCCCTCCGCCTCCTCGACGACCTGAGGGTGGAGCACGGCGGCCTGGACCGCCCCGTTCCGCTGGGGGCCGACGGCGGCACCCTGATGGTGGAAATGAACCACATCTCAGCCGAGGTGCTCCCGGCCGGCTTCCGCGGCGGTGACAACGACAGCCGGATCCTGGCCGTCGCCAAGAACCTCTCCAACGAGGGCCGGGACGTCACCGTGGTGTCCAAGGACCTGCCGATGCGCGTCAAGGCCTCCGCCATGGGCCTGCTGGCCGACGAGTACCGCAACGAACTCGTCAAGGACTCCGGCTGGACCGGCCTGGCCGAGATCGACGCCGCCGAGGAGGACGTGGCCACCCTCTACGGCCACGAACCGGCCTTCATCCCCGCCGCCGGCGAACTGCCCGTCAACACCGGCCTGGTGCTGCTCTCCAGCCGCGGTTCGGCCCTGGGCCGGGTTGGCTCCGACAAGCAGGTCCGGCTGGTCAAGGGCGACCGGGACGTCTTCGGCCTGCACGGCCGCTCCGCCGAGCAGCGCCTCGCAATCGACCTGCTGCTGGACCCCTCCGTCGGGATCGTCTCCCTCGGCGGCCGCGCCGGCACCGGCAAGTCCGCCCTCGCCCTCTGCGCCGGCCTCGAGGCGGTCCTGGAGCGCCGGGAACACCGCAAAGTCATCGTCTTCCGCCCGCTCTACGCCGTCGGCGGCCAGGAACTGGGCTACCTGCCCGGATCAGAGGCGGAGAAAATGAACCCGTGGGCGCAGGCGGTCTTCGACACCCTCGGCGCGCTGGTCAGCCAGGAGGTGGTCGAAGAGGTGATGGACCGCGGCATGCTCGAGGTCATGCCGCTGACCCACATCCGCGGCCGCTCCCTGCACGACGCCTTCGTGATCGTCGACGAGGCACAGTCCCTGGAGAAGAACGTCCTGCTCACGGTCATGAGCCGGATCGGCCAGAACTCCAAGATCGTCCTCACCCACGACGTCGCCCAGCGCGACAACCTCCGCGTCGGCCGGCACGACGGCGTCGCCGCCGTCGTCGAAACCCTCAAGGGCCACCCGCTCTTCGGCCACATCACCCTCACCCGCTCCGAGCGCTCCCCGATCGCCGCCCTCGTAACGGACCTGCTCGAGGGGGCTGAAATCTAGTTTCAGGAGTTCCCCCGTCGCCTTTCGCGGGCGCCCGAGGCCCGGTTCGCCGGGCCGCGGCCCCTTCGCCGTCGCTTAGACACAACGACGGCGACCCGCTGCGGTCGCTGGGCGACCTTCGGGGCCGCCGCCGTCGCGATGCGCGACTACGCGAAGAGCCCGCAGCGCGGCTTGTGCGTGCGTCGCCCTAGCATCAGCGGGATGCCGGGAAGCCGGGATGCGTGCGTCAGTCGCCCACGCGTCGGCGGGACGCTCGAATACGTGGGTCGCGCACCCGTCCTTTCGCTACCCTTTCGAGCTTGTGCGTCCACCACCCGCGCGGGGCTGCGGTGGCCCGCTAAGGAGCGCATCGCCGACCAGAGCGGAGCGAAGGTCGCCCAGCGACCGCAGCGCAGCGACGGGAGGTGTCTAAGCGACGGCGGGGCGCCGCCGCCCCGCACCCGACGTGCCTGCACAAGCCAGCCGCTAGACGCCCGCCAAAGCCAGCCACGGCGGACGGGGACGGCAAGCTAGGAGATGCCGAGGAACCGTGCGGTGGGTTCGTGGCCGTGGACTGTGAGGGTCCAGTCGGGGCGCTTGAAGGTGGCGGGCGTGAGACGGACGCGCTGGGAGTCCTGGAAGTCGCCGCCCCAGTTGACCCGGACGGTGCCGTTCAGTTCGTAGCCGAGCGAGCGAGAGACGCCCAGGGACTGCTGGTTCCAGGCGGCCGCCTCGGACTCGGCCACCTCGGCGCCCAGCCAGTCGAAGGCGTAGAGCGCGACCGCGGCGCGCATCTCCTTGCCGAAGCCCTGGCCGTGAACGCTGCGCTTCAGCCAGGAGCCCGTGCCGACGGTCTTCAGCGTCGCGAAGTCCTTGCCCTCGACATCCTGGCAGCCGATAAATTCGCCGTCGTGCCAGATGCCCAGCAGCAGCGTCCATTCCTCCGGACGCATCCCTGCCCGGCAGCGCCAGTACCACTTCGCCATGTTCGGGCCCAGTTCCTCGGCGGGCTTCTCGGCCCATGGCGAGCTGAACGGGTTCCGCCCCGGCTCGTGCACGCCGGAGAGGGCCGCGTCGATGGCGGCCGGGATGTCTCCGTCCTGGATGGGGCGCAGGGTCAGCCGCGGGGTGTGGAGGCTCAGGGCGAAGGGCGGCCAGAAGGCGGCGGAATCGGTCATCGGGGAAGCCTACCCATGCCGGCGGAGTCACACCAGTCACACCGGTGCACCGCGTCCGCAGCTTCCGCCGGGCCGCATCGAGTAGCATCCGAGGGTGATCCAACGACTGGGCGAGCTGGGAGCGGCGACGCCGGCCTTCTGGCTGGCGGCCCTGGCCTGCCTGTACTTCCTGGTCCTGGCGGTGCGGCTGACCGTGATCGACGTCCGCCACCACTTGCTGCCCAACCGGATCGTTTTCCCCGCCTACCCGGTGGCCGGGGTGCTGCTGCTGGGCGCGGCGCTGCTGGCGGCGATGAACGGACACGACGGCGGGACCTCCGCCGCCCTGTTCGGGGTCCCCGGCCTGCGGGTCTTGGCCGGCGCGGCCGCGCTGTGGCTGTTCTACTTCCTGCTGCGCGCCGTGTACCCGGCCGGGATGGGCTTCGGGGACGTGAAACTGGCCGGGGTGCTCGGCCTGTACCTGGGCTTCCTGGGCTGGGGGCACCTGTTCGCCGCCACCTTCGCGGCCTTCCTCTTCGGCGGGCTCTGGGGCGTGGCCCTGCTGGCCTCCCGGCGCGGGACCCTGAGGTCGGACATCCCTTTCGGGCCCTTCATGCTGGCCGGCGCCGCGGCCGCCATGCTGCTGTTGCCCGCAGGATAGGCTGGCAGGCATGGCCACCCCCGACTTCATCCTGACCCTGCGCGAAAAAGTCGGCCACGACATGCTCTGGATTCCCGGCGCCCGCGCGGTGGTGTTCGACGACGCCGGCCGGGTGTTGCTGGGCCAGCGCGCGGACAACGGCCGCTGGGGCCTGATCACCGGCATCCTGGAACCGGGCGAGGAACCGGCGCCCGGGATGCTCCGCGAGGTGTTGGAGGAAACGGGCGTCGTGGCCGAGGCCGAGCGGCTGGTCTCGGTGGACACCGTGGGCCCCACGGTCTACCCGAACGGGGACAGTTGCCACTTTCTGACCCTGGTGTTCCGCTGCCGTTACGTCTCCGGGGAGGCCCGGGTCAACGACGACGAATCCCTCGCCGTGGGCTGGTTCCACGCGGAAGACTTCCCGGAGCTGCTGCCGGGACACCTGAAGGACATCGAGCGGGCCCGTGAGGCCGACGGCGCCGCTTATTTCCGCCGATAGTCCACGTCCGCCGGTAGGTCCGGGCACTCCAGACACCGCACACGACGGCGGCCGGCACCTTCGCGGGAAGGTGCCGGCCGCCGTCGTCGTTCTACCCCTGCGGGGCCCTCTTGCTGGCCCTGGGCCCTAAGCTTTGTGCGGCGGACGGGTCATGGACATGACGTCCAGGGCGGTGTCCAGCTGCTCCTCGGTCAGTTCGCCGCGCTCCAGGAAGCCCATGGCCACCACGGTCTCGCGGATGGTCAGGCCCTCGGCGACGGCCTTCTTGGCGATCTTGGCGGCGTTCTCGTAGCCGATGAACTTGTTCAGCGGGGTCACGATCGAGGGGGAGGCCTCGGCCAGGAAGCGGGCACGCTCGACGTTGGCGGTGATGCCGTCGATCATCTTGTCGGCCATGACGCGGCTGGTGTTGGCCAGCAGGCGGACGGACTCGAGCAGGTTGGCGGCCATGACGGGGATGCCGACGTTGAGTTCGAAGGCGCCGTTGGTGCCGGACCAGGCGATGGCGGTGTCGTTGCCGATGACCTGCGCGGCGACCATGATGGAGGCCTCGCAGATGACCGGGTTGACCTTGCCCGGCATGATCGAGGAGCCCGGCTGCAGGTCCGGGATGGCGATCTCGCCGAGGCCGGTGTTGGGGCCGGAACCCATCCAGCGCAGGTCGTTGTTGATCTTCATGAAGGAGATCGCGATATTGCGCAGCTGGCTGGAGGCCTCGATCAGGCCGTCACGGTTGGCCTGGGCCTCAAAGTGGTCACGGGCCTCGGTCAGCGGCAGGCCGGTGTCCGCGGCGAGCAGCTCGATCACGCGCTCCGGGAAGCCGGCGGGGGTGTTGATGCCGGTGCCGACGGCGGTGCCGCCCAGGGGGACCTCGGCGACGCGGGGGAGGGAGGCGTTGATCCGCTCGATGCCGTAGCGGACCTGCGCGGCGTAGCCGCCGAACTCCTGGCCCAGGGTGACGGGGGTGGCGTCCATCAGGTGGGTGCGGCCGGACTTCACGACGTCCTTGAACTCGACCGACTTCCGCTCCAGGGACTCGGCCAGGTAGCCCAGGGCCGGGATCAGGTCGTTGATCAGCGCGGAGGTTGCGGCGACGTGGACGGAGGTGGGGAACACGTCGTTGGAGGACTGCGAGGCGTTGACGTGGTCGTTCGGGTGGACCACCTTGTCGCTGCCGCCGGCCTTCAGCGCACGGGAGGCGAGCTCGGCGATGACCTCGTTGGTGTTCATGTTCGAGGAGGTACCGGAACCGGTCTGGAACACGTCGATCGGGAAGTGGCCGTCGTACTTGCCCGCGGCGACCTCGTCGGCGGCGTCGGCGATCGCCTGGGCCAGCTCGCCGTCGAGCACCCCCAGCTCCGCGTTGGCCTGCGCCGCTGCCTTCTTAACCCGGGCGAGGGCCTCGATGTGGGCGCGCTCCAGGGTCTTGCCGGAGATCGGGAAGTTTTCGACTGCACGCTGCGTCTGCGCACGGTACAGGGCGTTGGCCGGGACGCGGACCTCGCCCATCGTGTCGTGCTCGATGCGGAATTCTTCGTTGGTCAAATCTGCTGTGGAAGTCATGGGGCTAGCTTATTGGGCCGGGGCGCCGCTTCGAAAACCGTGAACCGGCGCCACCGGACCCCATGAGGTGCACGCGGAGGACCCTAGAGCTCGCCGATCCCGGAGACCCGGTCGGCCCGGCCCTCGGCGAGGCGGTAGGTCACGCCCAGCACCGCGGTGCTGCCGTTGGCTACGGCGTCGGAAATGGTGCGCGAGCTGTCCACCAGCCGCTGAGCGATCTGCTTGACGTTCTCCTCGACCATGTCGTTGACCTCGGTGTGGCCGTTGCGCAGCGAGGTCAGGACGGCCGGGGTGATGCGCTCGACCAGGCTGCGGACGAAGCCGCCGGGCATCTCGCCCGATTCGACGGCGTCCTTGGTGGCGATGACGGCGCCGCAGCTGTCGTGGCCCAGGACCACGATCAGCGGCACGCCGAGCACGCCGATGCTGTACTCGAGCGAGCCGAGGACGGCGTCGTCGATCACCTGGCCGGCGGTGCGGACGACGAACGCGTCCCCCAGGCCCAGGTCGAAGATGATCTCGGCGGCGAGCCGGGAGTCGGCGCAGCCGAAGATGACGGCGAACGGGTGCTGGTTCTCCACCAGGGAGGACCGGCGCGAGGCGTCCTGGTTCGGGTGCGAGGATTCACCGGCAACGAAGCGCTGGTTGCCTTCCTGCAGGCGGCGCCAGGCGAGGGCGGGAGTCAGTTGAGTGGTCACCCTGCTTACTTTACGTCGAGGGTGCCGCCGTCGCAGAAACTGTTGCGGCGGGGTTGCTGTCCAGCGCCGCGACCACGGCCGCGCCCAGGGTGGAGAACTCGGCCAGGGTCGCCGGTCCGCTGAGCACCACAGTGGTACCGCGGTAGTTCAGGACCATGCTCTTTTCGCCCTTGCCGGTGTCACGCAGTTCCCAGTCCTTGCCGCCGGCGTTCCGGGTGCCGGTGACCGGGGCGCTCTTGGTCTGGTCCCGCAGCCAGGTGGGGTTGGACTGCCTGGTCTGGACCAGGCCGATGAAGGAATCCTTGGGCGTCAGGTAGCCCACCTCCCAGGTGGCGACGCCGGTGGCGATGCCGGACTCCCACCGGGCGTAGTTGGCCCGGTACCCGTCGCCCGCCTGCGGCGCAACCGGTGTGAATCCTGCCACTCCGGCGGCGTTGGCGGCGATGCCGGCGACGTCGATGCTGGGACGGTAGCCGTCGCTCTTGGGCGCCGGGTTCATCAGCACCACCGGAAGGAACGCCGCGATGCTCAGCACCAGGGCGACGATCATGCCGATCACCGACGCGTTGGCGCGCTTGGCCGCGGCGGCGCGGATGACGGGTTTGACGGGCTGGTCCGCCGGGGCCGGCGTTCGGGGCGCCTCGGACGGCGTTTCCTGCAATTCGTTCACCCTTCTATAGTCGCCCATGGCGCACCGATCTCCCATTCCACGGTGCCCCCTCCGGCGCCCCCGTCCGGACCCTGCCGGGACGCTACCGGGCAGTAGGTTCCGGTAAGGGGCCGTCATCCACTGACCGATGGACGCGGCCGTGACTATGATCGATAAGAGACGAACGACCGTTGCGGCCGCCACCCGGCCGGGCGGGTTCGATGATTGCCACTCGAAGAAGAGGTTCACGTGTCACCTGCGTCCATCACCCAGCAGTACTCCACGCTTTCCCCGTCGCTTGCCGTCGGCATCGACGAGCCTGACCGCAACCTTGCCCTGGAACTGGTCCGCGTCACCGAGGCCGCGGCCATCGCCGGCGGCCACTGGGTGGGCTTCGGCGACAAGAACAAGGCCGACGGCGCCGCCGTCGACGCCATGCGCTCCTTCCTCCAGACCGTCCACTTCAACGGCGTCGTGGTCATCGGTGAGGGCGAAAAGGACGAGGCACCGATGCTGTTCAACGGCGAACGCGTCGGCGACGGCACCGGCCCCGAGGTCGACGTCGCCGTCGACCCCATCGACGGCACCCGGCTGACCGCCCTCGGCATCAACAACGCCCTGGCCGTCCTGGCCGTCGCCGAGCGCGGTTCGATGTTCGACCCCTCCGCCGTCTTCTACATGGAGAAGCTCGTGACCGGCCCCGAGGCCGCCGACATGGTGGACCTGCGCCTGCCGGTCAAGCAGAACCTGCACCTGATCGCCAAGGCCAAGGGCGTCAAGGTCAACCAGCTCAACGTCATGATCCTGGACCGCGACCGGCACCGCCCGCTGGTGGACGAGATCCGCGAGGCCGGCGCGCGTACGAAGTTCATCATGGACGGCGACGTCGCCGGCGCCATCGCCGCGGCCCGCTCCGGCACCGGCGTCGACGCCCTGATGGGCATCGGCGGCACCCCCGAAGGCATCGTCGCGGCCTGTGCGATCAAGTCCCTCGGCGGCGTCATCCAGGGCCGCCTCTGGCCCACCAGCGACGAGGAAAAGCAGAAGGCGATCGACGCCGGCCACGATTTGGACCGGGTGCTCTCCACCAACGACCTCGTCTCCAGCGACAACTGCTACTTCGCCGCCACCGGCATCACCGACGGCGACCTGCTCAAGGGCGTGCGCTACTCCAAGGACAAGGTCCTCACCCAGTCCATCGTGATGCGCTCCAAGTCCGGCACCATCCGCTTCGTCGACGGCGAGCACCAGGCCAGCAAGTGGGAGGGCTACGCCCGCAAGCACTAGCGGCCACCCGCTCCGTCATTTCCTGATCCCGGTACGCGCCCGCGTGCCGGGATCAGCTTTACCCCGATAGGGTGGTGCCATGACTTGGCTTGTAACCGGCGGTGCAGGATATATCGGCTCCCACGTGGTCGCGGCGTTGCGCGCGGCCTCGATCCCTTCCCTGGTGGTGGACTCGCTCTCCAGCGGCCACCGCGAATTCGTCCCGGAGGACGTGCCGTTCGTGCACGCCAGCATCCTGGACACCGAGGTGGTGGCCCGCAGCATGGTGGACCACGGCGTCACCGGCGTCATCCACCTGGCCGGCTTCAAGTACGCCGGCGTCTCGGTGCAGGAACCCCTGCTCACCTACGAACAGAACGTCACCGGCACGGCCAACCTGCTCAAGGCGATGGAACTGGCCGACGTGGACAAGCTGGTGTTCTCCTCCTCGGCCGCCACTTACGGCACGCCGCGGGTGGACATCGTCACGGAAGACACGTCCACCTCGCCCGAGTCCCCGTACGGCGAAAGCAAGTTGATCGGCGAGTGGCTGATCCGGGACCAGGGCGTGGCCCGTGGCCTGAAGCACACCTCGTTGCGCTACTTCAACGTGGTGGGCTCCGGCTCGCCGGAACTCTACGACACGAGCCCGCACAACTTGTTCCCGATCGTTCTCCGGGCGCTGACCTCGGGTAAGACGCCGAAGATCAACGGCACCGACTACAACACCGAGGACGGCACCTGCGTCCGCGACTACGTCCACGTCGCCGACCTCGCCGCCTCGCACGTCGCCGCCGCGCAGGCACTGGCCGCTGGCAAGCCGCTGGAGCGGGTCTACAACCTGGGCTCCGGCGACGGCCTGTCCGTGAAGCAGATCATGACCGCCATGGCCACCGTGACCGGCATCGACTTCGAACCGGAGATCGGCCCGCGCCGCCCCGGCGACCCGGACCGGATCGTGGCGGACGGCACCCGCGCCGCCCGGGACCTGGACTGGAAGATGCGGCACACGGTGGAGGACATGGTGGCCAGCGCCTACGAGGCGCAGAAGCGCGCCGGGGCTAAGTAACGGCGCCCAGCGGCCTGGCGACACGCAAAAACGCCCGCGCCCCGGACATTCCGGGGCGCGGGCGTTTTTGCGTGTCGCACGGCGAAACCCGCCGCGGAGGCTACTTCCGCAGCCTGCGGAGCAGCCCCTTCAGGACCTGGGCGCCCTTCCGGGCCAGCTGGTAGCCGCCGTAGCGCAGCTTGTTCACCGGCAGGTCCCAGGTGCCCGGGTAGGCGACCTCCCGGCCGCCGAAGGACTTCTTGAAGGCGGTGAACCCGGCCCACTTGTGGTCCGGCTGGTCCGCCGGCGCGACGCCCCAGAGGTCCACGTGCTTCAGGCCCTTGTCCTTGGCGTCCGCCATCAGGGTCACCACCAGCGGGATGCCGGCGCTGAGCTTGCGGTGGGTGTCATCCAGCGCCGCGTGGGCGTAGGTGCGGGTGTCCGCCGAGTCGTACGTCAGGGCCGCCGCGATCGGTGATCCCTCCAGCTCGGCGATGAACAGGGTCGCGGCGCCCGAGGGCATCAGCGTCCGCGCCACCTGCGTCAGGTACTCATCGCTCTGCGGCTTGAAGCCGTTGCGGGCCGCCGTCTGGTGCAGGAATCCCAGCAGGACCGAAATCTCGGCGGGGTCCTGGCTGGCCCGGAAGGTCACGCCCTTCTTGTGGATGTTGCGGTAGAGGTTCCGGTTGACCGGCTTCATCCCGGCCAGGACCTCCTTGAAGTCCTGCTCAAGATCCACGATCCAGCTCAGCTCCGGCTGCAGGTTCGCCGGTGCCGGGCGCAGGCCGCGGCTGCGCAGGACCGCGTCGGCCTCCGCGGCGGAGAACCCGGCGCTGACCGGCTCGACCCGGATGAAGACCGCGCCGGACGCCTTGGCGCGGTCCGTCAGCGAGGCCAGTGCGGCTTCGAAGGCGGCCACCGACCCGGCCACCGGGCCGTAGGGGACGTAGAGGAGCTTGCCGGCTGGGTTGCTTTCCTCGATGGCGAGGTAGCTCCAGCCGTCGCCGGACTCCTCGTGGACGGTGCGGCCCAGGTCGCGCTGGACGCGGGCCCAGTCCGGGCCCTGCAGGAAGTGGTCCATGATCAGGCCTTCATTCCGGTGGTCACGGCAAAGACGACGGCCGGTTCGGCGGTGTCCCCGGCCGGGTGGACGTTCACCGGCGCCTCGGCGGCGGGCACGAAGGCGCTGCCGCCGCGGTCCAGCCGGAGGTCGCCCTTGGGCGAATCGAGCATCACGGACCCGGCCACCACGATCAGCACCGCGGCGCCCGATTGGGCCAGCGGAACGGCCTCGCCGCCCGGGGCGAGTTCGATGCGCTGCAGCGCGAATTCCTGGAACGGCGGCCGGTACAGCTCCTGGCCCAGCATGGTCTGCTCGGCGCGCAGCTCCGGGACGCCCACGGCCTCGAAGGCGATGGTCTGCAACAGCTCGGGCACGTCCACGAACTTGGGAGTAAGGCCGCCGCGCAGCACGTTGTCCGAGGAGGCCATCACCTCGATCCCGAGTCCGTGCAGGTAGGCGTGCACGTTGCCGGCGGGCAGGTAGACGGCCTCGCCGGGGGCCAGGGAAATCCGGTTCAGCAGCAGCGAGATCAGCACGCCGGGGTCGCCGGGGTACTCGGCGTTGAGGGTGCCGACGGTGTCGAGGGCGGTGGCGTCCGGTCCCTCCGGGGTGCCGGCGGCCAGCAGCTCGACGACGGCGGCCGTCGCGGCGGCCACGTCGTCGCCCCCGCCGATCAGCCGTTCGAACGCGGCGCGCAGGGCCTGGTCCTCCTCCGGCCGGGCGAGGTCACCGACCAGTTGCGGCAGCAGGGCCGGCACCTCGCGGCCGGCCTGCTCGAAGGCCCGGGCCAGGTCCTCGAACACGGCGCGGGACGCGGCCGCCGGCCTGAAGCCGCAGAGCGCGTCGAACGGGGTGAGCGCGAAGATCATCTCCGGCTTGTGGTTGTCGTCCTTGTAGTTGCGGGTCGCCGCGGACCGGTCCACGCCGGCGGCCTCCTCGCGCGCGAAGCCTGCCCGCGCTTGTTCAAGGGTGGGGTGCACCTGAAGGGAGAGCGGGTGGTCGGCGGCGAGGACCTTCAGCAGGAAGGGCAGCCGCGGGCCGAACGCGGCGATGCTCTCACTGCCCAGGAAGTGGTCCGGGTCGCCGGCGATCAGCGCGTCCAGTGCCAGCGGTCCGCCGTCGTCCGCTCCCGCCGCGGTGGAGGGGGAGTCCGGGTGCGCCCCGATCCACAGCTCGGCTTCCGGGCCGCCGGAGGCCGGGCGGCCCAGCAGGCCGGCGATCGCGGTGGGGGAGCCCCAGGCGTAGGGGCGGAGGACGTTCTCGAGTGCGTACATGGATCCTTATCCTAAAGCGGGGCGCACTGGCCGTTGGTGGCGACCAGGTTGCGGATCGACTGCTCGTCGCCCTGGCGCTTGAAGTCGTTGAGCATCTCCTCGGTGATGGGTTCACCGTCCGGGGTGGTGGTCACCGGGGTGAAGTCCGAGGACGACGGCGACGGCGCCGGCGACGTTCCGGGCACCGTCCCGGGCGCGGCCTGCGCCGACAGCCCGGAGATGGTGCCGGCGGCGGAGAGCGGTCCGGGGACCGCGGCCGGGCGCAGCAGCTCATCGGTGCCGGCGGCCGCCTGCGGGGCCGGGCCGAGGAGCTTGTCCACGGCCTGGTGGATCCGGTCGAAGGCCGGGACGGTGGAGAAGTACGCCTCGAAGTCCGGCGGCCCGATGGTCAGGCGGCGGACCGGCTGGCCCTTGGACTTCATGGCGAGGTCCACGAAGCTGCCCAGCTGCCCGGCGGAGACGTTGGAGTCCACCACCTTGGTGCCGGCCTTGACGATGTCCTCGAACTTTGTCAGCAGGGTGCCCGGGTCGAGCTGCTTGAGCATGGCCTGCTGGACGCACTGCTGCCGGGCGATGCGGGCGTAGTCGTCGACGAATTCGCGCGAGCGGCCGTACCAGAGGGCGTGGTAGCCGTCCAGGGTGTTGTCCCCGGCGGGGATCCAGCCCAGCGGCATGCCGTGGATGCCGTTGGCCTCGTCGATGGTCTCGCCGCTGATGGGGACCCAGCCGCCGGCCTTGATCCGAATCCCGCCCATCGCGTCGATGAGCTTGGCGAAGCCGTCCATGTCCACCAGGACGTAGGCCTGGACCTTGATGCCCAGCGTGCCGGAGACGGCCTCGAGCGTGGCCTGCGCCCCGGGATCCTCGACGCCGGGGTAGAGGTCCTGGTGTTCGTTGGTGACCTCGGTGTTGATCGCGTTGATCAGGCACTCGTCGCCGCAGTTATAGCCGTCCGGGTAGATCTTCCGCATCGGCGAATCGTCGCTGAACCTGGCGTTTTGCAGGTTGCGGGGGATCGAGATGATCGCGGAGGCGCCGGTCTTGGCGTCCACGCTGATCACCGAGAGGCTGTCCGGGCGGCGGCCGGTCCGGTCCGCGCCGGCGTCGCCGCCCATCATGAGGAAGTTGTAGCGGCCTTCGGAGGGTTCCATCGCGGGGCCGTCGGCGAAGATGGTGCCGATCGCCTCGCGGCCGACATTCAGTAGGTAGGCGGTGTAGCCGAGCCCGCCGGCGCTGAGCACCATCGCGACGACCAGGCCGAGGACGACGGCGGCGCGGGTGCGGGCCGCGGGCAGCAGCACCGGCCGGATCAGCCGGAGCGTGTTCAGGAACAGGGTCGCCCAGCCGACGGCGAGGGCCGCGAGCACGACCACGAGGATCAGCGAGGTGATCGGGTTGGCGACGAGGTTAATCAGCGTGGGCCGTGCGACGGCCAGCAGGATCAGCCCCACCAGTACCAGGGCCCAGACGGTGAGGGTGACGCGCAGGGCGAGGCGTCCCAGCCGCCGGTCGCCGGCCACCAGCTGCGCGCTGCCGGGAACCAGGAGGGTCAGCAGGATCAGCAGGATCCCGCGCCGGGTCAGGGTGGCGGGCGCGGCTCCCCGCGGATACCGGACCGGGTCCGTCAGCCTGGTCCGCCCGGGCCGGGCAGTGTCCGGCGCGCCGGCGGATCCTTCGCTCATGGTGGGAATCCTTACCGGCCGCCCCGCGGTTCGGTGTTCTCGGCGGAGAACACCTCGGCCACCTTGGCGCGCAGGCTGGCGCCCTTGGCGGTGGCAGCGTCGTTGAGGTCCTGGGCGAAGCGCAGCAGTTCGGCGCGCAGCTCCGCGGCGAACGCGTCCGTCCCGGCGGCCAGCATGCGCACGGCCAGCAGGCCGGCGTTGCGGGCGCCGCCGATGGAGACGGTGGCCACCGGCACGCCTGCGGGCATCTGGACGATCGAGAGGAGCGAGTCCATGCCGTCGAGGGTCTTAAGCGGCACGGGCACCCCGATCACCGGCAGCGGCGTCACCGAGGCGAGCATCCCGGGCAGGTGGGCCGCGCCGCCGGCGCCGGCGATGATGACCCGGATGCCGCGTTCGTGGGCGGTCTGCCCGTAGCGGATCATCTCGGTGGGCATCCGGTGGGCGGAGACGACGTCGGCCTCGAAGGGGATGCCGAACTCGGCCAGCGCCTCCGCGGCGGCCTCCATGACCGGCCAGTCCGAGTCGGAGCCCATGACGAGCCCGACGAGCGGGGCGGCGGTGGTGTCAGTGGTGGTCATTCGGTCTCCCCGGTGGTCTCGGGCGCGGCGGCCTGGGGCCGGCCGTCCCGGATGATGGCGGCGACAGCGCCGGCGCGCTGCCGGACGGAGTCGACGTCGGCGGTGGAGCCGCCGACAAGGTTGACGTGGCCGATCTTCCGGCCCGGCCGCACGGCCTTGCCATAGCTGTGGACCTTGGCGGCCGGCTCGGTGGCCAGCGCCGCGGGGTAGGCCGAGTAGAGGTTCTGGTTGGCGCCGCCGAGGAAGTTCTTCATGACCACCACCGGGCCCAGCAGGTCGGTGGCACCCAGCGGCAGGTTCAGGATGGCGCGCAGGTGCTGTTCGAACTGGCTGGTGACGGAGCCGTCCTGGGTCCAGTGGCCGGTGTTATGCGGGCGCATGGCCAGTTCGTTGATCAGGAAGCCGGAGCCGACGCCGGGGGTTTCGAACATCTCCACGGCCATGACGCCGGTGACGCCGAGTTCGTTGGCGATCCGTACGGCGGCGTCTTCCGCCGCGGCGGCGACCTCCAGGGGGATGTCCAGGGCGGGGGCGATCACCTCGTCGCAGACGCCGTCGACCTGGATGGTGTGCACGACGGGCCAGGCGCGGCACTCGCCGTCCGGGGTGCGGGCCACCATGGCGGAGAGTTCGCGGCTGAACTCGACCTTGGCCTCGGCCAGCAGCGGGGACATCGATTCGAACCAGTCGGCCGACGCGGCGGCGTCCCCGGCCGAGGCGATGACGCGCACGCCCTTGCCGTCGTAGCCGCCACGCGGGGTCTTCAGCACCACGGGCCAGCCGGCGTCGTCGCCGAACGCGACGAGGGCGTCGACGTCGTCCACCGCGGCCCAGCGCGGGTTCGGCAGTTCCAGCCGGTCGATCGCGGCGCGCATCACGAGCTTGTCCTGGGCGTTGACCAGGGCGTCGGGGCCCGGGTGGACGTTGACGCCGGCATCGATCAGGGCACGCAGGTGCTCCGTGGGAACGTGCTCGTGGTCGAAGGTGAGGACGTCCAGCCCGCGGGAGAACTCCAGCAGGTGGTCCAGGTCCTTGTAGTCGCCGACCGGGGCTTTCGCCACCGCGGCCACCGCGGAGACGTCCTCAGCCTCGGCGAGGACACGGAGTTCGAAGCCGAGAGCGGTCGCGGCTGGGGCCATCATGCGGGCTAGTTGGCCGCCGCCAACCACGCCGATTACTGGAAAAGTCACATCGACCAGCCTACCGAACACCGCGCCGGACGAGACCCCGGACCCGTGATTTGGGCCGGTGAGTCCCCACGGCGGGGCAATCTCCGGGGAAACGGCGCTAAAATAGGCCGTCGGCCACTTGGCCCCACAGACAGCAACGCCCTCGGAGGGTCATGATCACCACACTTGCAGACCGGATCCGCGGGCTCGCCTCGCTCTTTTGGCGCGAAGTAGCGAAGTTCGGAGCCGTCGGCGGTGTCGCCTTTGTCATCGACAACGGCCTGACCTACTACCTGATGCACGGTCCCATGTCCGACAGCGAGGCCAAGGCGCGCTTCGTTGGGGCCACCGTGGCCACCATCTTCTCCTGGATTGCCAACCGCTTCTGGACCTTCCGGCACCGCCGCCAGGCCAACGTGCTGCGCGAGTTCCTGATGTTCGTGCTGATCAACGGCATCGGCATCGGCATCTCCACCGGCCTGACCGCCCTCGCCAAGTACGGCATGGGCATCAACGACAAGAACATGCTGTTCCTGGCCGGCGTCGTCGGCATCCTGGTCGCAACCGTGGTGCGCTTCTTCGCCTACCGGTTCCTGGTGTTCAACAAGGAACTCGACGACGAACCGGAGTTCTCCGGCGACCACGAGATCATCGAACGCCACCCGCACCCGCACGCCGCCGGATCAGTGCCGGCCGGCCGCGAGACCGGAACCCCGGGCGCGACGCCGGACGGACGCTAGGCCCCGTAGGCCTGCTTCGCGGACTCGGCCGGATCAGCGGAGGCTGATCCGTTCGTCGCCCAGCAGCCGCTCGGTCAGGGCAACGTCCGGGTGCACCAGCACCACCGAGCCGTCCCTGGACCAGGCCCACAGCGCCCGTGACAGCGCCGCCTCCAGGCCGTCCCCGGCCTGCACCAGCAACCGCGGCGCCGCAGCGCTGTCAGCGCCGTCGTCCGCAACCCCTGGCAGGGCCCCGAAGTCCTCGACCAGCCGGCCGTGCGGATGGTCGACGCCGGCGGCGTCCCGCAGCGCGGTCCGG
Organism: Arthrobacter sp. BPSS-3; assembly: GCF_044628475.1. Classification (NCBI taxonomy): domain Bacteria; kingdom Bacillati; phylum Actinomycetota; class Actinomycetes; order Micrococcales; family Micrococcaceae; genus Arthrobacter; species Arthrobacter sp. BPSS-3. The sequence goes on from NZ_JBIMMV010000004.1 coordinate 41,144, forward strand.
TCCGGCTCCGGGTCAACGTAGGCCATAAAGAAGTCCCCGTGGCTGCGGACCTCCGCCGCATAGTCGAGCACGCCGCTGGGGAGTTCGCCCGGCCAGCGCATCGCCAAGGCCGGCAGCGCCACGGCCAGCACGGCGTCGACCCCGCCGGCGGCCGCGGCCGGGCCGGGATCCGCCGTGGCGAGCAGTTCGGCGTCGCCGTCCGCCAGCACCACCTCCATCCCCAACTGCCAGGCGGCCAGGGCCAGCACCAGCGATTTCCAGTGCGCCGGCAGGTCCAGTCGCAGCCGGGTCCCCGGTTCGGCGTCCAGTTCGTCCTGCAGCAGGTTGCTGGTTTTCGCCACCCAGTTATCCAGCACCCGGCCGGAGAGCTCGACGCGCTCGGCGTCCGGGCCGTACCAGGTCAGGCGCGGGGCGGTGGACTGGCCGGAACGCAGGGCCGACATCAGGTCGGCGGCGGGGATGTTCATGGCGTTCATCTTGCCACGGAGGCCGCCGCGCCCCACGTGGCAGTGCCCCGGAGCCACCCACGCCCGGTCCGGGTGATCTCGGTCACGCGGCACGGCGCCGGGTGCGGTGCCGCCGTTATCTGAGTGGTGGGCGCGGGGGAGGGGGATGCCGCCGATGATGCCGGAATGTCGGCCAAAAGGGAGCAGAAATCGCCATTAGCCCCCCAAAGGTGGTCAGCATGCTTCCCATTCGGCGGGGATGGGCCGCAGGCCGCGCAAAAAATCACGGGCGTGGCGTGCCTCAGGAATTCCCAAGGAATTGATTATTATCCCTGCTGCCGCTTGACTCCCCGATACTTACACACGTGTAATTAGGGAACGAAAGCCACCGCACAACAGCCGGCGCTCAACCGAGTGTCCGTGGGTCAAGCAGGGGCTGCCAATCAGAGAGGGAAACGCCAATGGGGCTTGCAGAGCGTATCCATGAAGAGGAAGTTGTCGCCGGCCAGGCGACGGCCAAATACCGTTCACGCGGAGTGCCGAGCGACTGGTACGTGGACCCGGCCGATCCGGAGGCCGCGGACCGCTACAACGGCCAGACCAAGGACGCGCTGGAGGACCAGGCCACGGCCTTCCTCGCAGCCCACGAGGCTCTCCCGGCGGGGAACCCGGATCTCGACGACGATCCGCTGGACCCGCCCATGGAGGTGCAGGCCCCCGACGCCGGCACCGTAACCCAGGCGATCTGGATCGGTCTCCCCGCGCAGCAGGACTTCGACGACGAAGGCGAGCTGGGCTGGCAGACGGACGCGCTGTGCGCCCAGACGGACCCCGAGGCATTCTTCCCCGAAAAGGGCGGCTCCACCCGGGACGCCAAGAAGGTCTGCGGCGCGTGCAACGTCCGCTCGCAGTGCCTGGAGTACGCACTCTCCAATGACGAGCGTTTCGGCATCTGGGGTGGCCTCTCCGAGCGGGAACGCCGCAGGCTTAGGAAGCGGGCAGTCTAATTCTTCAAGAAGTACGAGTCACCGCCGTCGTGGTAGCCCGCGACGGCGGTGACTACCTCCCCAGAACCCTCGCGGCCCTGGCGGCGCAGACGCGCCCCGCGGACGCCGCGATCGGGGTCGACACCGGATCCCGCGACCATTCGGCGGCCCTGTTGGCGCAGGCGCTCGGCGCCGGTAACGTCACCGCCGTTGAACACTCCCGGACCGGCATGGGCGGAGCGGTGCAGGCCGGCCTGGCCGCCCTGGCCCCGCGCCGGGAGGGCATGGCCGCCGACGCCGAATGGATCTGGCTGCTCCACGACGACGCCGCCCCGGCCCCCGAGGCCCTCGCGGAACTGCTGCACGCCGTCGAACGTGCGCCCTCGGTGACGGTGGCAGGCTGCAAGCAGCTCGACTGGCACTCCGAGCGGCGCCTGATCGACGTTGGACTCTCCATCAGCCGTTGGGCCGAGCGGCTCACCCTGATCGAGGCGGACGAGCTCGACCAGGGCCAGTACGACGGCCGCAGCGACACCTTCGCCGTCAACTCCGCCGGCATGCTGGTCCGCCGGGACGTCTGGGAGCAGCTGGGCGGATTCGACCCGGCCCTGCCCGGAACCGGCGACGACGTCGACTTCTGCTGGCGCAACCGCCTGGCCGGCCACCGCGTGGTGGTGGTCCCGACGGCACGCATGTTCCACGTGGCGCACCGCCCGCACGGCCAGGGCACCCCCGCAGCCGCCCGCAAGGCCCAGGTCCACCTGCGGCTCAAGCACGCCTCGGCCTGGAAGGTGCCCCTGCATGCCGTCGGCGCCCTGCTGGGAAGCCTGTTCAAACTTGTCCTGAGCATCGCGCTCAAGGACCCCGGCCACGGCCTGGCCCAGCTGGTCGCCACCCTCGGCGCCCTGGCCCGGCCCGCCGCCGTCTTCCGCGGCCGCCGCAACGCCGCGCGCACCCGCCGGATCCGCCGCTCCGTGATCAAGGGCCTGCAGACCCACCGCCGCGAGGTCTGGGCCCACCGGCGCTCCCTGATCGAGTCCCTCGGCTCCGACGACGCCGAGGGTATGCCGGGCCACGACCCGCTGGGGGAGCAGCCCAGCGGCGACGCCGCCGACGACTTCGCCGCCCTGGCCGCGACGGACCGCGGCTGGGTGGGAGCCGGCGCGCTGCTGGCGGTGCTGCTCGCCGCCGCGGCCTCGGTGGCCGGGTTGCTGAACATTTTCCGGGCCGACGCCGTCACCGGCGGCGCACTGATCCCGCTCTCCACCGGGCTGGGCAGGATCTGGGACCACGCCACTGGCTGGTGGGTGGAACTTGGGGCCGGGCTGCCCGGGCGCGGGGATCCCTTCGGCTTCGTGCTCTGGTTCCTGGGCGTCCTCGGCGCGGGGAACGCCAACGCCTCGGTCGTGTGGCTGCTGCTGCTGGCCATGCCGCTGGCGGCCCTGACGGCTTGGTTCGCCGCGGGGGCCCTGACCCGGCGGCGCCGGCTGCGGTTCATCGCCGCGCTGGCCTGGGCCGGCGCCCCGGCGCTGCAGGTGGCCCTGAACCAGGGCCGATTGGGTGCCCTGGTGGCGCATGTGATGCTGCCGCTGCTGGTCCTGGCGCTGCTGCGCGCCACCGGCACCGTCCCCGGCCGCGGCCGCTTCGCGGTGCCCGCGCCGGGGGAGCGCCGCTTTACCGAGAAGCCCCCCATCAAACCCGGCATCAACGGGACGCCGTCCTGGACCGCCGCGGCCGCCGCCGGGCTCGCCCTGGCGGTCGTCACCGCCGCCGCCCCATCGCTCCTGGTGCCTGCCCTGGTCCTGATCGTCCTCGGCGCGGTCCTGCTGGGCCGCCGGGGACGCACGCTCTGGTGGTCGCTGCTTCCCAGCCTGGCGCTGTTCGTTCCGTTCGCTCTCTCCGCCCTGGACCGCCCTCGCGCCCTGCTCGCTGACCCGGGACTGCCGCTCGGCTTCGACGCCGCGCCGCTGTGGCAGCAGGCGCTAGGCCAGCCGCTTGCTTTCGACGCCGGCGCGGGCCTGACCGGGCTGTCCCTCTTCGGTCCTGGCCCCGTGCCGTGGGCGCTGCTGCTGGCCCTGCTGGCCGGGGTTCCCGTCTTGGTGCTGGCGCTCACTGCGCTGTTCCTTCCGGGCCGCCGCGGCACCGGCCGCCGGCCCCGCCTCGCGCGCAGCCTGTGGGCCGCGGCCCTCGTACTGCTGGCCGGAAGCTGGCTAGCCGGCCACCTCGCCGTCGCCGCCAGCGCCGAGGTGCTGGTCTCCCCGTTCTCCGGACCGGCCGTGTCTGCCGCCGCTTTCCTCCTGCTCGGCGCGGCGCTGCTCGGCGCCGAGGCCCTGCTGGACGCCGCGGCCGCAGCCCGCACCCGGTCCGTCACCGTTGAGGCAGAGTCGGGGGCCGAGTCGGCCGCCGACACCGCAACAGAAGGGCCCACCACCTCCCGGGCGCTTCCGGCCCGTGCAGTCGCGGTCCCTGCCTTTCTGATGAAGGGCGCCGCCGCGGCCGCCGTCGTGCTTCTGGTCGCCGGGCCGCTGGCAGGGCTGGCGGCGTGGTCCGCGCACAACGTTTTGCAGACCACGGCCGCCCCCGCCGGAACTGCCTCAGCCGGGGCCGCCTCCACCGGATCCGCGGGAACCGGAACCCCGGCCGCGGGACCTGCCGCCGGCACCGACGCCGCAGATGCCGCCGCCGGTGACGGGGCGCTCGGGGTTTCCCGGCTTCTTCAGCCGGGCCGGTCCACGGCGCTGCCCGCCACCGCGATCGACCGCGGCGAGGGTCCCGAACAGGCCCGGACCCTGGTGATCTCCGCACAGGACAACGGCGGATTCGCCGCCTCGCTGATGCGTGGCTCCGGGACCACCCTGGACGCCCTGTCTGCGATCGCCTCCGCCCGGCCCGTCATCGGGGCCCCGGGCGAGGAATCCGTCCGGCTGGACGACGCCGTCAACGGCTCACTCCGCTCCGTGGTCGCCACCATCGTCGCCGGCCAGGGCGTGGATCCGCGACAGCTGCTGGAGGAATTCGGCATCGGCTTCGTGGTGCTCTCGGCCACGGACAGCTCGGCCCAGCTGACGGCCAGCCGCATGGACGCCGTCCCCGGCCTCGTCGCCGTCGGGCAGACCGACGTCGGCTGGCTGTGGCGTATCACCCCGCTGCACCGGAGCCAGCAGGGCCCCGCCGACGCCGCGGAGGTGGCGCACCGGCTGCGGATCCTCGACGGCTCCGGCGCCACCACCGGGCTGCTGCCCGCCGGACCGCTGGGCGCCGACGCCCCCGTTCCGGACGGCCCCGAGGGCCGGCTGGTGGTCCTCAGCGAACGGGCCGACGCCGGATGGAGCGCCTTCCTGGACGGCAAGCGGCTCACCGCCACCACCTCGGACTGGGCACAGGCCTTCACGCTGCCGGCCCGCGGCGGCCAGCTCAGCATCCGCTACGAGAACCCCTGGGCGCTCTGGACCGGTATCGGGCAGGCGGTCGTGATCGGCCTGACCGTGCTGCTGGCCATCCCCATGCCCGCCCGCCGCCGCAATGCCGGCATCTCCCGGGACGAAGCGTCCCTGCGGAAGGAACACCAGCATGCCTGACGAACAGCACCCCGCGGCCCGGCCCGAAAACTCCGGCGACGGTCCGTCCGACGGCAAACGGGACCGCAGCGCCCGAGGCAAGGAATCCCGGCCCAGAGAGCACAAGCCCAAGGAGTCCCGGCCCACTGATTCCCAACCAACAGCCCGGCGGCTGAAGACCCTGGCCCGCCCGCTGGGCGGGATCCTCGCCGGCGTGGTCATAGTGGCCGCCGGCGGCGGACTGGTGGCCGCCACGGCACTGGCGCCCCGGACTTCCGGCAGCAGCCCGCTGGCGGCACCTCAGGCCGCAGTCCCGGCCGGCAACCTCGTGGCCGTGTGCCCCGCCCCGGCCCGGCTGCTCCAGGCCACCCCGGTGGGGACCGACCCGCAGTTCAGCCCCGAGTCCGCCACGGCCAAGAGCGCCGTCTCCGCCCTGGTCCTCGGCAACGGGTCCGGCGTGATCCCCGGCAGCCGCCTCGCCGGCCTCACCGGCAGTCCGCTGGTGGAACTGGCGAAGGCCCCGGCCGTGCCCGCCACCGCCAGCCCGGCTCCGGCCCCAGCGAGTACACCGCCGGCACCCCGCGCCGCCGTCGCCCAGCGCGGGATCGACGCCGTGAGCGTCCTCAGCGCGGACGCGTTCCGGGACCAGCAGCCCTCCGCCGCCGCCGCCATGAGCTACGCCGCGGACGACGGCGACCTCCGCGGCACCGCCGCCGCGGCCTGCCAGAATCCCGCCAACGATCTCTGGCTGGTAGGTGCGGACACCTCCCTCGGCCGGACCGCCGTGCTGAACCTGAGCAATGCCTCGGGCACCCCGGCGACGGTCAACCTCGACCTCTTCGGCGCCAAGGGCGTCATCCAGGCCCCGGGCAGCCGAGGCCTGCTGGTGGCCCCCGGCACCACCCGCTCGATCGTCCTGGCCGGCCTCGCGCCGGGACAGGACAGCCTGGCCGTGCGGGTGCGCAGCACCGGCGGCCCCGTGGCCGCCGTCATCCAGCAGAGCGTGCTCCGCGGACTGACGCCCGGCGGCGTCGACTTCATCACCCCCGGCACCGGCCCCGCCACCCGGCAGGCCGTCACCGGGCTGGACATCCAGGACCCTGCCGCCCTCGGCCCGCTCACGGCCAAGTCCGGCTTTGGGGACGCCGGCCCCGCACTCCAGATCGCCGTCCCGGGCGCCGCGGACGCCGTCGTGGAGGTCAAGATGTACGGCCGGGACGGGCAGAAGCCGCTGCCCGGCGGCGGCGTCGTCACCGCCAAGGCCGGCGCGGTCACCACCGTCCCGCTCGCGGGGGTGCCGGCCGGGCACTACACCGTCTCGGCCAGCTCCGACGTCTCCTTCACCGCGGCCGCCCGCGTCACCCGCGGGCTCAAGGCCGAGGAGCCCACGGACGTCGCCTGGTCGCCGTCCGCCATCCGGCTCGGCAGCCAGCACCTGGTGCCGGTCCCGGCTGCCGGCAGCCGCTTTCTGATGTTCGGCGCCCCGGACGGGCGCGCCACCATCTCCTACACGCCGGTCACCGCGGACGGCAAAATCCGCAGTGCCACGACGGCGGACATCGCCGGCGGCACGACCGCATCGGTCCAGGTCCCCGCCGACGTGGAAGGCTCCGCTGTGGTGGGTTACCTGGTGTCCGCGGCGGGGGAAGCGGCTTACGGCGCAGTCCTGCTCGAACGCGACGGCAAGGCGGACGTGGCCACCGTGCCCGTGTCCCCGGGCGCGGCCGGGCAGGAAAAGGTCGCCGTTACCCTCGGCTACTAGTAGCGGCGGCGGTAGACGGGGTCGAGCGTCTCGGGCGGAACGCCCAGCATCTCTGCGGTGCGTTCGACGACGACGTCGTGAACCAGGTCCGCGAGTTCCTCCCGGCTCCCGCACGCCTGCTCCACCACGCGGCGGTAGAGCGTGATCACCGGGCCCTCTCCCGCCGTCGCCGGCGCGTAGGCACCCATCGGCGCGGGCGAGCCCTCGGCCACGAGCTGCTCGAGCTGCGGCGGGATGTCCTCGACCGCGAACCGGACCCCGTCCAGCGGCTTGCCCCAGATGTCGTGGAGGCGCTGGGCCGAATCGAGGACGAAGTCGTCGAAGCGCTCCGCGCGGGTCCGGTACCCCGGCAGGGTGGGCATCAGCAGCTCACCGCGCAGGCCGCGGCCATGGCGGTTCCTGCGGCGTTCGCGGAAGCCCCGGACACGGCCGCCCGCGGCGGCGCCGGGCTCCGTGAGCCGCACCGTAAAGCCGGAATCGTGGGGCAAAGACTGCATACCTCGACTCTAAACCCGGCGCCCTGATTCCGCGATATGACGGGCCGTACGCGGGCGCGGGCCCCTCCTGCGGTGTTTCAATGCGGCCCCGGAACCGTGCAGGGGAGTAGTCTGTGGTGTCGTGGGTGCAATTCGTCTCTGTTCAAGGTCCGCCTGCCGGAATTCGGCGGTGGCGACTTTGACGTACGTTTACGCCGACTCCACCGCCGTTCTCGGCCCGCTGGCCACCTACGCCGAACCGCACTGCTACGACCTCTGCGAACAGCACGCCGGGTCCCTGACGGTGCCCCGCGGCTGGGAAGTCCTCCGCCTGGCCATGCCCGCGACGCCCGCCGGGCCCGGCCCCGACGACCTGCTGGCCCTGGCCCACGCCGTCCGTGAGGCCGCCGGACGCCCGGCCGCCACCGGCCAGGGTAACGACGCGGCCCAGGCCCCCGGGCAGCGTGCCAGCCATCCCGCCCTGGAGGCCCCGGCCGCCCCGGAGGGCGCCCGGCGCGGCCACCTGCGCGTCCTCCGCGAACCCTCCTGAGCCCCGAATCAGCGGTAGGCTGGGGAAGAACTTTCCGTAAGCCACCGGCGCCCGACGCGGCGCCCCCAGGGAGCCTTCGCCATGCCAGGTCTTAACGTGCCATTGATCAGTTCCGAACTTCTCTCCGTGCTGCGCTGCCCGGTCACCGGCTCCACCCTGGTGCAGGAGGGCGAGGAACTCGTTGCCACCAGCCCCGACGCGCAGGGCCGCACCCTCCGTTACGGCATCGAAGACGGCATTCCGCTGCTGCTCCCGCCCGAACTCCTGGCCGCCGCCGGCTCCGCCGCGTCCGACCAGCACGACGGCGGCGCGCCCGCCGGACCCCGCCACGCCGCGGACTAGCACCTGCCCCAGGGCGGGTGCGGCACCCCACCAAGGGTGCCCCGCCCGCTTCCCATCGGAACCGCCCGCGGCTCCGAACCCCTGACAGCCCCGTGCTTTCAACCCGACGCTTCCAACCCGGCTACTCCAAAGGATTTTCATGACCTTCGATTACAAGATTGCCGACATCTCCCTGGCCGAGGCCGGCCGGCACCAGATCCGCCTCGCCGAGCACGAGATGCCGGGCCTGATGGCTCTGCGCGAGGAATTCGGCCCCAGCCAGCCGCTCAAGGGCGCCCGGATCGCCGGCTCCCTGCACATGACGGTTCAGACCGCCGTGCTGATCGAGACCCTCACCGCTCTTGGGGCCGAGGTCCGTTGGGCCTCCTGCAACATCTTCTCCACCCAGAACGAGGCCGCCGCGGCCGTCGTCGTCGGCCAGGGCACGGTCGAGGACCCGCAGGGCGTCCCCGTCTTCGCCTGGAAGGGCGAGACGCTCGAGGAATACTGGTGGACCGCCGAGCAGATCCTGACCTGGCCCGGCGCGGACAGCAACCCGGACCTGGGCCCGAACATGATCCTCGACGACGGCGGCGACGCCACCATGCTGGTGCACAAGGGCGCCGAGTTTGAGGCCCTGGGCTCCGTCCCGGCCGCAGGCGACGACGAGTCCGAGGAGGGCCGGGTCTTCCTGTCCGTGCTGCGCGCCTCGCTCGAAAAGGACCCGCAGAAGTGGACCCGGATCGGCTCCCGTCTGCTGGGCGTGACCGAGGAGACCACCACCGGCGTGCACCGCCTGTACCAGCTCGCGGAGCAGGGCAAGCTGCTCTTCCCGGCCATCAACGTCAACGACTCGGTCACCAAGAGCAAGTTCGATAACAAGTACGGCATCCGCCACTCCCTGCCCGACGGCATCAACCGCGCCACCGACGTCCTGATGGGCGGCAAGGTCGCCGTCGTCTGCGGCTACGGCGACGTCGGCAAGGGCGCCGCCGAGGCGTTCCGGGGCCAGGGTTCCCGCGTGATCGTCACCGAGATCGACCCGATCTGCGCGCTGCAGGCCGCCATGGACGGCTACCAGGTGGCCACGCTCGAAAGCGTGCTCGCCGAGGGCCACATCTTCATCACCACCACCGGCAACAAGGACGTCATCCTGGCCGAACACATGGCCGGCATGCGCGACAAGGCCATCGTGGGCAACATTGGCCACTTCGACAACGAGATCGACATGGCCGGCCTGGCCCGCATCCCCGGCGTCAAGAAGGTCGAGATCAAGCCGCAGGTCCACGAGTGGGTCTTCAACGAGGGCACCGACGGGGAGAAGTCGATCATCGTCCTCTCCGAGGGCCGCCTGCTCAACCTCGGCAACGCCACCGGCCACCCGTCCTTCGTGATGAGCAACTCCTTCGCGAACCAGACGATTGCGCAGATCGAACTGTTCACCAAGGCCGGCCAGCCCGAGGGTGAGAAGGAGTACGAGAAGCAGGTCTACGTGCTCCCCAAGATCCTGGACGAGAAGGTCGCCCGGTTGCACCTGGACGCCCTCGGCGCCACCCTGACCGAGCTGAGCAAGGAACAGGCGGAGTACCTCGGCCTCGACGTTGCCGGCCCGTTCAAGCCGGAGCACTACCGCTACTAGGAGCTCCCTGGGAACATCCCCTGAGTCTCCCGGGAAGGCCCCGGGCCCACGGCACCCGCCGCGGGCCCGGGGCCTTTTTGTGACCGTATCGTGCCTCGGTCCGGCCCGGTCCGGCGCCCGTTTGCCCCTATGCTGGCAAGGTGACGTCTGGAAGGACCCGAGTATCGTGACCGTCTCAAAAACCTGGAGCACCCGCCGCAAGGCCATCGTCCTGGCCGCTGTCTGCGTGCTGGGAGCCGGCGGAGGAGTCTTCGCCGCGGCCGGGCCGCTGGCCCACCCGTCCTTTGCCTCCGAGGCTTCCTCGCCGGAGCGGTCCACCCCGGGACTGGCCTACCCGGTGCTGCCGCCGGTCCAGCTGACCGCGGCCCCGGCGGACGCCGCCACGGCCGTGAACCCTGCCTCGCCGGTGACCCTGAAGGTCGGCAACGGGCGGATCGACCGGGCATCCCTGACCAGCGAATCCGGCGGCTCGGTGGATGGCACGCTCAGCGCGGACGGTTCCAGCTGGACCGCGTCCGGGCCGCTGAAGTTCAACACCCGGTACACCTACACCTACACCGTCATCGACGCCGCCGGCCGGAGCACCACCTCCACCCGCAGCTTCACCACGGTCTCCACCGCGAACGAGGCCGACGCCGCGATTTACCCGCTGGACGGGATGAAGGTGGGCGTCGCGCAGCCGATCCAGATCACCTTCAGCGAACCGGTCCTGAACCGCGACGCTGTCGAGAAGGCCATCAAGATCACCTCCACCTCCGGCCAGCCCGGGGAGTTCCACTGGTTCAGCAACACCATGGTCCGGTACCGGCCGGAGAACTTCTGGGCCGCCAACAGCACCATCACCATGGACATGCAGCTCTTCGGCGTCGACCTCGGCAAGGGCCAGATCGGCAATTTCAACAAGAAGGTCACCATCCACATCGGGGACAAGAAGACCGCGATCGCCGACGCCACCGCCCACACCTTCAAGGCCTTCGTCAACGACCAGCAGGTCGGCGAATGGCCCACCACCATGGGCGACACCCGGTTCCCCTCGGCGCGCGGCTACCTGGTGCTGATGGAGAAGTACCGGGTGGAGCACATGAGCGCCGCCTCGATCGGCCTCAAGCCCGGTGACCCGGCCTACTACGGAGAGCTGGACGTCAACTTCGCCACCCGGCTGACCCCCAGCGGCGAGTTCATCCACCAGGCCACCGACTCCGCCCTGCCCTTTATCGGCAAGGCCAACCTCTCGCACGGCTGCATCGGGCTGGGACCCGACGGCGCCCAGTGGGTCTTCGACAACATGACCGCCGGCGACGTGGTCCAGGTGGTCAACACCGAGGGCGACTTCGCCGCGTTCGACGACGGCTACGGCGACTGGAATATCCCATGGGCCCAGTACGCCAACTAAAGCGCCGGAGCAGGCTGCCCGCCGTCGCGGGCATCTGCCTCCTCCTGGCCGCGGCCGGCATCGGATCCGCCACCGCCCCGGTTTGGGCCGAGGAAAAGCTGCCGTCGGAGGCGTCCGCGCCGATGCGCTCGGTCAGCGGACTCGCCGTCCCCGTGCTGCAGCCGCTGGAACTTGGCGTGACGCCGCTGGACGGTGCCACCGGCGTCAACCCGGCCTCGCTGCCCGCGGTCAAGGCCGTGAACGGCCGCGTGCTGGAGGTGACGCTGCGCCCCGAGAACGGTGGCGGCCCCGTCCCCGGCAGCCTCAGCGCCGACGGCTCCACCTGGACGGCGGAGCAGCCGCTCGACTTTGACACCGTCTACCGGTATCGCTTCACGATCGTCGACGGCGCCGGGCGGACCACCGTCCGGGAGCAACGGTTCACCACGGTGGCCGCCGCCAACGAGGCCGACGCCGCCGTCTACCCCCGCGCCGGCAGCACCCTCGGCGCCGGCCAGCCGCTTGAGATCATCTTCAGCGAACCGGTGAAGAACAAGGAGGCGCTGGAGCGGGCCGTGACGGTCACGGCATCCTCCGGCCAACCCGTGGCCTGGCGCTGGTACTCGGACCGGCGCGCCCGGATCCGGCCGGAAACCTTCTGGGCCGCCAACGCCACGGTCAGCGTGGACCTGCGCCTCTTCGGGGTGGACTTCGGCAACGGGATGGTGGGGAACGCGGACACCCGGATCGGCTACACGGTAGGCCCGCAGCGGATCGCTGTAGTGGACGACACCACCAAGACCATGAACGTCTACATCGACGGCGCCCTCGCCCGCACCGCGCCGGTCACCCTCGGCGGGGAGGACTGGCTGTCCCCGACGGGGTATGCCGTGATCATGGAGCAGGAGCGAAGCTCCCCGTTCAACGCAGGCAGCATCGGGCTCAAGCCGGGGGACAAGGGCTACTACCCGCCACTGACGGTCGAGTACGCCAACCGGCTCACGACGTCGGGCGTGTACGTCCACCAGGCCCTGGAATCGGCCTGGGGCGCGGTGGGCCGGGCGAACGTCTCGCACGGCTGCGTGGGGCTGTTGCCGGCGGACGCCGCGTGGTTCTTCGCCACGATGAAACCCGGCGACGTGGTCCAGACCCTGAACACGGGCGCTCCGCCGGTGGAACCCCTCGAGGGCTTCGGCGACTGGAACATCCCCTGGAACGTGTATGCCAAGCGCTAGGGGGCGGCGAGTTTGGCCACGAATCGGTGACGGTCCGGGGTGGCACCTCCCCGGGGCCGAAACCCTGACGGTAGGCTCGAGAACAGATATGAGGCGCGGCCCGGCTCGACGCCCGGACGCGCGGAATCCGACGGAAGCGAAGCAGCAGTGACTGAGAAGAGTGCCACCCCTCCGAACCGGCCGGAGCCCGACCTGGATCCCGCCGGGGACACGGACGAGCCCGCCTTCGAGTGGATGAAGCCCTCCGGCGCCGCCGCCTCGAAGCCGGCCCCGGGCAAGGACAATGTCGCAGAACCCGGTGAACGCCAGGGCCGCCGGGCCGAACGGCTTGCCGCCGAACGCCGGACCGACGAACGCCGCACCGACGAGCGCGCTGGCGGCGCCACCGCCGTCGGCCGTCCCGCGGGGGAGGACGCCTACCGCGAGGCGCTCCCCACCTCGGCCCTGCACGTGCGCCCGCCCCAGGAGGAAGTCGAGCGCCGCAACGCCGAACGCGAGCAGGCCGCCAACGCCAAGCCCGTGGCCCCCCGGGTCATGCAGGTCCTGCTGGCCATCTGCTTCCCGGTCATCCTGCTGGTCCTCGCCGTCCGCGCCGTGACCAGCCCGCTGTTCCTCTGGGCCGAATACAACCGTCCCGGCTTCCCGGGCGACGGCTACGGCTTCAACATCGATGACCGGATGACCTACGGTTCCTACGCCGTGGACTACCTGGGCAACTGGTCCGGCCCGCGTTACCTGGGCGAACTGGTGAACCGCAGCGGCGAGAAGCTGTTCAAGGCCGGCGAGGTCAGCCACATGGCCGACGTCAAAACCGTGATGCTCTCCTCCTTCGCGGCGGGGACGCTGCTGGGCATCGTCAGCCTGGTCGCCATCCTCTACCTGCGCCGCCGCAGCACCGGCGGGGTCCGCCGCGGGCTCTTCGCCGGCTCGATCGCCACCCTGGTGATCATCATCGGCCTGGGCGTCCTGGCGGTGCTCGGCTGGGAGCAGTTCTTCACCGAGTTCCACCAGATCTTCTTCGCCAACGGCACCTGGACATTCTCGCTGCAGGACACCCTGATCCGGCTCTTCCCGGCCCAGTTCTGGAGCGACGCGGGGATCGCGATCGGCGCACTGGTGCTGCTGGCCTCGCTGCTGACCCTCATCCTCACCTGGCCCACCCGGCGCCGCCGCGGCCTGCCGCCCCGGACCGGGAAGGCGAAGGACAGCGTTGCCGGCGACGCGCCGGCGGCCGGCGGCCTGACGGACGCAGACACGTCCTCCCAGGCGGCGCTCAAGGGCCGCCGCTTCAAGCGCCGCGGCACCCCGGCCACGGAGGCGCCCGCAGAGACTACGGCCGTGCCGAACGCTGCGTCGGAACCGTCCACGGACGCCGCCCCGGAAGCGGCATCCAAGGGCGCAAGCGCCCCCGCCGGACCCGCGCAGTCCTAGCAGCCACACGCGGCCGCAGCGGCGGCGGGGCTCCCGCCCCGCCGCACGCTCAGCCGTAGATGCGGTTGATGTGCTCCTCGTAGTCCCGGACGACGGCGGCGCGCTTCAGTTTCAGTGACGGGGTCAGGTGGCCGGACTCGACCGTGAAGTCGGCGTCCAGGACCACGAAGCTGCGGATCGACTCGGCCTTGGAGACCAGCCGGTTCGCGTCGTCGACGGCGGCCTGCAAAGCCTCCCTGACCAGTTCGGAGGAGGCCGCCTCGGCCGCACCCATCACGGGGATGCGCTGCGCTGCGCACCAATTCTCCAGGCCCTCGGGGTCCAGGTTGATCAGCGCTGACACGAACGGCCGCCCGTCGCCCACCACCACGGCCTGGGCCACCAGCTGGTGCTCGCGGATCTTTTCCTCCATCGGCCCGGGTGCCACGTTCTTGCCGCCGGCGGTGACCAGCAGGTCCTTCTTGCGGCCGGTGATGGTCAGGAAGCCGTCCTCGTCCAGGGCGCCGAGGTCGCCGGTGCGGAAGAACCCGTCGGTGAAGGCCTCGGCGTTGGCCGTCTCGTTCGCGTGGTAGCCCTTAAAGACGCCGATGCCCTTGACCAGGATCTCGCCGTCGTCGGCGATCCGGATGGTGGTGCCGGGGATCGGGATGCCCACGGTTCCCACCTTGGTCAGGGACGGTGTGTTGGCCGTGCAGGGGGCCGTCGTTTCGGTCAGTCCGTAGCCCTCCAGCACCGGGATCCCGGCGCCGCGGAAGAAGTGCGCGTCGTTGGCGCTCAGCGGGCTGGCGCCGGAGACGGTGTAGCCCAGCTGGCCGCCGAACGCCTGCCGCAGCCGCGGGTAGAACACCCTGTCGAAGAGCCCGTGCCGGGCGCGCAGCAGCAGGCCGGGTCCCCGGCCCTCGCCGCGGGACTCGGCGTCGAGCGCCCGGGAGTACTCGACGGCGGTGGTGGCGGCGGCGTCGAACAGTTTGCCCTTGCCCGCCTCGGCGGCCTTGTGCGAGGCGCCGGCGTAGACCTTTTCGAAGATCCGCGGCACCACCAGCAGGAACGTGGGCTTGAAGGTGCCCAGATCCTCGAGGAGTTCCTTGGCGCTGCCGGTGTGGCCCAGGGTGGTGCCGGCGGCCAGGCAGACCACCTGCACGGCGCGGGCCAGCACGTGCGCCAGCGGCAGGAACATCAGCGTCCGGTTGGAGGGGTTCAGCAGGATCTCGGGCAGGAACAGGACGATGTTCTTGGCCACGAGCGCGAAGTTTCCGTGCGTGATCTCGCAGCCCTTCGGCCGGCCCGTGGTGCCGGAGGTGTAGACCAGGGAGGCGACGTCGTCCAGGCCCGCCGCGGACCGTTGCCGCTCCAACTCGGCGTCGGTGACGCCGGTGCCGGCGGCGGCCAGGCTTGCCAGGTTGGGGGCAGCGCCGTCGAAGTCCATCCGGACCACGCCGAGGACGCGTTCGGCGAGCAGGGCGGAGGAGTCCAGGACGCCCTGGACCAGGTCCGCCTTGGCCTGGTCCTCGACGAAGACGCGGCGGGCGCCGGAATCGTGCAAAATCCATTCGACCTGGCTGGCGGAGGACGTTTCGTAGATCGGAACGGTCACGCCGCCGGCGAACCAGATGGCGAAGTCCACCACGGTCCATTCGTAGCGGGTGGCGGACATGACGGCCACGGTGTCGCCCGGGACGATGCCGCCGGCGATCAGGCCCTTGGCCAGGGATCGGGCCTGCTCCACGAACTGCCGGGCAGGCACGTCCGTCCAGCCGTTGGGACCCTTGCGGGCGTACAGTGCGCGGACCGGGTCCTCGGCGTACTGTTCCAGCAGCAGGTCCGTGACATTACTGTCCGGATCCAGCTCCACAAGCAGTCCGGTGCTGGCTTCTCTCACGTCGCGTCTCTCCCGTTCCGGGTCGGCCGGCCGGTGACCGGGTGTCCGCTAGTAATCCTGCCCTAGATCCAGGACGGCATCCACATCCGGGCCCGCCAGTCCTGGTAGGAAATCACTTCGGCCGTCCAGACCGGGTAGAAGAACGCCGAGAGCAGCACCGCACCGACGACGAACAGGGCCACCACGAGCAGACCTGACCGGCGCCGCCACAGCGGGTCCGTCCGGCGGCCCAACACCAGCCCCAGGCAGTAGACCAGGGCGAGGACCAGGAACGGCTCGAAGGAGACCGCGTAGAAGAAGAACGTCGTCCGCTCCGGGTACATGAACCAGGGAAGGTAGCCGGCGCCGACGCCGGCCAGCACCGCCCCGGCCCGCCAGTCGCGGCGGCCGATCCACCAGAACAGCAGCACGCCGAGGGCGACGGCGGCGCTCCACCAGATCAGCGGGTTGCCCACCGAGAGGATGGCCGAGGTGCAGCTGGGCAGCTCGCAGCCGCCGGTGCCTTGCTTGGGGGACTCGTAGAAGAACGACGTCGGCCGGCCCATCACCAGCCAGCTCCAGGCGCTGGCCTTGTACGGGTGGTCAGCGCTGAGTCCCTGATGGAACTTGTACGCCTCCAGGTGGTAGTGCGCCAGGGACCGCAGCGCGTTGGGGATCCAGCCCCATTGTGCGGACGGGTTGGCCTCGGCCCAGTGCCGGAAGTAGGCGTTGCTTGACTGGAACCAGCCGGTCCAGGTGGCCAGGTAGACCAGCCCGGCGACCGGGACGATGCTCAGGAACGCGGGCAGGCCGTCCTTGAGGATGCCGCCGGCGATCCAGCCGTGCACCCCGGCGATCCGGCGCGCACTCAGGTCCCAGAACACGGTGAGGAGGCCGAAGCCGGCCAGGAAGAATAGCGCGGACCACTTCGTGCCCACGGCCAGGCCGAGGCAGACCCCCGCGGCGAGCCGCCACCAGCGCACCCCGAGCCAGGGGCCGGCGGCCAGCTGCAGCCGCGTGGGGACACCAGCCTGCCGGGTGGATGCTTGCGAAGCGGAGGCCTGCGCGGCGAGCCGTGCCGCGAGCCGGCGCCGGCCGTCGTCGCGGTCCATCAGCAGCGCGCCGAACGCTGCCAGGATCCAGAACATCAGGAAGATATCCAGCAGCGAGGTCCGGGACATCACCAGGTGGTGGCCGTCGACGGCCAGCAGCAGCCCGGCCACGGCGCCCAGGGTCAGGGAGCGGAAGAGCTTCTGGGCGATCAGGGCGAGCAGCAGGATGGAGAGGGTGCCGGTCAGGGCCGCGCCGAAGCGCCAGCCGAACGAACTTTCCGGCCCGAACAGCCACATGCCGGCGGCGATCATCCACTTGCCCACCGGCGGGTGCACGACGTATTCCGGGCTGTCCAGCAGGATGCCCGGATTTCCGGCGATGAAGGAATCGTTGGCTTTGTCCGGCCACGCCCGCTCGTACCCGCTGACCAGGTAGGAGTAGGCGTCCTTGACGTAATAGGTCTCGTCGAAGACCAGGTTGTGCGGGGTGTCCAGCCGGGCGAAGCGCAGGATGCCGCCCAGCACCGCGGTGAGGGTGGGGATCAGCCAGTACCAGAGACGCAAAGACGGCGGGTAGTCCCGCCAGCTGCCGAGGTCCCCGACCAGCCGCCGCGTGAGGGCGGGCAGGGTGTACGCCTCCTTCGGCCGGGCAATCCAGCGGTGCCCCTCGAGGTTCCGGCCGCCCCCGGCGGCACCGGCCGCACGTCGGCGGGATGCGGCGGGCTGCTGCGTGCTTGCGTCGGCGGGGGTCGGCGCGGCCCCGGCTGACCGCATGGGGGTCTGCGTCACGAAGCCCATGCTACCGGCGGCAGCCGGCCGGGTCGGTCCCGCGCGCCGGGCGGCAGTAGGCTGGTGCTGTGGAATCCGAGCCGAGCAGCCCCCAGTCCGACGCCCCCGCAGGCACGTCCCCCGGGAGCTCTTCCGGCAGTTTCGCCGGCAGCTATTCCGGCAGCATCTCCGGCCAGGGCCGGGTCGTCCTCGCGGCCACCCCGATTGGCAACGTCGGCGATGCCTCCGCGCGGCTGATCGGGCTCCTGGAGACCGCGGACATCGTCGCGGCCGAGGACACCCGCCGCCTGCACCGCCTGGTCCAGGGCCTCGGCATCACGGTGGCCGGACGGGTGATTAGCTACCACGAACACAACGAGGCGGCCAAGACCGGCGAACTCCTGGACCAGGTCCGGTCCGGCAAGACCCTGGTGATGGTGACCGACGCCGGCATGCCCTCGGTCTCGGACCCGGGCTTCCGCCTGGTCGAGGCGGCCGTGGCGGACGGCATCACCGTCACCGCGGCTCCCGGCCCCTCCGCCGTGCTGACCGCCCTGGCCCTCTCCGGCCTGCCCACCGACCGCTTCTGCTTCGAGGGCTTCCTGCCGCGGAAGGCGGGGGAGCGGGCGGGCAGGCTCGCCGAGCTCGACGACGAGTCCCGCACCATGGTGTTCTTCGAGGCCCCGCACCGGCTGGAGCCGATGCTGCGGGCCCTGCACGAACGTTTCGGCGCCGCGCGCCGGGCCGCCGTCTGCCGCGAACTGACCAAAACCTACGAGGAGGTCATCCGCGGGGACCTGCGCGAGCTGCTGCGCTGGGCCGAGACCTCCGAGATCCGCGGCGAGATCGCCGTCGTCGTCGCCGGGGCCCCCAAGCGCGAGCCGGGGAAGCCGGAGGACCACGTGGCGGATGTCAACGCCCTGGTCGCCCAGGGCATGCGGCTCAAGGAGGCCGTGGCCGCGGTCGCTGAGGACACCCGGGTCAGCAAACGCGAACTCTACGCCGCCGTCCTGGCCGCTCGCTGAGGCCCCAGCGGCGGCCCGCCGCACCTTGTGCAGCTGCACAGCGGCCTGCCCGGTTCCTAGTGCGCGGAAGCGTAGACACCCCCGAGAAACCGGCAGTACCGTGGGCAGTAGTTAGGCCCGGCCGCACCCGCTGCTGGGCCCGCCCCACCGGCCTGACGGAACCACCAGTGCGACGCCAGTCCCCGGGCCCGCCATCCGATCTTTTCCATCCATTGCCGACGAGGGAGTCATTGTGACTGTAACTGCCCAGCCCACCGTTACCGCCGAGCGGGAGGCCGCGCTGCTGGCCTCCGTGCCCACCGGCCTGCTGATTGACGGGCAGTGGCGTCCCGCCGCGTCCGGCAAGACCTTCGACGTGGAGGACCCCGCCACCGGCAAGGTGCTGCTGAGCCTGGCCGACGCCGGCCCCGAGGACGGCGCCGCCGCCCTGGACGCCGCCGCCGCGGCGCAGGAGTCCTGGGCCAAGGTCCCGCCGCGCGAGCGTGGCGAAATTCTCCGCCGGGCCTTCGACATGGTCACGGAGCGGGCCGAGGACTTCGCCCTGCTGATGACCCTGGAAATGGGCAAGCCGCTGGCCGAGGCCCGAGGCGAGGTCACCTACGGCTCCGAGTTCCTGCGCTGGTTCTCCGAGGAAGCCGTCCGCGCGTTCGGCCGCTACTCGGTGTCCCCGGACGGCAAGTCCCGCCTGCTCGTGGCGAAGAAGCCGGTGGGCCCCTGCCTGCTGATCACCCCGTGGAACTTCCCGCTGGCCATGGCCACCCGCAAGATCGCCCCCGCCGTCGCCGCCGGCTGCACCATGGTGCTGAAGTCCGCGAACCTGACCCCGCTGACCTCGCAGCTGTTCGCCGCGGTGATGATGGAGGCCGGCCTGCCCGCCGGCGTCCTGAACGTCATCCCCACCTCCACCGCCGGCGCCACCACCGGCCCGCTGATCAAGGACTCCCGGCTCCGGAAGCTCTCCTTCACCGGCTCCACCGAGGTGGGCCGCCGGCTCTTGGCCGACGCCTCCGAGAACGTGCTCCGGACCTCCATGGAGCTTGGCGGAAACGCCCCGTTCGTGGTCTTCGAGGACGCCGACGTTGACGCCGCCGTCACCGGCGCCATGCTGGCCAAGCTGCGGAACATGGGTGAGGCCTGCACCGCGGCCAACCGCTTCATCGTGCACGAGTCCGTCGCCGACGAATTCGCCGAGAAGTTCGCCGCCATGATGAAGGAAATGACCCCGGCTCGCGGTACCGAGCCGGAGTCCAAGGTGGGCCCTCTGATCGACGCGAAGAGCCGCGACAAGGTCCACGACCTGGTCGCCGACGCCGTCGCCGCCGGCGCCGAGACCGTCATCGGCGGCGCCGCCGTCGAGGGCCCGGGATACTTCTACCAGCCCACCATCCTCAAGGGCGTCACCGAGGGCACCCGCATCCTCAACGAGGAGATCTTCGGGCCGGTCGCCCCGATCATCACCTTCGACACCGAGGACGAGGCCGTCCGGCTCGCCAACAACACCGAGTACGGCCTGGTGGCCTACGTCTTCACCAAGGACCTCAACCGGGGCATCCGGATGGGCGAACGCCTCGAGACCGGCATGCTGGGCCTGAACGCAGGTGTCGTCTCCAACGCCTCGGCGCCGTTCGGTGGCGTGAAGCAGTCCGGCCTGGGCCGCGAGGGCGGCCTCGAAGGCATCGAGGAGTACCTCTACACCCAGTACATCGGCATCGCCGACCCGTACGCCGGCTAGTTCCGGCGAAGCCTGCGGACGGCGCCGCGGACCCCTGAACGGGTCTCCGCGGCGCCGTTCGGCGTTTGCGGGGTGGCCCGGTTGTCCGGGGCCGGCCGCGGCACGCGGCGCAGCGGGCGCGTGAAGGGCCTGGCCAGGGCGTTGCGCCAGCGGGTGAACAGCGACGGCGGCAGCCACCCGGCGCGCAGCCGGGCCGCCCAGCGGGCGTTTGCCTGCAGGCTGCCGCGGATCAGGGCGATCCGCTCCGCCGTCTCACTCCCGGAAGCGCTTCCGGCCCCACCCTCTGCCGCACCCGGTGGCTGGCCCTCGACCCCGGGGCGGCCGTAGCGTTGCCGTTCGCGTTCCGCCGTCAAGGTCTCCACCGCGTCCCGGGCCGGGGCGTCCGCCCCGTCCGGGACTCCCAGCAGGGGAGAGCCCAGCAGCCGGGCGGCGAACAGCCGGGGCGAATCGCTGCCGCGCGGCGGCAGGCCGTAGTCCGCGGCGAGGTCGCGCAGTTCCGCCCAGGCCGGCCCCGCGGCGGCCGCCGGATCCTCCGCCGCGGCCCGCAGCCGCCGCCGCCGCAACCCGGCACGGGCCAGGGCCGGGGCGGCCAGCAGCAGCGCCGCCAGCAGCACGCCCCCGGCGCCGTAGAGCAGCGGCCAGGGGATCTCCGGGCCGGTACCCGTGCCGCCGGCCGCGGCGGGGACGGGTACCGGGAGGGGCGCCGCCGACGTCGTGGGCTTCGGATCGGCCGAGGGCACCAGCCCGTCGTTGTTCTCGTTGGTGCTCGCCCCGCTCGGCGCCGCCGCCTCGGTCGCATAGCCCGGGACGACGCCGCGGGAGGGCGTGGGCTCGAACGCCACCCAGCCCAGGCCCTGGAAATACAGTTCCGGCCAGGCATGGGCATCACGGGCGTCCACCTCGTACTCCGGCAGCGCCCCCAGCCCGCCGAGCGACACCGTCGAACCGGTGGGCCGGCCCGGGGCGTAGCCGACGGCGATCCGGCTGGGGATCCCCTCCAGCCGGGCCATCACGGCCATCGCCGAGGAGAAGTGGATGCAGTAGCCGCTCTTCTGGGCCAGGAAGTCGGCCAGCACGGAGAGTCCGTTGCCGTCGTACCCGTTCTGGACCGGCGCCTGCAGCGAGTAGGTAAACGCCGGGGAGCGCAGGTAGGCCTGAATGGCCATCGCCTTGGCGTACTCGGTGCCGGCCCCGGCCGTGACCGTGTCCGCCGTCTGCCGCACGATCGCCGGGACGTTGCCCGGAACCCGGGTGAAGAGGTCCGGCAGGCCTCGGGGCTGCTCCGTGGCCCGGTCCAGGACGGCTGGGGTCAGCTTCGGCGCCACCGACGCCACGACGTACTGCTGGTCGCGGGAGTTCACGTCGATGCCCTTGATGCTGAGGGTCGCCGGATCCCAGTTCCACCGGCCGGTGAGGCCGCTGACAGACGCCGGGGCGTACGGGACCGGCAGGTAGGGGCTGGTGAACTGCCCGGTGTTGACCGCGGTGACGGTCCGGACCTGCTCGTCGGCGGTGACGTCGGTCCCAGGATCGATCGCACCGGTGCCCGGCCGGCGGGTGGCATCCCGGTCATCCGGGGACCAGGAGTCGCCGTCGAAACTGTCCACCGTGACCGAGCGGAGATAGGGCGCGGACCCCGCGTTGCTGGCATAGGTGATCCGGCCGACGCCGGAGGGGCTCCGGAGGCTGTTGCCCAGGCTGATCATCGGGTTCAGGCCGGTGGCGCCGCCCCACGGGGTGAGCCGGGAGCCCTGCGGGAAGGCGCCCTGGTCGAAGCCCGGCACCACTGCCTGCACCAGCAGCGTCAGGGCCAGCGCCATCGCCCCTAGGACACCCGCGCGACGAAGCTGCCCGGGGGTCCGCGCGGTGTCCCCGCGCAGGCCCGAGCCGGGGTGGAACCAGTGGCTGCAGGCCAGGATCATCAGGTAGCCGGCGGCCGCGGCGGTGAACGCCGGCCAGCCCACGCTCTGCGGCTTGACCAGGGCGGGGACCACCAGGACCGCCAGGATGCCCAGCCCGCTGGTGGCCGGCAGGGCCAGCGGGCCGCAGAGGGTATCCACCAGCACCACCAGCAGTCCCAGCACCCCGCAGATCAGCAGCACGATGCCCGCGTTCGGCGCCACGGGGGTGCTCTCACCCAGGATCGTCTCGTTGGCGCGGCGCAGGTAGGCCTGCAGCTGTCCCAGCGTCTCGGCCGAGGGGATGAACCCGGCGATGCTGGACGGTCGGAAGAACGTACTGGTCAGCACCGCCGCGAGGGACAGGAACCCGCCGAGGCTGACCACCACCCCCGGCAGGCGGAGCGACCGCAGGGCGGCGGTGGCAAGGGCGACGGCGAAGACGGTGGTCAGCACGGTCGGGTACCAGGCCCAGCCGCGCAGTACCCCGTTCATGCCCAGGGCGGCCCCGGCCAGTGCCACGGCGACGGAGAGGGCCATCGCCCACGGTTCCAGGCCGGCGCCGCGGATGCGGCCGGCCGGGCCGCCCGGGGTGCCGCCTGTTTCGCCACGACCGGCACCGTCGCGGCCGGTGTCGGGACCGTGTCCGGCGGAGCCGGTCCCCCCGCCGCCCCGGGCCGGGGTATCCGTCAGCGTCATCGCCGCGCCCCCGCACCGCGGCGGGCGTCGGCGGCCGTCGCCTCGGGGGCGGCGCCGTCGTCGTCGAACGCGGACCACGCCGCGGCCAGAGCGGTGGCGGGGGAGACCGCCACCGCCCGCCAGCCGCCGCGGCGCAGCGACGCGATTATTTCCTCCGTCTCCGCCCCGCGCCCGGCGGCCACGAGGGCGAAGGCGTTGGCGCCGAACGCGGCCGCCGGGGCCAGATCCCGGGCTTCGGCCGGGGTGAGCCGGCCAAGGATCGCCAGGACGGGACCGCGCAGGCGGTGGGCGGAGAGCTTGTCCAGCAGCCGGTCATCGAAGGGTCGGGGCCCGGCGTCCCCGCCGGGATGCCGGGGGCCGGTGAGCCCGATCGCGGCCAGGCTCTCGGCGATGGACTGCAGCCCGGCCGCGCCCAGGAACTCCTCGGTGTGCGGTTCCGGGGCGGAGGGGGAGTGGAGGAAGGCGGGCTCGCCGGAGGGGTCGAGGCAGCGCAACGCGTAGCTGCGCTCGCCGAGGTGGGCGCAGACGGACATCGCGGCCGTCACGGCCCACTCGAACGAGTCGCTGCTCACCGGCTCCAGCCCGTCCGAGGGGCCGGCGTACCCGGTGCCGTGGGAGTGGGCCAGATAGCGGTGGTCCAGGATCACGGTCGCCTCCGGGGTGGTGACCGACTCCTCCTGGCGGACCATCAGCTCCCCGTGCCGGGCCGTGGCGGCCCAGTGCACCCGGCGCATCGGGTCGCCGTGCCGGTACTCGCGGGTCATGACGTCGTCGTCGCTGGGGTTGGCCCGGCTCCGGGTGGCGGTGACGCCGTCGTGGCCGCGTGCGCCGGCGAGCGAGGTGGGCGGCAGATAGACCGGGGCGGGCGTGACCGTAAGGACGTCCCCGGCGTCGATCGCGTGCCGGTGGACCGAGAGCCCGAACGGGTCGCTGAATTCGGCGGTGACCGGGCCGATCACGAACTGCCCGCGCGTGGCGCTGCGCAGCTGGTATTCGTAGCGGCTGCTGCCTGCCGTGGCGGTGCGGGCCGGAAAGCGGAACACCGGGGACTGGCCGAACCGGGGTGGGAGCTGCTCCTCCATCAGGGCGTGCCCGGTGCCCGGTCCGGTGCGGGCCACCGCCAGCCGGACCGTGACGGCGGCGGAGGTCTGGACCGGGGACGGGTCGAACTCCCGGTAAACGCTGAACCGCGGCTTCAGCACCCGGGTGCCGGCCAGGGAAAGCAGCGGCAGGATCAGCAGCAGCAGGGCCAGGGAGAGCAGGTCCCGCCGGCCGAGCACCTGGGCGGCCAGCAGGCAGAGCAACCCGGCGGCCAGCAGCCCCCAGCCGCGCGTGCTGAAGATCTGCTTCGGGATCCGGTCCCATACCCCCATGGCGGCCGGGTCCTAGCGGCGCCGGCCCGCGGGCGGACCGGCGGCCCCTTCGCCCACCGGAACCTTGGCCAGGATGGAGCGGATGACCGACTGCGGAGTCTCGCCGGTGCCGGCGGCCTTTCGGTCCAGGATGATGCGGTGCGCCAGCACCGGCTCGGCGACGGCGACGACGTCGTCGGGCAGGACGAAGTCCCGGCCCTCCAGCGCCGCGGTGGCCTTCGCCGCGCGCAGCAGCTGCAGCATGGACCGGGGGCTTGCGCCTAGCCGCAGCAGCGGGCTCTCCCGCGTGGCGCGGCCGAGCGCCACCGTGTACTCCTTGACCGCGCGGGAGACGTAGACCTGCTGGACCGTGGCGATCATCGCGGCCACCTGCGCGGCGGTGACGACGGCGGACACGGCGGCCAGCGGGGACGCGGACTGGTGCGTCTCCAGCATCTCCAGCTCCGCCTCCCGGTCCGGGTAGCCCATCGAGATCCTGGCCATGAACCGGTCCCGCTGCGCCTCGGGCAGCGGATAGGTGCCCTCCATCTCGATGGGGTTCTGCGTGGCCACCACCATGAACGGCTCGTCCAGCCGGTAGGAGGTCCCGTCGACGGTGACCTGGTGCTCCTCCATGCACTCGAGCAGGGCGGACTGGGTCTTCGCGGAGGCCCGGTTGATTTCGTCGCCGATCACGATGTTGGCGAAGACCGCGCCGGGACGGAACTCGAACATCCGCGTCGCCTGGTTGTACACGGACACGCCGGTCACGTCCGAGGGCAGCAGGTCCGGGGTGAACTGGATCCGGCTGACCGTGCAGTCGATGGTGCGTGCCAGGGTCTTGGCCAGCATGGTTTTCCCGACGCCGGGCACGTCCTCCAGGAGCAGGTGGCCCTGGGCCAGGAGCACCGTCAGGGCCAGCTTCGCCGCCTCGGCTTTGCCGTCGATGACCGTGTTGATGCCGGCCAGGATCCGGTCGCAGGCCCGGCTGAACTCTGCCGGATCCATCGGCTCCTGCCCGGTGCGGGCGGCGGGGACATGGGCGGCCTGCTGCGGCGCGGCCATGGCCTCGTCAACGGTCTCGTCAAAGGTGGTGCGGCGGTGGAAATCCATCGGCAGCCTTTCAGCCCTGGGGCGGCCGGAAATCCGCGGCAGGCAGATGCTGCCGGGCACCACGGTGGGCCGCCTGTGTGATATCAGCGTACTCACACAACTCTCAGCGCAGACAGAGAGTTCCGGTAATTCTCCGATCCGGGCCGCCGCTAGGCTGGAAGCATGTCCTCTTCCTCCCAGGCCCCGGCCCCGTTCCGCGCGATCAGTGACGAGGGCACCGGTACCTCCGGTCGCAAGGCCTACCCGCCGGCACCGGAGCCGCTGCCGGTCCCGGTCATGGACAACCACACCCACCTGGACTTCCCGGACGCCGGGGCGTCCGCGGACGGGCCCGCCGTCGGCATCAAGGACGCCCTCGACGCCGCCGCCGCCGTCGGCGTGCAGGGCGCCATCCAGGTCGGCTGCGACCTGGAGTCCTCCCGCTTCACCGTCGAAGCGGTCGACCTCGACGCGCGGCTGCTTGGCGCCGTCGCCCTGCACCCGAACGACGCACCCCACTACGCCGCCCGCGGCGAGCTGGAGGAGGCGCTGGCCGAGATCGAGGCGCTCGCCGCCCACCCCCGGGTCCGGGCCATCGGGGAGACCGGCCTGGACTTCTTCCGCACCGAGGGGGAGGGTCTGGCCCACCAGCGCTACTCGTTCCGCCGGCACATCGACATCGCCAAGCGGCTGGGCCTGACCCTGCAGATCCACGACCGGGACGCCCACGACGACGTCGTGCAGGTCCTGCGCGAGGAGGGCGCCCCCGAGCGGGTGGTCTTCCACTGTTTCTCCGGCGGCGAGGAGCTGGCGAGAACCTGCAACCGGGAGGGCTGGTACATGTCCTTTGCAGGGACGGTGACCTTCAAGAACGCTGCCGACCTGCGCAGCGCGCTGGCCATCGCCGAACCGGAGTTGCTGCTGGTCGAAACCGACGCGCCGTTCCTGACCCCGCACCCGCACCGGGGCCGTCCGAACGCCAGTTACATGGTGCCGTACACGGTCCGCGGCATGGCCGAATTGACAGGCCGGGACCTCGCCGGACTCTGCGCCGGCCTGGCCGAAAATACCGTGCGGGCATACGGATCCTGGGACTGACGCCGGGATTTTTCGCGCTCTCCGATGTGACGTCCCATGAATACCCGGTATGCATAATTTCTTGGCCGCTTTATAACGCTCCGGTTACAGTGGTCAACTATTAGCCGGGGTCGGGGAAGGCCTTCGGATAATTTCACTCCTTTCGGACGCGCGCTGCAGTGGTTGATCCACGTGCGCGCTCTCGTTTGGTGGTGTGGCGGTGCCCGCGTTTTCCGCAAGCATCCGGACCCGGTCCGGACCAGCCCTCGAGGGTGTTTGACGGGACACGCCTGTGCACTTTTCCCCGTGCCCGGATGGTCCAAGAGATACGGGCAATCGTGGTCAAGTTCTTCACAACGGACGGCAAGGTCAGCGTCGTCAAGGTCGGTTCACAGCTGGTGGTCCTCATGGCCCTCGTGCTCGGCCTCGTCGCCTTCGTCGGCAACAACAAGACAGTCACGCTCAACGTTGACGGCAAGGTCAGCTCCGTGCAGACCTTCGGCGGCACCGTAGGCCAGGTTGTTAAGGCCGCCAACGTCGAACTGCAGTCCGCGGACAAGGTCACGCCCGCCGCCGACGCCCATGTCCAGGACGGCTCCGTCATCAACGTCAACCTCGCCAAGGCCGTCAAGGTCAGCGTGGACGGCGCCGAGCGGACCGTGACCACCACCGCCCCCACCGTCGAGAGCCTGGTCTCCGAGCTCGGCGTCGCCGGCGCCTCCGAGGTTTCCGTCCCCAAGGACGCCCAGCTGGCCGTCTCCGGCTCCTACGTGAGCATCTCGACGCCGAAGACCGTCACCCTCGTGGCCGACGGCAAGGACACCAAGACCACCACCACCGCCGCCACCGTCGGTGAGCTGCTGAACGGAGCCGGCATCAAGCTCGGCGCCAGCGACCGTCTCTCCCAGCCGGCCAACGCCCCCGTCGTCAACGACATGGTGGTCAAGGTCTCCCGGGTGGACACCACCAAGACCGACGAGACCACCGAGGCCGTCCCGTTCGAGAGCCTGAGCTCCGACGACGCGACCCTGTTCAAGGGCGATTCCAAGGTCCTGCAGGCCGGCGTCAACGGCAGCATGAGCAAGAGCTTCAAGCTGATCCTGGTTGACGGCCGCGAAGCCTCGCGCACCCTCGTGTCGCAGAACGTCACGCTCCAGCCGGTCACCGAGAAGATCGCGGTCGGAACCAAGGAAAAGCCCAAGCCGCAGGCCGCCGCCGCGCCGGCCGCGTCCGGCAACACCGGTGCCGCCGCCCCCGCCATGATGAACGAGGCCATGTGGGACAAGATCGCCCAGTGCGAGTCCGGCGGCAACTGGTCCATCAACTCCGGCAACGGCTACTACGGCGGCCTGCAGTTCGACATCCCGTCCTGGCTCGCCAACGGCGGCGGGGCCTATGCTCCTAACGCCAGCCAGGCCAGCAAGGCCCAGCAGATCGCCGTCGCGAACACGTACTACGCCAAGGCAGGCCTCGGCCCGTGGGGCTGCGGCTGGGCGGCCTCGCGCTAACCTGACCGCGAAATACAGCACGAGCCCGTCAAGGCCGGCCCCCGCTCTGTCCAGCACAGAGCCGGGGCCGGCCTTCGCCGTTCCCTGCGCCATTTCCTTCGCCGTCTGCCGCGCCGTCCCCCCGTCGGGGGCGGCGGCACCGCGGGATAGGATACCTAGGTGACTGAACCGACCTCCGCCGGGCCCGACGCGGCAACTCCCGCGACCGCCGCGACGCCTCCCGTGACCGCCCCTGCACCCCTGCTGGGCGCCACCGACATCCGCCGGATGGCCGAGGAGATCGGGGTCCGTCCCACGAAGACGCTGGGCCAGAACTTTGTCATCGACGGCAACACCATCCGCCGCATCGTCTCCGTCGCCGGCATCGCCCCGGACGAGACCGTCCTCGAGGTCGGCCCCGGGCTCGGGTCCCTGACCCTGGGCCTGCTGGACGCCGCCAAAACCGTCGTCGCCGTCGAAATCGATCCGGTCCTCGCCGCGAAACTCCCCGCCACCGTTGAACGCTGGCGCCCCGGCGCCGCGGAGGACTTCCACCTGGTCCTCTCCGACGCCATGAAGGTCACCGAGCTGCCGGTGGAGCCCACCGCGCTGGTGGCCAACCTGCCCTACAACGTGGCCGTTCCCGTCGTGTTGCACCTGCTCCAGCACTTCCCGAGCCTGCGCCACGGGCTGGTCATGGTCCAGGACGAGGTGGCGGACCGGCTGGCCGCGGCGCCCGGCTCCAAGACGTACGGCGTCCCCTCCGTCAAGGCCGCCTGGTACAGCGGGATGCGCAAGGCCGGGGTCATCGGCATGAACGTCTTCTGGCCTGCGCCGAAGATCCACTCCGGCCTGGTGGCCTTCACCCGCCGCGAACCACCGGCCACGACCGCCACCCGGGAAGAGGTGTTCGCCGTGATCGACGCCGCGTTCGCCCAGCGCCGGAAGACTTTGCGTGCGGCGCTGGCCGGCTGGGCCGGAAGCGCCGCCGAGGCCGAGCGGTGCCTCCGCGCCGCGGGCGTGGACCCCACGGCGCGCGGCGAGGTGCTGGACGTGACGGCCTTCGCCCGGATCGCCGAGGCGCGGAACGCCCCGGCGCCCGCGGACGCCTGAGCCCTGGGCCGTCTAGCGCGGAGCAGACCCCCGGGCCGCGTGGATATCACCTGCGCCGGCGGCTTGGAACCGCACCGCCCATGCCATAGCGTGGAGCCATGAACGCAGTGAGAGGGCGCTTCCCGGCGCGGACCGTGAGGGTCAAGGCGCCAGGCAAGGTGAACGTCTCACTGGATGTAGGGCCGCTGCGGCCCGACGGGTACCACTCGGTGGCCAGCGTCTACCTGGCCGTCTCGCTCTATGAAGAGGTGGCCGCCACCAGCACGGACACGGGTGAAATCACCGTCGGCATCAGCCCGGCCAGCACCCTGGACCTCGACGGCGTCGACATCCCCCTCGACGAACGCAACCTGGCCTACAAAGCCGCCGCCATCATGGCCGACGTCTCCGAGCACTCCACCGGCGTGCACCTGGAAATCACCAAGCGTGTCCCGGTAGCCGGAGGCATGGGCGGTGGCTCCGCGGACGCCGCGGCGACGCTGCTGGCCTGCGACGCGCTCTGGAACAGTGGACTCTCCCGTGAGGAACTCGCCCATCTCGCCGCCGAGCTCGGCGCCGACGTGCCCTTCTCCCTGCTCGGCGGCACAGCCGTCGGCCTCGGCGTCGGCGACGAACTCTCGCCCGCGCTCGTCAAGGCCCAGACCGACTGGGTGCTGGTCACCGCGGACTTCGGCCTCTCCACCCCCGAGGTCTTCCGCACCCTCGACCGGCTCCGGGCCGAGAGCGACGAGGCTATCGAGGAGCCCACGTCCGTGGATCCGCGGGTCCTCGCGGCGTTGCTCAGCGGCGACGCCGACGCCCTCAGCCGCGTCCTCGTCAACGACCTGCAGCGCGCCTCGATCGAACTCGCCCCCGAGCTGCGCGATGTGCTGGGCCTCGGCGAATCCTGCGGCGCCATCGCCGGGATCGTCTCCGGCTCCGGCCCCACCGTGGCGCTGCTGGCGCACAACCCCTCGGCCGCCGACGGGCTCGCCACCGAACTGCGCCACCACGGCCTGGACGCCATGGCCGTCCACGGCCCGGTGCACGGCGCCCGCATCATCTCCGATACGCTCCTTTAAGTACGCTCGCAGTACGGACCCCGGCGGGGTCCTTCAGATCCAGGAAAGCAGTTCCCCGTGGCACACCTGCTCGGCGGCGAAAACCTCACGGTTTCGTACGCAACCCGCACCGTCCTCGACGGCATCACCCTCGGCCTCGAAGAAGGGGACCGGATCGGCATGGTGGGCCGCAACGGCGACGGTAAATCCACCCTGATGCGGTTGCTTGCGCTGCGCTCCACCCCGGATTCCGGCCGCGTCACCAAACGCGGCGACGTTAACGTCGGCTACCTGGACCAGAGCGACGTGCTCGACGGTGACCTTACCGTCGGCGCCGCGATTGTCGGCGACCAGGCCGACTACGAATGGGCCCGCAATCCGCAGATCCGCGAGATCATGGGCGGGCTGGTCTCCGACGTCGACTGGCACGCCAACGTCCACTCCCTCTCGGGCGGCCAGAAGCGCCGCGTGGCGCTGGCCAAGCTGCTGATCGAGGACCATGACGTCATCATGCTCGACGAGCCCACCAACCACCTCGACGTCGAGGGCGTCGCCTGGCTGGCCCGGCACCTGAAGTCCCGCTGGCGCGCCAACCAGGGCGCCTTCCTGGTGGTCACCCACGACCGTTGGTTCCTCGACGAGGTCTGCACCAAGACCTGGGAGGTCCACGACGGCATCGTCGACCCGTTCGAGGGCGGCTACGCGGCCTACGTCCTGGCCCGTGCCGAGCGCGACCGCACCGCCGCCGTCGTCGAATCCAAGCGCCAGCAGCTGGTCAAGAAGGAGCTGGCGTGGCTGCGCCGCGGCGCCCCGGCCCGCACCGCCAAGCCGAAGTTCCGGATCGAGGCAGCCAACGCCCTGATCGCCGACGTCCCCGAGCCCCGCGACACCACCGCGCTGAGCAAGATGGCCACCGCCCGGCTCGGCAAGGACGTGCTGGACCTGGAGAACGTTTCCCTCGACCTGCGCGGCGACGAGTCCGGCCGGAAGCTCTTCGACAACATCACCCTGCGCCTGGCCCCGGGCGAGCGGCTGGGCCTGGTGGGCGTCAACGGCGCCGGCAAGACCACGCTGCTGAAACTGCTCAACGGCGAGATCGAACCCACGACGGGCAAGGTCAAGCGCGGCAAGACCGTCGTCACCGCCGTCCTGACGCAGGAGGTCAAGGAGCTCGACGACGTCTCCGACCTGCGCGTGATCGAGGTCATCGAGCGGGAGAAGCGTTCCTTCAATGTCGGCGGCAAGGAATTCACCGCCGGCCAGCTCGTGGAGCAGCTGGGCTTCACGAACGAGAAGCAGTGGACCCCGGTCAAGGACCTCTCCGGCGGCGAGCGGCGCCGCCTGCAGCTGCTCCGCCTGCTGGTGGGGGAGCCGAACGTCCTGATGCTCGATGAGCCCACCAACGACCTGGACACGGACACCCTCGCGGCCGTCGAAGACGTCCTCGACGGCTGGCCGGGCACCCTCGTGGTGGTCAGCCACGACCGCTACCTGCTCGAACGCGTCACCGACCACCAGATGGCACTGCTGGGCGACGGCAAGCTCCGTGCCCTGCCGCGCGGCGTGGACCAGTACCTGGAACTGCGCGAGGCAGCCTTGGCCGGCTCCACGGTGTCCGGCGGCGGCAACCCGGTCACCTCCGGCGCCGGCGCGGCCGCAGCTGCGACGTCCGGCCCGTCCGAGGCGGAGAAGCGCGAGGCCCGCAAGGCCAAGAACCGGATCGACCGCCAGCTGGGCAAGCTGCAGCAGCAGGAGGACAAGATCCACGCCCAAATGGCGGCCGGCGCCGGCGACGCAAACAAGTTCGACGAACTGGCCGCCCTCAACGCCAAGCTCCAGGAACTCGCCGCCGAACGCGAAACCCTCGAACTCGAATGGCTCGAAGCCGCAGAAACCCTCGGCGAGTAGCCCCGGCCGTTCCGCCGTGGTCGGGTTGGGTGCCGAAGTCGGCCCTCCACGCCGTGGCTGGCTTGGGTGCCGAAGTCGGCCCTCCACGCCGTGGTTGGCTTGGGTGCCGAAGTCGGCCCTCCACGCCGTGGTTGGCTTGGGTGCCGAAGTCGGCCCTTCCGCGTCGCTTAGACACAACGTTCCGGAGCCCTACGGTCGCTGAGCGACCTCCGGACTCCGGAGCGTCGCGATGCGCTCCTTTCGGAAGGACCGCCTCCGGCGATGCGTCTCGCCATCGCGCGTGGCCGAGAACACGCCGTTCTGCCGCACAAGCGGCGCCGCGGTCTTTCGCGTAGTCGCGCATCGCGGCACAACGGGCTCCGGAGGTCGCTCAGCGACCGCAGGGGCCTGTTGCGCCGAAGCGTGTCCCGAGGGTCCCGACGCGAGCTTGCGAGTGTTGGGAAGGGACTAAGCGCTAAGCGACGGCGAAGGGCCGTTCCGCCGCGGTGGTGACCACGACATCGCAGGGCAACCGCGCCGCGAAGGTGACCACGACGGCGAAGGGCCACTACGCCACGAAGGCAATCAGCGGCTCAGCCGTCGATCTGGAGTACAGGGTCCTTTTGCAGGCCGGTGAGGCCGTTCCAGGCGAGGTTCACCAGGTGCGCGGCCAGCTCGTGCTTGTTCGGGGTGCGGGTGTCCTGCCACCACTGGCCGGTCATCGCCACCATGCCCACCAGCATCTGGGCGTAGATGGCGCCGTCCGCGGCGCTGAAGCCGCGGCGGGAGAACTCGTCGGCCAGGATGTGCTCCACCCGGGTGGTGACCTGGGCCAGCAGTGCGGGGAAGGCTCCGCCGGGCTGGGCCGGGGGAGCGTCGCGGACCAGGATCCGGAAGCCCTCGGCCCGGTCTTCGATGTAGCCCAGCAGTGCCAGGATCGCCCGCTCCACCAGGACCCGGGGCTTCGCGTCGGCGGAGAGTGCACCGCCGACGGCGCCCAGCAGGATCCCGAACTCGTGGGAGACGACCTGGCTGTAGAGGCCTTCCTTGGAGCCGAAGTGCTCGTAGATCACCGGTTTGGAGACCCCGGCGGCCGAGGCGATTTCCTCGATGGTGGTGGCGTCCCGGCCTCGGGCGGCGAACAGTCCGCGGCCGACGTCGAGCAGCTGCAACCTCCGCGCGGCGCCGGTCATCCGGGGCCGCGGGATGTGGCCGGGCGTCCGCCCCGGCATGCCGGTGCGGTGGTCCGCCCCTCCGGACCCGCCTGCGTTCTCACTCACAGCATTCATCATGCCCTAATCCGCTCAGGCTCCGTGCACCGCCGAGTCGCACGAGCAACATGCTTCGTGGCAGAATTGGCTCTCGTGCCAGGGCCTAACCGCCGGGCATGGTCCGCTCTGGTGTAATGGCAGCACCCCGGCCTTTGGAGCCGTGGAGTATAGGTTCGAGTCCTATGGGCGGAACTGCGGCAGCGGGTGGGGGCCCTGTGGATTCCAGTAGGATGGACAGGATGCCGAGATCCACCGAGCAGCGGCCACGAGTCGGGCCGCTGAGCAAGGAGAGCCCGTACGTGAGCCCCGAGAACACCGGCCCAGCCGCCGTCATAGTCCTTGCAGCAGGCGCCGGTACCCGGATGAAGTCCCGTACCCCCAAGATTCTCCACGAGATCGGCGGCCGTTCCCTGGTCGGCCACGCCCTGAACGCCGCGCGCGCCCTGCACCCGGAGGAGCTGGCCCTCGTGGTCCGGCACGAACGTGACCTCGTGGCCGCGCACATCGCGGCGCTGGATCCCGAGGCGCTGATCGTGGACCAGGACCACATCCCCGGCACCGGCCGCGCGGTCGAGGCGGCCCTCGAGGCGCTCGACGCCCGGCACGCCGGCGGCCCGCTGACCGGCACCGTCGTCGTCACCTACGGCGATGTCCCGCTGCTCACCGGCGGCCTGCTCGCCGAACTGGTGGCCGCGCACGAGGCCGGCGGCAACGCCGTCACCGTGCTGACCGCCGTGCTCGACGACGCCACCGGCTACGGCCGCATCCTCCGAGCCGAGGACGGCACCGTCACCGGCATCCGCGAACACAAGGACGCCTCCGAGGCCGAGCGCGGCATCCGCGAGATCAACTCCGGCATCTACGCCTTCGACGCCGCCGTCCTCCGCGACGCGCTGGCCCACGTCACCACCGACAACGCCCAGGGCGAGAAGTACCTCACCGACGTCCTGGCCCTGGCCCGGGCCGCCGGCGGCCGCGTCGCCGCCGTCGTCACCGAGGACCGCTGGCAGGTCGAGGGCGCCAACGACCGCGTCCAGCTCTCCGCCCTCGGCGCCGAGCACAACCGCCGCACCGTCGAGGCCTGGATGCGCGCCGGCGTCACCGTCGTCGACCCCGCCACCACCTGGATCGACGCGACCGTCACCCTCGACGAGGATGTCCGCCTGCTGCCGAACACGCAGCTGCACGGCGCCACCCGCATCGCGCGCGACGCCGTCGTCGGCCCCGATACCACGCTCACCGACGTCGAGGTGGGGGAGGGCGCGAAGGTCATCCGCACCCACGGCTCCGGTTCGCGCATCGGCGCCCGCGCCTCGGTGGGACCGTTCACCTACCTCCGCCCGGGCACCGACCTCGGCGAGACCGGCAAGATCGGCGCGTTCTACGAAACCAAGAACGTCACCATCGGCCGCGGCTCCAAGCTCTCCCACCTGGGCTACGCCGGCGACGCCGAGATCGGCGAGGACACCAACATCGGCTGCGGCAACATCACCGCCAACTACGACGGCGAGAAGAAGCACCGCACCATCATCGGCTCCGGCGTCCGCACCGGCTCGAACACCGTGTTCGTCGCCCCGGTCCAGGTCGGCGACGGCGCCTACAGCGGCGCCGGCGCCGTGATCCGCAGCGACGTTCCCGCGGGCGCCCTGGCCCTCTCCCTGGCCAAGCAGCGCAACGCCGAAGGCTGGGTCGCGGCGCACCGCCCCGGCTCCATCTCGGCAACCCTGGCCGAGGCTGCCGGCACCACAACTTCCTCCACTACTCCGGCACCAACAGAAGAGGGCTAGCAAACATGAGCGAAATTACGGCACACGGCGAGAAGAAGCTGGTGCTGGCCGCCGGGCGGGCGCACCCGGAGCTGGCACGGGAGATCGCCAAGGAGCTGGGCACCGAACTGCTGCCGCTGGACGCCTACGACTTCGCCAACGGCGAGATCTACGTCCGCGCCGGCGAGAGCGTCCGCGGTACCGACGCCTTCGTGATCCAGGCGCACCCGGCCCCGCTGAACAACTGGCTCATGGAACAGCTGATCATGATCGATTCGCTCAAGCGGGCCTCCGCCAAGCGCATCACCGTCGTCTCCCCGTTCTACCCGTACGCCCGCCAGGACAAGAAGGGCCGCGGCCGCGAGCCGATCTCCGCCCGCCTGGTAGCCGACCTGTACAAGACCGCCGGCGCCGACCGGATCATGAGCGTGGACCTGCACACCTCGCAGATCCAGGGCTTCTTCGACGGCCCCGTGGACCACCTGATGGCCATCCCGCTGCTGGCGGACTACATCCGCACCCGGGTCGGCTCCGACAACATCACCGTCGTCTCCCCGGACACCGGCCGCGTCCGGGTCGCCGAACAGTGGGCCGAGCGCCTCGGCGGCGCCCCGCTGGCCTTCGTGCACAAGAGCCGCGACCTGACCGTGCCGAACCAGGCCGTCTCCAAGACCGTCGTCGGCCAGATCGAGGGCCGCACCTGCGTGCTGATCGACGACATGATCGACACCGGTGGAACCATCTCCGGTGCCGTCCAGGTGCTGAAGAACGCCGGGGCCAAGGACGTCATCATCGCCGCCACGCACGCCGTGTTCTCCGACCCGGCAGCCAAGCGCCTCTCCGAGTCCGGTGCCCGCGAGGTCGTCGTGACCAACACCCTGCCGATCGCCGCGAACAAGCACTTCCCGCAGCTGACCGTGCTCTCGATCGCGCCGTTGATCGCCCGCGCGATCCGCGAAGTGTTCGACGACGGCTCCGTTACCAGCCTGTTCGACGGCAACGCCTGACAGCCCGCTTCACCACGGCA
This sequence comes from Arthrobacter sp. BPSS-3, assembly GCF_044628475.1. Taxonomy (NCBI): domain Bacteria; kingdom Bacillati; phylum Actinomycetota; class Actinomycetes; order Micrococcales; family Micrococcaceae; genus Arthrobacter; species Arthrobacter sp. BPSS-3. The sequence continues at coordinate 77,063 of NZ_JBIMMV010000004.1, forward strand.
GTGCCGGGCCCCGTTTAGCACATCGGGGGCCGGCACTGCTAGACTTTTTCCCGATACCTTGGCGAGGGAGAGCGCCGGCACAACAGCCGGTCTCCGTTATCGACTGGGTCTGAATCTCCTTCTGAAGTGGGCCACGCGCCCGGCGTCGAAGGTCGCTGACAGACCTCCGCCCTTGCTGAACCACCGTTCCACCAGAGGAGACGCTATGTCTGAGCAGAAGCTCGCAGCAGAAGTACGCACCGAATTCGGCAAGGGCTTCGCCCGCCGCGCCCGCATGGCCGGCCTCATCCCCGCCGTCATCTACGGCCACGGCGCCGAGCCGATCCACGTGACCCTGCCGTCGAAGGCCACCACCCTGGCCGTCCGCACCCCCAACGCCCTGCTGAACCTGGACATCAACGGCGAATCCCACCTCGCCCTGGTCAAGGACATCCAGCGCAACGCCGTCAAGCAGATCGTCGAGCACCTCGACCTGCTGACGGTCCGCCAGGGCGAGAAGGTTTCCGTTGACGTCCCCGTCACGGTCACCGGCGAAGTTGCTCCGGGCAACGTCCACAACCTGGAACTGACCACCGTTCCGCTCGAGGCCGAGGCAACCCACCTGCCGACCGCCGTCGAGGTCAGCGTCGAAGGCCGCGCCGCCGGCGAGCACGTGCTCGCCTCCGACCTGGTCCTGCCGAAGGGCACCACCCTGCTGGCCGACGCCGATACCCTGGTCGTCAACGTCTCCGAGGCCGTCGAGCTCGAGGTCGAGGAAGAAGAGACCGGCGAAGAGGCTCCGGAAGCCGGCGAGGAAGCTGCCGCGGAAGAGTCCTCCGAAGCTGCCGCCGAGTAATTACGGCGAATCGTCCGGCGGCCGGGTCCCACAGGGGCCCGGCCGCCGTCGTCTGTGCCCACCCCGCCCCGGCGGGCCGCCCTGAAAGGATCCACCCATGAGCGAAACCTGGCTGATCGTCGGGCTCGGCAACCCCGGCGCCGAATACGCCCACAACCGGCACAACGTCGGCCAGATGGTCCTCGACGACCTCGCCGCGCGGGTGGGCGGGGGCTTCAAGTCGCACAAGGCGGCGCGGGCCCAGGTGCTGGAGGGCCGGCTGGGCATCGGCGGCCCGCGCGTTGTGCTGGCCAAGCCGCTGACGTATATGAACGTCTCCGGCGGTCCGGTCTCGGCGCTGACGAAGTTCTACGACATCGACCCCGCCCACGTGATCGCCGTCCACGACGAGATCGACATCCCCTTCGACACCATCAAACTCAAGCTCGGCGGCGGCGAGGGCGGCCACAACGGCCTGCGCGACATCTCCAAGGCCCTCGCCACCAAGGATTACCTCCGGGTCCGCGTGGGCGTGGGACGGCCGCCGGGCCGGATGGACACCGCCGACTTCGTGCTCCGTGACTTTGCCGGACCCGAGAAAAAGGAACTGCCCTTCCTGGTGGGCTCGGCCGCCGACGCCGTGGAGGACCTCATCCGCGAGGGCCTGCTCGTCGCGCAGCAGAAGTTCCACCCCTCGAAGGCCTGACCGCCGCACCTCCCGGCCATAGCCGCGGGGCCCCCGGCTGGCAAGGGCCCTAGTCTCCTTCCCGAGCCTTCCGGCGCGCCGTTATGATCGCCATACTTCCGTGTCGCGGGGTAGGGTTACGCTACTTGCATGCCGACGGCGCGGGATAAGCCGTCCGCAAGCGGTAAGAGGGGGCTTGATGTCGAGGGATACGCTGAATTGGGGGGACGTCTCCGTGACGGTGCCTCCCGCTCCGGCCAGGGCCGGCGCAGCCAGCGGCGACGACCGGGGCGCGGCCGCGCCATCCGCCGGGCGCCATTCCTGGTCAGGCCTGGCACGCGGGGCCGACGCCGACCGAGTGGTCCGTGCCCTGACCGCCCCCGAGGGCATGGGGGTGGTGATCACCGGCGACCGCGGGGTGGGTAAGTCGCTCGTCGGGCGCAGCGCCATCGCCGCCTTCGGCGCGGACGTCTACACCCTCCAGCTCCGCAGCCCGGGCAACGGTACCGCCACCCCCTACGGCTGCCTGTCCTTCACCCTGGCCCGCCTCCCGCAGAGCTCTCTGGGTTCACCGACGGCCATCCTGCACGGGATCACCTCGTTAATCCGGGACGACGCCGCCGGCCGCAAATGCGTCATCCTGCTCGATAACGCCGGCGCCCTGGATGAGCAGAGCACCGGGGTGCTGCTGAACCTGCTGCAGACCGGCACCGCCCGCCTGGTCGCCACCGCGCAGCGCACCACCGACCTCCCGCCGGACTTCTACTGGCTCATCACCTCCGGTCAGCTGGCCGAGGTCAGGCTCTCCGCCATGACCGAACTGGAGACCCGGAAGGTGCTGCAGGCAGCCCTGGGGCACCGCGTATCGACTGCCCTGGCGAGCCAGCTGCACGAACTGGTCGGCGGCAGCCCCACGCTGCTGCAGGCCGTGGTCTCCGAACAGATCGAGCGCGGCAACCTGGTCCTCGCCGGCTCCGTGTGGACCTTGGTGGACGAGGTGGTCCTGGACGGCCGCACCGCCCTGGAGGACATCGTCCGGGCACGCTACGCCCGCGAATCCCCGGAGGCCCGCGAGGTCATCGAGGTGCTCTCCTGCGCCCGGAGCATGTCGCTGTCCCGCCTGGCCCGGATGTACGGCCCGTCCCTCATCGCGGACATGGAGGAGGCCGGCCAGATCGTCGTCGACCGCACCGACCGGCACTTCGTCACCCTCGGCGACCGCTATCTGGGGGACATCGTCCGGAACTGGCTCAGCGTGGAGCGCCGCCTGGAGCTGCGGGACAAGGTCCCCGGTCACCGGGAAGAGGAGCTGGGCGAGCTCACCGTCCAGGACCTGCTGGCCTACGCCGCCTGGACCCTCGACTGCAACGCCGAACTCGCACCCGCTCACGCCCTGGCAGCGGCTCAGGCGGCCGTGCGGCTTTTCGACCCCAAATTCGCGCTGAAATGCGCCGGCAGCATCAGGTCCCGGGACCGCGAATGGCCCGAGGGCCAGCAGCAAAAAGCCGCCGCCTACCTCCAGCTGGGCCTGCCGCTGCAGGCAATGTCCGCCTTAGACGACATCTCCGAGGCCCAGCTGATGGCGCTGCCTCCGCGGGCGTTCGCCAACTTCATCGCGTCGAAGGCCGACTGCATGGCCTGGCTCGAGGACCGCTCCGGAAAGGTCCCGGAACTGCTCCGGCAGGCCCGGCTCCGGCTCCAGGAGTTCGGCCCCGACACCGAGGCCGACGGGCTGGCCTGCGCGGGCCTCTGCCTCGAGCTGTGCGAATTCAATTACCTGTCCTTCATCGGCGACTACGCGCCCATGATGCAGCGCCTCAGGGACGCCGCCGAGAACACCGCCGCGGATGCAGTCGACCCCGACTTCCGGCTCCGCGCCGCCATCATCCTGATGGAGGCGCTCGGCATGACCGGCCGGGAACTCGAGGCCCGGGCCGTGATGCGGGACATCGCCGGCCAGCTGGGTGAGCGGGCCAACGTTCCGCGGCTTAGGGAAAACTTCGCCTGGCGGTCCTTCAACGTCCTGCTCCTGGCCGGGCAGTGGCGCCAGAGCATCGACATGCTCAAGGACGCCAGCGGCCGGGCCGGGCACGGCCTGCACTCCGGCAGCGCCGCCACGGACCTCGCCGTCGGCCTCGCCTATGTCTACGCCGGCCGCGGCCACCTGGCCCTGGACCCGCTGCTGGCTGCGATAGCCCAGTTGGAGGTCCGGCCCAGCCTGCAGTCGCTGCGCCAGGCCTATGCCGCCGCGGCCTTCGCCTACGCCCAGATGGGCAACTCGGTCCAGGCCACCATCTACCTGGACCGGGCCCGTTCCGCCGACGGACTGGGCCGGTTCGTCGTCAGCAGCTCCGCGGACTTCTGCATGGACATGGCCTCCCGCTGGCTGGGGGACCCGGACGCCAAGGACCGGCTGGTCCGCGCGGCCGAACGCTACGACCGGGACGGCCTCTACACCCTGGCCGGCATCAGCATGCTGGGCGCCACCGTGAACGGCACGGTCAAGGACTTCCTGTTCATGGAGGAAATCGCCGGCCGGCGGCAGGGCCAGCTGGCCGAACTGTCCCGGGTGGTCGCCGTCGGGAGCCGGAAAAAAGACGCCGAAAACATGCTCGACGCCGCCGCCCTGGCCGCCGCGCTGGAGCTCGACGCGGTCCAGGCCCGGTGCGCGGCGCTGGCGTTCGACTTCGCCCGGGGCGCCGGCCAGGCCAGCCTCGCCACCGCGGCGCACAGCATGCTGGAGTCCCTCACCGATTCGGTGCCGTCGCTGCCGGTGGTCCCCAGGAACAAGGGGCCGCTGCTGACCGACCGGGAACGGCAGATCGCGTCCCTGGCCGGAAACGGCGTCACCAATAAGGACATCGCCCAGGAAATCGGCATCTCCGTCCGCACCGTCGAAGGCCACCTGTACCAGGTCTTCACGAAGCTCGGGGTGTCCTCGCGGAGTGATCTGCTTGGACTCATCTAAGGCCACCACCGCCTCGCGGGAGACGCGGAGCGCGGGCCTGACCGGACGGGCCGAGGACCTGCGTGCCGCGGCCGAGGCCCTGCGGGGCGGCATGCACGTGGCCGTGTTGCTGGTGGGCGAGCACGGCATCGGCAAGTCCACCCTGATGGAGGCCGTCGCCACCGAACTTCGGGACGAGGTCACCGCCGTCCGCCTCCACGGCAGCCCGGCCCTGGGCAGCGTCCCCTACGGTGTCCTCGCGCCCTACATTGTGGAGCTTCCGGTGGAGGAAGCAACGTCGCAGCTGGCCGTGCTGCGGACCTTCTGGAGCCACCTGGAGGCCCAGCGGCGGGTCACCGGCCAGCCGCTGCTGCTGATTGTGGACGACGCCCATGACCTGGACGAGGCCACCGCGTCGGTGCTGGTGGAGCTCGCGGCCGCCGGCTGGGCGAAACTGCTGGTCAGCGCGGCCGTCCGTCCGGGACTGCCCACCCCGCTGCTGGAGCTCTGGTTCGAGGGCATCGCGGAACGGCACGACCTGCGCCCCCTGACTCTCGAACAGACGCAGGACTTCCTGGCCGAGAGGCTGGGCCCGCAGGTGCTGCCGAGTGCCGCGGAAATGCTCTGGCACGCTTCCGCCGGAAACCCGCTGCTGCTGACCTGCCTGATCGACGACGCCCGGAACGACGGCACGCTGAAGCAGCACAACGGCGTCTGGCTCCTCACCCGCGCCCTGAACAGCCACGGCGAGCGGCTCACCGACGTCGTGCGCCGGCAGCTGCTCCGCCTCTCCGCGGACGAGCGCACGGCCCTGAACCTCGTGGCACTCTCCGAGCCGGTGTCCCGGAAACTCATCGAGGCCATGGTGGACGAGGACACCGTCGCCGGACTGGTCGAACAGGAACTGCTCCGGGTGACCGACGCGGCCGAACCGGAGCTGCGGCTCTGGCACACCACCTACGGCGACACCCTGCGGAACCTCGTGTCCCCGGCCCGCAGCCTCCAGCTCCGGCAGGGCCTGCTCCGGCTGATGGACCGGGAACCGGCCAGCGCCGAAGGCCTGCTCCGCCAAGTGAGCTGGTCGCTGGAATGCGGCATGGAGGTCGACGACCGTCAGCTGCTGCGCGCCGCCGCGCTGGCCAGCGGACTCTTCGAGGACGAGCTTGCCCGCCGCGCTGCCGGCCAGGTCAAGGACCCGGACCTGCGCATGGCGGGACGGGCAATCGTGGCACGCACGTACTACAACACCGCCAACCACGCCGCCGCCCGGGACATCCTGGAGGCGGACTTCGGCCTGGGCAGCACCGTCACGAGCCTGCTCTCCGGCACGCTGCTGTGGGCGGCCGTCCTCACCGCCCTGGGTCACAAGCCGGCCGAGATCGTCCGGCGCTCGGAGGAGTTGCTGGCCGCGGGCGAGCGGCTCGCCGGGGAACGCCCGGCGGAGGCGGAGAGCATCCGGGCCGCCACCGCCGCGCGGGTCCGCTCCCTCCGTGCGCTGGCGCGGGCGCTGGCGGGGGAACGCGAGGACGACGGCGGTGCGGAGCCCGGCGAATCCTTCCCCGCCGCGGAGACCGGTGACGGGCTCCCGGACAACCACCTGGAGCGCGCCTTCGAGCTGGCCCTGGAGGCCGAGCAACTGCTGGTCCGGGGCAAAACCGAGGACGCCTACGCGGCCGCGACCCGGGGGATCGAGGCCGCCGGGAAGGCCGATGAGGAGGTCTCCTTCCTCACCGAGTTCCTCGCCGTCCGCGCGGCCACCCCGCTGGTGCACGGGGGAAACTGGAGCGGCGCGGAGGGAGTGCTTGGCGGCTTCTCGGCCAGTTACGGGGCCAGCCTGATTGCCTTTGGCGGCGGCGTCCACACGGCGGCAGGGATCATGCTGCTCTACCAGGGCCGTGCCGCCGAGGCGAAGAAGACCCTGCGGGTAGGCCTGGAGGCCCTGCGGATCGCGGATGCCCAGCAGCTTTTTGCTTTGACCGCGGCCATGGCTTTCGCCGCTGCAGCGGAGGTGGGGGCCAAGAGCAAGGCCGCGGGGCTGCTGGCGGACTACGAATCCGCCAGGCCTCCGGCCTCCCGCTACCTGCGCACGCTCGCCGCGATGGCGGTGGTCTACGGGAAAGCGAAACTGGAAGACCACCCGGATGCCCTCGGTGAGCTGCGGCGGCTGGGGGAGTCCGGGGGATCCGACGGCGCCGGACTCGAGTTCGAGTCGCTGGCCTGGCGGCTGGCCCTCGGCGACAAGAGCGTCGCGGCCCGGCTGCGGGAACTCGCGCCGGACCTGGACGGCCGGCGCCCGGCGGCGGTCTGCGCCTATGCGGCGGCGCTGGGCAACGGGGACGCCGGGGAACTGCTGGCGGCGGCCAAGGGCTGCGAGGAAGCCGAGCTGTGGGGGTTCGCGGCGCAGGCCTACGACGACGCCGCCGCCGCGTACCGCGAGGCGGGGGACACCCTGCGGGAACGGGTAGCGACCGCGCAGCGCCAACGCTGCCGCGACCGGGCGTCCAGCACCCCGGGCCAGGAGCCGGACGCCCAGGACGGTGCCCTGGCGCTGCTCACCCGGCGTGAACGGGACATCGTCGCCCGCGCCGTCCGCGGCCTCAGCGACCGCCAGATCGCCGCCGAACTGCAGGTCTCCGTCCGCACCGTGGAGGGCCACCTCTACCGCAGCTACGCCAAGCTGAATATCAAGGGCCGCGAGGACCTGCGCCGCCTCGCCGCCGACGACTGACCCGGAATCCGCTACAGTTTTGCGTGCGGCCCGCCACTGCCCGCAACTACCCGACCACGCACAGAACAGGCCGCCGGAGCCGCCTACGCCCGGATGCGTACCCGGTGACGCGGACCGGCGGGGGACTACTTGGTCCATCCCGGAGCCTCCGGCCGAGGAACTGAGTACACCCAAGTAAAGGCCTCCGAATACCTGTCTTCCAATCGGGTACTACCTACGGGTGTCATCGCCGGGGCTCATCCATACGGTGGAGCTATCACTGGCTATCCATTGATTGCGAAGGTCTCTCCCATGTTTCAGCATGACACCGGCGTGCCCGCCGGCAGCGGTAAAACAGATGTGATTCCACCCGCGCACCATGCCGCCGGCGGGCGGCCCGACAAACAGCAAACCCGCCAGCACATTATTGACGACGTCGTGGAAACCTTGACCTCCGGGTCCGGCTGCGGCGTCGTTTTGGTAGGCGAGCACGGCGCCGGCAAGTCCTTCATCGCCCAGCGCGCGCTGGAGCAGCTGGGGGAGGACTACCTGGTGGTCCAGGTCCGCGGCAGCTCGATCTCCTCGAAGCTGCCCTACGGGGCGCTCAGCGTGCTGCTTAACGACCTCGACTCCTCCCACCTCGAACACCCGCTCATGGTCCTGCGCGGCCTGACCCAGCTGCTGCACGCCAAGGCCCAGGGCCGCACCATCGCCCTGTTCGTGGACAACGCCCACGACCTGGACGACCTCTCCTGCATGATGGTCGCCCAGCTCAGCGCCGGCGGCCACGTCACCCTCCTGGCCGCCTGCGTGGACCTGCCGCATGTCGGCGGCGACATCATGGGCCTGTGGAAGGACGACCTCCTGCGCCGCGTGGACCTGGAGCCGTTCGACTTCGCCGAGACCTCGGCCACCCTCAACCAGGAGTACGGCGGCCACTTCTCGCACGCCGCGGCCCGCGCCCTCTGGACCGCCAGCGGCGGCAACGCACTCTTCCTGCACTCCCTGGCCCGCGAACAGATCAAGCTGGGCGCGATCGCCAAGCAGGACGGCACCTGGGTTCTCGGCCGCCGCCCGATCTCGCTCACCGGCGAGGTCCGGGACGTGGTCAAGGCACGCCTGAACCGGCTCAGCCCCGGCCAGCGGGACGTGTTCGAACTGCTGGCGCTCGCCGGTGCCGTGTCCCTGCAGACGCTCATGAGCATCTTCAACCCCCACGACATGGACACCCTGCAGGAACGCGGCCTCATCCAGGTCAGCCACGAGCACCCGCCGACCGTCCGGGTCTCCAACACCGTGACCGCAGCCATCGTCGGAAGCGTCGTCCCCCCGGGCCGCAGCGCCGAACTGCGCCGCCGCCTCACCGCCGTGCAGGAAACCGCCAATAGCCTCGAACCCGGCGGCCCCACCGGGGTGGCCTGGGCGCTGGATTGCGGCGAGCAGATCACCCCGGAGCTGGCCCTCGCGGCGGCCCGGCGCGCCAACGACTCCTCCGATCCCGCCGCCGCCCTGCGCTTCCTGCACGCGGTCGAGGAACTGGCGGAGATGCCCGCGGCCGTCATCGAAGCCGCCAGGGCCCACCTGGGCCTCGGCAACGACGAGGCCGCACGCCGGCTGCTGCACCCGCTGGTTGGCGGCCAGGGCCCCGACCTCACCGCCCCCGAGTGGGTGGGGGTCAACATCCTGCTAGCCGACCTGGAACACCGAGGCCCCGGGACGGCCCCCGCCGCCTCCGGACGGGTGCTGGACCTGCGACCGTCGCTCGCGGACCGGCCTGACGCCGAGACCGACGCCGGACACCGCGCGGCGGCGCAGCTTCGGCTGGCCGAGGCCCGGCTGGCAGTCCAGGAGGGCCGGTACACCGACGTGCTGGCCATGCGCGAGGACCTCGACGTCGCGGACCTCAGCACAGAATCCGGCGTCGTCGCCGGCGGCCTGCTCTGCGAGGCCATGGCGGTGACCGGCAACGTCCTGGGCGCCACCGGCCTGGCCAAGCAGGTCCTCTCCGCCGCGGCCACGGTCCCCATGACGGACCGGAACCTGCGCGAACTCCGCGGCCGGATGCTCCTGCTGATGCTGCTCTCCGCCCGGTTCAAGGAGGCCGGCGAGTTCCTGGCCCTCACCTCCGAGGTGCCGGACCCGCATTCACGCCTGGGCGGCATGTTCGAGATCGGTGAGGGACTCATCAGCCTGCACGCGGGCCGGCTCGAGGAGGCCCTGCACGGCCTCGAGGCCGGGCTCTGGCAGCTGCGGACCAACGACCGGGACCCCCTCACCGGGCTCGCGACGGCCGCCTGCGCCTACGCCAACGGACTGCACGGCAACGCCGACGAGGCCGCGGTCCAGCTGGCGGAACTCTCCGCCCTGGAACACCCGGCCCCGTGGCTCACCGCGCGGCTCACCCGCTACTTCGAGCTGGGGGCCACCGCGGAACTGGGCCAGCGGGCCGCCGCGATCCGCGCCCTGGCAGCCGAGGCGGACGCCGACTCCGAGGCGGGAGCCGTGGCCACCGCGCTGTTGTTCCAGTCCGCCGCCGCGCGGCTCGGCGACCGCCAGGCCAGCCAGAAGCTCGGCGGCCTGGCCGGCAGCGTCACGGGCCAGTTCGCAATGCTCTGCCTGCGCCTGGCCAACGGCGTCAAGGACGCCGCCAGCGAGGCCCTGCTGACCGTGGCCAAGGATGCCGACGCCGCGGGAGACGCCGTCTTCGCCCGGGACGTGGCGCGCAAGGCCGTCACCTGCGCCAACGACGCCGGCAACCGGATCGCCCTGCGGGTCGCCCAGCGCACCGAGCACATGCTGGACGAACGCTTCGGCGGACCCCGCAACGGCGTCCAGGCCCTGACCTCGTCCATCCTCACGGCACGCGAGTGCGAGGTCGCGGTCCGGGCCGCGGCCGGGACGTCGAACCGCAAGATCGCCGAACAGATGCAGGTCTCGGTCCGGACCGTGGAAGGCCACCTCTACCAGGTGTACGCCAAGCTCCATCTGGCGAGCCGGTCCGAACTTAAAGATGCCATCGCCGGAACCACCGGCAACGCCCGCATCGGCTAGCGGGGCGCCACAGCTCATCGGGCCCGGCGGCCGCCAGCCGCCAGCGGGGAAAGGACCTGGGTGGAAAGCCTCACGGACCAGATGGCACTCATCGGCAGGTCCGGTGTAGTCCGGGACGCCGTGGCGTGCCTGCGGGACGAGGAACGCTCCGGGGCGCTCATCGTCGGCGTCGCCGGGTCCGGGAAAACCGCCGTCGTGCGCGAGATCCTGCGTGACCTTCCCGGCCGCGGCGCGGTGATCCGGCTCGCCCCGACGGCGATGCTCTCCGCCGTGCCGTTCGGCGCCCTCGGCCCCGTCCTGACCGACCTTCCGGTGCACGATCTCGATTCTTCGGCCGCCGTCGCGCGGGCCTTCACCAAGCGCCTGAAGCACAGCCCCGCCCCACCCCTCTTCGTCATCGATGACGCCCAGGACCTGGACGCCGGGACGGTCCGGCTGATCGCCCAGGCCGTGGCGACCGGGGCCGCCCGGCTGCTGGCCGCCTGCCGGACCGGCCCGTCCACGCCGGAGGAATTCCTGGCCCTCTGGGACGACGGCTTGATCGCCAAGTACGACCTCGCCCCGCTCACCCGCTCCGAGGTGCACCAGTTCTGCGAGCAGGCGCTGCGGGCGGACGTCTCGCCCTGGCTGAGTGAACTCTTCGGCACCGTCACCGCCGGGTTGCCGGCCATGCTTATGTCCCTGCTCCGGTATGCCCAAAAGACCGGCTCCATCGGGCTGCGGCGGGGCACCTGGATCCTCTTGGCGCCCCCGGATCTGGCCCGGGTACCGGCCGCGGACCTGGTGGACCACCGGGTGCGGTCCCTGCCCGCCGAGGAACAGACCGTGGCCGCGATCGTCTCCCTCGCCGGACCCCTCTCGCTCGGCGAGATCCTGCGCTTCAGCAACCCCAAGACCGTCGACGCGCTCGAAATGGCCGGGATCATTGCCGTCTCCAGGGACCAGGAGCGGCTGGTCCGGCCGGCCAGCCCCATGGTGGGCGAGATCGTCCGCGGCAGGGTCCCCGCCGGACGGAGCGCCGGGCTGCGGGCCAGCCTGCTGCAACTGCCGGGCTTCAGCGACGGCCACCCCGAGGCCTACCTCAACCGGTTCCGCTGGGCGCTTGACGCCGGCGCCGAGCTCGCCCCCGCCGAGCTGGTGTACGGCGCCGCACGGGCGAACGCCGCCCTCGACGCCGTCACCGCGCTCCGTGCCGCCACCGCCGCCGCCGGGGGTGACCGCGCGCCGGAGGCAAAGATCCAGCTGGCCTACGCGCAGTACCTCCTGGGCCGGACGGAGGCCGCCGCCGGGCAGCTGAGGTCCGCGCGGGCCGTTCCCTACGGCCGACCCTCCTACCTGGCGGCCCTCCTGACAGCGCGGCTGGGAAATGCTGCCCCGGAGACCGGCCCGGCAGGCCCGGCAGGCGACGACGACGTCGCAAGGGAGAAGGACACCGCCGGGGACCGGGACACCGCGGCGGAGTGGTCCGGTTCCGAGGCGCCCGGTCTCGCCGCACGGTTGCTGCTGGGCCAGGACGACGAGCCCGCGGGGGAGCTGCAGCGCCGCTGGGCAGCCCTGGCCAACCTCCCCGGCGTGGCGGAGGAGCTGGGCGTCCCCGCGGCATTCCGGGTGGCGGAGCTGCAGTCGGTGCGGGGGCAGGTGGTGACCGGGCTCGGGACGGACCGGCAGGCATGGCCGCAGGCGGGCCCGGCGACGGCCGCGTTGCCGCTGGTGCGTGAGGACCTGCTCGCCCGGCACTGCCTGAACCTGGTCCGGGCGGGGGAGTGGGACGAACTCGCCGCCGCCGTGGACGGCTACGCCGCGGCCCTGCCCTTCCGACTGCTCTACAGCGGCGGGCTGCTGCACCTGGTGCGCGGCTTCTCCCGCCTGCGCCAGGGCCGGTTCCCGGAGAGCCTGGCCGAACTGCTGATCGGCGTCGAGGAGCTGACCGTCGCCGACCCGTGGCGGCTGCGTCCGCTGGCCCACGCGCTCGCGGCCTACGCCGCCTTCGTCGTCGGCCGGAACGACGACGCCGCCGCCAATGCGCGTGCCTACCGTGCGGAACCGCTGGGCGGGCCGGCCCCGCTGCGGTTGCTCGCCGATGCCTACTGCACCGCCGCGGACGACGGCGGTGCAGGCCCGGCCGCCCGGCAGCACCGGCTGGACCGGCTGGCGGACGGTGCCCGAGACCGTGGCCTGTTCGGTGTCGAGACGGAGATCCGGCGGCTGGCCGTGCGCGAAGGCGACCCGGCCGCCGCGGAGGCGCTGGCCCTCAGCAGCGCCGCGATCGAGGGGCCCGAGGGCTCCCTGCTGCGCGCCTTCGCCCGCGCCGTGGCCGACTCCGACACCACCGCGCTCAGTACCCTCAGCGACGAGGCGCTGGCCGCCGGCTACCTGCTCCTGGCCCTGGAAGCCGCCCAGCAGGCCGCCCGCTGTCTGGAAAACGATCCGCACAAGTGGAAGTTGACGGTGGTCCAGCGCAAGGTCCACCACCGCATGGTCGCGGCCGGGATGTCGGAGAGCATCAACATCGTCCATGGGGACCACCACGCGGACCTGACGGCCCGGGAAGCCGAAATCCTCAGGCTCGTCAGCCAGGGCGCCAGCAACGTCGAGATCGCCGCCGCCCTGACCCTCTCCACCCGCACGGTGGAGGGCCACCTGTACCGGGTCTTCGCCAAACTGGGCGTCAGCCGGCGCTCAGAACTCGTCGATGCAGAACCGGACTTCCTCACCCCGCCGGGACCCGGATTTGGGCCGGGGACGGGGCCACCGGGAGGTCCTGCGTAGTTCCCGGCCGACGCTCCGGCCGGCCGGGAGTACGCCTAAGTAGTTCGGCAGGGTAGCGGCGGAGGGAAGTCGGGTAAGTCCTACTCGTGTGGAGCACCGGCGGGATTTGATTAACTTGACTCAGTCAAGGGAACGGCCCGAAAGGACAACGCTCCACACACTTGGCTTTCGCTTCATCCGGCTTCCTTCGATGGAATCGTACGGTGCCCCCAACCGGCAGCCGTACCCCCTAGACGGAGCCGGCGGCGTCAGAGCCTTCTGAGACCGAGGCTCTCCCCCCAGCCGCCGCCGGCTCCCTTTACGGTCTCCCGCCAGGTCCATCCGGCGGCAGACGCAGGAATCAAACGCCCCGCCCGGGAACCCAAGGCCCGCCGGTGGGGCGTTTGGCTGCCCGGGACAGGGCGCTTGTCTGATCGGCACGTGGCCTTTGGCTGCCCGGAACGCGGGGGAGAAGCCCGGGAGCGCCCCGCGTTCCGGCGGTAAGTTTCGGCGGTAAGGGGGCCCTCCGTGGGGCATCCGGCCGGGCCGTGGAATAATTAGGCTAAATCTGTGTAACGTAATCGGCCGCCCACGCCGCGCTCACCCGCCGTCGGCAGCCGACGCAGCGACTGCCGATCAGGAGTTCCACCCATGGTTGCACCACCAGCCCACCTGCCCAGCCCGGCCCCGGCCCTGGGGAACGACGAGGTCCTGAGGATCCGCAACGACTTCCCGATCCTCAACCGGCCCGTGAACGGCCAGCCGCTGGTGTACCTGGACTCCGGGGCCACCTCGCAGAACCCCATTAGCGTCCTCGAGGCCGAGCAGGAGTTTTACGAGCAGCGCAACGCCGCCGTGCACCGGGGTGCCCATCACCTGGCCGTGGAGGCCACCGACGTCTTCGAGGACGCCCGGGAAACCGTCGCCGCGTTCATCGGCGCCGGGGACGACGAACTGATCTGGACCTCGAACGCCACCGAGGGCCTGAACCTGCTCAGCTACTCCTTCCTCAACGCCTCCCTGCCCGGCGCGCCCGCGGAGGCCGCCCGGTTCGCCCTCGGCGCCGGCGACCGGATCGTTGTCACCGAGATGGAGCACCACGCCAACCTCATCCCGTGGCAGCAGCTCGCCGCCCGGACCGGCGCCACCCTGCACTACATCCCCGTGGACGACTCCGGTGCCCTGGACCTGGAGGCAGCCGCCCGGCTGATCGGCCCCCGCACCCGGGTCCTGGCCTTCACCCATGCCTCCAACGTCCTCGGCACCATCAACCCCGTTATTGACCTGGTCGCGCTGGCCCGGGCCGTCGGCGCGCTGGTGGTCCTCGATGCCTGCCAGTCCGCCCCGCACCTGGAGCTCGACGTCAAGGCCCTGGACGTGGACTTCGCCGTCTTCTCCGGCCACAAGATGCTCGGACCCACCGGGATCGGCGGCCTCTACGGCCGCTCGGAGCTGCTCAACGCCATGCCCCCGTTCCTCACCGGCGGGTCCATGATCACCACGGTCACCATGGACCGTGCCGGCTTCCTGCCCAGCCCGCAGCGCTTCGAGGCCGGAACGCAGCGGATCTCCCAGGCGGTGGCGCTCGCGGCCGCGGCGAACTACCTGACCGAGACCGGCCTGGCCCGGATCCACGCCTGGGAAGCCACGCTCGGCCAGCGGCTCGTCGAGGGCCTCGAGGCTATCCCCGGCATCCGCGTCCTCGGCCCCGCCGCCGGCCGGGAACGGATCGGCCTGGCCGCGTTCGACGTCGCCGGCGTCCACGCCCACGACGTCGGGCAGTTCCTGGACAGCCGCGGCATCGCCGTGCGCGTGGGCCACCACTGCGCCCAGCCGCTGCACCGCCGCCTGGGCCTGACGGCGAGCACCCGCGCCAGCACCTACCTGTACAACACCACCGACGACGTCGACGCGTTCCTGGACGCGGTCGCCGGTGTCCGTCCCTACTTCAACGCCTGAGGACCGCCCGTGAGCCTTGACCAGCTGTACCAACAAATCATCCTCGAGCACGCCAAGGAACGGCACGGCAACGGCCTGGATGCGGGGGCGGAGTTCCCCGCGGGGGCCGCGTCCGGCCAGTCGCACCAGCTGAACCCGACCTGCGGCGACGAGATTACCGTGCGGGTGTCCGTGGCCGGCGGGAAGGTCAGCGACCTCCGCTGGGACGGTGAGGGGTGCTCGATCTCGATGGCGTCCGCCTCGGTCCTGACCGAGCTCGCCGAGGACCTGGACACGGCGGAATTGCAGCGCATCATCGACAGCTTCCGTGAGGTGCTGCGCTCCCGCGGCAAGGTGGCCGCGGATCCGGAGATCCTCGGCGACGCGGCCGCGTTCGAGGGTGTGTCCCGCTACGCCGCGCGGGTCAAGTGCGCCATGCTCTCCTGGGTTGCCGCCGAGGACGCCCTCACCCAGGCGCTGGGCCGGCAGGAGAGCTAGGGCACGTAGCTGGCGATGATGCCGAAGAGCAGCACCATCATGGCCAGCGCGGTGTACATCGACCAGTTCCGTCCGCCCGGCTTCCGGTGGCTGCCGTGCCAGACCCGTTCCATTCCATCCATGTCCATAGCACCATTGGACGGCGGGCCGGCGGCCGGAAACAGCGTGCGGTCCACGCAAAAAAAGACCCGGCCGCCGCTTACGTGAGCGGGTTACCTACTCACATTTCGCGACGGCCGGGTGGGGTCCGGAAGGGACCGCGGAATCAGAAGAGCCCGGCGATCCCGATCCCGGCCGTGGCCGCACCGAGCACCATCGAGATGCTGACCAGCACCACGTGCACGGTCAGGAACCGGGTGGCCTTGCCATTGGCGTCACGGGCCCGCGGATCGTTGCGCACGCGGCGCAGGAACTGCGGCCAGACCACCAGCGACCAGATGCCGGCGATGATCAGGACGACGGCGGCGAGGACGGGAAGCTGCATGGCCTAGTGGCTTTCGAGCCAGGCCTGCGCCTGGGTGGCCTGGATGTTCAGGGCCTTGCCCACCATCGGCTCGGCGGCGTCGGCGATCTTCCCGCCGAGGAACGGCACGGAGGAGGACACGGTGCCCTCCAACTCGATCCGGGTGCTGCCGCCCTCGGCCACGAGGCGCTGCACGGCGGTGACGTCCAGCGGGGCGCCGGCAACCTTGAGGGAGATGTTGCTTTCCCGCGAACCGTCGGCCGCCGGGGCGCCCCAGCTCTCAAGCTGGGTGACCTTCAGGCTCTCGCCGACGAACTTCCGGGCGATGTCCGGCATGCGGGTCGTGGGGATGGTGCGCACGGTGGTGGTGTTGAATGCGCCGGCCGTATCGCCATCGACGGCGAACGATTCCAGGGTGCCGCCGACCAGTTCACTGGTGTGGCGCAGGAAGTCCTCGTTGGCGAAGACTGCCGTGACACTCTCGACGGTGTGCGGAAGGGTGGTGGATGCGCTCAGGGCCATTAGGGTCCTCCAGGGGGTGGAAGGGGTCGTTTCGGGCTCCAAACATCTTACGCGTTAGGCCCGGCCGGTTCCGATTCGGTCTTCGGCGCCCGTTCCGGTTCCGGCACTGGTTTCGCCTCTGGTTCTGTCTCTGCGAGCCGTTGGGCCGCCGCCGCGATATTCCGCGACATGGCGGGGAAAATCAGACTGTGGAACGGCAGCACAGCCAGCCAGTAGAGCTTGCCGCTGAGCCCCTTGGGGAAAAAGATGGCCCGCTGCCGGTAGAGGCTGCCGTTGCCCTCCGGTTCCACCATGAGCTCCAGCCAGGCCCGGCCCGGGGCGCGCATCTCGGCACGGAGCCGGAGCAGCCGGCCGCGGTCGATCCGCTCCACCCGCCACCAGTCCACCACTTCGCCCTCGGCCAGCAGCCGCGGGTGGCGACGGCCGCGGGCCAGCCCGGCCCCGCCGGTCAGCTTATCCAGCCAGCCGCGGACGCTCCACGCCAGCGGCAGGGAGTACCAGCCGTTCTGCCCGCCGATGCCCTCGATGATGGTCCAGACGTGGTCCGGGGCCGCCGGGCTGGAGTAGCTGCGCTCATCCACGTAGACCCGGTGCCCGGCCCACTCCGGGTCGCTCGGCAACGGGTCGGCGTCGGCGCCCGCGTTCGCCCACGTGGTCTCCACCTGCCCGTCGCGTTCCCGGCCCAGGGCCAGGGCGACGGCGCGGCGGTAGGGGGTCAGGCCGCCGTCGGGCTGCGGGATGAAGTCGTCGATGTCGTGTTCGCGCGCCACGGCGTCGTGCTGAAGAGATTCCACCAGCGGCAGGGACATGGACAGCGGGATTGGCGTGGTCAGGGCCACCCACATGCCGGCCAGCTTCGGGGCCGGAACGGGCAGGGCCAGCACCATCCGGTAGGGCAGCCCGGCCTCCGCGGCGTACTCCTGCATCATCCCGGCGTAGGTGAGCACCTGCCGGGAGCCGATGTCGAAGGTGCGGTTGATCGGGCCCTCCAGCGAGGCCGCGCCGACCAGGTAGTAGAGCACGTCGCGGACGGCGATCGCCTCGATCTTGTTGCGCACCCAGCTGGGGGCCGGCATCAGCGGCAGCGTCTCGGACAGGTGCCGGATCATCTCAAAGGACGCGGAGCCGGAGCCGATCACCACGCCGGCCTGGAAGACGACGGCGTCCACGGGGCTGTCCAGGAAGATCTTGCCCACGGCCTCGCGGGAGCGCATGTGGGTGGAGAGTTCGGCGCCGGAGGGGTGCAGGCCGCCGAGGTAGACGATCCGGTCCACGCCGGCGGACTCGGCCGCCTCTGCGGTGAGCGCCGCCATCGCCTTTTCCTTGGCCTCGAAGCCGGAGCCGCCGGCCATCGAGTGGACCAGGTAGTAGAGGACGTCGACGCCGGCCAGGGCAGCCTTGAGTGCCCCGCCGTCGTCGAGGCTGCTCTGCACCACCTCCACCTGCTCCAGCCAGGGCACGCCCGCGATCTTCGCCGGCGTCCGGACCAGGACTTTGACCCTGTGCCCGGCCTCCAGCAGCCGGGGGACCAGCCGGCCGCCGATGTAGCCGGTGGCGCCGGTGACCAGGACGGTCTTGGGGTGCGGGGTAAGGGGGATGCCGGTCATTGCGGGTGGCTCCTTCTCGTTGCGGATATTAGCCATTCGGAGCGGCGGGCCCGCCGGACGTCCCCGCTGCCACGAAACAGGCGTGGATGGGGAGCCGGAAACGGGCCGGGCCCGTCCTGCCAGCTTAGCCCCCGGGTGCCCGGTCCGCTCCGGTGGCGGTAGGCTGGAATCACCCGGGATTCTTGCGAATTCCGGGTATTCGTGTTGCCTGCACGTCAGCGATCAGTTCAGGAGTTTCCGCCATGAGCCTTCCCGGCCCCTCACTTTCCGGCCTGCGGCGCGTCCTCGCCCGGGACTCAACCTTCGCCCGGGTGCAGGCCGAGGCATCCCGGCCGGTCTCCGCCCGGAGCGAGGGCTACCAGCTCAGCGCCCCGGCCGGGCTGCGCGCGGCCCTGCTCGCCGAGGTCTCGGACGGCCTGCTCGCGTCCGACACCGGCGGCACCGCTGCCCCCGTCGTGCTGGCCGTGACCGCCACCGGGCGTGAGGCGGAGGACCTGGTGCAGGCCCTGGACGCCTTCCTGCCCGCCGGCAGCATCGCCGAGTTCCCCAGCTGGGAGACCCTCCCGCACGAGCGGCTCTCCCCGCGCTCGGACACCGTCGGCCGCCGCCTCTCCGTGCTGCGCCGCCTGGCCCACCCGGAGGCCTCCGGCACGCCGCTGCGCGTCGTCGTCGCCCCCGTCCGCGCCGTCGTCCAGCCGATCGTGGCGGGGCTTGGCGAGCTGGTGCCCGTGACCCTGACGGTGGGTCAGGAGGCCCCGTTCGGTGAGGTGGTGAAGAACCTCGCGGCCGCCGCCTACGCCCGGGTGGACATGGTCACCCGGCGCGGCGAGTTCGCCGTCCGCGGCGGCATGCTGGACGTCTTCCCGCCCACCGAGGACCACCCCATCCGGGTGGAGTTCTTCGGCGACGAGGTCGAACAGATGCGCTGGTTCGCCGTCGCCGACCAGCGCTCGCTGACCGCCCCCGGAGTGCACCACCCCACCGAACTGCACGCCCCGCCGTGTCGCGAAATCCTGATCACCCCCTCCGTGATGTCCCGCGCCGCGACGCTGAAGTCCCAGCTGCCGGCCGCCGCGGACATGCTGGAGAAGATCGCCGGCGGCATTGCCGTCGAGGGCATGGAGTCCCTCGCCCCGGTGCTGGTGGATTCGATGGTTCCGTTCGTGGACCAGTTCCCGGCCGGTTCGATCGCCGTCGTGATCGAACCCGAGAAGGTCCGCACCCGCGCCCACGACCTCGCCGCTACTAACGAGGAATTCCTCGAGGCGGCCTGGTCCACGGCGTCCGACGGCGGGTCTGCACCGCTGGATTTGAGCGCCGCCGCGTCCGAGGCGCTGCACTCGGCCAGCTTCCGGTCCCTGGCCGAGACCCGCGCCACCGCGCTGGAGCACCAGGTGTCCTGGTGGTCGATCAGCTCCCTGGCCAGCGACGAGGAGCTGCTGCCGGACATCGACGTCGTGAACCTGCACGCCCGCGAACCGCGCGGCTACCAGGGCGACGTCGCCGAGATGATGGACTTCATCGGCTCGCACGTGCGCGACCAGTGGCGAATCGTGGTCGCCACCGAGGGCCCCGGCCCCGCCCAGCGCCTCGCCGAGCTGTTCCACGACAACGACATCCCCTGCGCCCGGGTCGAGACGCTCGAAGCGGAGCCGCAGCCGGGGTTGATCGAGGTCACCACCGCATGCGTGGGCCGCGGCTTCGTCCTGGACGGGCTCAAGACGGCGCTGCTGACCGAGGCGGACCTGCTGGGCCGCACGTCCGCCGGGTCCACCAAGGACATGCGGCGGATGCCCTCCAAGCGGCGCAACGCCGTCGACCCGCTGCAGCTGCTCGCCGGGGACTTCGTGGTGCACGAACAGCACGGCATCGGACGGTTCGTCGAGCTGATCCAGCGCAAGGTGGCCGGTGGAGGCGACGGTGTGCGCGAGTACCTGGTGCTTGAGTACGCCCCGTCCAAGCGCGGCGCCCCCGGCGACCGGCTCTTCGTCCCCACCGACCAGCTGGACCAGGTCACCCGCTATGTCGGCGGCGACACCCCGGTGTTGAGCAAGATGGGCGGCTCCGACTGGGCCAGCACCAAGTCCAAGGCCCGCAAGGCGGTCAAGGAGATCGCCGGCGAGCTGATCCGGCTCTACTCGGCCCGGATGGCCTCCCGCGGCCACGCCTTCGGCCCGGACACGCCCTGGCAGCGCGAGCTGGAGGAGGCTTTCCCCTATGTGGAGACCCCGGACCAGCTGACCACCATCAACGAGGTCAAGGCGGACATGGAACGGGAGATCCCGATGGACCGCCTGGTCTCCGGCGACGTCGGCTACGGCAAGACCGAGATCGCCGTCCGGGCCGCGTTCAAGGCCGTCCAGGACGGCAAGCAGGTGGCCGTGCTGGTGCCCACTACCCTGCTCGCCCAGCAGCACTACGAGACCTTCACCGAGCGGTTCTCCGGGTTCCCGCTGCGGGTCCGGCCCCTGTCCCGCTTCCAGGCCGCCAAGGAGGCCAAGGAGACGGCCGAAGGCGTCAAGACCGGCGCGGTCGACGTCGTCATCGGCACCCACCGGCTGCTGTCCAAGGACTTCGAGTTCAAGGACCTGGGCCTGGTGATCGTGGACGAGGAGCAGCGCTTCGGCGTCGAACACAAGGAGGCGCTGAAGAAGATGCGCACCAACGTGGACGTCCTGGCCATGAGCGCGACGCCGATCCCGCGCACCCTGGAGATGTCGCTGACCGGCATCCGCGAGACCTCCACCCTGGCCACCCCGCCGGAGGAGCGGCACCCGGTGCTGACCTACGTGGGCCCGTACACGGACAAGCAGACCTCCGCCGCGATCCGCCGCGAGCTGATGCGCGAGGGGCAGGTCTTCTTCGTCCACAACCGGGTCTCCACGATCGAGCGCACCGCCGCGAAGATCCGCGAACTCGTGCCCGAGGCGCGCGTGGAGGTGGCGCACGGCAAGATGTCCGAGAGCCGGCTGGAACAGATCATCGTGGACTTCTGGGAGAAGCGCTTCGACGTCCTGGTCTGCACCACCATCATCGAGACCGGCCTGGACATCTCCAACGCCAACACCCTGATCGTCGACGGCGCGGACAAGTACGGGCTCTCGCAGCTGCACCAGCTGCGCGGGCGGGTGGGCCGCGGCCGGGAACGCGCCTACGCCTACTTCCTCTACCCCTCGGAGAAGCCGCTGGGCGAGGTGGCGCTGGAGCGGCTCAAGGCCGTGGCCACCCACAATGAGCTTGGCGCCGGTATGCAGCTGGCCATGAAGGACCTCGAGATCCGCGGCGCCGGCAACCTGCTCGGCGGAGAACAGTCCGGCCACATCCAGGGCGTCGGCTTCGACCTCTACATCCGGCTGGTCGGCGAGGCCGTGGCGGATTACCGCGGCGAGGCCGAGGAGAAGGCCGCCGAAATGAAGATCGAGCTGCCGGTCAATGCGCACCTGCCGCACGACTACGTTCCCGGCGAACGGCTCCGCCTGGAGGCGTACCGGAAGCTGGCCTCGGCGCTCACCAACGAGGCGATCGAGGAGGTCGAGGCCGAGCTGGTGGACCGCTACGGGGAGCTGCCGCTGCCCGCCCAGAACCTCGTGGCCGTGGCTCGTTTCCGGGTTGGGGCGCGCGAGGCGGGCCTCACCGACGTCGCCCTGCAGGGGAACTTCATCAAGTTCTCGCCCGCCCAGCTGCCCGAGTCCAAGCAGATGCGGCTGGCCCGCATGTACCCGGGCTCGCAGACCAAGCCGGCCCTGGACGCGGTACTGATTCCCAAGCCCAAGACCGCCCGGATCGGCGGCCGCGACCTGCAGGACGCCGAGATCCTGGCCTGGGCCAACAGCGTGATCGAGGCGATCTTCACCGACGCCCCGCCCGCCGCGGGCTAGGCCGTGATGGGAGGACACCACGCCGCGTCAGGTGCCGCGGCGTGGGTGGCTATTGCCTCGACCGGGCCGTACACGCTCGGCTGGTACCCGTTGGATCCCGCCGGGATCGTCATCGGCGGGATGGCGACCGCGGGGACGGCGCTGATCTGCGACTGGGACCACCGCTCGTCCACGGTGGCGCACGCGCTGCCGCCGCTGTCGAACCTGATCGCCGTCGGGATCGAGAACGCCTCCGGCGGCCACCGCCAGGGCACCCACTCGGTGCTGGGG
The DNA here is from genome assembly GCF_044628475.1 of Arthrobacter sp. BPSS-3. Classification (NCBI taxonomy): domain Bacteria; kingdom Bacillati; phylum Actinomycetota; class Actinomycetes; order Micrococcales; family Micrococcaceae; genus Arthrobacter; species Arthrobacter sp. BPSS-3. The sequence goes on from NZ_JBIMMV010000004.1 coordinate 99,191, forward strand.
GCGGCGTTCTTCGTGCTGCTGGCCGCGCTGGCCGGGAAGATCCAGCTGCAGACCGACTGGGGCCTGCTCTCGGTGGGCGCCGGGCTGCTGTGCATGTTCCTAATCAACATCGCCGCGAAGGCGCTCAAGCTCTTCCCCAAGTATGGGGTGGTCAGCAACTGGATCTTCGCGCTCACCATGGCCGGGCTGGTGACCTGGTTCGCCCCGCATCAGTGGTCCTGGCTGCCGGTGTCGATGCTGACCGGCGTGCTGGTGCACATCCTCGGGGACATGATCACCACCGGGGGAGTGCCGCTGCTGTGGCCAATCGTGGTCAAACCGCCGAAGTTCCTGCGGAGGCTGCCGCTGGTCAAGGACGTCTGGAAAGCCAACGGGGCGTTCTCCATCCCGCTCCTGGGCCGTGCCGGTTCGCGGCGCGAGTGGCTGGTGCTGATCCCGGTCGGCGCCTACGCCATGGTGGGGATGTGCGTCGCCGCCGTCGACGTCGCCCGTGGCCACTTCCCGGCGGCCGTCGCCTTCGGCTCCGCCGTCGTCGGCCGTCTGCTCGGCACGGGAAGCTAGCCGCAACCTGCCCGTCGGCGTGGCACATTTCCGCTGCGGTTCGGGTCCGGGGTGCGCGGGTCCGAATCCGCCGCGCCCTTCTGGAACCGGCCATTAAACGACGGAAGCCCCGGCGGACCGGGGCTTCAGTGCGTTGGACGAGGCTTAGTGTTCGCCGGCCGAGTCCGAGCGGCCGGTGATGGTCTGCGGGATCCAGAACGCCAGGGCGAACAGCACCAGGCAGGCAAGCATCGGCCAAGGGTTGCCCAGGGTCAGGAACGACAGCGAGTACAGGGCGCCGAAGAAGAGCGCCATCATGATGACAAACAGCACCACGCTGGATGCCAGGTTGTTCTCGAACCTGGGGGTCTTGGCGGTCTTGCCGTTGTTGCTGGACATTCGTTCCTCCTCGGCCCCGCGGGGCTGTAAAAACTGTGGCGGCGTGGTTCCGGCGGGGCGGTCAGTACGCGGACGAACCCTGTTCGCCCTTGACGATCGCGATGCCGGAGCTGGCGCCAATACGTGTTGCACCAGCAGCTATCATAGCCTGCGCGTCGGCGAGGGACCGCACGCCGCCGGATGCCTTGACGCCCAGGTCCGGTCCCACGGTGCGGCGCATCAGGGTGACGTCCTCGACCGTCGCGCCGCCGCCGTTGAAGCCGGTGGAGGTCTTGACGAAGTCGGCGCCGGCCTCGACGGCGGCCTCGCAGGCGAGGACCTTCTGCGTGTCGTCCAGCAGGGACGTCTCGATGATGACCTTGAGGATGGCGCCGCCGGCGTGGACGGTCTCGGCCACGGCACGGATGTCATCGACCAGGGCGCCCTTGTCGCCGGCGCGGGCGGCGGCGATGTTGATCACCATGTCGATCTCGTCCGCGCCGTCGAGCACGGCGCCGCGGGCCTCGAAGGCCTTGACGTCGCTGGGTGTCGCACCGAGCGGGAAGCCGATCACGGAGCAGGTCAGCACGCCGGAGCCTTTGAGGGCGGTCTTGACGGTCTTGACCCAGATCGGGTTCACGCAGACGGACTTGAACTGGTACTCGGCGGCCTCGGAGCAGACCTTGAGCACGTCGGCCTCGCCGGCCTCCGGCTTGAGCAGGGTGTGGTCGATGAACGCGGCGATGTTGCCGGTGCCGTGGTGGAGGTCCTGGCCGGTGCCGGAGGCCCCGGCCGTGGTGGCGTCGTTGCTCATGGTGGTCCCTTTCCTGACGGGACGGATCATGGCCGGCCCGGCTGCTGACGCGGCGCGCGTCGTGGCTTCTCAGTGCACCATCTTGCCATATGGGACCACACTGTCTCGGGGTAGGAAGCCCGCTCAGGCGGCGGCCGCGACGGGGACCTGGAGGCAGGCCTGCACGAGCCCGGCGGCGCAGATGCTGGCGGCGGAACCGGCGGCCACCAACAGGCCCAGCCGGACGCCGTCGAGCGCCGCGGCGTCGCCGATCGCCCAGATGCCGGGCACGGAGGTGCGGTAGTCGGCCCCCACCAGGATCCCGCCCTGGGCGGCGGTGGCCAGCCCGGCGGTGCGGGCCAGCGCGTCCCGGGAGATCCGCTCCTCGGCGAGGACCACCAGGTCCCCGCTCATGCTGGAGCCGTCCTCGAAGACGATCCCGGAGGCCGGCAGCACGGACCCGGCGAGGGTGGGGACGACGGCGGCGGGCCGCAGCGTGGTGCGGACCGGGCGGACGCCGCGGGCCCGCAGCACCGCCTCGGCCTGTCCCGCTGCCGTGCCGGTGCCCACCAGGATGCCCAGCGGCCGCCGGCCCAGGACCCGGGTGACGTCCTTGACCGCGTCGCCGAGGGTGCCGGCGTCGTCGATCGTGGAGTAGCTCAGGCACCGGCCCGAGCCCTCGATCGGGGCCAGCGCCGGGGCCGAGCCGGTGGCGATGACCAGCTGGTCGTAGCCGAATTCGAGGCCGTCCGCCGTCGTCACCCGCCGCTGCTCGGCGTCGATGAAGCTGGCGGGCTGGCCGAACCGGACCGAGACCTGGGGGAGAACGGCCAGCTCCAGCAGCTCCGCCGGGGCGTCGTCCCGGTTGCTGAGGACCGTGATGGCGCCGCCGAACGGGGTGCGGGTGAGCTGGCGGACCAGGGCCTGCGCCGCCGGGCCGGCCCCGGCGATCACGATCCGCGGCGAGGAGGCCACGGTGGTGGAGGCGGTGCTGGTGGCGGAGGATTTCGGTGCGGACATGTGCTGGCCCTTTCGCTGGCGGGCCTGCTGGTGTGGCCCCTGTTTCTGTTGTTCCCCAGCGTAGGAGGCCGGTTTTTCGCGCACGTTTCTGCGGTGTTGCGGTATTTTCGCTCCCTGTTCGCCAATTGTTACCAGCTGGTAATGGCGTGGCTCACACCCGGAGCCGGTAGCCGCGCTTCACCACGGTTTCCACCAGCGAGGCGTCCGGCAGCGCGGACCGGAGCCGGCTGACGGTCATGTCCAGCGCGTGCACCGAGCCGCGCAGTTCCAGCAGCTCGGAGAGCGACTCCCGGGACAGGACGGCGCCGCCGGCCCCCAGCAGCGCCCGCATCAGCAGCAGCGGCGCGGGCGCCAGTTCCACGGGCTCGCCGTCGATCCGCAGCGACCGGCCGCGCAGCTCCACCGCGCCCCCGGCGGTGTCCAGCCGGCGGACGTGGTTCAGGGCCAGGTGCTCGCAGACCAGCCGGATCAGCGCGCCCATCCGGAACCGTTCCGGCACCAGCGGCTGCACGCCGGCGTCGACCAGCGGCTGGGCGGTGATGGGGCCGACGACGGCGGTGGCCACCGTGGTCTTCAGCGCCGCGACCAGTTGCTTGTACAGGCCCATCTCGTGCGCGGTGCTCCACAGCGCGTCGACGGCGGGGGCGGAGGTGAAGGTCAGCACGTCGAGGCTGCCGTTGCAGGCGGCCTCGATCAGCTTGGGCAGCCGGCCGGCGCCCTCGGGCTTGACCCAGCGGTAGGGGGTGACGGTCATGACGTTTGCCCCGGACATCCGGAGCCGCTCCAGCTGCCGGACGTCGGTGTAGCCGTGCAGCTGGACGGCGACGGTCTTCCCGCGCACCCCCTCGGCCAGCAGCATGTCCACCAGGGTTGCGGTGGTCTCGTCGCTGCTGATCCCGACGTCGGCCAGGCCGGCCGCGCGCACGGCGCCGCGGGCCTTGGGCCCGCGGACGAACATCCGGGTGGCGCCCAGGGTTTCCAGCAGCTGGTCGCCGATGCCGAAGCTGTCCGCCGCCTCGCACCAGCGGCGCATGCCGTAGGCAGTGGTGGCGATGCACAGCTGCGGCCGGGCCTCGATGATGGCGCGGCTGTCCTCGATCAGCCGGTGGTCCTCCCGCACCGGGGCGATCTTCAGCGCCGGTGCGTGCAGCACCTCGGCGCCGCGGCGTTCCAGGGCCTCGATCAGGTCCTGCGAGCGTCGGTGCGAGGTGACGCCGATCCGGAACCCTTCCAGCGGCTGGTCGGAGGCCTCCGTGGCGGTGGCGGGCGCGGTGACGGGCAGGCTGTTCACGATCACGGCGCTCACGCCCCGACCAGGGACGCCGCGAGGCGGTCCAGTTCGGCCGCGGCGGCGTCGCAGCCCCGGTTCGCCTCCGCGACCCGGACCACCTCACCGATCACCAGGACGGCGGGGTTGCCACAGCCGGCAGCGGCCGCCGTGATGCCGCCCAGGTCCGCGATGGTGGTGCGCTGGCCGGGCTGGTAGCCGCGCTCTATCACCGCCACCGGCATGTCCGCGCCCATCCCGGCCCGGCGCAGCCCGGCCGCCAGCTGGTGCAGCGTGCCGATGCCCATCAGCACCACGATGGTCCCGCCGAGCCCGGTCAGGTGCCGGTGCTCGTCCTCGGTCAGCGGGGCGTGGCCGGAGACCACGGTGAACAGGCGGCTGACCTCGCGGTGGGTGACCGGGATGCCCGCGGCGGCCGGGACGGAGACGGCGCTGGTGACCCCGGAAATGACCCGGACCGGCAGCCCGGCGCGCACGCAGGCGGCCACCTCCTCGCCGCCGCGGCCAAAGACGTACGGGTCTCCGCCCTTGAGCCGGACCACGTTCGCGCCGGCCAGGGCGGCATTGACCATCAACTCCTCGATGCCGCCCTGGCTGACCTTGTGGTGGCCGGGGGTCTTGCCCACGTCCACCAGCTCTGCGGTGGTCAGGGACGGCAGGTCCTGGTGCGGTGCCAGCCGGTCGTAGAAGACGACGTCGGCGTCGCGCAGGGCGGCCACCGCGGCGACGGTGAGCAGTTCCCCGGCGCCGGGGCCGCCGCCCACCAGGGTGACGTGCCCGGCCGGGCCGGCCGCCGGTTCGGCGGCGACCGGCACGCCGGCGGCGCGGAACCGGTCCAGGCGGGCCGGCCAGCCGGGCTGGCCGTCGTCCACCGCGGCCACCAGGAAGGGCAGCGGACCCGCGGCCGCCGGGGCGTCCGGGCCGGTGAGGCGGCTGACGACGGCGCCGGCGGCCCGGTAGCGCAGGACGGCCTGCCGGGCGGCGGCGTCGGAGCCGGCCACCAGGACGGTCCGGCCGGTGAGTTCGATGCTGAGCTGCATGCTTAGACCCTGCTTTCGGTGGGTTCGCCGGCGGCGGGGCCGGCCGACCTGACGGGGATGGTCGTGGCGATCAGCCGGGAGCGTTTTTCTTCCGCGGTGGCGGGCCGCATCTGGCCGCGGTCGTCGGGGACGAGGGTGATGGAGTCGTCCACCTGGCCCGGGGCGTTGACGAAGGAGCGGAAGCGGCGCAGCCGGTCCGGGTCCCGCAGGGTCTCGGCCCACTCGTCGACGTAGGTGTCCACGTGTTTGGCCATGGCTGCCTCGAGGTCCGCGGCAATGCCCAGGCTGTCGTGCACCACCACGTCCTCGACGTGGCGGATGCCGCCGTCGAGCTCCTCCTGCCAGCGGGCGGTGCGCTGCAGCCGGTCGGCGGTGCGGATGTAGTACATGAAGTAGCGGTCGATGTAGCGGATCAGCGTCTCGTCGTCGAGGTCCTTGGCGAGAAGCTGCGCGTGCGCCGGGGTGGCGCCGCCGTTGCCGCCGACGTAGAGGTTCCAGCCGTCCGCGGTGGCGATCACGCCGACGTCCTTGCCGCGGGCCTCGGCGCATTCGCGGGCGCAGCCGGAGACGCCCATCTTCAGCTTGTGCGGGCTGCGCAGGCCGCGGTACCGGAGTTCCAGGCGGATGGCCATGGCCACCGAATCCTGCACCCCGAAGCGGCACCAGGTGGACCCGACGCAGGACTTCACGGTCCGCAGGCTCTTGCCGTAGGCCTGGCCGGATTCGAACCCGGCGTCCACCAGCAGCTTCCAGATCTCCGGGAGCTGTTCCAGCCGGGCGCCGAACATGTCAATCCGCTGGCCGCCGGTGATCTTTGTGTACAGGCCGTACTGTTCGGCGACGGCGGCGATCACGCCGAGCTTCTGCGGCGTGATCTCGCCGCCCGCGATCCGGGGCACCACCGAGTAGGTACCGTCCTTTTGCATGTTCGCCAGGGCCCGGTCGTTGGTGTCCTGCAGGGTGCCGCGGCCGGCGTCGAGGACGTACGCGCCGTGTTGGCTGGCGAGGATGTTGGCGATGGTGGGCTTGCAGATATCGCAGCCCTCGCCGCTGCCGTAGCGGTCCATGACGCCCTCGAAAGAGGTCAGTTCCAGGACCCGGATGGCGTCGAAGAGTTCCTGGCGTGACAATCCGATGTGTTCGCACAGCGCCGTGGAGACCTCGACGCCGGACTTGGTGAGTTCGCCGTCGAGGAGCTTCTTGAGCATCGGGACGCAGGATCCGCAGCTGGTGCCGGCGCGGGTGCAACCCTTGAGCCCGGGCAGGTCCCGGACCGGTTCGCTGCCCTCGCAGGTGCCGCAGGCGTTGACGGCGTCGCGGATGGTCCCGGCGGCCACGTTGTTGCAGGAGCAGAGGATGGCGTCGTCGGGCAGTTCGGCCGCGAGGGCGTCGACTCCGCCGCCGGACGCGGTGAGGTAGGCGCCGGGTTCGGCCGGCAGTGCGCGGCCCAGCAGCGGCCGCAGCGCGGTGTACGGGGCGGCGTCGCCGACGAAGATCCCGCCGAGCAGGGTGGTGGCGTCGTCGGTGGTGACGATCTTTTGGTAGACGCCGCGGGCCGGGTCCGCGTAGACGATCTCCAGCGCGTGGTCCGTGCGGGCGAAGGCGTCGCCGAAGCTGGCGACATCGACGCCGGAGAGCTTGAGTTTGGTGGCGGTGTCGAAGCCGGGGAAGGTCGCGGCGCCGCCGTGCAGCCGGTCCGCGACGATTTCCGCCATCGTGTTCGCCGGCGCTACCAGGCCCAGACACATGCCGCCGAAATTGGCCACTTCGCCGATCGCCCAGATCCCGGGGACCTCCGTGCGGCAGTCCTCGCCGATCACGACGCCGCCGCGCGGGCCGAGCCGGAACTGCTGCGGCCCGCCGTCGCCGGCCCTGAACAGCTCGTCGCGGGGCCGCACGCCGACGGCGGCGATGACGATGTCGGCGTCGATCACGCGCCCGTCGGCCAGCAGCACGCCGGTGACCCGGCCGGCGTCGTCGGAGAGCACCTCGGCGGGGAACACGCCGCAGTGGACGGTGAAGCCTTTGGCCTCGATCAGCCGGCCGAGGGCCTGTCCGGCGCCCTCGTCCAGCTGGGTGTTCATCAGCCAGGGGGAGCCGTTGATGACGACCGGGTTGGCGCCGAGCTGGGCGGTGCCGGCCGCCGCCTCCAGGCCCAGCAACCCGCCGCCGATGGTGACGGCGTTGACCGTGCGGCCCAGCGCCGCGGTGAGGTTCGCGATTTCGGCGTTGATGGCCCGGACGTCCTCCAGCGTGCGGTAGACGTGGGTGTGTTCGGCGCCCGGGATGGGCAGGCGGGCCGCGTCCGAGCCGGTCGCGACCACCAGCTCGTCGTAGGGGTAGACGGTGCCGGCGGCGGTCTGCACGGTTTTCGCGGCGGTGTCGATGGCGGTGGCGCGCTCGCCGGTGCGGAGCGTGAGCGCCCCGTGGTCCCACAGGGAGGGCTCGCCCAGGGTGAGGTCCACGGCGGTATCCGTCAGCGCCTTGCTCAGCGCCACCCGGTCGTAGGGCAGGTGGGCCTCCTCGGTCAGCACGGTGATCTGCCAGCCGGCCAGGCCGCGGGCGTGCATGGCCTCCACGAAGCGGTGGGCTGCGGGGCCGCCGCCGGCGACGACGACGCGGCGCGCCTCGGCGGATGCGGGGGAGGAGGGGCGGGGGCTGGCGGTCTGTCCGGTCACGGGTGGCCTTTCGTTGGGCCGCAGGCGGTGTGCTGCAACATCTCCGGCCAGCCTAGGCAGCGGCAGTTTCGCGTCAGTTTCCCGAATGTTTCGTGGTCTTAACTTCTGCATCACGGACGGGTTTCGGCCCGGGTGAGGTCTCTTTTACCGGCCGGACACATGGGCTGTATGCGGCCGTTACACGACGGTCCTAGCGTGGAGGAATGGCCGCAGTGGCGGCCGGGAAACCGGAAAGCAAGCAGGGAGGAGCCCCGGATGACTGCCGTACTGGATGACGCGGCCCGCAGTTTTGCGGAGCAGATGGCGGGAACGCACGGGACCAGCTGGCACCGGATCTGCGCGGTGCAGGACCTGGAGCCAGGCTGGGGTGAGGCGGCACTGGTCGCGGGCCGGCAGGTGGCCGTGTTCCGCACGGCCGGCGGTGAGGTCTTCGCCGTCGACCACGCCGATCCGGCCACCGGCGCGCACGTCATGGCCCGGGGGATTACAGGATCGCGGGGGACCCGGCGGACCCTGGCGTCCCCGTTGCACAAGGAGGTTTACGACCTGCTGACCGGGGAGTGCCTCGGCAACCCGGAGCTGCGGCTGGCAACCTACCCGGCACGAGCCGTCGACGGCTTCATCGAAATCCGGCTCTAGCCCCGAGAGGCGCCGAGGTCCTAGAGGCCCAGGGCCTCGCGCACGTCCGCCAGCACGGCGTCCAGCGCTGCGCGCGCCTCCTGCCGGGCCTGGGGCAGGCCGGCGGCGGATTCCACGCCCCGGATCACCTCGAGGTAGCACTTGAGCTTCGGCTCGGTGCCGCTGGGCCGGATGATCACGCGGCTGCCGTCGCGGGTCAGGTAGAGCAGGCCGTCGGTGGGCGGGAGCTGTTCGCTGCCCTCGGCCAGGTCCGCGGCGGTCTCCACGGCGGAGCCGCCGAAGGATTCCGGCGGACTGACCCGCAGCCGGTTCATCATGGCGTCCAGCAGGCCCAGGTCCGCCACCCGGATGCTGAGCTGGTCGCTGGCGTGCAGGCCGTGCACCAGGTACAGCTCGTCGAGGGTGTCGAAGATGGTCCGGCCGGCGGCCTTGGCCGCGGCGGCGAGTTCGGCGATCAGCACGGCGGCGGAGATGCCGTCCTTGTCCCGGACCAGGGACGGTGCCACGCAATATCCCAGGGCCTCCTCGTAGCCGTAGAGCAGGTGCGGAACGCGGGCGATCCACTTGAAGCCGGTGAGGGTTTCCTTGTGGTCGTAGCCTGCGGCGGTGGCCACGCGGGCAAGCAACCGGGACGAGACGATGGAGTTGGCGAACACGCCGGCGTTTTCGCCGTCCTGTGCGGCGCCCGCAACAGCGCTACCCTGTCCGTCTCCGCCGTCGGCCGCGAGCCGGGCGACGACGTGCGCGCCCAGCAGGGCGCCCACCTCGTCGCCGCGCAGCATCCGCCAGGCGCCGGTGTCCGGGTCCTTGGCAGCCACCGCGGCGCGGTCGGCGTCGGGGTCGTTGGCGATCACGATGTCCGCGTCCACCCGGGCAGCGGTCTCCAGCGCCAGGTCAAGGGCGCCGGGTTCCTCCGGGTTGGGGAAGCTGACGGTGGGGAAGTCCGGGTCCGGAAGGGCCTGCTCGGTGACCAGGGTAACGTCCGCGAAGCCGGCGGCGTTCAGTACCGCGACGGCGGTTTCCCCGCCCACGCCGTGCATGGGGGTCAGGACGATCTTCAGGTCGCGGGCCGGGAAGTGCTCCGGCATCACCAGCGCCGCGACGGCGGCCTGGTAGTCGGCGGCGATGGAGGGCTCCAGGACCGTCCAGCCCTCCCCGGCGAGGGCGATCGACTCAAGCGGGCCGACGGCGTCGATCTCGGATGCGATCCGGGCGTCGTACGGTGCCACGATCTGGGCGCCGCGGCCGGATTCCTCGACGGCGTGCCGGCCCAGGTAGACCTTGTACCCGTTGTCCTGCGGGGGGTTGTGGCTGGCGGTGACCATCACGCCGCCGTCGCAGTCCAGGGCGCGGACGGCGTAGGCGAGCAGCGGGGTGGGCAGTGCGGCGGGCATCAGGAACGTCTCGATGCCGGCGGCGGTGAAGATGGCGGCGGTCTCGCGGGCGAAGACGTCCGAGTTGTGCCGGGCGTCGAAGCCGACGACGGCGCGCGGCCGGGTGCCGGCGACGGCCTGGCCGACGGCGCCGGTGAGGAAGGCGGCGAGCCCTGCGGCGGCGCGCCGGACCACTACGCGGTTCATCCGGTTCGGGCCGGGGCCGAGGGCGGCGCGGAGGCCTGCTGTGCCGAACTCCAGGGTGCCGCTGAAGCTGTCTGCGAGTTCCTGGCGGGCGCCGGGAGCGCCCTCCTCGGTGAGGCGGATGAGCTCGGCCAGGGCGGCGGCGGTGGCCGGATCCGGGTCCTGTCCGGCCCAAGCGCGGGCTTCGCCCAGGAGATCGTTCAGTGCGGCATCGGAAGACGTCATGAATACCAAACTAGCGGCAAACCGGGGGCCGGCGCGCCGCGACAAGCGCGCGCGGCCTTACAGTTCCATTACGTCCGGACCCTCCGCAGGGCTGGCTCAGGATTGCCGCAGGAGACCCCCACAGGGCCCCTCGGCCCGTTGACACCCCAATTTCCGGACACATAGCGTCTGGAATATGAGGATGGGGCGAGGGGTGGAATGGGCGCTGCACGCGTGCGTCGCCATGTCCTGGACCCCCGCCGGCGAGGCCGTCAACAGCGGCCGGATCGCCGCCCTGTATAACCTGCCAGCCGCCTACCTGAACAAGCAGCTGCAGGCGATGGTCCGGGACGGGATCCTGGTCTCGGTCTCCGGCCCGCGCGGCGGGTTCGCGCTGGCCCGGCGGCCGGATGCCATCACCGTCCTGGACGTGGTGCTGGCCATCGAGGGCCAGGAACCGGCCTTCCGCTGCGAGGGCATCCTGGGCAACCTCCCGGGCGCCGCGACGCGGGACGACTTCACCCGGTCCTGCCTGGTCTCCCAGACGATGCGGCAGGCGGAACTGGTGTGGCGGCAGACCCTGGCCCGGCAGACCATCGCCGGGATCGCCGACTCGATGGAGCGGCGGTTTCCGGAGGACCGGGCCCGGACAGTGGCGCAGCTGGCGGCAGGCTGAGCCGGCCGGCTTAGAGCTTGGCGATGATCTCCGCGAGCAGCTTGGAGATGCGCGGGCCCGCGGCCTGGCCGGCCTCGAGGACCTCTTCGTGGCTCAGCGGTACCGGGCTGATGCCGGCGGCGAGGTTGGTTACCAGCGAGATGCCGAAGACCTCCATGCCCGCGTGACGAGCGGCGATGGCCTCCAGCGCGGTGGACATCCCCACCAGGGAGGCGCCGATCCGCTTGGCGTACTGCACCTCGGCCGGGGTTTCGTAGTGCGGGCCGGTGAACTGCGCGTAGACGCCCTCGTCCAGGCTGGAATCCACCTCGCGGGCCAGGCCACGGATGCGGGAGGAGTAGAGGTCTGTCAGGTCCACGAAGGTGGCGCCCTCCAGCGGGGAGGTGGCGGTGAGGTTGATGTGGTCGCTGATCAGCACCGGGGTTCCGGGAGCCCAGTCTTCGTTCAGGCCCCCGCAGCCGTTGGTCAGGACCAGGGTCTTGCAGCCGGCGGCGGCGGCGGTCCGGACCCCGTGCACCACGGCGCGGACGCCCTTGCCCTCGTAGTAGTGCGTGCGCGCGCCGAGCACCAAGGCGCGCTTGCCCTCGCGGGTGAGAACCGAGCGGATGGTGCCCACGTGGCCCACCACCGACGGGGCGGAGAAGCCCGGGACCTCGTCCGCGGACAGGGTGGCGGTGGTCTCGCCGATCAGTTCGGCGGCGTCCCCCCAGCCCGAGCCCAGCACCAGGGCGATGTCGTGGCTGTCGACGCCGGTCTCCTCCGCGATGTAGTCGGCGGCGGCGCGGGCGGCGTCGAAGGGGTCAGTGTTCAGGAATTCCGTGTTGCTCACTGGAACAAGCTACCCTGCCGCCCCCGCGCTGCCCAGCACCGTGGCTTGGTGGCGCCGGTCCGGATGATGGACAATGGATGATTGTGACTACGCATCCCGATTTCAGTGCACCCCGTATCGCGATTCTCGGCGGAGGGCCGGGTGGCTATGAGGCGGCCATGGTCGCCGCCTCGCTGGGAGCGCAGGTCACCATCATCGAACGCGCCGGCCTCGGCGGCTCCGCCGTACTTACCGACGTCGTCCCCTCCAAGACCCTGATCGCCACCGCGGACCTGATGACCCGCGTGGGCGAGGCGGGGGAGCTGGGCGTGAAGTTCGACGTCGACGGCGGCGACTGCATGCCCACCATGCGCGCGGACCTCAAGCACATCAACGACCGGCTCCTGGGCTTGGCCCGGCAGCAGTCCGCCGACATCCAGCGCGGCCTCGAGGGCCAGGGCGTCCGCATCATGCTCGGCTCCGGCAAGATGCTCGACAACCACACGATCGAGGTCCTGACCGCGGAGGGCGTGGAGACGGTCGAGGCGGACGCGGTCCTGCTCGCCGTCGGCGCCCACCCGCGCGAACTGCCCACCGCCCGCCCGGACGGCGAACGCATCCTGAACTGGGCGCAGATCTACAACCTGGACGAGCTGCCCGAGGAACTGATCGTGGTGGGCTCCGGCGTCACCGGCGCCGAATTCGCCTCCGCCTACAACGGCTTGGGCTCCAAGGTCACTCTGATCTCCTCCCGCGACCGGGTCCTGCCCGGCTCCGACGCGGACGCCGCCGAGGTCCTCGAGGGCGTCTTCGAACGCCGCGGCGTGACCGTGTTGTCCCGGGCCCGCGCCGAGACCGTGGAGCGCACGGACAACGGCGTGGTGGTCACCCTGGCGGACGGCTCCACCGTCCGCGGCAGCCACTGCCTGGTGGCCGTCGGATCCATCCCGAACACCGCCGGGATCGGCCTGGAGGAGGCCGGCGTGGCGCTGACCGAGAGCGGCCACATCAAGGTCGACGGCGTCTCCCGCACCACCGCCCCGAACATCTACGCCGCCGGCGACTGCACCGGCGTCCTGGCGCTGGCCTCCGTCGCCGCCATGCAGGGCCGGATCGCCATCGCCCACTTCCTCGGCGACAGCGTCGCCCCGCTGAAGCTGCACCAGGTGGCCTCCAACATCTTCACCTCGCCCGAGATCGCCAACGTGGGCGTGTCCGAGGCGGACATCGACTCCGGCAAATACCAGGGCGACGTCGTCAAGCTCTCGCTGCGCAGCAACGCCCGCGCGAAGATGCGCAACCACCGCGACGGCTTCATCAAGATCTTCGCGCGCAAGGGCTCCGGCACCGTGATCGGCGGCGTCGTCGTGGGCCCCAACGCCTCCGAGCTGATCTTCCCGATCTCGCTGGCCGTGACCCAGAAGATGCACGTCGACGACGTCGCCAGCACCTTCACTGTCTACCCGTCCCTGAGCGGATCGATCTCCGAGGCGGCCCGCCGTCTGCACGTGCACATGTAGCACCGCTCCGCCCCCGGTCCGGACGCCGGCGCCCCTTACGGGGTCGCCGGCGTCCGGCGTTTAACCGTCTTCCCTCTGGTCCTGCGGCACCATGGTTTACATTCTGACATTTTTTGCCTAAAGTGTCAGGTATGAGCGACCGCAGTGCTGACATCGTCGAGGCGGCCTACGTGTGCTTCACCCGGCACGGGGCCCGCCGCACCACCATGAACGACATCGCCGGGCAGGCCGGAGTCTCCCGGCCCGCGCTGTACCAGTATTTCCGCAGCAAGGAAGACGTCTTCCGCGCCCTGGTCGAGCGCCTGCTGGCCGACGCCCTCGCCGCCTCGGAGGCGGCCGCGGAGGCCGGCACGGCGCCGGAGGAGCGGCTGGCCGGAATCCTGCTGGCCAAGCTGGAGCTGGTGATGCGGATCTGGCGGGACAGCCCGGCACACGCCGCCGAGCTGCTGGGTGTGGAAACCCGGCTCGCGCCCGAGGCGCTGGGCCGGTACGACGAGGCGATGCTGGCCCTGCTCACCCGCACCGTACAGGAGGCCTATCCCGGCGCCGATGCCCGGGACGCGGCCGAAATGCTGTTCGCCTTCACCCGCGGCCTAGAAGCAGGCGTCGCCGCCCCAGATGCGCTCCCGGACCGGCTGCGCCGCGGCGTGGCCATCTTCACCGCAGGCTTCACCATCTATCCCAACGAACCCAAGGACCAGCCATGACCACCGCAGTTCTGATCACCGGAGCCTCCTCCGGCATCGGCCGGGCCGCCGCCGAACGGCTGCTCAAACGGCCCGGCTTCACCGTCTACGCCACCGCGCGTCGGCCCGAAACCCTCGCCGGACTCGCCGACGCCGGCGCCACCGTCCTGCCCCTGGACGTCACCGACGAGGACTCCATGGCCGCGGCCGTCCGCACCGTGGAGGAACGGCACGGCAGCGTGGGTATCCTCATCAACAACGCCGGCTACGGCGAATACGGCACCATCGAGGAAGCGGACCTGGACGCCGTCCGCCGCCAGTTCGAGACGAACGTCTTCGGCTTCTCCCGGATGATCCAGCTGGTGCTGCCCGGCATGCGCGCCGCACGCTCCGGCCGGATCATCAACATCGGTTCCATGGGCGGCCGCGTCACCTTCCCGGTGGGCGGCTACTACCATGCCAGCAAGTACGCCGTGGAGGCCATCACGGACGCACTGCGCTTCGAGACGGCGCCCTTCGGCATCAGCACCTCCCTGATCGCCCCCGGCCTGATCCGCACCGGCTTCGGCGCCACCGCCGCCCGCACCCTGGCCTCCTCCGGCGCCGACGGCGGCCCGTACGCCCCGCTCCGGGCCGCGGCCGACGAGCAGATGGCCGTCTCCTACGCCTCCCCGCTGCTGGCCGCGGAGCCCGACGCCGTGGCCGCCGTCGTCGAACACGCCGCGACGGCCCGCAAGCCCCGGTCCCGCTACACCGTCACCCCCGCCGCCAAGGCGATCGTCCAGTCCCGCCGCTTCCTCGGCTCGGGCCTCTTCGACGCCTACCTTCGCCTTCAGTTCAGGAGCAGCAAATGAACCCCACCACCGACTGGCCCGCCGGCTTCGACCCCGCCTCGGCCCGGGTGTACGCCTATAACGAGCTCCGCACCGAGCTGGCGCCGGAGCAGCTCTGGCCGTTGCTGATCGAGGCGCCGCGCTGGCCGGCCTGGTACCGCAATGCCAAGGACGTGGTGCTCGATGGCGGCGGCACGGAACTGGAGGCTTCGTCCCGGTTCGACTGGACCACCTTCGGCCTGCGCGTGGCCAGCACGGTCCGCGAGTTCGCCCCCTGCACCCGGCTCGGCTGGGAGGGCGCCGGCCGCGGCTCCACCGGCTACCACCGCTGGGACCTGCAGCGCACGGACGACGGCGGCACCCTGATCGTCACCGAGGAGGTCCAGGGCGGCGTCCTCGCGACGCTGCTGGGACCGGTGGTCCGGCGCAGCATCGAGAAGCAGCACCAGCACTGGCTCGAGGCCCTGGTGGAGACCGCCGCCGCGCGGGTGGCCCGCTCCTAGAACGGGTAGGGCGCGATGTCCGGCCGCATGGTGAGCCACTGGATCTCGGTGAAGGACTCCATGTTGGCGTGATGGCCGCCGATCCGTGAGCCGTTGCCGGAGTTCTTCGTGCCGCCGAAGGGGGAGTTGGCCTCGTCGGAGACGGTCTGTTCGTTGATGTGGACCTTGCCGGAGTCCAGCCTGTCGGCGATGGTCATGGCCAGGCCCACATCGCCCAGGATGCCGATCGAGAGGCCGTATTCGTTGTCGTTGGCCAGGGCCACGGCTTCGTCTACGGTGGAGAACTTCATCACCGGGGCCACCGGGCCGAAGATCTCGTCCTTCCAGGCGGGGCTGTCCGTGTCCAGGTCCACCAGCACGGCCGGCTGGTAGAAGCGGCCGTCGTGGGTGCCGCCCGCGGCGAGCTTCGCGCCGGCGGCGACGGCGTCCCGGACGATCCCGTCCACCCGCTGCAGCTGGCGTTCATCGATCACCGGGCCGAGCGCCACGGTGCCGCTCTTCGGGTCGCCCACGGGCAGGTGCGCGGCCTTCTCGGAGAGGGCGGCGACGTATTCGTCGTAGATGTCCTCGTGCACGATGTGACGGCCGGCGGCCATGCAGATCTGGCCCTGGTGCATGAAGGACCCGAACGCGGCGGCGGAGGCCGCCTTGGCGATGTCCGCACCGGGCAGGACGATCAGGGCGTTGTTGCCGCCCAGTTCCAGGTGGGCGCGCTTGAGTAGCCGGCCGGCGGTCTCGCCAATTTTCCGGCCGGCCGCCGTCGAACCCGTGAACGCGATCACGCGCACCTCCTCGGCTTCGACGACGGCGGCACCCACCTCCGCGCCGCCGGGGAGCAGCGAGAGGAGCCCCGGCGGGAGCCCGGCCTCCTCGAAGATGCGGATGACGCTGACGCCGCCGCACACCGTGGTCCGCGGGTCCGGCTTGAGCAGCACGGCGTTGCCGAGGGCCAGGGCCGGGGCGACGGCGCGGATGGAGAGGATCAGCGGGAAGTTGAACGGGGAGATCACGGAGACGACGCCGACGGGCCGGCGGCGGGCAAAGGACCAGCGGTTTTCGTTGGAGGTCAGGACATCCCCGGCCGGCAGCGAGGGCAGCGCGGAGGCCTCGTAGCATTCGTTGGCGGCGATGTGCGTTTCCAGGCCGGCCTTGGGAGGGATGCCGCCGGATTCGCGGACGATCCAGTCCTGGATGTCGGCGGCGTGCTCCTCCCAGAGCTGCCCGGCGCGGCGCAGGACGGCGGCACGCTCCTCCGGATTCCGGGCAGCCCATTCCTTTTGAGCCTTCGCCGCCGTGGCGGCGGCCTCCCGGACGTCGTCCGCCGAGGCGACCCCGTAGCTGCCCAGCTCCTCGCCCGTGGCCGGCTCGACGGCGGTGCCGGTCCCGCCGCCCCCGTCCCGCCAGCCGTTGAGGTAGATCTTGCCGTTCCAGAGGGCGGAGTCGAGCAGGGACATTCGTTGTCCTTTCGGCGTTCCGGACGGCGGGCGTCCGGCAGATGGGTGGTCCAGGATCAGTTCCCGTCCATCACATGCTGTCCGGACTCCGCCGTCAAGAGCCGTTTCACGCTGTGTGCGCGGTGCCCGGGGCGACCCGCGGTCCCTGCAGCCGGACGACCAGAACCTGTGCCAGTTGAAGCCCGGCGGGGACGTGGGGACCAGTGGAAGAATGCCTGCGTCGCGGCGCGAGCGTGGCAATTAAGGCTAGGTGTGCACACCTCGGCCCAGGCCGGTACGCAATCCCGTCTCTATACGACGCGCCGGAATGACGACCCAGCCGTGGTGCAGAAAGGCCCACCCCCTAACGGGAGCGGGCCTTCAAGCGGGGAGGGTATTAGTTGGTGGTGCAGACGCCCGTGCTGTGGTTGTAGCCGCCGCTTACATTGGCTTCCACGAAATTGGTGTCCAGGACGCAGGTCAGTCCGTCGGGGAAGGAGAGGACATCTGACCCGTCGACCCGAGTGACCTTGGCATCGTAGTAGAGGACCCCGTCGGGTGTCTGAACGGAGGAACCGAAGACGGAGACGTACCGCCGAGTTCCTTGGCTGGACTGCGTGCCATCGGGGAAGGTTGTGGAGTCCGTGTATTCGCGATAACCCTGCAAGACGGCAACCCCGGACGGGGTGACTACCACGTTGCGGCGCTCCTCCATAGTGAGGCAGGTGGTGATATCGGGTGCGAGTTCGGTGCAGGTGCTGGTGGTGCTCTTTGTAGCGCCTTCGCTGCTGGATGCCTGGGCCGGAGCTGCGGCGCCCATCAGGGATGCAGCCGCTGCAATGCCGGCGGACAGGCGGAGAAGATTTCTATTGCGCATGAGACGGTTTCCCCCGAAACGTAAATGGCGGCCCCAGCGGCCGCTTGCGCATCGTATCAGTACCGCTCGACCGAGACGGCTAGGCGCGGGACCAATAAACCTCTGTGGCCACTGCGATCGGGCCGATTCGGCGTCGACGGTCAGTGTCGCAGCGGCACATCCTTGCTGCCCAGCTTCAAGGCACCCAGATCCCCTACGCCACGGCCGCCTGGAGTTTATTTCGATTAGGCCCCTGATCTCGTCGTGGCAGCTGCCGCAGCCGGTGCCGGCGCGGGTGGTACCGGAGACCTCGGCAACCGTCGAGCAACCGGGGAAGAAACAGCTGAAGCAATGGGCCGGCATCCAGAGGCCAAGTATCTGCCAAGTCGAAGGCCGCGCCACGTCTCAGTTACTGGCCGGTAGGCTGGTCGCATGCTTGAAATCCGACCGAACTGCGAATGCTGCGACCGGGACATCGCGCCCACCGACGAGGCCTACATCTGCACCTTCGAGTGCACGTGGTGCCCGGGCTGCGTCGCCCGTTTCCGCGACGGGGCGTGTCCCAACTGCGGCGGTAACCTCGAGCGGCGTCCGGTCAGGCCGCCCGCAGCCCTCGTCGCCAACCCGGCCAGCACGCTGCGGGTCGTCTCGCCCAGCTGTCAGGAACGTCTGACCGAGGTGTAGGTGCCGGGCCGGCAGGCCGGCCCGGCACCTTTCTCGAGCTAGTTCCTGATGCCTCCGTGACCGTGGCACGCGCCCTGGCGCGTGGTTCCGGGCCATGCGTAGCCGTCCTTGCAGATGATTCCGCCATAGACAGGCGGAGCCTGAACCGGTGCCGGCGGGACATAGGCCGGTGCCGGCGGAACGTAGGCGGGAGCCGGCGGCTCGGCCACCGCCGGGGGAGCGGCCGGGACCACCGGTGCGGGCGGAGCCTCGACGACCTTTACCGGAGTCGGCGTAGGAGTCGGCGTCGGGGTGGAGTCGGTGAGGTGATGCACCCCCAGTTCCACGGTCGCACCCTTGTTTACCTTGGTGCCCTCCGCGGTGCCCTGGCTGGCGACCGTCCAGTTGCTTTTGACCACGATCGACTTGCCGTTGTCGACGTCTGTTGCCTTGACCTTGAGGCCCAGATCCTGCAGTTGGTTCGTGGCCTTGTCCAGCGTCATCCCGACCAGGCCGGGAACGGAGATGGAGCCTTCCACAGCCGCGGCTGCGGAAATGCTGGGTGTTGCTGCAGATGGTGCGGACATCTGCTTGCCGCCGCATCCGGTGAGCAAAAGCCCGGTGAGCACGACAAATGCGAGTGATTTCTTCAAAATTTCCCCCCTAGGAAGGCGGCGCCTGAGACTGGGCCGCTGTCATAAGCTACCAGCTGTTCAGGCCGGACTTAGGTCCGCGACGTCAGCGCACCCTCACCGGACCAGCCCCTACGCCACCGCCGCCTGGAAGTGCTTTTCGATCAGGCCCCTGATCTCGTCGTGGCAACTGCCGCAGCCGGTGCCGGCGCGGGTGGTAGCGGAGACCTCGGCAACCGTCGAGCAGCCGGAGGAAACGGCCGAAGCGATGGCAGTCCCACTGACCCCCGCGCAGCGGCAAACAGTCCGCGCCGGGTCGTGGGCGGCCTGCGAGGTATTAGCCTCCGGACCGTCCAGCCTGAGCAACAGCGACCGGTCCGCCGGTAGTTCCGCACCGCGTTCGAAGAGCTGCACCAGCTCGGCCGCGGTGCGGGGCATCCCAACGGCCACCAGACCCTCCAGTACCCCGGCGCGGGTGGACATTTTGACGTAGCGGCCGTGCTCGGGGTCGGCCCATTGCGAGACCTGCAGCCGTGGCCGGTCCGTGGCCGACCCGGAACACAGCGCCTCCTCGTCCCAAGGATCCGCGGTGACGTCACCGGCCACGGCCATGGTCAGCCCGCGCGCCTTGAGCACCACCACGGCTGGCTGTTCCGAAGGTAGCGGCGGCATCGCCTGAGCCTCCGCAAGAGCACCGGACGCCAGCAGCGTGAGGTAGCCGGCCAGCCACTCGGCCTGCCGCCATCCCGGCCCCACCAGTCCGGACGGCCCAAGGGAAGCCCGGCAGTCCACGCAGTCCGGATCGGGGCAGCGGACCTCCGCGCAGTCCCCGACGGCGAAGACGTGCGGCTCGTGGTGCGCGCGAAGCCGGTGGTCCACCAGGATGCCGGCCGCCGTCGGCAGCCCGCAGCCCTCCGCGAGCTCAACGCGGGGCCGCACGCCGCAGGACAGCACCAACAGGTCCCCGTCGATCGCGGAGCCGTCGTCGAGCAGCAGCGCGGAGAAGCCGCCGTCGTCGTCCGTCTCCACGCCCACGGACCGCGCATTACCGGCCATCCGCACCCCGCAGTTCCGCAGCGACGCCGCCAGCACGGCCCCGCCGCCGCGGTCGATGCTGCGGCCCAGCGGGAACGGGCCATTGTGCACCACGGTCACGGTGGCGCCCTCCTCGGCGGCGGCCAGGGCGGTTTCCAGGCCCAGGACACCGCCGCCCAGGACCACCACGCGTTTGCCGCCGGCCACCGCTGCGTGCAGCGCCGCCGCATCACCCAGGTCGCGCAGCGCGGTCACCCCGGGCGGAAGAGCGGGCTGGCCGGGATCCGGGTTCAGCCCGGTGAGGCTGGGAATCACGGGCCGGGCGCCGGTGGCGAACACCAGCCGGTCATAGCGCGGGGTGCTGCCGTCGCTGAGCAGGAGCCGGCGCCGGGCCCGGTCCACCCGGCGGACCCGCACGTCCAGCCGGACATCGACGCCCGCGGCCACCAGGGACGCCGCATCGGCAAGGGCCAGGGCGTCCGCGCTGGTCCGGCCGACGCCCAAGTCCGCCACCAGGACCCGGTTGTAGGCGGCCACCGGTTCCTCGCCGACCACGGTCAACTCCAGCAGTCCGGACGCCACCGCGGGCAGCAGTTCATCGATCAGCCTCGCCGCAACCGGGCCGAAGCCCACCACCACAACACGCTCGCTCATGAGGCACCTTCCCTCTGCAGGGCCACGGCGGAGGCACCGGCAGCAACCGGCCGCACCCAGACCTGACTGGTCTTGAATTCCGGCATCCCGGAGACGGGGTCCGTTACGGCCTCCGTGAGCCGGTTCGCGCTCTCCACCCCGGCGAAATGGAACGGCAGGAACACGGTTTCCGGGCGGATGTCCGGGCTGACGTCGGCGCGGCACAGCACCTCACCGCGGCCGTTCGCCACGAGCACCAGGCCGCCGTCGTCGATGCCCTGCGCCGCGGCTGCCGAGGGATGCAGCTGCAGCCGCGCCTCGGGCCGTGCGTCCACCAACGCGGGCACACGCCGGGTCTGGGCTCCCGACTGGTAATGCTCCAGCCAGCGTCCGGTCACCAGGGTCATCGGGGCGCCCCCACCGCCGTCCCCGGAACCTAAGGAGCCGGCCGAGCCCGCGGAAACGCCCGACGGCGCACGACGGCGGGGCGTCACCGGCGCGAACACCGCACGTCCGTCCGGGTGCGCGAAGGCCTCCAGGAACAACCGCGGCGTCCCAGCGCTGCCCGCGGGATACGGCCAGTAGGCCTCCTCACCGCGGTCCAACATCGCGTAATCGATCCCGGAGTAGTCCGCCGGTCCGCCGGCTGACGCCCGGCGGAGTTCCTCGAACACCGTCTCCGGGTCCTCGCTGAAGGTCGACGGGGCGTCCAGCAAATCGGCCAGTCGGGCCATGATCCACAACTCGCTGCGGACCCCGGCCGGGGGAGTCACGGCCCGGCGGCGGCGCAGTACCCGGCCCTCGAGGTTGGTCAGCGTGCCCTCCTCCTCGGCCCACTGGGTCACCGGCAGGATCAGGTCCGCCTCGGCCGCGGTCTCTGAGACGAAGAAGTCGGTGACCACCAGGAAATCCAGCCGACGCAGGCCCGCGGTCACGGCGTTCGCATCCGGGGCGGACACCGCAACGTTGGCGCCGTGCACGAAGAGGCAGCGGACGCCGTCGGGCTGTCCCAGGGAGGCAAGCAGTTCGACGGCGGGGACCCCCGGACCCGGGATCAGCGCCTCGGGAACTCCCCAGACGCCCGCGACGTGGGCCCGCGCCGCGGGGTCGGTGATCTTCCGGTAGCCGGGCAGCTGGTCCGCCTTCTGGCCGTGTTCGCGCCCGCCTTGTCCGTTTCCCTGGCCGGTCAGCGTTCCGTAGCCGCTCCGGGCCGACCCCGGCAGGCCCAGCAGCAGGGCCAGGTTGATCGCGGCGGTGGCGGTGTCCGTCCCGTCCACGTGTTGTTCCACGCCGCGGCCGGTCAGGATGTAGCTGCCGCCGCGGCGCGCACCGTCGGCCAGCCGCCGGGCGGTCTCGCGGACCAGGCCGGCTGGCACGCCGGTGAGGGACTGCACCCGCTCGGGCCAGTACCCGGCCACGCTGCGGGCGAGGGCCGGGTAGCCGGCGGTGCGCCCGGCGATGTAGGCCTGATCCGCCAGGCCTTCATGGATCACCACATGTGCCAGCCCCAGCAGCAGGGCCAGATCGCTGTCCGGCAGCGGCTGCAGGTGCAGTCCGGCGCCGTCGGAGGTCAACGCGGCCGTCGCGGAGCGCCGCGGGTCGACGACGATCAGGCCGCCGGCGTCGCGCGCCCCGCGCAGGTGCTGCACGAACGGGGGCATCGTCTCCGCAACGTTGGAGCCCAGCAGGAGCACGGTGGCGGCGCCGTCCAGGTCGGCCACCGGGAACGGCAGCCCACGGTCCAGGCCGAACGCGCGGATTCCGGCTGCCGCGGCGGAGGACATGCAGAACCTGCCGTTGTAGTCGATCCGCGAGGTCCCCAGCCCCAGCCGCGCGAACTTGCCCAACTGGTAGGCCTTCTCATTGGTTAGCCCGCCGCCGCCAAACACGCCGACGGCGTCGGGGCCGTGGGCGGCCCGGGTATCCCGGACCGCGGTGGCGATGAGGTTTAAGGCGGTATCCCAGTCGACCGGCCGGTGCACGCCGTCGGCGCTCCTGAGCAGCGGTTCGGTGACACGCCCGGGGTGCTCGAGCAACGTCGTCGAGGTCCAGCCCTTGCGGCAGAGCCCGCCACGGTTGGTGGGAAAGTCCCTGCCGGTCACCTCGGGCGGGGCCTCCGCGGCCGCTGGCACGGTCAGCGTCATGGCACACTGCAGGGCGCAGTACGGGCAGTGGGTCGCGGCGCCGTCGGCCATCTAGACGTGTCCCTTGCCGTGACCGGCGGGGCGTAGGTAGCAGGCCCAGCACACGGCCAGCATCAGGACGTAGGCCGCGACGAAGCCGTAGAACGCCGGCGTGTAGGAGCCGGTGGCGGTGTTGGCGGCGTTGAGTACCTGCGGGATCACGAAGCCGCCGTAGGCGCCGATCGCCGAGATCAGCCCCAGCGCCGAGGATGCCAGTTTCTGCGTGGCCGCCGGAGCGGCCCCGGTGCGGGCGGCGCGGCTGTGCAGTGCGAAGATCACCGGAATCATCCGGTAGGTGGCGCCGTTGCCGAAGCCGCTGGCGGTGAAGAGGGCCAGGAACAGGATCAGGAAGAGCCAGAAGTTCTTCATCGGCAGCGTCCACACCATGGTCAGGGTGATGGCGGCCATCGCCGCGAACGCGGCCACGGTCATCCGCGCCCCGCCCAGCCGGTCCGCCATCCTGCCGCCGTACGGACGGGCAAGCGATCCGACCAGCGGGCCCAGGAACGCCAGCGAGAGGGCAACGGTGCCGATGCCGAACGAGGAGAAGGCCGGGAAGTAATCCTTGATGAGCTTGGGAAACACGCCGGCGAAGCCTATGAAGGAGCCGAAGGTACCTATGTACAGCAGCGCCATCACCCACAGGTGCGGCTCCTTGAGCGCCGCGAGCGAGCCGGCGACGTCGCCCCGGGCGCTGGTCAGGTTGTCCATGTATTTCCAGGCACCGAACGCGGCCAGCAGGATCAGTGGCACCCACATCAGCCCGGCGACCGGCAGGTTGATGGTGCCGGCGGCCAGGAGCGTGACGGCGACCGGCACGGCGAGCTGGGCGACGGCGGCGCCCAGGTTTCCGCCGGCGGCGTTCAGGCCCAGCGCCCAGCCCTTTTCCCGGGCCGGGTAGAAGAAGCTGATGTTCGCCATCGAGCTGGCGAAGTTGCCGCCGCCGAAACCGGCCAGGGCTGCCACCAGCAGCATGACGCCGAACGGGGTGCCCGGGTTGGCCACACAGAACGCCAGCCCGGTGGAGGGAATCAGCAGCAGGAGCGCCGAGACGACCGTCCAGTTTCGGCCTCCGAAGCGCGGGACCATGAAGGTGTACGGGATGCGCAGGGTCGCTCCGACCAGGCTGGGCATCGAGATCAGCCAGAAGATCTCGTTGGTGGAGAAACGGAAACCGGCCGCCGGCAGCTGCACCACCACGATCGACCAGAGCTGCCAGACCACGAAGCCCAGGAACTCCGCGAAGATGGACCAGTTCAGGTTTCGCCGGGCGATCCCACGCCCCACCGACTCCCACTGGGCCGGGTTCTCGGCGTCCCAGTTGGCGATCCAGCGGCCGGGCCGGTGTTCCAGGGCGGGGACGGTCGGGGGAGTGAGGGTGGCGGTGTCTGCGGTGCGTTCTGTCACGGGGACCTCCTTGGGGATGTTCCTTCAAAGCTAGGGAGGCCGCATTTCCGGAACGCTCGCCGAATGTAAACGTGCTGTGACGTTTGCCTATCCGGGGTTCAGCCAGGGCGTGAGACGCCGGCGGCATCCCGGGCCATCCGGCCCCGGATCCGGGCGACACGCGGATGTCCAAATAGTGAAATAAATGTCCAACTCGTGGACAGTCCCGCATAATATGGCAGATATATTCCACTCCTTTGCCGGACGGCCCGCGTGGGCCGCCGGTCTTGATGAAAGCGTTCTCACATGTCACCCACCGCCATGTCGACGGAGCATGGATCCGCCAAGCAGGTGAACTCGCGCGGCCGCGTGATCGTTGCCAGCCTGATCGGCACCACCGTCGAGTTCTACGACTTCTACGTCTACGCCACGGCCGCAGTCCTGGTCTTCCCGAAGCTATTCTTCCCGGGCCAGAACGAGACCACCCAGCTCCTGAGCTCCTTCGCCGTCTTCGGCGTCGCGTTCGTCGCCCGTCCGCTCGGCTCGATCGTCTTCGGGCACTTCGGTGACAAGTTCGGCCGCAAGGGCACCCTCGTGGCCTCGCTGCTCACCATGGGCATCGCCACCTTCCTGATTGGCTGCCTTCCCACCGCCCTGGTTCCGGGCTGGGAATTCTGGGCGCCGGCACTGCTGGTGGTCATGCGCTTCGCCCAGGGCCTGGCCCTCGGCGGCGAATGGAGCGGCGCCGCGCTGCTCGCGACGGAGAACGCCCCGGCCAACAAGCGCGCGATCTACGGAACGTTCCCGCAGCTGGGCGCGCCGATCGGCTTCATCATCGCCAACGTGCTCTTCCTGGTCTTCAGCTACACCCTGAGCCCGCAGGCCTTCAGCGACTGGGGCTGGCGCGTGCCGTTCCTGGTCAGCGCCGTCATGGTCATCATCGGCCTGTACGTCCGGCTGAAGCTGATCGAAACGCCCGCCTTCACCAAGGTGCTGGAGAGCAACGAGGTCGCCAAGCTGCCGTTGGGCCGGGTCTTCAAGACCAGCTGGCGCCCGCTGATCCTGGGCACCTTCATCATGCTGGCCACCTACGTGCTCTTCTACCTGATGACCACGTTCACGCTGACCTACGGCACCAAGCCGACCCTGGCCGGCGCGCAGGCCGCCGCTGAGAAGGCCGGCAAGCCGATGAGCGAGGCCGCCGCGGCCGCGTTCGTCCCGGGCCTGGGCTACTCCCGCAACGACTTCCTCTGGATGCTGATCGCCGGCGTCGTGTTCTTCGGCATCTTCACCCTGGTCTCCGGCCCGCTGGCCGAGAAGTACGGACGCCGCAAGATGCTGCTCGCCGTCACCACCGGCATCTTCGTCTTCGGCCTGCTCTTCGTGCCGCTGTTCAGCGCCGGGTTCGCCGGTGCCATGGGCCTGCTGATCATCGGCTTCTCCCTGATGGGCCTGACCTTCGGACCGATGGGTGCGCTGCTGCCGGAGCTCTTCCCGACCAACGTCCGGTACACCGGCTCGGCCATCAGCTACAACGTCTCCTCCATCCTGGGTGCGGCCGTGGCTCCGTTCATCGCCGTCTGGCTGTGGGAGTCCGCCAAGGGCAGCCCCGTCCTGGTGGGCGTCTACCTCTCGGTCATGGCCGTGCTGACGCTGATCGCACTGTTCATCAGCCGCGAGACCCGCGATCTGGACTACGAGAACAACGTGGCCTGACGCTCCTCCCCGGTTACTGCGGCAAATGCCCGGCGTGCGCACCCGACACTCCGGGCATTTCCGTGTCCGGGGAGGGTGCGGTGGGCGGTAACCGGGGAGGAACGTACGACGGCGGCGGCTCTCCTTGCGGGCTAGCGCGCGTACCGCTCCACGAAGTTGCGCAGGATGGCCATCGGCTCGGTCACGGTGTGGGTCCGGGCCTGGGCAATGAGTTCCTCGGCGGATTCCGGCGGGAAGTAGCCGGCGTGCCGGTAGATATCGATCCGGGTGGTGAGCCCGTCGGCGTCGAGCTCCGGATGGAACTGGGTGGCATAGAGGTTGGACCGGATCCGGAACATCTGCACCGGGCAGGTCTCGGAGCTGGCCAGCAGCACCGCGCCGCCGGGCAGCACGGT
This sequence comes from Arthrobacter sp. BPSS-3, assembly GCF_044628475.1. Lineage (NCBI taxonomy): Bacteria > Bacillati > Actinomycetota > Actinomycetes > Micrococcales > Micrococcaceae > Arthrobacter > Arthrobacter sp. BPSS-3. Next base: position 125,306 of record NZ_JBIMMV010000004.1, read on the forward strand.
GCAGGCCTCCTTGTGCCCGACGAACGCCGTGAATGATTCCGGCAGCCCGCGCAGCAGCGGGTCCTGCCGGCCCGCGTCGGTCTGGCTGACGGTCACTCCGCCCAGCCCCTCGCCGTAGGTCCGGTCGATCACTGCGCCCTGGTGCAGGCCCAGGGTACCGACGCCGTAGCAGGCGCCCAGGAACGGGAAATCCTCGGCCACGATCCGGTCCAGCAGGGCGAACAGGTCCTTTTCCACCCGGTGCTGGACGTCGGTTTTGTCCTCAGCGGGGTCGCTGGAGGTGAACGGGCTGCCGCCGACAATCACGCCCGAGTACCGCTCCAGGTCCAGTGGCGGCAGGGGCGCGGCCTCCATCCGGATCCGATGCAGCCCGGACTCGGCCAGACCGGTGTAGCGCAGGTAGGCGAGATATTCGTCGTCGGCGGCGGCGTCCTCCGCGCGGGAGGCGAGCAGCAGGAAGGGCTTCACAGACCTAAGTCTGCACCGCCGCCGACGCGGCCGCTATTCGGCGCCCTCGCCATCCTCGATCATGGCGATCACGGCACCGGCGGAGACAGTCTCTCCGGCGGAGGCGGACAGGCCGATGACGATGCCGGCGCGGTGCGCGGTCAGCGGCTGCTCCATCTTCATGGCTTCCAGCACCACCACAAGATCGCCCTCGGCGACGCGCTCACCCTCGGCGACGGCCACCTTGACGATAGTGCCCTGCATGGGGGAGGTCAGGGCGTTGCCGCCGGCTGCCGCGGCGGGACCGGCGGCGCTGCGGGAGCGCTTCTTGGCCTTGGCGGGCTTGCCGCCGCCGCTGACGGTTCCGAGCGATGCCGGCAGGACGACTTCCATCCGCTTGCCGCCGACCTCGACGACGACGCGCTGGCGTTCGCCGGCGTCGGCCGCCTCGGCGGTGGCGCCGCCCGGGGTCCAAGCGGGGATGTCGTTGACGAAGGCGGTCTCGATCCAGCGGGTGTGGACCTTGAACGGTCCCTCCGCCGGGGCGAAGTCGGGGTTGCTGACGACGGCGAGATCGAACGGGATGACGGTGGGGATTCCTTCGACCACCATTTCCTCGAGGGCGCGGCGGGAGCGCTGCAGGGCCTGCTCGCGGGTGGCGCCGGTGATGATCAGCTTGGAGAGCATGGAGTCGAAGTTGCCGCTGATGACGTCGCCCTGCTCCACGCCGGAGTCGATCCGGACGCCGGGGCCGGTGGGGTTCTTCAGGGCGGTGATGGTGCCGGGGGCGGGCATGAAGTTCCGGCCCGGGTCCTCGCCGGTGATGCGGAATTCGATCGAGTGGCCGCGGACCTCGGGATCGCCGTAGCCGAGCTCCTCGCCGCGGGCCAGCCGGAACTGTTCGCGGACCAGGTCGATGCCGGTGACTTCCTCGGAGACGCAGTGCTCCACCTGAAGGCGGGTGTTGACCTCGAGGAAGGAGATGGTGCCATCCTGGCCGACCAGGAATTCGCAGGTGCCCGCGCCGAGGTAGCCGGCCTCTTTAAGGATGGCTTTGGAGGATTCGTAGAGGCGCTGGTTCTGCTCGTCGGTGAGGAACGGTGCGGGGGCCTCTTCGACCAGTTTCTGGTTGCGGCGCTGCAGTGAGCAGTCGCGGGTGGAGACGACGACGACGTTGCCGTGCGCGTCGGCCAGACACTGGGTTTCGACGTGGCGGGGAGCGTCGAGGAAGCGTTCGATGAAGCATTCGCCGCGGCCGAAGGCTGCGGTGGCCTCGCGGACGGCGGATTCGAACAGTTCGGGGATCTCCTCGCGGGTGCGGGCGACCTTGATGCCGCGGCCGCCGCCGCCGAAGGCCGCCTTGATGGCGACCGGGAGGCCGAACTTGTCGACGAATTCGAGGATTTCCTCGGCGGAGCTGACGGGGTCGGCGGTGCCGGGAACCTGGGGCGCACCGACCTTTTCGGCGATGTGCCGGGCCTGGACCTTGTCACCGAGGGCGGAGATGGCCTCGGGGGAGGGGCCGATCCAGGTGATGCCGGCGGCGATGACCTTGGCGGCGAACTCGGCGTTCTCGGCCAGGAAGCCGTAGCCGGGGTGGACGGCGTCGGCGCCGGAGCGCAGGGCCACCTCGATCAGCTTGTCCATGACCAGGTAGGACTCGCCCGCAGTGTTGCCGCCGAGCGCGTAGGCCTCGTCGGCGAGCTTGACGTGCAGCGCGTCGCGGTCCGGATCGGCGTAGACGGCCACCGAGGCCAGGCCTTCGTCACGGGCGGCGCGGATGATGCGCACCGCGATCTCGCCGCGATTGGCGATCAGCACCTTGCTCAGGCGACGGGTGCCCGGCTGGGTTGCGGCGGGCGCGGACTGGACGGACTGCTCCGAAATAGCTGACAAGGCGTCTCCTTCTTTCCTTCACGGAGCCTAGCGCGGTTTTGTGGGTTCCGCCGAGATTCCTTGCGGATCCCGCGCGTAAACCGCTATTCCTTTGTGGGGTTCCTACAAGGCCGTGCGAATTGCCTCACTCGGCGCGGACTTCGGCGGGATTGGCGGCGCCGCCAGTCCACAGCTGTGTGACGCTGACTCCCGCCTGGGCCAGGAGGCCGCGGAGGGTGGAGATGGAGAGCCCGACGACGGTGTGCGGGTCGCCGTCGACCTTGCGGATGAACGCCCCGCCGTAGCCGTCGATGGTGAACGACCCGGCGCAGAGGAGCGGCTCTTCGGTGGCGATGTACCTGTCGATTTCCGCCTCGCTCATCTCCATGAAGTGCACCTCGGCCGAGGCGACGGAGCCGAGCGTCGCACCGGAACCGGTGCCGCCGTCGTCGTCCGCTTCGTCCGTGTCCCGGCAGTCGACCAGCCAGTGGCCGGTGTGCAGGATGCCCATACTGCCACTCATCCGGAGCATGCGTTCCTTGGCGACCTCGGGGGTGTAGGGCTTGCCGTGGGCTTCGCCGTCGAATTCGAAGACGGAATCGCAGCCGATCACCAGGGCGCCCTCCGCCTCGGGCAGCGACGCGACCGCCTCGGCCTTGGCGCGGGCCAGGAGGAGGGCGGTGTCGTGCGGGTCGGTTACGCCGTAGCGGGCCTGGACGGCGTCCTCATCGACGTCCGAGACGAGAACGGTGTGCGCGATGCCGGCGTTGCTGAGCAGCTTGGTGCGGGCGGGGGACTGGGAGGCGAGGATCAGACGGGTCACGGAACCAGCGTAGTTCCTCGGGCTGACAGTGTGGCGGGTTCGGTGGGTATCCGGTGGGGTGCGGGCTTGGTCGGGGCGGCCGCCGCGCATCAAAGCGCAGCGGACGACGACGGTGCGTCGCCGAGGACGGCTTCCGGCCGCGTGGCCGCATGACCGTCGTCAGGTCTCAGCCCCGGCGGCAGAGGTCCGACGTTATGGCGGGGGGCGGGCCTAAATTGTCAGACCCCTCCGATTGAATGGGGTCATGGAAGGCAGTCGGCAGCTTTTCGAGGATTCAGTCGGCGCGGTCCCGGTGGTGGGAGACGCGGCGGCGATCATCGATGAGCTCCGCGTCCTGGAGGACCGGAAATCGACGATCTCGGCCCGGCAGGCCAGGTTGGCCGTGGCACTGGACCTGCTACGGCGGCGGGACCAGGCCGCTCTTGGCTTGCCCGCTGATCAGCTCGGCGCCGGCGTCGGGGCGGAGATCGCGTTGGCGCGGCGGGAATCCCCGGCCAAAGGGTCCCGGTTACTGGGTCTGGCCCGGGCGCTGGTGACCGAGATGCCGCACACCCTGGCCGCCCTCGACACCGGGCGCCTGAACGAATGGCGCACCACGCTCCTGGTCCGCGAAACCGCCTTCCTCGACTCTGCTGACCGTGCCGCGGTGGATGAGGAACTCGCCGCCGACACCGGCACCTACGACGGCGTCGGCGACCGTGCCATCATCTCCGCCGCCAAAGCCGCCGCCTACCGGCACGACCCGAGATCCGTCACCCAACGCGCAGCCCACGCCGAAACCGAACGCAGTGTCAGCCTCCGCCCGGCACCGGACACCATGTGCTACCTCACCGCCCTGCTCCCCGTCGCCGCCGGAGTCGCCGCCTACGCGGCCCTGACCCTGCACGCCGACACCGCCCGCGCCACCGGAGACCCACGATCCCGCGCCCAGCTGATGGCGGACACCCTGGTCGAACGCATCACCGGCACACCGGGCGGGATCACCGGCATCGAGGTTCAGCTCGTTATGACCGACCGGACCCTCCTCGCCGGAGACAGTGAACCCGCCAGGCTTGCCGGCTACGGCATTGTGCCGGCCGGATGGGCCAGGAAACTCGTGGCATCGGGAGGGAAGAGAGCCGGTGTAAGTGAACCGTCTCAACCGAAGGGGACGCACAGGAACGCCGCCGGCACCGCTCCCAACGGCAAGGGGTTCGAGGTCTGGATCCGCCGGCTCTACACCGCGCCCAGCACCGGCGAACTCGTCGGCATGGACTCCCGGGCCCGGCTCTTCCCCGCGGGCCTGCGCCGGTTCATCGTAATCCGCGACAACACCTGCCGCACCCCCTATTGCGACGCGCCCATCCGGCACCTGGACCACGTCGTTCCCTGGCACCGCGGCGGAGCCACCACAGCGGCCAACGGCGCCGGACTTTGCGAGGCCTGCAACCACACCAAAGAAACCCCCGGCTGGACCGCCCGATCGGCAGACAGAGCCCGGACCGATGGCAGACCGTCAGAGGGTCGCCACGCCTTTGAACTGACGACGCCCACCGGCCACACTTACTCGTCGATTGCCCCGCCGCTTCCCGGTACTGCCGCGAGGGCGCGAACCGCGGCAGCGGAGGTTCCGATGCGGTCGGGCAGGGGTGAGAGCCCCGGGCGAAGGAAGGAGCTCAAGAGATACCGCGGAACCGACGCCGTTCCACGGGCAGGGTAGAAGGAGTGTTCGGGCGGGGCGCCGCGGGGTGGGTCCTCGTCACCCTGCGGACCTCAGCCCGAGGTACCCGCGATGTCCTGCAGAGCCCGGACATGAGCCCCGAACGCTTTCCGGCCGACCGGGGTGAGTCCCACCCAGGTCAGCCGGCGGGCGTCGCTGCGGGCGGCCGAGGCCGACTTGGTGGTGCTGGCGTACCCGGCATCGGTGAGGGCTTTCAGATGCTTAGACAGGGTCGCGTCGGAGACTCCCAGGGTGTCCCGCAGAATCGCGAAATCCATCGTGTCGACCGGGCGCAGGAGTCCGCAGATCCGAAGACGCACCGGGGCGTGGATGAGCTCGTCAAAGCGTGCCTCAGCCACGGCGGAGGTGCTCCAGTGCGGAACGGAAGGCAGCCCCGGACAGCCACATAACGGCCCCGAACGCAGAGAGACTGGTCAGAGCCACGGCCCAGGCAGCGCCAAGGGAAACCAGGGCCAAGGACACCGAGAACAACGCGAGGCATGCCACCAGGATGACTGCGAGCAACACGGTGGCCCGCAGACCCAGGGTGCGGAACCGGATGCCCGTCTCGCGGCGGATGAGATGAACGATGATGAGGACGGCTACAAGGCCCAGCCAGCCGGACGTCGGCGGCTGGTAGCCCGCGCCCGGAGTTGTCGCGGCCGCGGCGGAGACCCACCAGGCTGCGCAGGCTCCGAGAGCGGCCATAAGCGTGGTGGGAACCCGGACGCTATCAGCGAGGACATTCCGGTCGGAGCCCAGTTCGGCAAGGAGCGCGTTGGCGTCCTCAGGGGACGGAAGCCGGCGTGAATGATTTTCCATGATGGAAAGAGTAATAAATAACTTTCTGAGACGGCAAGTTAATTGTTGCCGCAGGCCCGTGCCGTGCAGACGAGGAGATGGTCATCAGGCAGGGAAGACTTCCCGGAATGACGAACACCGCCCGCCGATCACAGGGATCGACGGGCGGCGTTCGTTGGTCGGCATCCGAGCGGCGGCATTCGCTGGGCGGCGACAGCCGCGGTGCGCAGGCGCCGTCGGGGAGCGTGACCCGCTCGGGGACCTCGTTACCGCACGGCGACCCCGGCGGGCTCGGACTCGGCGGCCTCGCCGTCGGCGTCGGCCTTGCGCAGCTTGGCGCCTTCGACGTCGACGTCCGGGAGAATCCGGTCCAGCCAGCGCGGCAGCCACCACGCCTTGCTGCCCAGCAGGTACATGACCGCCGGGACGATCGTCATGCGCACCACGAACGCGTCCACCAGCACGCCGAACGCCATCGCGAAGCCCAGCGGCCGGACCATGTTCAGGTGCGAGAAGATGAAGCCGGAGAACACACTCACCATGATGATCGCGGCGGCGGTCACCACTGCGGCCGCGTGGCTGAAGCCGGACCGGACCGCGTGCTTGGCGGTCTCGCCGTGCATGTACGCCTCACGCATGCCGGAGGTAATGAACACCTGGTAATCCATCGCCAGGCCGAACAGCACGCCGATCAGGATGATGGGCAGGAAGCTCAGCACCGCGCCCGGATTCTCCACACCGAACACGGACCCCAGCCAGCCCCACTGGTACACGGCCACCACGGCGCCGAACGCCGCCGCGAGCGAGAGCAGGAAGCCGCCGGTGGCCAGCAGCGGAACCACCACGGAGCGGAACACCAGCAGCAGCAGGATCAGCGAGAGCCCCACCACGATCGCCAGGTACGGCGGCAGCGCGTCGCCCAGCTTGGTGGAGACGTCCACGTTGCCCGCGGTCTGGCCGGTCAGGCCGATAGACACCCCGGTCTGGTCCTTGATCTGGCCCTTCTCGGCCCGCAGATCGGCCACCACCTGGACGGTGCTGGCGCTGGCCGGACCCTCCTTCGGCAGCACCTGGAACACGGCGGTCCGGCGGTCCTCACTGAGGGCCAACGGCACGGCGGCGGCCACGTTCTCGGTCTTCCGCAGGATGTCGGCGACGTCGAACTGCTTGGCCTGCGCGGCGGCCGCGTCCAGGCCCTCGGGGAAGTCGCCCACCACGATGATCGGCCCGGTCATGCCTTCGCCGAAGCTGCGCTTGGTGACGTCGTAGGCCTTGAACGCGGTGGAGGCCACCGGTTCAGAGCTGGCGTCCGGCAGGGCGAGCCGCAGCTGGCTGGCCGGCAGCGCCACGACGCCCAGCAGGATCACGCCGGCCAGGAGCGCCAGCCACGGGTGCTTGGTGACGACGCCGCCCCAGCCGTGGCTGCCGCGGTACTCGTCCCGCTCCCGGTCCTCCGAGTCGTGGCCGGGGTCGGCGTTGTGCCGTTCGGCCTTGGCCCAGGCCCGCTTCGAGATCAGCTTCCGGCCCACCAGCGAGAGGATGGCCGGCGTCAGCGTCAGGGCGACGACGACGGCGACAGCCACCGTGGCGGCGGCGGAGAGGCCCATCACGGCCAGGAACGGCAGCCCGGGCACCACCAGGGCGGCCAGGGCGATGATGACGGTCAGCCCGGCGAACATCACTGCGTTGCCGGAGGTGCCGGTGGCGAGTGCCACGGACTCCTCCGTGTCCATGCCGGAGAGCAGCTGGCCGCGGTGCCGGTTGACGATGAAGAGCGAGTAGTCGATGCCGACGGCAAGCCCCAGCATCAGGGCCAGCATCGGGGAGATGGAGCTCATGTCCACGGCGCCGCTGAGCGCGAAGGTCCCGCCGACGCCGACGGCCACACCCACGATTGCCATCAGCAGCGGCAGGCCGGCTGCCACCAGGGTGCCGAGCATGACGATCAGGACCAGAGCGGCGACGGCGATGCCGATGACCTCCGCGGTGCCGAAGAGTTCCGAGATGTCCTCGCTGATTTCCTTGCTGGGCAGGGCGGTGACATTGGCGGCGGAGACCTCGTTGACGATGTCCTGAACCTGCTGCCGGACCTCCGGCTTCAGGCCGTTGATCGAGGTCTTGAACTGCACCTGGGCGATCGCGGCCTTGCCGTCCTCGGAGACAAACCGGAGACCCTTGGAGGCCTCCAGCTGGCGTTTTCCGAGCGCGAGCTTGGCGTCGCCGGCGGCCAGGTCCTTGGTGCCCGCGTTGAGCTTCGCCTGCCCGGCTGCGAGGGCCGCCTTCTGCTGGCCGAGCTGGGCCTCGATGGCGGCATCCGGCAGGCCGGCGGCCTTCAGCTGCGCCTCGGCGGCGTCCAGCTTGGCCTTGCCGGCGGCCAACTCCGCTGCCGACGCGTCCAACTGGGCCTTGCCGGCGGCTGCCTGCTGCTCGCCGGCGGCCAGGTCGGTGCCTGCCTTGTCCAGCTGCGCCTGGGTGGTGAAAGGGTCCACGGTTCCCTGCACGTCCGGAATGGTCTTGAGCTTGGCCAGGGCGGCGGACACCGCGTCCTTGCCTGCCTGGCTGAACTGCGCGTCGTTGGCCTCGAAGACCACCGTGGCGGAGCCGCCGGAGGACGATGGCAGGTCTTTCTTGAGCTTGTCCGCCATCTGCTGGGTCTCGGTGCCCGGGATCTGGAAGTTGTTGCTGAGGGTGCCGTGGAAGGCGGCGGCGGCCCCGCCGACGGCCACCATGACGGCGAGCCACAGCGAAATGACCAGCCAGCGGTGGCGGTAGGAGAACTTGCCGAGGCGGTACAGCAGGAGTGCCATGTCAGAACCGATCTGGGGAAGGGGTGGCGGTGGAAGGGGCGGCCGGGGCGGCCGCCGGGGAAGCGAATCCGGAGCCCAGCAGGCTCATGGAGTCAATAAGGAGCTGGCGGAGGGTGGACAACGACGCGGGGGAGAGGTCGCCGTGGCAGCGGTCGAACCAGAGGTCCATGGCGGCCTTCCCGCAGGCGATGACCGAGCTGGCCAGCGCCCGCAGATAGAGCTCGTCGAGCGCCCCGGCCGGACCGGTGAAGCGGGACCGGGCGGCGTCGATGATCTCGGCGGTGCAGTGGTCCCAGGCCTCCAGTTCCGAGCGGTTCAGCTGCGGGTTGGAGAGGCCGAGCGTGTACAGCTCTGCCAGCGGGGCGATGGTCATGGGATCAGCGAGGGCCATCAGCGAGGCCTTGGCTGCCTCCAGGATGGGTTCGCTGACCGGTCGCAGCCGGAACTGCTGCAGCGCGGTGTCCAGGAAGCCGTGCGTGACCGAGGCGATGACGGCGTCGGTGCTGCCGAAGTAGTTGAAGAAGGTGCGGCGGGAGATTCCGGCCGCGTCGGCGATTTCCTCGACCGTGAAGTTGCCCGGGCCGCTGGCGCGCAGCAAGCCGAGGGCGGCGTCGATGATGGCCTGACGGGTGGCGGCCTTGTTCAGTTCACGCCGGGAGGGTGCGGCCGCGGGAGCGCCGGGACCGGTCGCGGATGGGGGCATGGAATTACACTAAGTGCATCTTTGCACTCCGGGCAAATTTATGACGGCGTCGTCAGCTGGATCGACTGTCCGGTGGCGCCCGGCTCGCCGCTGGTCAGCGGAATCGCGTAGACCGCCGTGCCGTAGGCGCAGATTTCGGACCAGCTGTTGGCCATGTGAGCGGTGTCGAAGCGCATCGCCACGATCGCATTGGCGCCGCGCTGGGCCGCCTCAGCCACCATTCGGGCCATGACCTCCTGCCGGCTCTCGTAGAGCACATCGGTCAATTCGCGCAGTTCTCCGCCCGCCAGCGAACGGAAGCCCGCCACCACCTGGGCGCCGACGTCGCGCGAGCGGACGGTGAGACCCATGACCTCCCCGAAGACGGCGTCGATGCGGTGGCCGGGGATGTCGTTGGTGGTGACGATCAGCATGCCCTGAGCCTAACCAGTCATCAGCATTCACAGGAAGCTAAAAGGTTCCCAACAGCCCACGCAGAAAAGGGCAGTACACACTGGAAGAGCGGCCGGTCCGTCAGCCACCATGGTTTCCGGGCCGCCGCACACCGTAAGACTGACACCGCCGTCGCTGACGGCAGACCAGGAGACATCGCATGTCACGTACCAAGAGAATCACGCTCGGCGTCTCGGCCACCGCCCTGGCCCTGGGCGCAGGCCTCGGGGTGGCCGGGATGGCTTCCGCCACCACCACTTACGCCCCCAGCCCGAGCGCCAGCTCCAGCGCGCCCGCCGACGGCAGCACCACCAAGGGCGACGGCGACGGGATGCGCGGCGGCCACGGCCGCGGCGACCGCGAAGGCATGGCCGGCGTCAAGGCCGCGGAACTCGCCACCAAGCTGGGCGTGGACAAGACCAAGGTGGTCGATGCCCTGAAGGCCTTCCGTGACGCGCACAAGCCGTCCACGCCGCCGGCCCAGGGCGCCAAGCCGGACCGCGCCGCGATGGAGGCGGAGCTGGCCAAGTCGCTCGCCTCCTCGCTGGGAATCGACGAAGCCAAGGTCACCGCGGCGCTGGATGAATTGAAGTCCGAGGCCCAGGCCAAGCACGCGGCCGCGCTGAAGACGAAGCTGGACAAGGCCGTCAGCAGCGGCACCCTCACCCAGGCCGAGGCGGATGCTGTCACCAAGGCCGTCGAGAAGGGCGTCATCGGCGGCGGCGGACGCTGACCGAAAACGAAACGACGCCGATGAGGCGGGATTAAAAGAAAGGTCCCCGGGAGACATACCTCCCGGGGACCTTTACTTGTGGCGGGTAGGTCAGGCCTTGCTGCCCACCAGGCGCCCGCCCTCGAACTCGTCGGCGTCGGCCTCGCGGCTGATGGCCGCGGCGGTCGGGTCGGAGCCCTCGGACTCGGCGTCGTCGTCGGCAAAGGGGTCACCGTTGCGCGGGGCGTTGTAGAGCGCCTCGTCCAGGATGCCCTGGCGCTTCGCGACGATCGTGGGGACCAGCGCCTGGCCGGCGACGTTGACCGCGGTGCGGCCCATGTCGAGGATCGGGTCGATCGCCAGCAGGAGGCCGACGCCGGCCAGCGGCAGGCCCAGTGTGGAGAGCGTCAGGGTCAGCATCACGACGGCGCCAGTGGTGCCGGCTGTCGCGGCGGAGCCCAGGACGGAGACCAGTGCGATCAGCAGGTACTGGCTGAAGTCCAGCTGGATGCCGAAGAACTGGGCCACGAAGATCGCGGACACGGCCGGGTAGATCGCGGCGCAGCCGTCCATCTTGGTGGTGGCGCCCAGCGGCACGGCGAAGGAGGCGTAGGCGCGGGGGACGCCCAGGGACCGTTCGGTGACGCGCTGGGTCAGCGGCAGGGTTCCCACCGAGGAGCGCGAGACGAAGGCCAGCTGCACGGCCGGCCACACACCGGAGAAGTACTGCTTGATGGACAGGCCGTGGCTGCGGATCAGGACCGGGTAGACCACGAACAGGACCAGCACCAGGCCGGCGTAGATGGCGACGGCGAACTTGCCGAGCGAGCCGATGGTGTCCCAGCCGTAGACGGCGACGGCGTTGCCGATCAGGCCGACGGTGCCCAGCGGGGCGATCCGGATGATCCACCAGAGGACCTTCTGGATGACGGCCAGGGCGGAGGCGTTGAGGTTCAGGAACGGCTCGGCGGCCTTGCCCACCTTGAGCGCGGCGATGCCGACGGCGATCGCGATCACCAGGATCTGGAGGACGTTGAAGCTCACGGCCGTGGTGGCGGTGCCGTCGGCGACGGTGGTGCTGGCGCCCAGGCCCAGGAAGTTCTTCGGGAAGAGTCCGATCAGGAACGCCCACCAGTCGCCGGACTTGCCGGTGTACTTGGCTTCCTGGGTGATGCCGGTGCCGGCGCCGGGCTGCAGCAGGACGCCCAGGCCCATGCCGATCAGGACCGCGATCAGCGAGGTGATCGCGAACCAGAGCAGCGTGTTCCAGGCCAGCCGGGCCGCGTTGGAGACGGCGCGGAGGTTGGAGATGGAGCTGACGACGGCGGTGAAGATCAGCGGGACGACGGCCGTCTGCAGCAGCGAGACGTAGCTCGAGCCGATGGTCTGCAGCGTGGCGCCGAGGGCGTTCGGGGCCGCCTTGGTGCTGCCCGTGTACTTCGCGAGCAGGCCGAGTCCCAGGCCGACGATCAGCGCGGCGATGATCTGGAAGCCGAACGAGCCGGCCCAGCGTGGCAGCCGAAAACCGGGCTTGCCTGCGGTTGCGGGGGTACTTGTCTGAGTGGTCACCCGAATACGCTAGGACCACGGCCCTTACCACGACGAACCAATGTTGAGAAATGTTACGCGGCAGATTTTGCGTTGTGCTTCGAAAAACCCTGCAACGACGCCGAAAGACTGCCCCATTGTGAAGTTATTCCGGCCCGGAGTGTGGTGATTGTCTCTCGGCAGGATGCGCCCTAGAGTGGCGCCATGGCTATCGCACGCTTTCCCGCCGTCGTCCTCGACTGCCCCGACCCCCGGGCCCTGGCGCGGTTTTACGGCGCCCTGCTCGACTGGACCATCGAGCAGGACGACGAGGGGTGGACCTCCATCCGCGCCGAGTACGGCGACTCGATCAATTTCCAGAAAGTGGAATCCTTCGTCCCGCCGCAGTGGCCGGGCCAGGAAATGCCGCAGCAGATGCACCTGGACCTGACCGTTGACGACCTCGACGCGGCCGAGGCGGCGGTGCTGGAGCTTGGCGCGACCCGGCACGAGCACCAGCCGGGGGAGACCTTCCGGGTCTTCCTGGACCCGGCCGGCCACCCCTTCTGCCTCTGCCTGAGCTAGCCCCGAGAGGCTAGCCCCGAAAAGCCAGCCCCGAAAAACTAGCCCAGCAGCGCCCGCTTCAGCGTGTCCAGCCCCACCGAGCCCATGTTCAGCGCCTTGGTGTGGAACGCCTTGAGGTCGAAGCCGGGGCGGGACTCCAGCTCGGCCCGGATCTGCTCCCAGAGCCGCTGGCCAACCTTGTAGGACGGGGCCTGGCCCGGCCAGCCCAGGTAGCGGGTGAACTCGAACTTCAGCTGGCCCTCGCTGATCGGCAGGTTGGCCTTGAGGAACTCGAAGCCCTTCTCCGAGGTCCAGGTGCCGCTGCCCCAGCGCTCGGGGACCTCGAGCTCCAGGTGCACGCCGATGTCGAAGACCACGCGGGCCGCGCGCATCCGCTGCATGTCCAGCATGCCCATGTGGTCACCCGGATCTTTGAGGTAGCCCAGTTCCTGCATCAGCTTCTCGGCGTACAGCGCCCAGCCCTCGCCGTGACCTGAGGTCCAGCAGACGCTGCGGCGCCACTTGTTCAGCAGCTCGCGGCGGTAGACGGCGGTGGCAACCTGCAGGTGGTGGCCCGGGACGCCCTCGTGGAACACGGTGGTGGTCTCGGCCCACGTGGTGAAGGTGTCCTCGCCGGCGGGTACGGACCACCACATCCGGCCCGGGCGGCTGAAGTCCTCGGACGGGCCGGTGTAGTAGATGCCGCCCTCGTCGGTGGGGGCGATCCGGCATTCCAGGGTCTTCATGATGTCCGGGATCTCGAAGTGCACGCCGGCGAGGTCCGCCACTGCTTTGTCCGAGAGTTCCTGCATCCAGGCCTGGAGCGCGTCGGTGCCCTTGAGCTGGCGCGCCGGGTCGTTGTTCAGGATCTCCTTGGCCTCTTCGATGGTGGCGCCGGGGCGGATCTGGTCCGCGACGCGCTCCTGCTCGGCGATCAGCCGGTCCAGTTCCTGCACGCCCCAGGCGTAGGTTTCCTCGAGGTCAACGGCGGCGCCGAGGAACTGGCGGGAGGCCAAGGCGTAGCGTTCGCGGCCCACGGCGTCCTTGTCCGGGGCGACCGGCAGCAGCTCGGATTCGAGGAACCCGGCCAGGCGGGAGTAGGCCACGCGGGCGTCCGCGGCACCGGCGTCGAGGTCCGACTGCAGGTCTGCCGGAAGCGGGCCGTCACCGGTGCGGGCGCCGGCGGCGAGCTTGGCGAAGAAACCGTCCTCGGCGGCGTACTTGGTGGTCTGCTCGATGACGATCCGCACCTGGCGCGCGGCGGAGACCTTGCCGTCGGCCTTGGCCGCGCGGAGGGATTCGATGTAGCCGTCGATGGCGCCGCCGATGTTGTGCGCGCGGCCGGCGATGTGGTCCCAGTCCGTGGTGGTGGCCGTGGGCATCAGGTCGAAGATGGCCCGGATCTGCTGGGCCGGGGATTCGATGTTGTTCAACTCGGCCAGGCCCCAGCCCGACTCGTGGATTTCCAGCTCCAGGCCCAGGCGCTCGCGCATCGCGTCCAGGGTGACGGCGTCGACGTCGTCCTCCGGCTCCAGCCCGTCCAGGGCGTCCAGCGCCTCGCGGGCCGCGGCGGCGAACGCGTCATGGCCGGCGGGGGAGAAGTCCGGGTACTCGGTCTCGTGGCCGGGCAGGCCCAGTTCGGTGGCGAAGCTCGGGTTGAGCCGGATCAGGGTGTCCGTGTACGCGTCGGCGACGGCGTCGATCCGGGTCTGCGGGCGGGCCGGCGTGCCGGCGGCGGGGGTGTTGGTTTCGATAGTCACCCGACCGACACTAGCCCGGCCCGCGCAGTTATGAAAGGGTTACTGAACTTTTAGCCGCGGCTGCGTTTCCACGAGCCCGGGCCGGGCTTGGGGGCCAGCTGCAGCTGCTGCCGGCGGATCCAGTGACGGGCGCTGGGCTGCTTCGCCTCCGCCGGCGCGCCGCTGCCCAGGGACAGGACGACGGCGGTAAGCGCGGCGAGTTCCTCCGCGGTGGGATCGCCTTTGACGACGGCCAGCAGGGGCTGCTCCGCCGGCGCGGCTGCGGGGTCTGGAGCGGCGGTCACAGCGGGATGTTCCCGTGCTTCTTGGCGGGCAGGCTGGCGCGCTTGTCTCGGAGCGCCCGCAGGCCCTTGATGATCTGCAGCCGGGTCTCCGACGGGGCGATCACGGCGTCGACGTAGCCAAGCTCGGCAGCCTGGTACGGGTTGAGGAGCTCCTCCTCGTACTGCCGGATGACCTCGGCGCGCTTGGCCTCGACGTCGCCGCCGGCCTCCGCCACGGCCGCCAGTTCGCGGCGGTACAGGATGTTGACGGCGCCCTGGGCGCCCATGACGCCGATCTGCGCTGTGGGCCAGGCGAGGTTCAGGTCCGCGCCCAGCTTCTTGGAGCCCATCACGATGTACGCTCCGCCGTAGGCCTTGCGGGTGATGACGGTCAGCTTCGGCACGGTGGCCTCGGCGTAGGCGTAGAGCAGCTTGGCGCCGCGGCGGATGATGCCCTGGAACTCCTGGTCCTTGCCGGGCAGGAAGCCGGGCACGTCCACCAGGGTGATGATCGGGATGTTGAAGGCGTCGCAGTGCCGAACGAAGCGGGCGGCCTTCTCCGAGGCGGCGATGTCCAGGGTGCCGGCGAACTGCATCGGCTGGTTGGCCACGATGCCCACGGTGTGGCCCTCGACCCGGCCGTAGCCAATGATCACGTTGGGCGCGTAGAGGGACTGCATCTCCAGGAAGTGCGCGTCGTCGACGATCTGCTCGATCACCTTGCGCATGTCGTACGGCTGGTTGGCCGAGTCCGGGATGAGCGCGTCCAGGGCGAGGTCATCGTCGTCGAGCTCAAGTTCCTGCGCATGCTCCAGCACGGGGGCCTCGGCCAGATTGTTCGAGGGCAGGAAGTCCAGCAGTTCGCGGACGAACTCGACGGCGTCGGCCTCGTCGGCGGCCAGGTAGGTGGAGGTGCCGGTGTTGGCGTTGTGCTGGCGGGCGCCGCCCAGGGTCTCCATGTCCACGTCCTCGCCGGTGACGGTCTTGATCACGTCGGGGCCGGTAATGAACATGTGCGAGGTCTTGTCCACCATGACCACGTAGTCGGTCAGGGCGGGGGAGTAGGCCGCGCCGCCGGCGGAGGGGCCCATGATGAGGGAGATCTGCGGGACGACGCCGGAGGCGTGGACGTTGTTGCGGAAGATGTCCGCGAACATGGCCAGCGAGGCGACGCCCTCCTGGATGCGGGCGCCGCCGCCGTCGAGGATGCCGACCACCGGGCAGCCGTTGCGCAGCGCGAATTCCTGGACCTTGACGATCTTCTCGCCGTTGACCTGGCTGAGGGACCCGCCGTAGACGGAGAAGTCCTGGCTGTAGACGGCGACCGGCCGGCCGTCGACGGTGCCGTAGCCGGAGACCAGCCCGTCGCCGAGGGGCTTCTTCTTCTCCATGCCAAACGCGGTGGAGCGGTGCACGGCCAGGGCATCGAACTCCACGAAGGAGCCGGCGTCGAGGAGCAGGTCGATGCGCTCGCGGGCGGTGTTCTTGCCGCGGGCATGCTGCTTGGCGATGGCTTCGGGGCCGGAGGGCTGCTCGGCACGGGCCTGGCGGTCGCGGAAATCGGCAATCTTTCCCGCAGTCGTGGTCAGATCGTGGCTCATCAGGTGTCTCCGGCTCTGTTGTTCTGTGCTGACGTTCTCTGTCGGTCGTGGGCGTTAGCCCCGGCCCGTGCGGGGAATTCGCCGTTTAGGTGAATCCACACAAAAGCAGGGCCGCTGTCGCAAGTCTAGTAACGGTATTCGAGCTTGCCGCTGTAGAAACCCTACAATTTTCGACCGAATTCGCGGCGGGTGGGGCTGTACGGCACATGGGAAAAAGGGGATGTTACTGGCGGGTAACATCGGTTAGGGTAGTGCCATGACTTCCAGCAATGACGCTTTGGACACCTCCGCCGCCCAGCAGCCGGGCCCCTACCGCGCCACCGGGTCCCTGGCCGGCCGCACCATCCTGATGTCTGGCGGCAGCCGCGGCATCGGCCTGGCCATCGCCCTGCGCGCCGCCCGGGACGGGGCCAACATCGCCCTGCTGGCCAAGACCGGCCAGCCGCACGCCAAGCTGGAGGGCACTGTCTACACCGCCGCCGAGCAGATTGAGGCGGCCGGCGGCCGGGCCCTGCCGCTGGTCGGGGACGTGCGCAACGACGGCGACGTCGAAGGCGCCGTGACGTCCACGGTCGAGCGGTTCGGCGGGATCGACATCGTTATCAACAATGCCTCGGCGATCGACCTGTCCAAGACCGACGCCGTGGACATGAAGCGTTACGACCTGATGCAGGACATCAACGTCCGCGGCACGTTCCTGCTGAGCAAGCTGTCCCTGCCGGCACTGCGCGAGTCTGAGGCCGGCCAGATCCTGACCCTCTCGCCGCCGCTGAACCTGGACCCCAAGTGGGCCGGCCTGCACCTGGCGTACACCATGGCCAAGTACGGCATGAGCCTGACCACCCTGGGCCTGGCCGAGGAGCTCAAGGTGGACGGCATCAGCGTCAACTCGCTCTGGCCCTGCACGCTGGTGGACACCGCCGCCATCCGCAACATGCCCGGCGGGGACCGCATCGTCCGCGGCGCCCGCGGCCCGGAGATCATGGCCGACGCCGCGCACGCCATCCTCACCGCGGGCAACGCCATCCCCGAATCGGGTAGCTGGAGTGGAAACTTCTACACCGACGAGCAGGTCCTCAAGGCCGCCGGCGTCACGGACTTCACCCCCTACAGCATGGGCGCCCCGGAAGATCAGCTGGTTCCTGACATTTTCCTCTGAGTTCCCCGACCATGCCGCCGGTGACGGGCTGTCACCGGCGCCGGGGAGGCCGCAACTCGGTAGGATTCAAGCATGGAAGCCGAGCAGCGAAACCCTGACCGTCCGCCGCTGGACCGGGCGGCCCTGACCGATCCTGCCTTCCTGGCCGGGAACGGGCTCGCCGGGGTGAGTGTGGTCGACTCCACCGGCTCCACCAATGCGGACCTGCTGCGCGGCGTCACCGTGGACCCGGCGTCGTATCCGGACCTAACTGTACTGACCGCCGAACACCAGAGCGCGGCCCGCGGCCGGCTGGACCGGCACTGGGAGGCCCCCGCCCGCAGCTCGGTCTCCGTCTCGATCGTGCTCCGCCCGGTCAACGCCGACGGCCGGCCGCTGCCCACCGACTCCTACTCCTGGCTCTCGCTGCTGGGAGCGCTGGCGCTGCGCGAGGCCCTGCTGGAAACCGCCGGGATCCCGGCCGAGCTCAAGTGGCCCAACGACGTGCTGGTGCGCGGGAAGAAGATCGCCGGCATCCTCGCCCAGCTGGGCCCCGTGGGCGACGGTGCCGTCCCGCCGGTGATCCTCGGCACCGGACTGAACGTCACCCTGACAGGCGCGGAGCTGCCGGTACCCACCGCCACGTCCGTGCTGCTGGAGAACCCCCGCACCGTGGACCGGACCGAGCTGCTCAAGAGCTACCTGTCCCGCTTCTGCACGCTGTACCGCGGCTTCTGCAACGCCGACGGCGACCCCGCCGCGGGCCTGGCCGGCGGACCCGCCCTGCACAAGCGGGTGGAGCACGTGCTCACCACCTTGGGCAAGCAGGTCAGGGCCCAGCTGCCCGGCGACCACGAGATCATCGGCCACGCCAGCCGGCTGGACGAGTACGGCTCGCTGCTGGTGGTGGACGAGCGCGGCCGGGAGCATGTGGTGACCGCCGGCGACGTCGTCCACCTGCGCCCGTGGAGCCCGCCCGGCACCGAAAGCGGCTATGCGTAAAGAGCTGTTCCCGGGCGAGCAGGTCATCGTGGCCACCCGCCCGCAGCCCCGGACCCTGATCGGACCGGCGCTGCTCCTGATCGTCGTAGCGGCCCTTACCGCCTACGCCTGCGCCTGGATCACCAAGGGCGGACCGGGCAAGCTGCTGCCGCTGGTGACCGCGGAATGGACGCCCTGGCTGACCGGGGCGTGCCTGGTGGTGGCCGCGTGGGCCGTGCTCTCCTACGGGCTGCCCCGGCTGGTGGCCTGGCAGGGCAGCCGCTACATCCTGACCAGCCGGCGCCTGGTGGCCCGCAACGGCATGCTCCGCCGCCGCGACCAGCAGGTTCCGCTCGTCGCAGTCCGTAATGTGTTTGTCGATCAGTCGTTGCTTCAGCGGAGCCTGCGGTCCGGGAATATATCCTTGGACACCGGGTACCCCGCAAACACGGTGATTCCCGACGTCCCGGAAGTCATGACCTTCCGGCGCTTCATCCTCGAGGCGATGGAAGAGCTTCCGGAGGGCGAAGTGATGAACGACGGCGGTACGGACGACGGCTCCGACGAATGGCCATGGGAGATGAGGGAAGGTGGACGAGATGACCGCTGAGAACGCGCACCCGGACACCGGACTCCTGGCTCCCGAGCCCTCCGACGTGCCCGACGCCGTCGTTGACCCCGCCGCCTTGGAGGCCGCGGTGCTGGACACGGCAGGCGACGCCGCTGCTGAAGGTGCCGCTGACGGCGCTGCTGTCGGGACAGTCGATCCCGAAACCCTGACCGACGACGCCGCCGATGCCGGTTCCGACCCGGCCGACGCCGATGCGGACGCCGCGGCGACCTCGGCCCGCGCCCAGGCCGTCGCCGCCCACCCCGCCACCGGCGCCATGTCGCCCGAACGGCTGGCCATCAAGGCCCTCGAACAGCGGCTGCTCGGCGGCGAACGCAAGCTCCGCCGCCGCGAGGTGGCCGCCGGGGCCGGCCTGTCCCTGCTCTCGGCCCGGAAGCTATGGCGCGCCCTCGGCTTCCCGAACCTCGGAGACGAGGACGTGGCCTTCACCGAGGCGGACCTGACCGCCCTGAACACCGTGGTGGGCCTGGTCCGCACCGGCACACTCACCGAGGAAGCGGCCATCTCCGTCACCCGCGCCATCGGCCAGATGACGGACCGCATGGTGGTCTGGCAGATCGAGGCCCTGGTCGAGGACATGGTCCACCAGCAGGGTGTCAGCGACGCCGTCGCCCGCAAGCAGCTTGTCGGCCAGCTGCCCGCCCTGGTGGACGCCCTGGAGGAGGTGCTCGTCTACTCCTGGCGCCGGCAGCTCAACGCGGGCGTGCAGCGCCTGGCCGTCCGCGCCGAGGCTGGGCTGGCCTCCAGCGAAGAGGGCCGCGAGGGCGATGAGGACGACGCGCCGCTGCCCCTGGCCCGCGCCGTCGGCTTCGCCGACCTGGTCTCCTACACCAGCCTCTCGCGCCGGATGAACGAGAAGACCCTGGCCCAACTGGTGCAGCGGTTCGAAAACAAGTGCGCGGAGATCATCTCCGTGGGCGGCGGCCGCCTGGTCAAGACCGTGGGCGACGAAGTCCTCTACATTGCCGAGACCCCCGCCGCGGGCGCGGAGATCTCCCTGGCCCTCTCACAGGCCTTCAACGACGACGAGATCCTTCCCCAGGCCCGGGTGGCGATGGTCTGGGGTCGCATCCTCTCCAGGCTCGGCGACATCTACGGGCCCACCGTCAACCTGGCCGCCCGGCTGACGGCGCTCGCGGACCCCGGCACCGTGCTGGTGGACTCCATGACCGCCGCCGCCCTGGAGCACGACGAGCGCTTCGTCCTGCTGCCCCGGGAGGCGGAAAACGTGCGTGGTTTCGGCGAGATCCTGCCGGTGGAACTGCAGCGCGGACAGGGCAGGGGCCTGGTCCTGGACTAAGTCCCGGGGTTTCTAAAGTCGCCGGTCTTATGTCATAGTCGTGGAGGCCCAGCCGGGCCGGCGCCCACGGGGGGAGCCGCCGGCGGGCAGAGCTCCCCATCGCGCCGCCGCGGGCCGTTCGGTAGGCTGTCGCGGGGCGCAGAGCCCTGCCCGGGGCTTTCGCCCGGAACCCAATGCCGCATTTTTTGAGGGACAACTGACGCCGTGACACGACTGCTGAGCACTCTGAAGGCCAGGAAACCGGGTTCCCTGCTGCCCCGTTTCCGGCGTCTGAGCCGTGCCCGACGCCGCCTGCTTTCCGTGGTGGGGTTCGTGGTGTCGCTCGCCGTCCTGGTGGTGGCCGCGGTGCTGTACCCGGGCTTCAAGACCACCGAGGTGGACCTGAACGACGGCGGCGTCTGGGTGGTCTCGAAGTCGAAGAACGCCGTGGGCCGGTTGAACTACCCGTCCCGCGTGCTCGACGGTGCCGTGACCCCGGCGTCGACCTCCTTCGACGTCCTGCAGGATGCCGGCACCGTGTTCGTCGACGACGCCAACGGGGCGACGCTGAACCAGGTCTCCGCCGCGCAGATGCGCCTCGGCGGGGACCGGAAGCTGCCCGGATCCGCCGAGGTCAGCTTCGGCTCGCGGGTCATCGCCGTGACCGACCCGGCGAAGGGTTCGGTCTGGGCGCTCTCGCCCTCCTCGCTGAACAGTTTTGACCCGGAGAACGTGGAACCGGTGCTCCAGGGCGGCAAGGGCGTGGTCTCCGTGGTCGGCTCCGATGACCGGATCTACAGCGTCGACCCGAAATCCGGCAAGGTCACCGTCACCGGTGTCGACACCGCGGGGAAGCCCACGGCGGACTCGCAGTCCGCCACTTGGGACGGGCTGAAGGGCGCCGGCACGGTGCAGCTGACCGTGGTGGGCGACCAGCCGGTGGTGCTCGACGCCGGCCGGTCAAAGCTGTTCCTGCCCGGCGGCCGGGAACTGGCGTTGGCCGACGCGAAGGACGCCAAGCTGCAGCAGCCCGGTCCGGGCTCGGACGCGGTGGCCGTGGCCACGCCGAAGGCGCTGCTGGAGGTACCACTGGACGGTTCGACGGCGCGGACGGTGACGTTCGGCGGACAGGGAGTGCCGGCGGCGCCGGTGCAGCTGGGCGGTTGTGTGCACGCCGCCTGGTCCGGGGCGAACAAGTACGTCCGCGACTGCGTCAACAACGCCGACGACAAGACCTCCGACGTTCCCAAGGCCTCGGCGTCGCCGAGCTATGTTTTCCGGGTCAACCGGGACCTGGTGGTGCTCAACGACGTGAACTCCGGCAACGTCTGGCTGGTCAACCAGAACATGCAGCTGGTGAACAACTGGGACGACGTCATCCCGCCGAAGAACCAGTCCAACGACCAGGACCAGGAATCCGCGGACAACAACACCATCAACATCCTCCCGGACCGCACCAAGCCCAACCGGCCGCCGGAAACCAAGCCGGACACCGTGGGCGTGCGGCCCGGCCGCACCACCGTGCTCTCGGTCCTGGATAACGACTCCGACCCCGACGGCGACGTCCTCACCGCCTCCGTGGCCGGCAACGGCCCCAAATCCGGCAGCCTGGAGAGCATCTACGGCGGCACGGCCTTCCAGATCACCGTCCCGTCGGACGCTAAGCCCGGCACCGAAACCTTCGGCTACAACGCCGCGGACGGCCGCGGCCTGTCCGCCGCCGGCACCGTCACGCTCAGCGTGGTCGGCCCGGACGAGAACAAGCCCCCGCTGTTCAAGCGTGGCGAGCCCACCACCATGCTGGTGGAGCAGGGCAAGTCCGTCAGCCAGAACATCCTCACCGACTGGATGGACCCCGACGGCGATGACCTGGTGCTGCTGGACGCGAAGGCGGACAACGAGCAGGACCAGGTCAAGGTCCGCCGCGACGGCCTGCTCAGTTACCAGGACTCCGGCGCCGCCCCCGGCAAGAAGACCGTCACGGTCAGCGTCTGGGACGGCCGCGCCACCACCACCGGCAAGGTGATCGTCAACGTCCAGCCGCCCGGCGCCCTGCAGCCGGTGGTCAACGCGGACCACGTCACCGCCGTCGTCGGCCAGGACCTGGTGATCGCGCCGCTGAAGAACGACGTCGACCCCAACGGCGGCGCCCTGCGCCTGGCCCAGGTGGAAGCTGCAGGCCCGGCCCAGCTGGGTCCCGTGACCGACGGCGGAACCTTCACCTTCCGCAGCGACACCCCGGGTCCCGTCTACCTCACCTACATCGCCAGCAACGGCCCGCAAAGCACCCAGGGCCTCATCCGGGTGGACGTCGAATCCGGCAAGGACACCGGCAACCCGGTGGCCGTGCACGACGTCGCCCTCATGCCCACCGGCGGCAGCGTCCTGGTGGACCCGCTGGCCAACGACTCCGACCCGGCCGGCGGCGTCCTGGTGCTACAGTCCGTCCAGGTGCCGGAGAACTCCACCGCCTCGGTCAGCGTGATCGACCACAGCGTCCTGCGCGTCACCGACATCGTCGGCACGCGGGAACCGTTCACCTTCCGCTACACCATGTCCAACGGCAGCAAGTCCGCCACCGGCAGCGTCTCCGTGGTCCCGGTGCCCGCCCCGGCCGTGCTCGAGGCCCCGCAGCCGAAGCCGGACGAGGTCAACGTGCGCGTCAACGACGTCGTCACGATTCCGGTGCTGGCCAACGACACCCACCCTCAGGGCCAGAAACTCACGGTGGACCCAGTGCTCCCGCAGCCCGTCCCCGAGGCCGACGGCAAGAGCTTCGTCTCCGAGAACACCCTGCGGTTCATTGCAGGCCCCGTTCCGAAGACCGTCCGCGCCATTTACAACGCCGTGGACCCGCAGGGCCAGAAGAGCGCCGCCGCGGTCACCATCCACATCCTGCCGCTGGAGGGGGCACAGAACTCCCGCCCGCAGCCGAAGAACCTTACCGCCCGCGTGGTTGCCGCCGGCACCGTCCGGATCCCGGTGGAACTGGACGGCATCGACCCGGACGGCGATTCGGTCCAGCTGACCGGGATCGACAGTTCCCCGTCGATGGGCACGGCCACCGTGGGCAGCAACTTCATCGACTTCACCGCCGCCGGCGACGGCGCGGGTACGGACACCTTCCGCTACAAGGTGGTGGACCGGCAGGGCGCCGTGAACACCGGAACTGTCACGGTGGGCATCGCCCCGCGGGGGGATGTCAACCAGAAGCCCACACCCGTGGATGACGAGGTCAAGGTCCGGCCCGGCCGGCAGATCGCCGTCGACGCCCTGGGCAACGACACCGATCCCGACGGCGACCCGATCAAGATCCTCGCGAACGAGATCGAGGCCCCTCAGGAGCTGCAGGCCACCGTCAGCAAGCAGAGCGGCCGGATTATCGTGCTGGCGCCGGGGGAGGAGGGCACCACCAACGTCCGCTACACTGTGGCCGATGACCGCGGCGCCACCGCCCAGGCCTCGATCGCGGTGAAGGTCATGAAGGACGTGCCGCTGCAGGCCCCGATCGCCCGGGACGACCGGGTCACCTCCGCCCAGACGCTGGGCAAGACCGCCGTCGATGTGCCCGTGCTCAAGAATGACGAGGACCCCGACGGCGTCGGCGAGAACCTCAAGATCTCCACCGAGTCGCCCACCGCCCGGCCCGGCACCGACGGCAACGTGATCGTCGAACTGACCGAGGGGCCGCAGCTGATCCCCTACACCGTGGAGGACGTGGACGGGCTGAAGTCCACCGCCATCATCTGGGTACCCGGCATCGGCCAGCAGGTCCCCACCCTGGCCAAGAACGACGTGATCGAGGTGGTCGCCGGGCAGTCCGTCACGGTCGATCTCAAGGAATGGGTGAAGGTCCGCGACGGCCGCTCCCCGCGGCTGACCCAGACGGACCGGATCAAGCTGATCGGCGCGGACGGTTCCGACCCGGTCGCGGGGGACGGCACCGCGCTGAAGTACACCGCCGGCCAGGACTACGTGGGCCCCGGTTCGCTGAGCTTCGAGGTCACCGACGGCTCCGGCCCGGACGACCCGGCCGGCCTGAAGTCCACCCTGAGTATCCGCACCAAGGTGCTCCCGGACCCCAACCGGAACAACCCGCCGGTGCTGCTGGGCAGCCAGGTGGACGTGCCCAAGGGCGACACCGCCAGCACCGACCTGGCCAAGCTCACCACCGACCCGGACGACGGCGACGTGGACGCCATGAAGTACGAGCTCGCCGGCAACGCGCCCGCCGGGTTCGACGCCTCGATCGACGGCAAGACGCTCAAGGTCACGGTCAAGGACGGGACCGCCTCCGGCGCCACCGGCGCGGTCCAGGTCAAGGCCAAGGATCCCCGCGGCCTGGAATCAACGGCCACCTACCAGCTGACCGCCACGGCCTCCAACCGACCCAAGCCGGTGGCCAATGACGACGTCGAGGAGAACGCCGCCGTCGGCAAGCCGGTGACGGTCAACGTGCTGGCCAACGACGCGAACCCGTTCCCGGAGACGCCGCTGAAGATCCTCTCCGCCACCGCGGAGACCGGCTCCGGCAACGTCTCCGTGGCCCGGGACAGCGTGCAGGTCACCCCGTCCGCCTCGGGCACCATGGTGGTGTCCTATACGGTGGCGGACAAGACCGGTGACCCGTCCCGGAACGCGACTGCCCGGATCCGGCTCACCGTCAAGGACAAGCCCCTGGCCCCCGGCACGCCGCAGGCTCAGAGCGTGGGCGACCGGACGGCGCTGCTGACCTGGACCCCGCCGGCGGACCGCGGTTCACCGATCACCAGGTACACGGTGACGGGGGAGGGCGGCTTCAGCCAGGACTGCCCGGCCAACTCGTGCACCCTCAACGGGCTGACCAACAACACCAAGTACCACTTCACGGTCACGGCCACGAACGACGTCGGCACCTCCGACCCGTCTCCGGCCTCAGCGGAGGTGCGCCCGGATGTCAAGCCGGACACCCCCGCCGCGCCCACCCTGAAGTTCGGCGACAAGCAGCTGTCCGTCGCGTGGACCGCCCCCGCGTCCAAGGGTTCGGCGATCAAGTCCTACGACCTGGAGATTTCGCCGGCTCCCGCGGGCCAGAACGCCCAGATCCAGAACCTGACCACCACCAGCTACGTCTGGAAGGGCCTGAAGAACGGCGTGGCCTATACGGTGCGCGTGCTGGCCCGGAACGACGCCAAGGACCCGTCCGAGTGGAGCGCCTACTCGGCGGCGGAAACCCCCGCCGGCGTGCCCGTCACCCCGGCGGCCCCCAGCGCCAGCCAGGCCGGCTCGGTCGGTTCACAGAGCCAGATGAAGGTCTCCTGGGCGGCGCCGAACAATAACGGCGACGCGATCTCCGTCTACACCCTGACCACCCTGCGGGGTGGATCCGTGGTGAATACCCAACAGGTCTCCGGCACCTCGCAGAACGTGACGGTGGACAACTCGGAGGCGGACTACACCTTCACGGTGGCGGCCACCAACAAGGCCGGCACCTCGGGCACCAGCCCGGCCTCGGCACCGGTCCGCGCGGCCGGCAAGCCCGGCATGGTCAGCGGCGGCAGCGTGGCCGCTACCGGCAGCAGCGGGGACCTGAAGGTCACCTTCACCCCGCTGACGCAGGCTCAGCGCAACGGCTCCACCGCCTCGGAGATTGCCTACCGGTGGAACACCGCTTACGGCTCCGGGCCGATCAACGCGGGCGGCGGCACCATCGGCGGCCAGCCCAACGGCAGGAACGTCACGGTGAACATTATTGCGGTGTCCACCAAGAACAACGTCTCCGGAGACGCCCAGGCCATCGGCTCTGCCGTCCCCTACGGTCCCCCAGGGGTGCCGAACGTCAACGGCGGCACGTCGCAGCCGGGCGACGGACAGGTGCACTGGACCTGGTCCCAGCCCGCCGACAACGGCAAGCCGATCGTCCGCTACGAGGTCAGTTACGATGGCGGCGGCTGGACCAGCGTGGGGCTGAACCGCAGCTACGACCACAACGCCGGCGGCTGGGACAAGCGGCACACCCTGGCCGTCCGGGCCTGCAACGACACCAGCTGCGGCGGCTCCGGCAGCGCCCCCTCAACCTCCGGGGCCGACCCGACCCCGCCGCTGTCCCAGATCCAGGCGCACAACAGCACCTGCCCGGGCAAGCCCGGCCAGGCGGACACCTACAACCCGAGCGGGCCGTCCTGCGGCGTCGGCTGGGTGCAGCGGTCAGAGGGCAAGCTGAACGTCGACTGCACCAAGGACATCTACGGCAACGGCACCCCCTGGTACCGGATGACCGGGGGCAGCCACCCCAGCTGGTACGCCAAGTCCACCACCGTGGATCTGTTCGGTCCCGCCCCCGGCGGCTGCTGATGACCGCCGCTTCGCCAAACACCGGACGCCGCCGGGAACCCCTCCCGGCGGCCCCACCCCGCACCCCCCGAACCCAGAAGAGGACCACGCCATGACCATGACCACCGAACAGGCCGAGTGGTTTGCCGGCACCTTCGACAAGCTCGTCGCCAACGTCGGCCAGGCCGTCCTCGGCAAGGAACATGTCATCCGGCTGACGTTCACGGCCATGCTGGCCGAGGGGCACGTGCTCTTCGAGGACGCCCCCGGCACCGGCAAGACCTCCCTGGCCCGGGCCCTCGCCGCCACCGTTCAGGGCTCGAACAGCCGCATCCAGTTCACCCCGGACCTGCTGCCCTCCGACGTCACCGGCGTGACCATCTACGACCAGAAGACGCAGAAGTTCGAGTTCCACAAGGGCCCGATCTTCAGCAACATCGTCCTGGCCGACGAAATCAACCGCGCCTCGCCGAAGACCCAGTCGGCACTGTTGGAGGTTATGGAGGAGTCCCGCGTGACCGTGGACGGCACCACCTACGAGGCCGGCCGGCCGTTCATGGTGATGGCCACCCAGAACCCGATCGAACAGGCCGGCACTTACCGGCTGCCGGAGGCGCAGCTGGACCGCTTCCTGATCAAGACCTCCATCGGCTACCCGGACCACGCCTCCACGGTCCAGCTGCTCGGCGGCGCCAACCTCAAGGACCGGTCCAAGGAGATCACCGCCGTGATCACCACCCAGGCCGTCGCGGACATGGCCGACCTGGCCGCCACCACGCACGTGGACACCGCGGTGCTCGAATACATCTCCCGGCTCTGCGAGGAGACCCGCAACGCCGCGGAGACCCGCCTGGGCGTCTCCGTCCGCGGAGCCCTCGCGATGGTCCGCGCCGCCAAGGTCTGGGCCGCTGCCCAGGGCCGCAACTTCGTCCTGCCCGACGACGTCAAGGACCTCGCCGCCGTCGTCTGGACCCACCGGCTGGTCATGGACCCGGAAGCGGAATTCTCCGGCGCCACCGCCGACGCCGTGCTCACCCGGGTGCTGGCCGACGTCGCCGCCCCGCAGCAGCGCGCCGCCGTCTAGCGTCCCGCTTCACCTCGTATTTCCCGCACGAACGAAGGCCACCCCTATGTCCACCGGCACCCCGCTGACCCGGCTTGCTGACCGCCTGAAGCAGCCCTTTTCCCGGGCTGCCGTGCCCGCGCGGCTGCACCCCTCCGCCGTCTGGGCCGAGGCCCGCGGCACCGCCGCCCTGGCGCTGGCCCCCGCCGCACGGCTGGTCCGCGACCGTTTCCGGCGGCACGTCCAGCCGGTCCTGGCCGTGGTCAGTGTCCTCGGCTGGGCCGTGCTGGCCGGCTCCGTGCTGCTCTGGATCCTGGGCCAGGCCTACGGCTGGGCGGAGGCGCAGGCGGCGGCGATCGCCGCGTTCGTGCTCTTCGTGCTGGCCGTCGGGTTCATCCTGGGCCGGTCCTCCTACGGCGTGCTGCTGGACCTCGCCCGGATGCGGGTGGCGGTGGGGGACAGCGCCGTCGGCAGCATCGCGGTGTCCAATACCTCGGCCCGGCCGCTGCTGCCCGCCGCCCTGGAACTGCCGGTGGGGTCCGCGACGGCGGTGTTCCACCTGCCGCGGATGAAGCCGGCGCAGGTGCACGAGGACCTCTTCACCATCCCCACCGCCCGCCGCGCCGTGATCGTGGTGGGCCCGGTCCGTTCGGTGCGCGCCGACCCGCTGCACCTGCTGCGCCGCCAGGTGCTCTGGACCGAACCGCGCGACCTGTTCGTGCACCCCCGCACCGTGCCCCTCGCCGGGTCCGCCGCCGGCTTCATCCGCGACCTCGAGGGCATGCCCACCACCGAACTCTCCAGCGCGGACGTGTCCTTCCATGCGCTGCGCGACTACGTGCCGGGCGACGACCGCCGGCACATCCACTGGAAGACCACGGCCCGGACCGGCAAGCTCATGGTCCGGCAGTTCGAGGAGACCCGCCGCGCCCACCTGGCGATCTCGCTCTCGACCAACACGGACGAATACGGCTCCGAGGAGGAGTTCGAACTCGCCATCTCCGCCGCCGGATCCATCGGCCTGCAAGCCATCCGGGAACAGCGCAACCTCGACGTCCTCACCCAGCAGGGCCCGCTGCGCTGCGAGACCGGCCGCAACATGCTCGATGACATGACCCGCATCGTGGGCGCGTCGCAGCGGAAGACCGCCGTCGACCTCGCCCGGACGCTCGCCGATACCGTCCCGAACGCCTCGGTGGTGTTCTTCATCGTCGGCAGCAACGTCACCCCCACGCAGTTGCGCTCCGCGGCCGCGTCCGTGCCGCCGGGTGTCCGCAGCCTCGCCGTCCGGGTCCAGGCCGGCGCCGCCCCCTCCCGCGCCAACATCGCGGACCTGACCGTCCTCACCCTCGGCGACCTCGCCGAGCTCGCCATCGTGCTCCGAAAGGCGGCCGCATGAGTGCCACCCCGCTGCGCCGCGACCGCACCCCCGCCAGCCGAAAGCCCGCCACCCGTTCCGCCGCCACAATGTCGGGGTTCGGCGACGGGCAGCCGGCCTGGCACTACCTGCTCGACGCCGGCGTCCTCACCGTGCTGCTGGGCCTGGGCGTCCTGGGCTTCAGCCTCAGCTTCGGCGGCGACCCGTACTACCTCGTGGCCGGCCTCGGCGGCGTCCTGCTGGGCCTCGGCGTCGCCGCCGCCTCCGTGCACCTGCGCCTCGGTGGCCTGGCCACGGCCGCGCTGACCCTCGCCGCCTACCTGGTCTTCGGCACGGCGCTGGCGGTCCCGGGCGCGGCCTTGGCCGCCGTGCTGCCCAGCCTGGAATCGCTCCGGACCCTGCTGACCGGCATCGTCTTCGCCTGGAAGGACATGCTCACCGTGGGCGTGCCGGTGGGGACCGCGGGTGGCACCCTGATCGTGCCGTTCCTTAGCTCGCTGCTCACCGCCCTGGCCGCCGGGCTGTTGATCTGGCGGCTGAAGAACCCGTACTGGCCGCTGTTGCCGGTCCTGGTGCTGTTCATCACCGGGATCGCCTTCAGCACCAACGCCGCGTTCCTGACCGTGGAGCGCGGCACCGCCCTGACCGTGATCGCGATCGCCTGGGCCACCTTCCGCCGGGACGCCCTGCGCCGCAACAGCACCCGCACCGTCTCGGTGAACCGGCCGGACGCGGACCCGGCCGCGGCCCGTGCCGCCCGGCTTCGGCGCCTCGGCACCGCCGCCGGCGTGATCGCCGTCGCCATCGGCACCACCGCCGTGACCTCCCCGCTGCTCACCGGCGGGGACGATCGTCGGGTGCTGCGCAACGCCGTCGTCCCGCCATTCGACCCGAAGGACTACGTCACGCCGCTGGCGAGCTTCAGGAACTTCGTCAAGGACAAAAAGGACGACAACCTCTTCCTGGTCAAGGGCCTGCCCAAGGACGGCCGGGTCCGCCTGGCCGCGCTTGATTCCTTCAACGGCACCAACTACTCCATGGATCCCAACGGCTCCGGCAGCTTCAGCAAAGTGGGGGACGCCAAGTCGCTGAACACCCTCGCCGACTCGTCCGGCGTCGTGCCTACCCGGGACTACACCCTCGACGTGACCATCGAGGACTACCAGGGCTACTTCCTGCCCGGCGGCCGGAAAACCACCGGTATCAGCTTCACCAGCGACGGCTCCGGCGCCGCGTCCGGCCTGTACTTCAACTCCGGCACGGACACCGCCGTCACCACCCGCGGCCTGGCCAAGGGCGACTCCTACAGCGTCCAGGTGGCCGACCCGGTGATGCTCGAACACGGGCAGTTGACGCAGTACGACTTCGCCAAGGACTCCCTGCCGGACCCCGAGGAAGTCCCGCCCGTGGTGGGCTCCCAGGCGAACGACCTGGCCGCGGACGCGCCCACCGCGATCGATCGGGTGCGGCAGATCGAGGCCCACTTCCAGAAGAAGGGCGCCTTCAGCAACGGCCTGATCGACGACGGCCAGCTGCCCAGCGTCTCCGGCCACAGCTCCAACCGCATCCGCGCCCTGCTGACCGCCAAGCAGATGCTCGGCGACGACGAGCAGTACTCCGTGGCGATGTCCCTGATGCTGCGGCACCTGGGCATCCCATCCCGCGTGGTGATGGGCTTCTACCCGGACCCCAAGGGCCCGGAAAACGGCGCCGGCCAGGTGCAGATCACCGGCAAGGACGTCCACGCCTGGGTGGAGGTGGCCTTCGACCGCGTCGGCTGGGTGGCCTTCGACCCCACCCCGCCCAAGGACAACGTCCCGATCCCACCTGACCCGGAGAACAAGTCCAAGCCCAAGCCGCAGGTGCTGCAGCCGCCGCCCCCGCCGCAGGAGCCGGCCGAGCTGCCGCCGGACTCCTCCCCGGACGCCCTGGACGCGGATGAGAAGAAGAACAACCCCTGGCTGTTCTGGGGACCGCTGCTCTCCGCGATCGGCGTCGCCCTCATCCCGGTGGCCGTGATCGCGCTGCCACTGCTGCTGATCGCCCTGCTGAAGTCCCGGCGGCGAAAGGCCCGCTTCACCACCGGCAACCCCTCCCAGCGCGTGGGCGGCGGCTGGAGCGAGGTGCTGAGCCTGGCCACCGACCTGGGCGCCGGCGTGGACGGCCGCGCCACCCGGCGGGAAACCTCCGTGGTGCTCGGCGAGGCGTTCCCCGCCAGCAAGGGCACGACGACGCTGCTGGCCCACCGCGCCGACGCCGCCATCTTCGGCGCGGGCGAACCCAGTGAGGACCAGGTGCGCCAGTACTGGGAGATCGTGGAGGGGTCGCTCAAGGAAATGACCGGGACGATGGGCTTCTGGCGGCGCCAGCAGGCGAGGTTCTCGCCGCGCTCGCTGCTGGCCGAGGGCCGCGCCGCGCTTACGCTGCGCAGCCTCAGGCCGGTGCTGCCCGGCAGGAAACGGCCCGGCCGGAAGCCAGCTAGTACAGTGGAGCCCGGTCCGCCCCAGGAACCACAGTGACGCTTCAGGAAGACCCGCACCGAGCCATGACCGACGCCAGCCGCTGCCCGCGCTGCCAGCAGCCGATCCGCCCGGGCGCCACTTTCTGCCCCGCCTGCGGGACGCCGCTGGCCAACCGCGCCGCCCACTCCGTCCCCTCCGCCCCGCGGAGTGTCCCCGGACCCGGTACTATCCCGGTAGCGCCAAACAGTCCGGGCGGCGCCACATCACGGGACGCCCGGCCGGCCGGCGCGGACGTCCACGGACCAGGGGGAGGTACCGCGTTGCCGAACAAGCTTGAGCTGGTTCCAGCGACCGCGCAGCGGCGTCTGGGGGCCGCGGTGCTGGACTGGACGGGCCCGGTGGCGGTCCTGGCGATCCTCTTGGCCCTCGGGTTCTCGCAGGTCACCCGCACCCGCAGCAACGGAACCATCATCTACAACACCTCCTCGCTGGTGCTCTTCGGCGGCATCGGCCTCGGCATCGCCGCGGTGTACGTGATCGTCCAGGCGGTGCTCGAGTCCCGTTCCGGCGTCACCCTGGGCAACCGCGTGCTGGGCCTCCGGACCGCCGACGCCGACGGGTACGCCCCCGGCGGCGGCGCAGTGTTCCTGCGCGGGCTGATCACCGGAGCCGGCGTGCTGCTGGCCGCCGTGGCCGCGGTCCTGGTGGTGGTCTTCCGATGGTTCGGCGCCGCGCAGTGGATCCTCGGGGCCGCCGTCGTGATTGCCGCCGTATGGGCCGTCCTGGTGGTCATCTCCAACCGGTGGGACAAGAACAACGGGCTGCGCGGCTGGCACGACGCCGCCGCCAAGACCCGGATGTTCGACGTCGCCGCCGGACGCAACCCCATCACCACCGGCGGGATCCAGGGCCCCTACAGCTTCGCCCCGCTCGACCTGCCGCCGGTGCAGCAGGTCGCCTCGCCCGTCGCGGGTGCCGCACGGCTGGATGCCCGGCCCGCGGTGGCTGCGCCTGTTTCTGCCCCGGCCGCCCCTGCGCCTGAACCCGCTGCCGCGGCGCCCGCCCCCGCCGCCGTCCCCGCTCCCGCCGGGTTCGCCCCGATCGAGGCCGTCCGCAGCACCCCGGCGAACAACCGCGCCTTCGGCGTCCACCCCGACGACGATCATGACCGCACCCAGGTCCGCGGCGACTCCTCCGCGCCGATCACCCTCGCCATGCTGCGGATCCGGATCGACGACGGCCGGGAAATCGAGCTCGACCGCGCCTCGCTGATCGGGCGCAACCCCGCCGGCCACCCCGGCGAGGACGCCGTGCAGCTGATCCCCGTGGCCGACCCGGGCCGCTCCATCTCCAAGACCCACCTGCACCTGCAGGCCGGCGACGGCGGTATCTGGGTGACCGACCGGAACTCCACCAACGGCAGCGCCGTCACCACCCCGGACGGAATCCGCACCGCGCTGGCCCCCGGAGAGCCCACCCACGTACGCCCCGGCTCCACCGTGCACTTCGGTGACCGCTCCTTCTACCTAGGACAGGCATGACAACACAGCCGTCTCCCGTTCCCTCCGCCGAAGCCCCCGCGGGTGCAGCCAGCAGCGCAGCAGGCAGCGCCCCCAGCGGTACTTCCAGCGATGCGCCAAGCCTCCGGCTCAACTGCGGCTACGGCACGGACCGGGGCCTCCGCCGTGAAATGAACGAGGATTCCTACATCGCCGCGGACCCGGTCTTCGCCGTCGCCGACGGCATGGGCGGACACGAGGCCGGCGAGATCGCCAGCGGCATCTGCGTCCGCACCCTCGCGGGCATCCCGCAGCTGGCCACCGGGGAACGCGACGCCACGGCGGCGGGCCTCCAGCAGTACCTGGTTCAGGCCGACGCGGACATCCGCGAGGCCACCGGCTCGCGGGCCGGCACCACCCTCACCGGCGTCGTGGTGGTGGAGCAGCGCGGCGTGCCGTACTGGCTGGTCATGAACATCGGCGACTCCCGCACCTACCGGCTCAGCCAGGGCAAGCTCAGCCAGGTCAGCGTGGACCACTCCGAGGTCCAGGAACTCGTCGACGCCGGGGAGATCACCAAGGCCGAGGCCGCCGTGCACCCCCGCCGCCACGTGGTCACCCGGGCGCTGGGCACCGGCGACGAGACCGAAGCGGACTACTGGCTGCTGCCCGTCGAGGAGGGCGACCGGATGCTGGTCTGCTCCGACGGGCTGAACGGCGAGCTCGACGACGAGCAGATCGCCGGCATCCTTGCCGGCGAGCCGGACCCGCAGGCAGCGGTGGACCAGCTCATCCAGGCGGCGTTGCGCAGCGGCGGCCGCGACAACGTCACCTGCATCGTGGTGGACGCCAGCAACGTGGCCGGCGACGGCGGCGCCCACACCGCGCCGCGCACCCCCGGCGAGGCCGAGGACGAGAACACACTCCCGCGGCCCGAACTGGTCGACACCGACGTGCTCCCGGCCAGTATTTCTGAGACGCAGGACATCACCGCCGACTCCGCCGCGACCGAGGTCCTGGACGTGGCCCTCGACGGCGCTGTGGCCGATGCCCCTGACCGGGACAGCCATGGCAAGCGCTGACGCCGCGGCGGCTCACATTGCTGAGCAACGGGCACAGCTGAGCTACCTGCCGGGGGACTGGCTGGGGATCATCCGCGGCGGCACCGTCGTGCTGCTGCCGCCTGACACCGGGCGTTCCCTGGTGGAGCCGCTGTGGGCGCTGCTCGGCCGGTCCCCGGAAATCCACGAGGTGCTCGACGCCGTCACCGCCGCCTCGGGCGGGTCGCTGTTCCGGCTGCCGTGGTTCGGCGTGGTGGGCCTGGCGGCACCCCTGCGGGTGTTCCTCCGCGGCGAGATCGACCTGACCGTCCGGCTCGACGGCGGCACCACCACCGAACTCAGCGGCCGCGACGTGACCACCTGGACCGAGCGCCGGCTGCCCGCCGCTGAGGGTTTCGAGGCCGTACTGCCCGCGGTCACGGGTGACTCGGCTGCGGCTGCGACTGCGACTGCGACTGCGGCCGCGGAGCGGCTGCCGCTGGCCGAGGGCGTCGTGATGCTTCGGGGGCTTGTCTGCACGTTCGACGGCGGGACGCCCGGGACGATGCAGAGCCCGGCAGCGGTGGCACCTGCGGCTGCGGCACCCCGCGACGAGGTGCTGCTCGCCGCCGCGGCGGCGGATGTCGAGGCCGAGCTGGCCGACGAAGCCGCCGACCAGGCCGCCGATGAAACCGACGACCAGACCCAGATCGAATCCGGCGACGCCGGCAGCTCTGCCGACACCGTGCTGGAACTGCCGGAGGATCTGGCACCCGAGGAGCCTGAAGCGGCAGAGCCCGCACCCGCCGAGCCCGCACCCGCCGAGCCCGCAGCCGCCGCTTCGAAACCGGCCGCATCCGAGCCCACGGACCAGGACGTACCCGGGACGCCCGAGCCGGCCGAGGCCGAACCGACCAGCAGCTACGACCACCTCTGGGAACAGACCGTGCTGCGGACCATCGAGGACGCCGCCGTCCGCGAGGACCCGGATGCCGACGGGGAACCCGCAACGGCCGCGGCCGAACCCGCCGCGGAACCGGAGCCGGTTTTCGCCCCGGAACCGGAGCCCGCGGTGGCCCCGGCCCCCGCGGCGCCCGCCGTGCCCGGTGGCCTGATCGATTCGGTGCCCTGGGCCACCGGCGGCGACCGCGCGGCCTCCGCCCCCGCGCCGGTGCCTGCACCCACGCCGCCGGCCCAGCAGGGTCCGCCGTCGGTGATCCACGCCTTCGCCCGGCCGGATACGGCCCCGGAAAGCCCCGCGTCGGCATCACCGGCCGTGGCGCAGGGCGCAACCGACGACACGGACCACGACGGCCAGACCATCATGAAGAGCGCGCTGCCCGGCAGGGGAGCGGCCCCGCTGCAGGCGCCTCCGGAGCCGGCTCCCGGCACGGGTCCCATGGTCCTGGCCCGGGTCTGCCCCCGGGGCCACGCGAACCCGCCCACCAGCGCCGCCTGCGCGTACTGCGGCCAGGCCCTGCCCGGCGACGGCGTGCAGGTCCGGCGCCCGCGCCTGGGCCGGGTCCGGCTCTCCACCGGCGAGCTGATCGACCTGGACCAGTCCCTGATTATCGGCCGCCAGCCGTCGGTCTCCCGGGTCCAGGGCGCGGTCATGCCGCGCCTGATCCAGGTGGCCAGCCCCGGCGGCGATATTTCCCGCTCGCACGTGGAGGTCCGGTTGGAGGGCTGGCACGTGATGCTCTGCGACCTCAAGGCCACCAACGGCACCGTGCTCCTGCGTGAGGGCCAGGCCCCGCGCCGGCTCGCCCAGGGCGAGATGGCGATCGTGTTCGACGGCGACATCGCCGAACTCGGCGACGGCATCCAGCTGCGCTTCGAGGAACTGCTGTGAACGCCAAACGCCCCGCCGCGCCGCCGCCCACCATCCCCGGCTTCAGCTACGTCAGCCTGCTGGGCTCCGGCGGCTTCTCCGACGTCTACCTCTACGAACAGGACCGTCCGCGCCGCAAGGTGGCGGTCAAGGTGCTGCTCTCGGACCTGAAGACCGAGGGCGCCCGCCGCCGGTTCGAGTCCGAGGCCAACCTGATGGCCCAGCTCTCCTCGCACCCCTACATCGTGACGATCTTCGAGGCCGAGATCACCGACGCCGGCCACTCGTACCTGGCCATGGAGTACTGCTCCCGGCCAAGCCTGGACGTCCGCTACCGGCGCCAGCGCTTCAGCGTGGACGAGGTCTTGGCCGTCGGCATCCAGGTGGCCTCCGCCGTCGAGACCGCGCACCGGGCCGGGATCGCCCACCGGGACATCAAGCCCGCGAACATCCTGGTCACCGACTACAACCGGCCCGCGCTGACGGACTTCGGCATCTCCGGCACACTCGCCGGGGACCAGGACGAGGACGCCGGCATGTCCATCCCGTGGTCCCCGCCGGAACAGTTCAGCGACCGCCAGATCGACGGCGTCCTGGTGGACGTCTGGGCGCTCGGCGCCACCCTCTACACCCTGCTGGCCGGCCGGTCCCCGTTCGTCCTGCCGGGCGCGGATAACTCCCAGCGCGAGCTGATTTCCCGGATCACCAGCATGCCCGTGCCCAAGCTGGGCCGCGCCGACGTGCCCGAGTCCCTGGAACTGGCCCTGGCAACCGCGATGGCCAAGGCCCCGGCGTCGCGGTACTCCTCGGCGCACGCGTTCGCCCTGGCGCTGCAGAGGATTCAGGCCGAACTGAATCTCTCGGTGACCCCCTTCGAGGTCCTCGAGGAACCCCGCGCCGACGAACCGCATCCGGATGACAGCTTCGAGGAGACGCGGGTCCGCAGCATCGCGGCGATCGACCCGGACGCTACCGGGCACGGGCCCACGTTCCCCACCCGGTTGCCCGGGGTTACGGCGGCGACCGCTCCCGCGGCGGCACCACCGCCTGCACCTGGCAGCGATACGGTCCGCCGCCCATCCGGCGCCTCCGCCCCGCGGCCGGGCAGCGACGCCGTCAAGAAGCCCGGAGCCCTGCCCTCCTTCACGCCGGCCGCCCCCGCGGAGGACGACGACGTCGCGGCCACCGTCAGCCGTTCCAGCCGGCAGGCCTCGGGGGACACTGACGCGGCGGCAGCCGACGCCGTCGGAGACAGCACCGCCGCCCCCGACCACCGCCGGCGCAACCTGGTGCTCGCCGTCGTCGCCGGCGCCGTCCTGGTGGTGGCCGCCGTCGTCGGCGTCGTGGCCGGAACCACCCGCCCGGCGCCCGCCGCCAAACCCGCCGAACAGGTCAGCCGGCCGCCCGCCGACGCCCTGGACAACGGCACGGTCCCGGACGTGGAGAACCTCACCGGAGCCGTGGACGCGGCCGGGAAGGTCACCTTCACCTGGAAGAACCCGCAGCCCAAGCCGGGCGACAAGTACAAATGGCGGACCTACTCCCTCCAGGGCACGGGGGAGTTCCAGGCGGCCGCCGAACCCAAGGTGCAGGTGGAACCGAATCCCTCGGGTGAGACCTGCATCCAGGTGATGATGGTCCGCGCCGACGGGGCCTCCTCACCGATGGAACAGCCCTCCATCGGCTGCGCCAAGAAACCGTGACCACCACCCGAGAAGGAGAACCATCATGGGGGACCTAGCGATCGATTTCTGCGGCGAATGGCACGAACCATCCGACGAGGACATCTTCAGCATCGGCCGCGAGGGCGACCTGGAGGTCGATGACAACCCGTACCTGCACCGGCAGTTCCTGCAGATCGCCCGCTACGACGGCATCTGGTGGCTCAGCAACGTGGGCAGCATGCTCTGCGCCACCATCGCCGACGCCTCCGGCGGCATGCAGGCCTGGCTGGCCCCCGGCGCCCGGATCCCGCTGGTCTTCAGCCACACCAACGTCATCTTCACCGCTGGCCCCACCACGTACGAGTTCGCCGTGCACCTGCGCACCCCGTCCTTCCGGCAGGAATCCCGCGGCGAGGACAGCGGCGGCGACACCACCATCGGGCCCGTGGTCTTCACCGACTCGCAAAAGGCCCTGATCGTCGCCCTCGCCGAGCCCATGCTCCGCCGCGAGGGCACCGGCTTCAGCGCCATACCCTCCTCCGCGGAGGCGGCCAAGACCCTGGGCTGGACCCTGACCCGATTCAACAGAAAGCTGGATAACGTGTGCGACAAACTTGACCGGGTGGGAGTCGCCGGACTGCGCGGCGGCGGCGGGAAGCTCGCCACCAACCGCCGGGCCCGGCTCGTCGAACATGCCGTCACCTCACACCTGGTCACCCCCGCGGACCTGGTGCTGCTGGAGACCCAGCGCGGAAGCGGGGACGCATGAGGATCCGCCTGACCCTGCGGCGTGACCCCGCCGAGGCCAAGGACCTGGCCGTCACCGTCGACGGCCTCGCCACCGTGGCTGACATCGCCACGGAACTCTGGGCCGCCGACCCGGCCCGGCGCGGCACCCCCGCGCCGGCGAACCTCTCGCTCCGGATCGAGGAGGCCTTCGCCGCCGGCGGTTCCACCGGCACCGTCCTGAACCGGGAAGACGGCCTGCTCGAATCCGGCCTCCGGCCCGGCTCGATCATTTCCCTCACACAGGTCAGCGAGCAGTTCGCCGTCCCCGGGGCGAACCGGGGCCCCGCCGCGGCGACCCTGCGGATCCTCTCCGGGCCCGACGTCGGCCGCGAATTCCCGCTGCCCTCGGGCACCAGCTACGTGGGCCGGGACCGCGACGTCGACATCCGGCTCAACGACCCGCTGACCTCCAAACGGCACGCCCGGATCACGGTGGGCGAGAGCATCGAGATCGTGGACACCAACTCCGCCAACGGGCTGCTGATGGACGGGCTGCCGGTTACCCGTGCCACCCTGACCTCCTCGGACACCGTGACCCTGGGCGACACCACGGTCTCGGTGGTCTCGCTCGGCGGCAGCCAGGGCGCCGCCCCGAGCTCCCCGCTGATCGACTTCAACCGCTCGCCCCGCGTGGTGCCCCGGTTCGAACCGCGCAAGCGCACCGTGCCGTCCGGGCCCACCCGCCAGGAACGCCAGCCCTTCCCGTACATCATGCTGATCGCCCCGCTGATGATGGGCGCCGTGGTCTTCGCGGTCACGCAGAACATGATGTCCGTGGTCTTCATGCTGATGATGCCGCTGTTCGTCGTGGGCCACTACATGGACCAGAAGATGCAGTCCCGGCGCGAACGCAAGGAACAGCTCAAGTCCTTCCGCGCCGCCATGGCCGCGTTCCAGGCCGACATCACCGGGCTGCAAAAGGTGGAACGGGCCGTCCGGCTGCAGGAGGCACCTTCCGTCAGCGACACCGTGGACTCGATCTACAAGCTGGGGCCGCTGCTGTGGACCCACCGCCCCGAACACACCGGCTTCCTGGGCCTGCGCTTCGGCCTGGGCACCGCCCCGTCCCGGATCCAGTTCGAGGAACCGCAGAACAACGAGACCGACCCCGAGTTCATGGCCGAGATTCAGGACTGCCTGCACCGGTTCGCCGAGGTGGAGGGCGTGCCGATCGTTTCGCAGCTGCGCACCGCCGGTTCCTTCGGCCTGGCGGGCGCCCGCGGCCTGGTGGACGACGTCGCCCGCGGCATGGTGCTTCAGCTGGTGGGCCTGCACTCGCCGGCCGAGGTGGTCCTCACCGCGATCACCTCCGCCCAGTCCCGGGACCGCTGGGACTGGCTGCAGTGGCTCCCGCACGCCGGCTCCGGGCACAGCCCGCTCGCCGGGGACCACCTTGCCGCCGGTCCGGCCGGCGGCACCGCCCTGCTGTCCCGCCTCGAGGACCTGATCGACCAGCGCGAGGCCGCCTCCCGCGAACCCGCCCCGGCGCTGCGCCCCGGTTTCACCGACCGGCCCGGCGAAACCGCCGCGGAGGTCCCCGCCCCGCAGCTGCCCACCGTGCTGCTGGTGGTCGAGGACGACGCCCCGGTGGACCGCGGCCGGCTCACCCGCGTCCTTGAGCGCGGCCCCGACGCCGGCGTCCACGTGATCTGGGTGGCCGCCTCGGTGGAACAGCTCCCCGCCGCCTGCCGGGACTTCATGGCCGTCGACGGCGAACACGGCACCACCACCGGCCAGGTCCGCCTGGGCCGGCACACCTTCCCGGTCTCCTGCGAGAGCCTCGACGCCGGCCTCGCCGCGCAGCTGGCCCGCATGCTGGCCCCCGTCGTCGACGTCGGCAAGCCGCTCGAGGACGACTCCGACCTGCCCCGCGCCGTCTCCTACGCCACCCTGATCGGCAAGGACTTCCTGGACAACCCGCAGGCTGTCGCGGACCGCTGGAGCGAGAACAATTCCGTGCATGCCTCCGCCTCGCCCAACCGCAAGGACAACGGCTCGCTCCGCGCGCTGGTGGGCTCCAAGGGCATCGAACCGCTTTACCTGGACCTGAAGAACGAGGGCCCGCACGCGCTGGTGGGCGGCACCACCGGCGCCGGCAAGTCCGAGTTCCTGCAGTCCTGGGTGATGGGCATGGCCGCCGCGTACAGCCCGGACCGGGTCAGCTTCCTGTTCGTGGACTACAAGGGCGGCGCCGCGTTCGCCGACTGCCTGCAGCTGCCGCACACCGTGGGCCTGGTCACCGACCTGTCCCCGCACCTGGTCCGCCGGGCCCTGACCTCGCTCCGGGCCGAGCTGCACCACCGCGAGAAACTGCTGAACCGCAAGAAGGCCAAGGACCTGCTGGAACTCCAGCGCCGGGCCGACCCGGAGGCGCCGCCGTACCTGATCATCATCGTGGACGAATTCGCCGCCCTCGCCACCGAGGTGCCCGAGTTCGTCGACGGCGTCGTGGACGTCGCCGCCCGCGGCCGTTCTCTGGGCCTGCACCTGATCCTCGCCACCCAGCGCCCCGCCGGCGTGATCAAGGAGAGCCTACGCGCCAACACCAACCTGCGTGTGGCGCTGCGGATGGCGGATGAGGACGACGCCGTCGACATCCTCGGCGTCCCCACCGCCGCCTACTTCGACCCGTCCATCCCGGGCCGCGGCGCCGTCAAGACCGGTCCCGGCCGGATCCAGGGCTTCCAGACCGGCTACGCCGGCGGCTGGACCACGGAGAAGCCGCAGCGGCCCCGGATCGACGTCGTGGAAATGGCGTTCGGCTCCGGCCCGGCCTGGGCCGCCCCGGCCGAGGCGGACCCGGCGGCCGAGCAGCCCGCCGGCCCGAACGACATCGCCCGGATGACGCAGAACATCCTGCGCGCCGCGGACGTGCTCGCCATCGAGCCTCCCCGCAAGCCGTGGCTGGACGAGCTGGCCACCACCTACGACTTCTCCCTGCTGCCGAACCCGCGGACGGACGAGCGGCTGCTCCTGGGCGTGGCGGACGACCCCGCGCACCAGGACCAGCCCACCGTGTTCTACGAACCGGACCGGGACGGAAACATGGCCATCTACGGCACCGGCGGCTCCGGCAAGTCCGCGGCGCTGCGCGGCATCGCGATCGCCGCGGCCGT
The DNA here is from genome assembly GCF_044628475.1 of Arthrobacter sp. BPSS-3. Classification (NCBI taxonomy): domain Bacteria; kingdom Bacillati; phylum Actinomycetota; class Actinomycetes; order Micrococcales; family Micrococcaceae; genus Arthrobacter; species Arthrobacter sp. BPSS-3. Next base: position 166,503 of record NZ_JBIMMV010000004.1, read on the forward strand.
CACCCCCCGCGGCGGCCCGGTGAACGTCTACGGCATCGACTGCGGCTCCGCCGGACTGCGGATGCTCGACGAGCTGCCGCACGTGGGCGAGGTGATCGACGGCGACGACGTCGAACGCGTCGGCCGCCTGCTGCGCTGGCTCCGCGACCTGGCCGACGACCGGTCCGCCCGCTTCGCCGAGGTCCGCGCCAGCACCATCGTCGAATACCGCCGGCTCTCCGGGATGGCGGACGAAAAGCGCATCTTCGTCCTGGTGGACGGCATCTCCGCCTTCCGGGAGACCTTCGAATACAGCAAGCTCTCCGGCCTCTGGGACATCTTCCTGCAGCTGGCCACCGACGGCCGGCCGCTGGGCATCCACCTGGTGGTCGCCGGCGACCGGCCCAACGCCGTCCCCGCCTCCCTGCTGGCGTCCATCCAGCGCCGGCTGGTGTTGCGGCTGTCCTCCGAGGAGGACTACCTCTCCATGGACGTCCCGCGCGACGTCCTGGGCGCCGGCAGCCCGCCCGGCCGCGGCCTGCTCGGCGGCCTCGAGGTGCAACTGGCCGTCCTGGGCGGCAACTCCAACCTCGCCGTCCAGGCCCGCGAGGTGCACAAACTGCGGGAGGCGATGCTGCGCCAGGGCGTCGAACGCGCCCCGCAGATCGAGCGCCTGCCCGACTCGGTGGACCTGGACCTGCTGCCCGCCGGCAGCCCGGACCTGCCCGTGATCGGTGTCGACGACGAGACCTTGCAGCCGGCCGAAATCCTGGCCAAGGGCCCGCTGCTGCTGGCCGGCCCGCCCGGTTCCGGCCGCACCGTTGCCCTGGTGACCTTGGCCCATGCCCTGCGCCGCTCCAACCCGGGCGTGGAGCTGATCTACCTGGGCTCCCGGCGCTCCGCGGCCGCGTCCCTGAAGCTCTGGGACCGCTCCGTGGTGGGCGCCGACGACGTCGACGAGATGATCGACGAACTGGTCGACTACAGCACCGGCACCCCCGGCAAGCTGGCGATCTTCATCGAGGGCCTCACCGAGTTCACCGACACCCTGGCCGAATCCGGCCTGGCCCGGCTGGTGACCGCCTCGATCAAGGCCGAGCAGTGGGTGGTGGGCGAATCTGAGACCTCCACTTGGTCCTCCGCCTGGTCCCTGGCCCAGCCCTTCAAGTCCGGGCGCCGCGGGCTGCTGCTGAACCCCGGGGACATCGAGGGTGACAGCCTGCTCAACACCTCCCTGGGCCGGGTCAGCGGAGACTTCATCCCGGGCCGCGGCTACATCGTGGGCCGGGGCAAGGTCCGCAAGCTCCAGGTCGCCCTGCCGCCGGAAAACCGGGCCTAGGAGCCGACCCCTGCCGCCGGGGACGCAGTGGCGTCCCCGGCGGTAGGGTGTGGGCATGACCCGGGTAAGGAATCGGGCGGTGGCCGCGCGGAGGGTGGCCCCCGGCGGCGACACGGCACTGGACAACGCCCTCTTCGTCTTCAGCGGTGTGGCCGCCCTGTGGCTCGCAAGCATCCTGTTTGAGGCGAGCCTGGACTGGAGCCGGGCCTGGTTCGCCGTCGTCTTCTGGGCCGCGCTCGCGTACCTGGTGCTGCCCCGGCTGCACCGGATCCTCACCCGCATCTACCTGCCCGACTACTTCATCGGCCGGGCCCGGACCAGCGACGGCCTGCTGGGGGACCCGGTGAACGTGGCGCTGCTCGGCTCGCCGGCACAGGTCCACACCGCCATGCGCCGGGCCGGCTGGACCCTGGCCGACCCGGTTGACCTGGCCAGCAGCCGGCGCATCATCACCGCCACCCTCACCCGCCGCAGCTACGACGAGGCGCCGGTCAGCCCGCTGTTCCTCTTCGGCCGGCAGCAGGACTTCGCGTACCAGCAGGAGGTGGACGGCAACCCGGGCAAGCGGCACCACATCCGGTTCTGGCGCTGCCCGCCCGGCTGGGTCCTCCCCGGCGGTGCCGCCGTGGACTGGGTGGCCGCCGGCACCTATGACCGCTCCGTGGGCCTGTCCCTCTTCACCCTGCAGGTCACCCACAAGATCGAGGAGGACATCGACAGGGAACGGGACTTCGTCCTGGCCAGCCTGCGCGCCGCCGACCCCGCCGTCGGGGTGCGGATCCTGCGCGACTTCTCCTCCGGCTACCACTCCCGCAACGGTGGGGGAGACACCATCTCCACCGACGGGCACCTTCCCGTCGTCGACCTCACCGGGGTCACGGCCGACGCCGGGGCGGTGCCGCCGCCCGCCGTGACGGCCGTCCGCCCGCCCGCGCCCACCCTCTTCGGCGTCGGGCTCGCCGCCCTCCGCGGCCTCGCCGCCCTGGCTCTCGCGGCCCTGATGGCCGTCTCGGACCCGGGCTCGCTGCCGCTGGCGGACCGCGCCGGGGAACAGCTGCCGGTGGTCGTCGCGGTGATCGCCGTGTTCGGCTTGGCCGAGCTGGCGCTGGGCTGGTTCGTGCTCCGCGGCGGCAACCGCGCCCGCGTGGCCACCATGCTGCTGAGCGCACTGGCCATCATCGCCCAGGCCGTCGACGTGCTCACCGGCGGACCCGCCGTGACCTTCCAGACCAACCTGGTGGGCCTGTCCTTGGACATCCTGCTGATCATCGCCCTCACCAGCCGGCGCTCCCTCAGCTACGCCCGCAAGGCCGATGGGCAGGGGTCCCCATCGACGCTGGCGGAGGCGGCAGGGTAGGTTCTTGGCATAGGAACTTCCGGATCAGCCGGGGGCCGCTGGGGACGCCGAGAGGTTCGGGTCCGACGATCTAAGGAGATTTTTCGCATGGCTATTTGGGGTGCAGATGTTGATCAGCTGAAGGCGCTGGGGTCCAAGCTGCAGGCCGGGTCGCAGGAAATCGATAACCAGAAGTCGATGCTGACCAAGGTCCTGGCCGGCACGCAGTGGATGGGTCCGGACGCGGAGAAGTTCCGCAGCGAGTGGAACGGCGAGCACGTCGCGGCCCTGACCCGGGTGTCCCAGGCGCTGCAGCAGGCCGGCCAGCAGGCGGTCCGCAACGCCACCGAACAGCAGAGCGCCTCCGCCCGCTAAACGCGGCCGCGGAAACAACCCGCCCACTACGCAGCAGGTCCGGACGCACCGCGTCCGGACCTGCTGCATCCCCCGGCCGGACGGCTTCTCCGGAACCGGATAACTTTCCGTGCGGACACAATGTCCGTGTTCTAAGGCAGGATAGGTCTGTGAGCACAGCGAAGACCGCAGCAGACAGCGAATCCACGGCCACCGCCCCCGGCAGCGACGGCGGCGCCGTCCCGTCCGAGGCCATCCGCGAGGAGTACGAGCAGCTGGTCGAGGAGGTCCGCAAGCACCGCTTCGCGTACTACCAGGAGGACGCCCCGGTCATCTCCGACGCCGAATTCGACGAACTCTACCGGCGGCTGGAGACGCTCGAGGCAACCCACCCCGAGCTGGTCGCCAACGACTCACCCACCCAGGAGGTGGGCGGCGAGGTCTCCGCCGCGTTCACCGCCGTCGAGCACCTCACCCGCATGTACAGCCTCGAGGACGTCTTCTCGGTCGAGGAGGTGGAAGCCTGGATCGCCAAGGCCGAGGCCGGCATCGCCAAAATCGGCAACGGCGGCACCCCACCGCAGTGGCTCACCGAACTCAAAATCGACGGCCTGGCCGTCAACCTCCTCTACCGCGACGGCGTCCTGGTCCGCGCCGCCACCCGCGGCGATGGCACCACCGGCGAGGACATCACCCACAACGTCCTGACCATCAAGGAAATCCCGCAGCGGCTCACCGGCACGGACTTCCCCGCCGAGATGGAGATCCGCGGCGAGGTGTTCATCCCGTCCAAGGATTTCGCCGCCTTCAACGAGGCCCTGATCAACGAGGGCAAGGCCCCGCTGGCCAACCCGCGCAACGCCGCCGCCGGGTCGCTGCGGCAAAAGGACCCGGCCGAGACCGCCAAACGGCCGCTGAAGATGTACGTCCACGGCATCGGCGCCCGCGAGGGCCTGCAGACCCGGAGCCAGTCGGACACCTACCGCCAGCTCGCCGACTGGGGCCTGCCCACCAGCCCCTACTTCGAGGTGCTGCCCGGCCTGGCCGAGGTGCTGGACTTCATCAAACGCTACGGGGACAAGCGGCACAGCCTCAGCCACGAGATCGACGGCATCGTCGTCAAGGTCGACGACTTGGCCACCCAGCGGGCGCTGGGCTACACCAGCCGCGTGCCCCGCTGGGCGGTGGCGTACAAGTACCCGCCCGAAGAGGTCAACACCAAGCTGCTGGACATCGCCGTCAACGTCGGCCGCACCGGCCGTGTCACCCCGTTCGGCATCATGGAGCCGGTCAAGGTCGCCGGCTCCACCGTCAGCATGGCCACCCTGCACAACCAGGACGTGGTCAAGGCCAAGGGCGTCAAGATCGGTGACGTCGTCATTCTGCGCAAAGCGGGCGATGTGATCCCGGAGATCGTCGGCCCGGTCCTGGCACTCCGGGACCAGCAGGACCCGCCGGTCCGGGACTTCGTCATGCCCACCGAATGCCCGTCCTGCGGCACCCCGCTGGCCCCCGGCAAGGAGGGCGACGTGGACATCCGCTGCCCCAACGCCAGGTCCTGCCCCTCGCAGCTGCGCGAACGTGTCTTCCACGTGGCCAGCCGCGGCGCCTTCGACATCGAGGCGCTCGGCTGGGAGGCCGCCGTCGCCCTCACCCAGCCCACCGAGCCCGAGACCCCGCCGCTGACCAGTGAGGCGGCCCTGTTCCGCCTCACCCCCGAGGACCTCGCGGACGTCCGGATCCGGCGCGAAAAGCGCAGCAAGGGCGTGGGCACCGGCGAGTACGAGCTGGTCCCGTACTTCTACACCAAGGGCACGGCCAAGAACCCGTCCAAGCCCACCGCCAGCACGGTCAAGCTCTTCGCCGAGCTGGAGAAGGCCAAATCCCAGCCGCTCTGGCGCGTGCTGGTGGCCCTCTCCATCCGGCACGTGGGGCCCCGCGCCTCCCGGGCGCTGGCCACCGCCTTCGGCAGCATGGACGCGATCCGGCAGGCCTCCGAGGAGGAGCTGGCCGGGGTGGACGGCGTGGGCCCGGTGATCGCCGTGGCGCTGAAGGAATGGTTCGCCGAGGACTGGCACCGCGAGATCGTGGACAGCTGGGCTGCCGACGGCGTGCGGATGGAGGACGAGGTTGACGACTCCACCCCGCGCACCCTGGAAGGCCTGACCGTGGTGGTCACCGGCAGCCTGGAGGGCTTCAGCCGGGACGAGGCGAAGGAGGCCATCCTGATCCGCGGAGGCAAGGCCGCCGGCTCGGTCTCGAAGAACACCGACTACGTGGTGGCCGGGGAGAACGCGGGCACCAAGCTGGACAAGGCCGAGCAGCTGGGCCTGCCGGTGCTGGACGAGGACGGCTTCCGGGCACTGCTGGCCGAGGGACCGGCAGGCGTGGGCGGCGGGAGCGGCGAGGAAGCCGACGACGACGGCGCGGCCGACGAGTCCGAGACAGTCGCCGACGCAGGGACCGACGCCGAATGAGCGGGACGGACGCGGCCTTTCCCGCCCCGGAGGCGTTCCTCGCCCTGGCCCGGGAGGCGGCAGCCGCCGGCGCCGCCGTCCTGGCCGGCCGCAGCTCGGCGGACCTGGGCGTCAGCAATAAGGGCGATGCGGGGGACTGGGTCACCGACTTCGACCTCGCCGCCGAGGCCGCGGTCCGGGGCGTCATCACCGGCGCCCGGCCCACGGACACCATCACCGGCGAGGAGGGCGGCACCGTGCTGCCCGACGACTCCAGCGGCTACCGCTGGTCCGTCGACCCGCTGGACGGCACCACCAACTTCATCCGCAACATCGTCTACTACGCCACCTCGGTGGCGGTCGCCGGGCCCGACGGCGCCTGGCTGGCCGGCGTCGTCCACGCCCCGGCACTGGGCCGGGTCTACTACGCCTCCCGCGGCCAGGGCGCCTGGCTCGAGGAGAACGGCCGCCGGACCGCGCTCAACGGACCCGTCCAGGGCAGGACCGGCCAGATCCTGGCCACCGGTTTCAGCTACGACCCGGCGGTCCGCGCCGAGCAGGCCGCGGGCCTGGCGCAGCTGATGGGCGGCTTCGCGGACGTCCGCCGGCTGGGCTCCGCCGCGCTGGACCTCTGCCTGGTGGCCGACGGCACCCACGACGCCTACGGCGAACGCGGCCTGAACGAACACGACTTCGCCGCCGGCGCCCTGATCGCCGAGGAGGCCGGTTGCTGGGTCCGCCGGCCGCGGCTGACCAGCGTGCTGAACGGCGGGCCCTCGGACGAGGAACGCCTGGGCGCCTGGACCTGCGCCGGGCCGCTGGAGCTCTCCGGCGCCTTCCCGCTCTGATACCTCAGTCACGGAAATGGGCGTTTGGCCGGCCGGCCCGCACGGCTGCCCGTACCATTGATAGGTGCCTTCGCAGATCCTGATCCGGCCCGCCGTCCCGGCCGACTTCGACGCCGTCGCCCGCATCACCACCGACGCCTACCTCGCCGCCGGGTACTTTGACGACGCCGACCACCCGTACATGCGCCAGATCCGGAAGGTCGCCGAGCGCAACGACAACGCGGTCATCTGGGTGGCCGAACGCGCCGGCGAGGTCATCGGCTCCGTCACCCTGGCCGTCGCGGGGGAGCCGTACGCGGACATCGCTCTGCCCGACGAACTGGAATTCCGGATGCTCGTGGTGGACCCGGCCGTGCAGCGCAGCGGCGCCGGAAAGGCCATGGTGGACGCCATCATCAGCCACGCCCGGACCCTGCCCGGCGTCACCGGCGTGGCCCTCACCACCGGCCTGACCTGGGAAAGCGCCCACGGCCTGTACCAAAAGACCGGCTTCCAGCGGGTCCCGGAACGGGACTGGTTCGTCCCGGACACCCAGATCAAGCTGCTGGTCTACCGCCTCGACCTCTAGCGGCGGCCCTCTAGTACCGGTTCTCTGACGCGCGCCCTCGGGTAGGGTGGCCAGCATGGCACCCCGCATCCCCGAGACCATCGACCGGAAGCTGCTCGGCATCTACCTCTCGGACCATCTCACCGGCTCGACGGCGGGACTGGGCCGGGTGGAGCGGATGGCCAAGGACTTCACTGACACCCCGTTCCGGGCCGAGCTGGCGCGGCTGGTGGAGGAGCTCACCCGTGAGCGGGAGCTGCTCCGGAACCTCATCCACGAGCTCGGCGTCCCGCAGCGCCCGCACCGGCAGGCCGCGGCCTGGCTGGCCGAACACGCCGGCCGGCTGAAACTCAACGGCCGGATCGTGAGCCGCTCCCCGCTGACCCTGGTGCTCGAGTCCGAACTCATGCGCGCGGCCGTTCTGGGCAAGATCGGCGGCTGGCAGACCATCCTGGAACACGCCGTGGAGCTCGGCCTCGACCCGGCCACCTACGAGCGGCTGATCGAGGACGGCCACGCCCAAATGGAGATCCTGGGCCGCATCCACGAACACGCGCGGAAGTACGCCTTCCGCGCCGGCGGCAGCATCAGCGGCTGACGGCCACCCCGTACCGGTGCTCCGGGCGGCCCGTGCTGCCGTAGCGGAGCTGGATTTCGACGGCGCCGTCGTCCGCCAGTGAGGACAGGTACCGCTGCGCCGTGGCCCGGGAGACGCCCACCCGGGTGGCCACCTCCGCCGCCGAATACTGCTCACCGGGCTCGAGGGATTCCAGCACGGCGGCCTCCGTGGCGGACCGTGGCCTGGCCGATGCGGTGACGTCCCCGGGCATCAGGGCCCGTTTGGCCCGCTCCACGGTTTCCTGCGTCACGGCGCCCGGCTGGGTGAGGATCCGGCGGTACCGGGCGTAGGAGCGCAGCTGCTGGGAGAGCGACTCGGACGTGAACGGCTTGAGCAGGTAGCCCAGCGCCCCGCGCCGGAACGCCACCCGCAGCGAGGCGGTGTCCGCGGCGGCGGTCAGCATGATGGTGTCCACATCCAGCTGGTGCAACAGGTCCAGGCCGGAGGCGTCCGGGAGATACACATCCAGCAGCACCAGGTCCGGGCGGAGGCTGTGGATGGCCTGCAGCGCCTGGGCCGCGGAACCGGCTGGCGGCAGGGCCAGGAAGCCCCCCACGGAATCGACATAGGCGGCGTGCAGCTTCGCGACGTGGAAGTCGTCGTCGACGATCAGGACGCGGAAGTCCTCAGGCATCGTCCCCTCCTTGGGGGTTCGGGGTCATGGCGGTGGTGCCGGGCAGGGTGGCGAGGAAGACGGCGCCCGGGCCGCCCGGGCTGCCGCGGTCCAGCACGGTGACGTCCCCGCCGCGGCGGCGGGCCAGCTGCCGGGCCAGGGCGAGTCCCAGTCCCTGCCCGGCGCTGGCGCGTGCCGGGGTCCGGGCGGTGGTGAAACCCTCGGCGAAGACCCCGTCCGGCCCGGCATCGGACCCGCCGTCGGATGTGGGGAGCCCGTCGCCGGAGTCGCCCACGATGATGTGCAGGGTTCCGGCCGCGCCGTCCGCGCCTGGGGCGTCCAGCACCTCCACCTCCACCCAGCGGTCCGGGCCTGATCCGGCGACGGCGGCGTTCACGGCGTTGTCGATCAGGTTCCCCAGCACCGTGGTGACGTCCTGCGGCTCCACCACCTGGCCACGGACCAGGGTTTCGGGGCCCAGGCGCAGGCTGACCCCGCGCTCGTCCGCCTCCACGCCCTTGGCGCCCAGGAAGGCCTGCAGGTAGGGGTCCTGCAGCAGTTCGGCCTGGTCCACCGGGAACTTCAGCGGGCCGGTCGCCGCAAGTCTGGCCAGGTAATCGCGGGCCTGCTGGTGCTGGCCGATGCTCATGAACCCGGCGATGGTGTGCAGCTGGTTGGCGAACTCGTGCCGCTGCGCCCGGAGTGCGGTGGAGAGGGTGCCGACGGCGTCCAGCTGCCGGGTCAGGTGCTGGAGCTCGGTGCGGTCCCGGAGCATGACCACCCAGCCCAGGTCCTCGCGCCCGTGCAGGGCCTTGCGGGCGCTGGCCACGAGGGCACGGCCCCCGGCCACCACCTCGACGGCGTCCGCCTCGGCCGCGTCCGCCCGGGTCAGGGCGTGCAGGGCACCGGGGACGGGGGCGTCCGCCCAGGCGGTCCCGGCCAGGTCCGGCTGGTCCAGCATCCGCCGGGCCGCCGCGTTGAACACGCTGATCCGGCCGTCGGCGGAGATGCCGATCACGCCGTCGTCCACGCCCTGCAGCACCGCCACTTGGTCATGGACCAGGGTACTGATTTCCTCCGGCTCCAGGCCCAGGGTCAGCCGGCGCAGCCGGTGCCGCAGCAGGAAGGAGGCCAGTACACCGGCCAGCAGGGCGCCGGCGGCGGTGAGGAGGATCGGGGCGATGTCCCGGCCCAGGCTCTGGCCGATCGATTCGGTGGAGTAGCCCACGCTGACCTCGCCCACCACCTGGCCCGTCGGCGCCCCGGCGCCGGGGGCGTAGACGGGGACCTTGGCGCCGGCGGAGGGGCCCAGGGTACCGGTGTTACGGGTGGTGACCTCCTTGCCGGAGAGCGCCTCGGACGGGTCGGTGCTGACCCGCTCGCCCAGCCGGTCGGCGTCGGGGTGGGCCAGCCGCAGCCCGGTCTCGTCGGTGATGACCACGAACAGCGCCCCGGTCCGGGCGCGGGCACCCTCCGCGGCGGCCATCAGCGGGCCGGTGAGCAGTTCGGCCGGCGGCGGGGTGCCGGCCTGGGCGCTGATCTGCTGCACCTCGGACCGGACCCCGGGGTCGGAGGCGACCGTGCGGGCCAGGGTCAGGGCCTGGTTCTCCGCCTCACGGCCCAGCCGGTCGTAGGTCAGCCAGGCGTGGACGGCGCCGCTGAGCAGTACCACCAGCGCCACGACGGCGAGCTGCAGCAGCAGCGTCTGGGTGCTGAAACGCAGGGGAGTGCGGCCCGTGAGGGGTCCCATGGCTGCCTCCTGGGGCGGTCCGGCGTCGTCGATCGGGTGGTGAGCAAAATGAGCACAATGCGTCCAACAAGCAGTATGCCAATCAAATGAGGCAAAGGCACCACCGTGACGCACGCCACCCTAACGTCTGTAGTGCGCATCACAGCGGAGTGGTGCGGACCACTGAAGAAGGAGCCGGCTGTGCTGGTAATACTCGGATTCGCCATGATCGCGGTGTTCATGGTGCTGATCATGACGAAGAAGCTGACGCCGGTGCTGGCGCTGATCATCGTCCCCACCGTTTTTGGACTCTTTGCCGGCGCGGGTCTGGGCATCGGCCCCATGGTGCTCGACTCAATGAAGTCGATGACCTCCACGGCCGCGCTGCTGATGTTCGCCATCATCTACTTCGGCCTGATGATCGACGTCGGACTCTTCGACCCGCTGGTGCGGTTCATCCTGCGCAAGCTCGGCAACGACCCCGCCAAGGTGGTCTTGGGCACCGCGGTCCTCGCCGCGGCCGTCTCGCTCGACGGCGACGGTTCCACCACCTTCATCCTCACCACCGCGGCGATGCTGCCGGTGTACCTGCGGCTGAAGATGAGCCCGGTGGTCCTCACCTGCGTGGCCGGCCTGGCCAACGGCACCATGAACATCCTGCCCTGGGGTGGTCCCACCGCCCGCGCCGCCACCGCGCTGAAGCTCGACGTGAACGACGTGTTCGTCCCGATGATCCCCTCGCTGGTGGTCGGCCTGGCCGTGGTCATGGTCTTCGCCTGGCTGCTGGGCCTGCAGGAACGCAACCGCCTCCGCGCCACCGTTCCGGAGATATGGGCCGAGGGCGTTGAGTTCGGCGGAACGGCCGACGGCGGCACGGGCACCAGTGGTTCCGGCACCTCCGGCATCTCCGGCCGCCGCGCCGGCCGCAACGGCACCCCGGCCGGCGGCACCCCGGCCGGCGGCGCCCCCGCGGGTGGCTCCGGCGTCGCAGTCCTGGAACGCACCGAAAACCTCGTGGACGATCGCGACTCCGCCATGGCGGACACCGCCCTGGATCCGAACCGCGCGACCCTGCGGCCGAAGCTGTTCTGGTTCAACCTGGCCCTGACCGTGGCCGTCATGGTGACCCTCGTGGCCAACATCATGCCCCTGCCGTTCGTGTTCATGGTCGGCTCTGCCGTGGCCCTGCTGGTCAACTTCCCGAAGATCAAGGAGCAGAGTGCGCAGCTGATCGCCCACGCACCCTCGATCGTCGCCGTCGTCAGCATGGTCATGGCCGCCGCTGTCCTCACCGGCGTCCTCAACGGCACCGGCATGGTCAAGGCCATGTCTGAGTGGCTGGTGCAGATCATCCCGTCCGACATGGGCCCGCTGATGGCCGTCATCACCGGCGTCCTGAGCATCCCGATGACGTTCTTCATGAGCAATGACGCCTTCTACTTCGGCGTCCTCCCGGTCCTGAGCGAAACCGCCGCCCACTACGGCGTCGGCGCGGCGGACATGGCCCGCGCCTCCATCACCGGCCAGCCCTTCCACCTGCAGAGCCCGTTGGTCCCGGCCATCCTCCTGCTGGTCTCCCTGGCCAAGGTGGACCTGGGCGACCACCACAAGAAGGTCCTCTGGCGCACCGCCGTCATCTCCCTGGTCATGCTCGGAGTAGGCATGGCCACCGGAGCCATCGGCATCGGCTGACAACGAAAGAGAAAAACAAAAGGAGGCAGGGGCGGAAGTTTTTCCGCCCCTGCCTCCTTTGCGTTGTCCGGGCCCCGAGCCCCGGACAGGGGCCGTGAGGTGAGGTAGGCACATCGGCGACGGGACGGACATCCGCCAGCGTGCGTCCAAGCAGGGCCCACGCCGTCAGGGTTCCCTGCCCGAGGGGCCACGCCGGCGCGGGACCCGGCCTGAGCTTGCGAAGGCTGGGAGCCGGTGGGGACTTGCGAGGGGAGGGGGACGGTGGGGAGGAACGAGCGAGCAGCCAAGGGATCCGTCCGGCCCGCCGCCGAAAGGCGGCAGGCCGTCCCATGGCGGCCACGCCGGGCGGTAAGCGTAGTTCAACCCACGTAGACTGGGACGGAAAATAATCCGAACCTTGCAGGGGAGATCCATGGCTGCGATCAACCGCGACGACGTCGCGCATCTCGCGCGTCTCGCGCACATCGAGATGAGTGCTGAAGAGCTGGACAGGATGGCCGGCGAGCTCGCCGTCATCGTCGAATCGGTCAAGTCCGTCAGTGAAGCCGCCGGGGACGACGTCCCCGCCACGTCCCACCCGATCCCGCTGACCAACGTGTTCCGCGAGGACGTCGTCGGCCACACGTTCACGGCCGAGCAGTCGCTCTCCGGCGCCCCCGACGCGTACGAGGGCCGCTTCAAGGTCCCGGCCATCCTGGATGAGGACTAAGACATGACTGACACCAACGAACTGATCCGCCTCTCCGCCGCCGCGCTCGCCGAGAAGCTGGCCGCCCGCGAGGTCACCGCCGTCGAGGTCACCCAGGCCTACCTGGACCGCATCGCCGCCGTCGACGGCCAGGTCAACGCCTTCCTGCACGTCAACGGCGAGGAAGCCCTCGCCGTCGCCGCCGAGGTGGACGCCATCCGCGCCGCCGGCGGCGCCGAAGCCGAGGCCCTGCACGTCCTGGCCGGCGTCCCGATCGCCGTCAAGGACCTGATCGTCACCGTCGGCCAGCCCACCACGGCCGGCTCGAAGATCCTCGAGGGCTGGCACAGCCCCTACGACGCCACAGTCGTCGAACGCCTGCGCGCGGCCAGGATGCCGATCCTGGGCAAGACCAACCTGGACGAATTCGCCATGGGCTCCTCCACCGAGCACTCCGCCTACGGCCCCACCCGCAACCCGTGGGACCTGGACCGCATCCCCGGCGGGTCCGGCGGTGGGTCCGCCGCGGCCGTGGCCGCGTTCGAGGCCCCGCTGGCCCTCGGCACGGACACCGGCGGCTCCATCCGCCAGCCCGGCGCCGTCACCGGCACCGTCGGCGTCAAGCCCACCTACGGCGGCGTCTCCCGCTACGGCGCGATCGCCATGGCCTCCTCGCTGGACCAGATCGGCCCGGTCTCCCGCACCGTGCTGGACTCCGCGCTGCTGCACCAGGTGATCGGCGGCCACGACCCGCGCGACTCCACCTCGCTGCCGGACCCGCTGGAGGACCTGGTGGCCGCCGCCCGCACCGGCAACGTCGAGGGCATGAAGATCGGCATCATCAAGGAACTCCACGGCGAGGGCTACCAGGCCGGCGTCGAGAACCGCTTCAACGAGGCACTCGAGCTGCTCAAGGGCGCCGGCGCCGAGATCGTCGAGGTCTCCTGCCCGAACTTCAAGTACGCCCTGGGTGCCTACTACCTGATCATGCCCTCGGAGGCCTCCTCCAACCTGGCAAAGTTCGACGGCGTCCGGTTCGGCCTGCGCGTGCTGCCCGAAGAGGGTCCGCTGACGATCGAACGCGTCATGGGCGCCACCCGCGCGGCCGGCTTCGGCGACGAGGTCAAGCGCCGCATCATCCTGGGCACCTACGCCCTGAGCGCCGGCTACTATGACGCCTACTACGGTTCGGCCCAGAAGGTGCGCACCCTGATCCAGCGCGACTTCGACGCCGCGTTCGCCCAGGCCGACGTGCTGATCTCCCCGACGGCGCCCACCACGGCGTTCAAGCTCGGCGAGAAGCTGGACGACCCGCTGGCGATGTACCTCAACGACGTCGCCACCATCCCGGCGAACATGGCCGGTGTCCCCGGCCTGTCCCTGCCCGGCGGCCTGGCGGACGAGGACGGCCTGCCCGTCGGTGTCCAGCTGCTGGCCCCGGCCCGGCAGGACGCCCGCCTCTACCGTGTCGGCGCCGTGCTCGAGTCGCTGCTCGAGGAACAGTGGGGTGGACCCCTGCTGGCGAAGGCCCCTTCACTTGACGACGCTGCCCTGAGCCACGGAGGTTCACACTAATGACTGACGCAACCCTCAGCTTCGAAGAGGCGATGGAGAAGTACGACCCCGTACTCGGCTTCGAGGTCCACGTCGAACTGAACACCAAGACCAAGATGTTCTCCTCCGCGCCGAACGTCTTCGGCGACGAGCCGAACACCAACGTCAACGAGGTGGACCTGGGCCTGCCCGGCGTCCTGCCGGTGGTGAACAAGACCGCGATCGAGTCCTCGATCAAGATCGGCCTGGCGCTGAACTGCACGATCGCCGAGTCCTGCCGCTTCGCCCGGAAGAACTACTTCTACCCGGACACCCCGAAGAACTTCCAGACCTCCCAGTACGACGAGCCCATCGCGTACGACGGCTACCTGGACATCGAGCTCTCCGACGGCACCGTGTTCCGGGTCGAGATCGAACGCGCCCACATGGAGGAAGACGCCGGCAAGCTCACCCACATGGGCGGCGCCGCCGGACGCATCCAGGGCGCGGACTACTCCCTGGTGGACTACAACCGTTCCGGCGTGCCGCTGGTCGAGATCGTCACCAAGCCGATCGAGGGCGCCGGCAGCCGCGCCCCCGAACTGGCCAAGGCCTACGTCGCCGCGATCCGCGAGATCGTCAAGAACCTCGGCGTCTCGGACGCGAAGATGGAACGCGGCAACGTCCGCTGCGACGCCAACGTCTCGCTCCGCCCCCACGGCCGCGAACGCTTCGGCATCCGCTCCGAGACCAAGAACGTGAACTCGCTGCGCGCCGTCGAACACGCCGTCCGCTACGAGATCCAGCGGCACGCCGCCGTCCTGGACTCCGGCCAGCCGGTCATCCAGGAGACCCGGCACTGGCACGAGGACACCCGCTCCACCACCTCCGGCCGGCCCAAGTCCGACGCGGACGACTACCGCTACTTCCCGGAACCGGACCTGGTGCCGGTCGTCGCCTCCCGCGAATGGGTCGAGGAGCTCCGGGCCACCCTGCCCGAGCCGCCGGCCGCCCGCCGCAAGCGCCTGCAGGCGGACTGGGGCTACTCCGACCTGGAGTTCCGCGACGTCGTCAACGCCGGCGTCATGGACGAGATCGAGGAAACCATCGCCGCCGGCGCCACCCCCACGGTGGCCCGCAAATGGTGGATGGGCGAGATCGTCGGCCGCGCCAAGAACGCCGACGTCGACCCCGGCCAGCTCGGCGTCAACCCGGCCACCATCGTCGAACTGAACAAGATGGTCGAGGACGGCAAGATCAACAACAAGATGGCCTCCGAGGTCCTCGACGGCGTTCTCGCCGGGGAGGGCACCCCTGCGGAAATCGTCGAGAAGCGCGGCCTCGCCGTGGTCTCCGACGACGGCCCGCTGCTCGAAGCCATCGACGCTGCCCTCGCCGCGCAGCCGGACGTCGCGGACAAGATCCGCGGCGGCAAGGTCCAGGCGATCGGCGCGATCGTCGGCGGCGTCATGAAGGCCACCCGCGGCCAGGCCGACGCCGGCCGCGTCCGGGAGCTGATCCTGGAGCGCCTCGGCGTCGAAGGCTAGCCCCTAGCCGCCCACCAGATCGGTCATGATTGTCTGCAGCGCCTCGCAGACCATCATGACCGATCGGCGTTTAAGGTTTTCCGGCCGCGCCAGCAGGTCGATCCGGCGCCGGGTGCTGATCCCCTCCAGCGGCTTGAGCACGATCGAGGGGTTCAGCACCGGCCGGGCGGTGTGCCGGGGGAGCAGCCCGATCACGCTGCCCGCCGCCACCAGCGCCGCCACGGTGGAGTAGTCGTTGATCCGGTGCACGATGTTCAGCTCCCGGCTGGCCACGGCGGCGACGGCGGAGAGCACGTCCGCTGGGGAGTAGCCGGCGTGGCTGGTCACCCAGGGTTCGCCGACGACGTCGTCCGCGCTCACCGCACGCTGCCCGGCCAGCCGGTGGCCCGCCGGCAACGCCACGTCCAGCGGCTCGTGCGCCAGCGGAATCACCGCCACCCGCTCCTCGGGCCAGCGCGGGCTGTGATCCATCCGGTGCGCCAGGACCAGGTCGTAGCGGGCCGTCAGGGCCGGGAAGTCCTGCTGGGCGACGTCCTCGTCGGAGAGCCGCACCTCCGGCCGGCCCGGCCCGGACAGCAGCCGGGCCAGCGGTGCAAACAGCGCCTGGCCGGCGCTGTGGAACCCGCTGAGGGTCACCGGCGCGGCGGGGGAGCCGTGGTATTCGCCGATCGCGGCGCGGGCCTCGGCCATGGCGCTGACGACGGTGGCCCCGGCGTCGGCGAGCACCTGCCCGGCCTCGGTGAGCACCAGGTTCCGGCCCTCCTTTCGGGTCAGCGGCACCTCCACGGAGCGTTGCAGCGCCGCCAGCTGCTGGGACACCGCCGAGGGGGTGACCAGCAGGGTTTCGGCGACTGCCTTGACGCTGCCCAGGGCGCCGAGCTCGCGGAGCATTTCGAGCTGGTGGATTTCCATGCCCACCATCCTACGGCTAAGGAAAATCTAAATCGTCGATTGAGAAATTTTCGGTTGTGCTAATGCATCCGGGCGGTTGTAATGGGGTGAGTTGACCCACACCCCGCCACCTCCCCGGCGGCACCAGCACAGTAAGGCAGGCCCATGAAGGCTCTCTACAAGTCCGGCGCGCACGCCGGATTCGACCTCGTCGACCGGCCGGAACCGGAGACCGGGGCCGGGGACGTCAAGATCCGGGTGATGACCACCGGCATCTGCGGCACGGACCTGCACATCCAGTCCTGGGACGCCTGGGCCCAGGGCATGATCAACGCCCCGCTGATCGCCGGCCACGAGTTCTACGGCGAGGTGGTGGAGGTCGGCGAGGACGTCCTGGACGTAAAGGTCGGCGACCGGGTTTCCGGCGAAGGCCACATCGTCTGCGGGATCTGCCGCAACTGCCGCGCCGGCCGCAAGCAGATGTGCATCAATACCGTCAGCGTCGGCGTCCAGCGCGACGGCGCCTTCGCCGAATACGTCGTGATCCCCGAGACCAACGTCTGGGTCCACCACGACCCGTCCGTCACCCCGGAACTCGGCGCCATCTTCGACCCGTTCGGCAACGCCGTCCACACCGCCCTGAGCTTCCCATTGGTCGGCGAGGACGTCCTGATCACCGGCGCCGGACCCATCGGCCTGATGGCGATCGCCGTCGCCCGCCACGCCGGCGCCCGCAAGATTGCCATCACCGACGTCTCCGCCCCGCGCCTGGCCCTGGCCCGCACGCTCGGCGTCGACCTCGCGATCGACGTCTCCACCACCCGGGTCAAGGACGCCCAGCGCGAACTGGGCATGCGCGAGGGCTTCGACGTCGGCATGGAAATGTCCGGCCACCCCACCGCCTTGCCGGAAATGATCGAGAACATGAACCACGGCGGCCGGATCGCCATGCTCGGCCTGCCCAGCCAGTCCATCGACATCGACTGGGGCAAGGTCGTCACCCACATGCTCACTATGAAGGGCATCTACGGCCGCGAGATGTTCGAGACCTGGTACGCCATGAGCGCCATGCTCTCCTCCAACCCGGTGCTGCACGCGAACATCTCTGCCGTCGTCACCGACACCCTGCCCGCCGCCGACTGGGAGAAGGGCTTCGAGATCGCCCGTGCCGGCGTCGGCGGCAAGGTCGTCCTCGACTGGACCGGCTTCTAGGCCCCGGCCCTTTCCGGTACCGTACAACCACCCACCCAGCCCAGGAGCGCACCGACCATGTATTCAGCCATCAAGGACCAGCTGCAGCACGAACTCGATGAGATCCGCAGCGCCGGCCTGTTCAAGACCGAACGGCACATCGATTCGCCGCAGGCCAACCACATCACGGCCGGCCAGCTCGGCCAGCCCGGCACGGACGTGCTGAACTTCTGCGCTAACAACTACCTGGGCCTGGCCGACCACGCGGAGATCATCGCCGCCGCCAAGGACGCCATGGACTCCCGCGGCTTCGGCATGGCCAGCGTCCGCTTCATCTGCGGCACCCAGGACCTGCACCTGGCCCTGGAGAAACGGGTCTCGACGTTCCTCGGCACCGAGGACACCATCCTCTTCTCCTCCTGCTTCGACGCCAACGGCGGGGTCTTCGAGTCCCTCTTCGGCCCGGAGGACGCGGTCATCTCGGACGCGCTGAACCACGCCTCCATCATTGACGGGATCCGGCTCTGCAAGGCCCGTCGCTTCCGCTACGCCAACCGGGACATGGCGGACCTCGAGGCCCGCCTGATCGAGGCGGACAACCAGGAGAACCCGGCCCGCCGCAAGATCATCGTCACCGACGGCGTCTTCTCGATGGACGGCTACCTCGCCCCGCTCGAGGCGATCTGCGACCTGGCCGACAAGTACGACGCCATGGTCATGGTGGACGACTCGCACGCCGTCGGCTTTATGGGGCCCACCGGCGCCGGCACCCCCGAACACGCGGGCGTCTCCGACCGGGTGGACATCTACACCGGCACCTTCGGCAAGGCCCTCGGCGGTGCCTCCGGCGGCTACGTCTCCGGCCGCCGCGAGGTCGTCGCCATGCTCCGGCAGAAGGCCCGCCCGTACCTGTTCTCCAACTCCCTGGCCCCCGCGATCGTCGCCGCCACCCTGAAGGCCCTGGACCTGGTGGAGAACTCTGCGGAGCTGCGCGGAAAGCTCTTCGCCAACGCCGGGCTGTTCCGCCGCCGGATGGCCGAGGAGGGCTTCGAGCTGCTCGACGGCGAACACGCGATCGTCCCGGTGATGTTCGGCGACGCCGTCATGGCCGCCAAGGTCGCCGACGCCATGCTCGGCCACGGCGTCTTCGTCACCGCCTTCAGCTACCCCGTGGTCCCCAAGGGTGCCGCCCGGATCCGCGTCCAGCTCTCGGCCGCGCACAGCACCGACGACGTCGAACGCTGCGTCCAGGCGTTCGTGGCCAGCCGCGCGGAGGTCGCCGCCGCGTAGCAACCCGGTCCGCAAGACCTGCTGACGGATGTCCCCGCCGGGTGCGAGGATGGGTCACATGTCAGCTCATTACGATGTTGTGATTGCCGGCGGCGGCATTGCCGGACTGTCCCTGGCCTCGGCGCTGGCCGGCAAGTGCAGCGTGGCGCTGGTCGAGGCCGAGCAGACGCTGGGCTACCACACCTCGGCGCGCTCGGCCCGGCAGCTCATCCCCAGTTACGGCCCGCCCGTGGTCCGGGACCTGACGCTGCGCACGCTGGAACTGATCGGCACGCACGAGGGCACCCGCCCCGAACCCGTCCTCTCGCCCCGGCGATTTATGCTGATCGGCGACGAGGACGCGGTCCGCGAGCAGGCCAGCGGCTTCATGCACCTGATCGGCCACGACGAGGCGCTCAAGCTCTGCCCGGCGCTGAAACCGGAGAGCTTCACCTCCGCCGGGCTGGACTCCGGCTCCTTCGCCTGCAACGCCTCCCTGCTGCTGGAGGACCACCGGGAGCGGGCCGTCGCCGGCGGCGTGGACATCATCACCGGCGCCCGCATCCACTCCGCGCAGCGCACGGGCTCGGGCTGGGAACTGGGCGCCGGGCAGGAGGCGCTCTCCACCGCCGTCGTGGTCAACGCCGCGGGCGCCTGGGCGGATGAGCTCGCCGTCCTTGCCGGTGTCGAGAAGCTGGGCCTGCAGCCCTTCCGCCGCACCGCGGCGATCGTCGACGTCGAGAATCCGCTTCCGCCCGGCTGCCCGATGGTGGCCGCCACGGACAGCTTCTACTTCCGCCCGGAAGGCCGGCACCAGGTGCTGATCTCGCCCTCGGAGAAGGTCCCCAGCGGACCCGAGGACGCCCGGCCGTACCCCGGCGACGTCGAGGCCCTGATCACCCGCCTGAACGAGGTGACCACCCTCGGCATCAACGCCGTCAGCCGGGCCTGGACCGGACTGCGCACCGAGGCCTCCGACGGCATCCCGGTGGTGGGGTTCGACGCCGAGGCGCCGGGCTTCTTCTGGCTCGCCGGCCAGGGCGGCTATGGCTTCCAGACCTCCTCCGGGATCGCCGAACTCGCCGCCGGACTGATCCTCGCCGGGCAGGCGGCCGGGGCGCCGTTCCCGACCGACAGTCCGGCATCCCGGACAGCGGCGGCGCTGGCGGCGACGCGGATGTCCATCCGGGCCTGAAGAATGGACCCATGAGCACCCTGATCACCAATATCGGCGAACTGATGACGCAGGACCTCGAGTACCGGGTCCTGCACGACGCCGCCGTGGTCATCGAGGGCGAACGCATCGCCTGGCTGGGCCCCGCCGGGGACGCCCCGGCCGCGGACGACGCCATCGACGCCGCGGGGCGTGCGCTGCTGCCCGGCTGGGTGGACTCGCACACGCACCTCGTCTTCGCCGGCGACCGCACCGCGGAGTTCGAGGCGCGGATGGCGGGGGAGGAGTACAGCGCCGGCGGCATCGCCGTGACCATGGGCGCGACCCGGGCGACCGGTGACTTCGACCTCACCCGCCTGGCGCTGGGCCGGGTGGCGGAGGCCGTCTCGCAGGGCACCACGTACCTGGAGACCAAGACCGGCTACGGGCTGGACGTGGACAACGAGGCCCGCAGCGCCCGGATCGCCTCCACGGTCGCCGATGAGGTCACCTACCTCGGCGCCCACCTGGTCCCGGCCGGCATGGATGCCGAGGAGTACACGGACCTGGTCTGCGGGCCGATGCTCGCCGCCGTCCGGCCCTACGTGCGCTGGGCGGACGTCTTCTGCGAACGCGGAGCCTTCACCGAGCAGCAGTCCCGCCGCGTGCTGGCGGCCTGCCGGGAGGCGGGCCTGGGCCTGCGGGTGCACGGCAACCAGCTCGGCGAGGGGCCGGGGGTGCGGCTGGCGGTGGAGTTCGGGGCAGCCAGCGTGGACCACGTGAACCACCTGTCGCGGGAGGACGTGCGCGACCTCGCGGACAGCTGGTCCGGCTGGGAAGCCGCGGCCGGCGCCGGGGAGCGCGGCACGGTGGCCACCTGCCTGCCGGCCTGCGACCTCTCCACCCGGCAGCCGCTGGCCCCCGGCCGCGAACTGCTGGACGCCGGCGTCCAGCTGGCCCTGGCCTCCAACGCCAACCCCGGCACCTCCTACACCAGCTCCATGGCCTTCTGCGTCACCACCGCGGTGCTGCAGATGCGGCTCAGCGTGCACGAGGCGGTCCGCGCCGCGACCTACGGCGGGGCGCTGGCGCTGGGCCGGGAGTCGGGGAACGACGTCGACGGCGAACGCGCTGTGGGGTCAATCGCCGTCGGCCACCGCGCGGACCTGCACCTGCTCAACGCCCCCTCGGCCACCCACCTGGCCTACCGGCCGGGCATGCCGCTGACCCACGCCGTCTGGCGCGCCGGGGTCCGCGCCCGCTAAACCTTCTAGAAGACCATGGGCGGGGCGTGCAGCACGGTCTCGTCCACGCGCCGCTCCACCCACTGGCTGAACGGCTTGTCGAGTTCGTACTTGCCGTCCCCGGTGCGGTGCAGGGTGCGCAGCTCGGCGTTGTCCGGGTTGTTCAACGACTCGAAGTACTCCACGGACCAGTGGAACCAGCGCATGCAGAACAGCCGCATGGTCAGCCCGTGCGTAACGAACAGGGCGTTGGGCGCGTAGTCCGGTTTGGACCAGTGCCGGTACAGGGTCTCCATGAACGAGGAGATCCGGTCGTAGACATCGGACCCGGACTCGCCCTCGCGGAACCGGTAGAAGAAGTGCCCGTAAGCGTTCCGGAGCTCCTTCTGGTCCTCGATGTCCCCCGCGATCTGGAAGTTCGCCCAGTCCTGCTCCCGCAGCCGGGGCTCCTCGATGACCCGCTCGGTCAGGTTGCCCAGATCCAGCGCATCGAGGGTCTGGTAGGCGCGCAGGTAGGGCGAGACGTAGACGCAGACCTGCTGCCCGTCCAGCTGGCGGCGGAGCTCGACGCCGGCGGCCCGGGCCTGCTCGACGCCCAGATCGGTCAGCGGGACGCGGTAATCGGGCACCCGGTTGTAGATGGAGGTATCGGCATTGGCAGCGGACTGGCCGTGCCGGATCATCAGGATTTTCCCGGGCGCGCTCACGGCCCCAGCTTAGGCGCGTCCGGCCAACTCCCGGCAACGGCAGGCAAGATAGGACCATGCTGGTTACCTCCCGCCGCCGTGTGCGGTTCGAAGTATGGATTGTGCTGGGACTCTCGCTGGGGCAGTCGGCGGTGTACTCGGTGGTGCAGCTGCTGGACAAGCTCTCGCAGGCGCCGCTGGCCCAGGGGACCTCAACGCTGAACCGCTCCCAGAGCAGCCGCGAGTACTTCGACCTGACCTACCAGCTGCTGGACATCGCCTTCGCGCTCGTCCCCGTGCTGCTGGTGCTCTACTTCCTCACCGGTCCCCGCGAGCCGGGGACCCCCGGCGGCTCGGCATTCCGGAAGCTCGGGTTCGATTTCGCACGCCCCGGAAAGGACCTGTTGCAGGGTGTGGGCCTGTTCCTGCTGATCGGCATCCCGTCGCTGGGCCTCTATGCCGCCGGCCGGGCCCTGGGCATCACGACGGCGATCATCCCGAGCGCGCTGGGCACCTACTGGTGGACCGTGCCCGTCCTGGTCCTCTCCGCCATCCGGCACGGGATCGTCGAGGAGGTGATCGTGGTGGGGTACCTGCTGGACCGGTTCGGCAAACTCGGGTGGCGGCTGCCGGCGGCCATCGCCGCGAGCTCCATCCTGCGCGGCAGCTACCACCTGTACCAGGGGTTCGGGCCGTTCATCGGCAACGCCATCATGGGCGTCATCTTCGCCCTGGTCTACACCCGGACCCGGCGGGTGATGCCGCTGGTGATCGCGCACGCGCTGCTGGACATCGTGGCGTTCGTGGGCTTCAGCCTGTTCGGCAAGGCGGTCGGCCTGGGCTGAGGCGTCCTGCGATTCCTGCGGTGCCGTGACCTGCGGTGCCCTGTCCCGCACGACGAGGCGGGGAGCGGCTTAAAGAGTTTCGGCCCCCGGCGGCGGGTGGCGTCATTGACACCCGCGGCCGGCGGCCGAAGTTGTGGCGGGCCGAAGCCCTAGATGGTGACGGCGCCGGAGGCGGTCTCGAAGGTGACCGAGAGGATGCCCGGCGTGCCGTGCGGGGCCTGCCAGTTCACGGCCACGTCCTCCAGCGGCTTCTCCACCGGTTCGCCCAGCCACTCGGTGACCCGCTGCGCGGAGCCCGCGATGGTCAGCTCGGACATCTTCACCGAGCTTTCGTAGGCGTTGGACGGGTGCAGGGCCGGGTCGCCCTCCCACTTGAGCATGTACGGGACCTGCGGATCCGCGATGAGGCCCAGGATGCCGATCTGCTTCCAGACCAGTTCGCGGCCATCGGGGAACTTGCGGTTGCCGTTGACCGCGGCGCGGCCCAGGCGTTCCTCGAAGGGTGCCAGGTCGTCGACCTCAACGCACCAGCCCATCCAGCCGCCGCCGGCGGCGGAGCGGGCGCGGACCGCCTGGCCGAACGGTGCCTTGTCCGAGGCCGGGTGGTCCAGGACCTCCACGACCTCCAGGTACTTGTGCCCGGCGAGCGGGATGATCATGTTGCGGGTGCCAAAACGGGGGTGCACGCCGCCCTTGACGGCCTCGACCCCGAGGGCCGTGGCGATACGGTCGGTGGTGGCCGCGAGGCCATCCTTTTCACAGGCGTAAGAGACGTGATCCATGCGCATGCCCTCATCTTGGCACTTTGTGATGGACCTCTCAGCTTAGGCTGTCCTAACCTCGCAGGGACCATCCGGCGGGCCCCCGTGCCGCCCAGCGCGGCCGCGGAAATCCGCCGGAGAAGCCGTCCCGGGGACCGGTTTCTTCATCTTTGTCACAAAGCTATCCGGACCGGTTTCCGGCTTCCTACACTGGGAGCAGGTCATGAGTGCCAGCGCCAAGCCCCGGCTCGCTGGCCGGCAACCCTCCTTGCGCGGTGGGGTGCCCCGGGTGAAGACCTGGCCCTCCGGCGACCGCCGGCGGGGCAAGCGCGGCGCCAGGGCCGTGACGATATTCCGGGACCTGCCAGCGGCGCAGGACCCGGGAGGCGGTGCCGTCCTGAGCCCAGTCACAGGAGACACCATGTCCAACGCCTGGTCCTTTGAAACCCGTCAGATCCACGCCGGCCAGCAGCCGGACGCCGCCACCGGCGCCCGCTCGCTGCCGATCTACCAGACGACGTCGTTCGTCTTCCCGAGCGCCGAGAGCGCCGCGAACCGGTTCGCCCTGGCCGAGCTCGCCCCCATCTACACCCGAATCGGCAACCCCACCCAGGACGCGGTCGAACAGCGCATCGCCAGCCTGGAGGGCGGCCTCGGCGCGCTGCTGCTCAGTTCCGGGCAGGCGGCGGAAACCTTCGCCATCCTCAACATCGCCGAGGCCGGGGACCACGTGGTGGCCAGCCCCAGCCTCTACGGCGGCACCTACAACCTGCTGGCCCACACTCTGAAGAAGTTCGGCATCTCCGTGACCTTCGTGGCGGACCCGGACAACCTGGACCAGTGGCGCGAGGCGGTGCAGCCGAACACCAAGCTCTTCTTTGGCGAGGTGGTCTCCAACCCGCGCCAGGACGTGCTGGACATCGAGGGCATCTCGGAGGTGGCCCACCAGGCAGGGGTGCCGCTGATCGTGGACAACACCCTCGCAACCCCGTACCTGATCCGGCCGCTGGAGTGGGGCGCGGACATCGTGGTGCACTCGGCCACGAAGTACCTGGGCGGCCACGGCTCGGCGATCGCCGGTGTGATCGTGGACTCCGGAAAGTTCGACTTCGGCGCGGACCCGGAGCGGTACCCCGGCTTCAACACCCCCGACCCCAGCTACAACGGCCTGGTCTACGCCCGGGACCTCGGCGCGGACGGCGCACTGGGGGCCAACCTCTCCTACATCCTCAAGGCCCGGGTCCAGCTGCTGCGCGACCTCGGCTCCGCCGTCGCGCCCTTCAACGCCTTCCTGATCGCCCAGGGCATCGAGACGCTGAGCCTGCGGGTGGAGCGGCACGTCGCCAACGCCACCCGGGTGGCCGAATGGCTGGAGGGCCGGGAGGACGTCGAATCGGTCGCCTACGCGGGGCTGCCCTCGAGTCCCTGGTACGAGCGCGGCCGGAAATACGGTCCGCGCGGCACGGGCGCCGTCGTCTCCTTCGTCATCGCCGGGGGAGTGGAGGCCGGCAAACGCTTCGTCGACGCCCTGGAGCTGCACTCGCACGTGGCGAACATCGGCGACGTGCGCTCGCTGGTGATCCACCCGGCGTCGACCACGCACAGCCAGCTCAGCCCGGAGCAGCAGGCGGTGGCGGGCGTCCACCCGGGCCTGGTCCGGCTCTCGGTGGGCCTGGAGCACATCGACGACATCCTGGCGGACCTCGACGCCGGCTTCCGCGCCGCGAAGGCCGGCTAGGCCCGGGACCCTCGCCGGATTTCCCCACCTTTGCGGGCCCGACGGCGGCCGGCGCGGCGTGTCCGCGGCGACCCGCCGGCCTTGGCCTTCAAAGGTGGGGAAACGGGGCGGCGGGGCGGGCGGCTGTCACATGGAAGTCACAATCTTCGCCAGGACGCCGCCCTGTTTCGTACACTCGGTGCAGGTCATGAGTGCCAGCGACAGCCCCGGCTTGCTGGCCGGCAACCCTCCTTTTGCGGCGGGGTGCCCCGGGTGAAGACCTGGCCTGCCGGTCAACTGACGGCAGGCAAGCGCGAAGTGAGGTCTTTTAACATGACGATTGCCGTCACCCGAACGGGTGTACCCGCCACCAGTCCCGCAGCAGGAAACGCCGCCGCCCCCGAAGGCGCCGTGCGGTACCTGTCCGTCGGCGCCCTGGAACTCGAGTCCGGCGCCGTCCTGCCGGAGGTGGTGCTCGCCTACGAGACCTGGGGCACCCTGAACGCGGACGCCTCCAACGCCGTCCTGATCGAGCACGCCCTGACCGGGGACACCCACGTCACCCGCGGCGCCGGCGGGGAGCCCGGCTGGTGGGAACAGCTCGCCGGCCCCGGCGCGCCCGTGGACACGGACCGGTACTTCGTGGTGTCCATCAACATCCTCGGCGGCTGCTACGGCTCCACCGGCCCGTCCACGCCGGCGCCCGACGGCCGGCCCTGGGGATCCCGCTTCCCCCTCGTCACCCTGCGCGACAGCACCGCCGCCGAGGCCCGGCTGGCCGACGCGCTGGGCATCCACCGATGGCACGCCGTGCTCGGCGGCTCCCTCGGCGGCGCCCGGGCCCTGGAGTGGGCCGTCAGCTACCCGGAACGCGTGCGCCGCTGCGCCGTGATCGCCGTCGGCGCCTACAGCACCGCCGAACAGATCGCCTTCGCCCAGGCCCAGACCCTCGCGATCCGGCAGGACCCGCGCTTCAATGGCGGCGACTACTACGGCGGCCCCGAGCCGCATGACGGCCTGGCGTTGGCCCGGCGGATCGCCCACATCACCTACCGCTCGGCCGCCGAACTGGAGGGCCGCTTCGGCCGGACCGGCCAGGACGGCGAGACACCGCTCGCGCCCGGGCCGCTGTCCGGCCGCGGCCGCTACCAGGTGGAGAGCTACCTGGACCACCAGGGCAACAAACTGGTGCAGCGCTTCGACGCCAACAGCTACATCGCGATCACCGAGGCGCTGATGAGCCACGACGTCGCCCGTGGCCGCGGAAGCCTTCGGCAGGCGCTCGCCGGGGCCACCGCCGAGTTCTTCATCGCCGCCGTGGACTCGGACCGGCTTTACTTTCCCGAACAGTCCCGGGAGCTCGCGGCGGCCCTGCCGGGGGAGGTGCCCATGCACGTCATCTCGGCCCCGATCGGCCACGACGGGTTCCTGACCGAGATCGGCCAGCTCGGCGGCGTCCTCCGGGAGGCGTTCTTCGCCTGAGTACCACGGCTTCTTCGCCGGCTCTTCCCGTGTGCCGGTGTGCAATTTTGCAGATAGGCTCTGCGCGATTGGTCGTTGAGGCTGCGGCGGTGACACTCCATACTCGTGGAGAATGACCGCGTGTGGTCCAACTCACACGGAGTCAGCCCAGTAAGCCGCAGGGTGTCGATGGCGACACCGAAGGAGTTCTTATGAGCACGGAAAACGCCGCCGCGAGGCGCGCAGAGGAAACCGACGTCAAGGCGTCCGGCCTCAAGAAAGTCGTCGCCGCCTCCATGGCCGGCACGGTGGTGGAGTGGTACGAATTCTTCCTCTACGCCTCCGCCGCAACCCTGGTCTTCGGCAAGGCCTTCTTCCCCAATTCCCAGACCGAGCTGGACGGCATTCTGGCCGCCTTCCTGACCTACGCGGTCGGCTTCGTCGCCCGCCCCATCGGCGGCATCGTCTTCGGCCACTTCGGTGACAAGTTCGGCCGCAAGCAGCTGCTGCAGCTGAGCATCATCCTGGTGGGTGTCTCCACCTTCCTGATGGGCTGCCTGCCCACCTTCGCCCAGATCGGCTACTGGGCTCCGGCCCTGCTGGTCTTCCTGCGCTTCGCCCAGGGCTTCGCCGTCGGCGGTGAGTGGGGCGGCGCCGTCCTGCTGGTGGCCGAGCACAGCCCCAGCAAGTCCCGCGGCTTCTGGGCCAGCTGGCCGCAGTCCGCCGTGCCGCTGGGCAACCTCTTCGCCACCGCGGTGCTGTTCATCCTCTCCTCCACCCTGTCCTCCGCCGACTTCCTCGGCTGGGGCTGGCGCGTGGCGTTCTGGCTCTCCGCCGTGATCGTCCTGATCGGCTACTACATCCGCACCAAGGTCAACGATGCGCCGATCTTCCTCGAGGCCCGCAAGGAAGTCGAAGCCGGCCACAAGGGCTACGGCGTTGCCGAGGTCTTCCGCCGCTACCCCCGCGGCGTCTTCACCGCCATGGGCCTGCGCTTCGCGGAGAACATCCTCTACTACCTCGTGGTCACCTTCTCCATCACCTACCTGAAGACCGTGGTCCACGCCGACACCACCCGCATCCTCATGCTGCTGCTGATCGCCCACGCCATTCACTTCTCTGTGGTTCCGATGGTGGGCCGGCTGTCCGACCGCCTGGGCCGCCGCCCGGTCTACATGGCCGGCGCCGTCCTCGGTGCCACCTGGGGCTTCTTCGCCTTCCCGATGATGGACACCGGCAACGACTTCATCATCCTTGCCTCGGTCATCATCGGCCTGCTGTTCCACGCCCTAATGTACGCCGGCCAGCCGGCCATCATGGCCGAGATGTTCCCGACCCGGATGCGCTACTCCGGCGTCTCCCTCGGCTACCAGGTGACCTCGATCGTGGCCGGCTCGCTCGCCCCGATCATCGCAGTGGCGCTGCTGGGCGAGTACAAGTCCTCCGTCCCGGTTGCCATCTACCTGGCGATCGCCTGCGCGATCACCGCCGTCGCGGTGCTCTTCCTGAAGGAAACCCGCGGCATCTCCCTGCATGACGTCGACGCCGCCGACGCCCAGGGCACGGCCGACCTGCTTGCCGCAGGCAAGAAATAGCAGGCAAGAAGTAGCTGGCGAGAAGTAGTCAGCAAGAAGTAACGAACGACCAGCTTCACCGGCAGCCCCCGTCCCCGCACCGCGGGACGGGGGCTGCCGCTGTTCGGGGCTGGGAGGCGCGTGCCCATTCCTCGATGACGACTCCCGAAGTGAATTTCCGAGAGGCGGCCGGGCGGAACGCCGTCGGCTGAAAGGCGGCGCCGCCGAGGAGCGGGATGCCTGCCCCGAGGACGACGGGATTCCGTTTGAGGATCAATCGATCGATCTCCGGCAGGAGCTGTCCGGCGAGGTCGCCGCCACCGCAGAGGTAGATGTCCAGGCCTTCTTCGGCCTTGAGCGTCTTCACGGTGGCGAGGGCATCCTGCGTATAGGTGACGGCCGGATCGGTGCCCGTTCTCGTCCGCGTTGCGACGAACTCGCGAAGATGTGCGTACGGGCGCCCGATTCCCATCGCATGGGCAACGGAGTAGCTTCCCCAGCCCTGGATGACGGTATCGAAGCGGTTCCCCGGCGGGTCGACGCCGAGCGCTGCAAGGACGTGCGATGGAAGGGCGTCCGCGAACTCGGTGAAAATGACCTGCATGTGGTCGCCCTCCACGGGAAACACCTCAAACGATCCGTCTGGGGCTGCGATGTATCCATCCAGCGAGGTCGCGACGTAGTAAACAAGCTCACGCACAAGCATCTCCAATCACTACAGGTGTTGTACTTGGACGGTACCACGACAACTGTCCCGGTAGCCGTAGGATTGGGGCATGCCACCGAACGTTGAGCGGCGACAGAGACTTTCTGACGCCGCGGTCCGAGTCCTTGCCCGCCATAGCTCACGGGGTCTCACCCATCGTGCGCTCGATGCCGAAGCCGGCGTCCCCCGCGGCACTGCGTCCAATTTCTTCCCCACCCGGGACGCGATCGTCGACGCCATTCTGGTTCGCATCGGTGAGCGCCTCGCGCCCGACGCGGAAGTCCACGCCGCCCTGGCTGCGCGGCAGCCCGGCCGGGCATTGTTCGCCGACTATATGAAGGACATCGTCCGGCGGCTGACCTCGGACCGTGATGCCGCCCTGGCCCTTTTCGAGCTTCGCCTCGAAGCAACCCGCCGGCCCCCTGTGGAAGCGGCCATCAGCAGCTGGCTGCGAGAGGGGCTCGCCGCCGACGTCGCCTTCAACGCCCGGATGGGACTCCCCGGCGGCCGGCACGAGATCTCGCTGTTCCACTACGCGATCACCGGCTTCATCTTCGACCAGATCACCGTTGCCGTCGACCCTTCGGCCGACCGCGACCACATCATCGAGGACTTCGTGGAACGGCTCATCCCCGCGGTCCCGTTAGGTGGCCGCTGAGCCGCCCGCGTTCCTGCGCTAGGCCTCGTCAGCCGGCCAGCACGTCCTGGCGCTCGGCGATCTCGGCCCGGAGGGCGGCCAGCACGGCCTGCACCGGCGCCGAGCGGAGCGACTCGGCTCGCGCGGCGGCCCAGATGGGGAGCTGGCGCTGGAAGTCGGCCGGCAGGACGGGGACGAACCCCTCCTTGCCCACCACCAGGAAATTCGGCAGCAGCCCGATCCCGGCCGCCCGCCGGACCGCCTCCAGCTGGGCGAAAATGCTGGTGGCCTGGAAGCTGGAACGGGGCAACGGCAGCTGCGTTGAGCGGTGGCCCAGCTCCGCCACCTGCAGGGCGGACTCCACGTAGGAGACGAAGCCGTGCCGGCGCACGTCGTCGAGCGTCTCCGGCGTCCCATGTTCGCGGACGTACTGCGGGCTGGCGTACAGCCGCAGGAAGTAGTTGGCCAGGAAGATGGTCTGGGCGCTGCTGACCTCCAGGTTGCCCACCACCACCTCCAGGTCAACGCCCGAGCGGTTTTGGCTGACCTTGCGGGTGGCGCTGAGGACCTCCACGTTCAGCTGCGGGTGCTCGCGTTGCAGCCGGACCAGGGCGGGGGTAACGAATTCGGCGCCGAAACCGTCGGGCGTGCTGATCCGCACCAGGCCCGCCAGGACGTCGTCCCGCCTGGCGATCCGGCCGCTCAGTGCGCCCAGGGTACCCTCGATCGCCTCCGCTGCCGCCACCGCCTGGCTGCCCAGCTCGGTCAGTTCCCAGCCCTGCGGGGTGCGCTCCAGGGTCCGGCCGCCCAGCTGTTTGTCCAGCGCCAGGATCCGGCGCGAGATGGTGGTGTGCGTGGTGCCCAGGGTCTCCGCGACGGCGTTGAAACGGCCCAGCCGCGCCACGGTCAGCAGGATCAGCAGGTCATCGGGGCTGGGAAGGCGGTTCACGGTCCGGGCCTCTCGGTGCTTCGGGAGATATGTGCATGGCTGCACATGGCATCTTCACTTTTTTGTCTTGATTGCACTGTAACAGGGTGTGATGGTGGACACAGTGCCCCGCCGAAGCGCGGGGAGTTCCGCACGGAACCATCAGCCACACCAAGCAAAGGAGCTTTAGCCATGGCAGTTGTTGCCTGGATCGGACTGGGAAACATGGGCGGATTCATGTCCGTCAACCTCGCCAAGGCCGGACACGAGGTCCGCGGATTCGACCTCAACCCGGACGCCGTCGCCGCCGCAGAGGCCGGGGGAGTGACCCCCGCCGGCAGCATCGCCGAGGCCGTCAAGGGCGCCGACGTCGTCTTCACCATGCTGCCCAAGGGCGAGCACGCCCGCGCCGTCTACCTCGGCGAGGACGGCGTCCTGGCCCACGCGGACACCACAACCCTGCTGGTGGATTCCTCCACGATTGACATAGCCTCAGCGCAGGCCCTGCACGACGCCGCAGCCGAGGCCGGGTTCCGCTTTGTCGACGCCCCGGTTTCCGGCGGGATCAGCGGCGCCAAGGCCGCCACCCTGACCTTCATGATCGGCGGCAAGCCCGACGCCGTCGCCGACGCCACCGAGTTCATCCGCCCGATGGCCGCGAACATCATCCCCACCGGCGGGGCCACCACCGGCCAGGCCGCCAAGATCTGCAACAACCTGATGCTCTTCATCAACCTCGCCTCCACCGCCGAGGGCGCCGTCCTGGCCGACCGGTTGGGCCTGGACAAGCAGGTCTTCTGGGACATCGCCTCCGTCTCCTCCGGCGACAGCTGGGCGCTGCGCACCTGGTACCCGGTGGCCGGCGTCGTCCCCACCGCCGCATCCAACAACGACTTCGCCCCCACCTTCACCGCGGAACTGGCCAACAAGGACATCGGCCTGGCCATCAGCGCCGCCCAGGACACCGGCACCCCGCTGGAGATCGGCCAGCACGTCCAGCAGCTCTTCCAGCGTCTGATCGACGGCGGCCACTCCGGCACGGACTGCTCCGCGATCGTGAAGCTGGTCGACGGCTCCTTCGAAGCCGCCAAGTAGCGCCGGACCCCCGAGAAAGAGAACCCCCATGGAACGCATTCCCCACGTCATCAACGGCGAACTGGTCTCCGACGCCGAGCGCTACGGCCCCGTCTTCAACCCGGCCACCGGCGAGCAGGAGAAGGAAGTCGCCCTCGCCTCCGCCGCCCGGGTCGAGGAAGCCATCGCGGCCGCCCGCGCCGCGCTGCCCGGCTGGCGCGCCACCAGCCTCGCCCGCCGCACTGCCATCTTCTTCCGCGTCCGCGAGCTGCTGATGCAGCGCCGGCCGGAGCTGGCCGCGCTGCTGACCAGCGAGCACGGCAAGGTCCTCTCCGACGCGGAGGGCGAGATCACCCGCGGCCTGGAGAACATCGAGTTCGCCACCGGGCTCTCCCATGCCCTCAAGGGCGAACGCTCCGAGCAGGTTTCCGGCGGCGTCGACGTCCACTCCGTCCGCCAACCCGTCGGCGTCGTCGCCTGCATCACCCCGTTCAACTTCCCCGCCATGGTGCCGCTGTGGATGATCGGCAGCGCCCTGGCCTGCGGCAACACCGTGCTGCTCAAGCCCAGCGAGAAGGACCCGTCCTCCGCAGTCTTCATCGCCCAGGTCTTCGCCGAGGCGGGGCTGCCCGCCGGCGTCCTGAATGTGGTGCACGGCGACAAGGAGGCCGTGGACGTGCTGCTGGAACACCCGCACGTGAAGGCCGTCAGCTTCGTCGGGTCGACCCCGATCGCCCAGTCCATCTACAAGCGCGCCGCCGACCACGGCAAGCGCGTCCAGGCCCTCGGCGGCGCCAAGAACCACATGGTGGTCCTCCCGGACGCTGACCTGGACATGGCCGCCGACGCGGCGGTCTCCGCCGCCTATGGCTCCGCCGGTGAGCGCTGCATGGCCGTCAGCGTGCTGGTGGCCGTCGGCAACATCGCCGACGACCTGGTCGGCGCGATCAAGACCCGGATGGCCACCCTGAAGATCGGTCCCGGCACCGACCCGGCCTCGCAGATGGGTCCGCTGATCACCGCCGAGCACCGCGACAAGGTCGCCTCCTACGTGGCGGGCGCGGCGGACGAGGGCGCCTCCGTCGTGGTGGACGGCCGCGAGCAGGAGTTCGACTCCAACGGCTTCTTCATCGGCGTCAGCCTGATCGACCACGTCAAGCCCGGCATGAAGGTCTACGACGACGAAATCTTTGGCCCCGTGCTCTCGGTGGTCCGGGTCGAGACCTACGCCGACGCGGTGCAGCTGGTCAACGACAACGAGTTCGGCAACGGCGTGGCGATCTTCACCCGCGACGGCGGCGCGGCGCGCCAGTTCGAGTTCGACGTCGAGGCCGGCATGGTGGGCGTCAACGTCCCGATCCCGGTGCCGGTGGGCACCTTCTCCTTTGGCGGCTGGAAGAACTCGCTCTTCGGCGACACCCACATGTACGGCCCGGAAAGCATCCGTTTCTACACCCGCGGCAAGGTGGTCACCACCCGCTGGCCGGACCCCTCCACCTCGGTGATCGACCTGGGCTTCCCGCAGGTCGACTAGGGCGGCGGACCCGTCGCGGTCAGCCCTTCATGATCTCCGCGCGCCGGGCCATGTAGTCCTCCATCGCAAGCTCGCCGTTGCTGTACATCTGGTCCAGCTCGGCGAGCTTGCGGGCGCGGTAGCCCTGCGCGTTCGACGACGGCGGCGGTACAGGCGGCACGCCCTGCGGGCTGTCTGAACCCTGCGGCTGCGGGGTGGGCCGGGGCGGGTTGTTCCGGTACTGCTCGCTGTCCTCGTAGGGGACCGGCGGCTGCGGCGCGGGGAACTGGTTGGCGGGGTACGGGCTGCCCGGGTACTGGGTACCCGGGGCAGGATTGCCTGGGTAGGGCTGGCCGGCGGGGTACTGGTTTCCCGGGTACTGGTCAGGGTAAGGCTGGCCTGCGGGCGGCTGCGGGGGATTGAGCCGGCCGAAGCCGCCGTAGTAGTCCCGCTGGGTAAAGCCGTCCCGCGGCTGGTTGCTCTGGCCGGGTCCCGGGCCGGTGCCGGGGAAACCTCCGAAGCCGCCCGGCGTGCCCTGGTACGGGCCCTGGTCCCGGTTCTTGTTCTGCACCGAGCGCCGGTAGTAGCGCAAGGCAGCAGGAATCACGAGGGACAGGATGATGATCCAGAAGAAAATACTCACGGTACCGGGCCTCTCAGAAGATGATCTCCCAGCTTAACGCCCGGCACCCGCGGCCCGTGCCGGACTCAGGACCGCAGGGCGTCGGCGGCGTCCGCGGTGCCGGCCGAACCGCCGGCGGCGCCCGTTCCGGTGCCCTTGGGCCCCTCGCCGGAGCCCAGCGGCACGCCGGGGCCGAACACCGGCCCGGCCAGCGGGCGCTTGGCGGTGATGCCGTCGCCGGAGGAGCGGTGCCGCAGCCGGCGCACTACCCACGGCACGAAGTGCTCCCGGGCCCAGATCAGGTCCCCGGTGCGCGCCTCGCGCCACGTCTGCGGCGGCAGCGGCTTGGGGGAGAGCGGTTCCAGGGTGTGCTGGACGTTCAGGGAATCGAGCACCATCGCGGCGATCGTGTGGTGGCCCAGCGGGGAGAAGTGCAGCCGGTCCGCGTCCCACATCTGCGGGTCGCTCAGCTGCCGGAGGGACCACATGTCCGCGATCACCGCGTCGTGCCGGGCCGCCACCGTGCGGAGGTTCTCGTTGTAGATCGCCACCTTGCTCCGGATTCTGCCCAGCACCGAGGACCCCGTGTCGGGGCCGTTGAACAGCACCACCGTGGCGCCGTTCAGGCTCAGGATCTGCACCACCGAGTCCAGTCGCTCGGCCAGCACGTCGGGGTCGCCGCCGGGGCGGATCAGGTCGTTGCCGCCGGCGGAGAGGGTGACGAGGTCCGGCTTCAGCGAGAGGCAGTTGGCGAGCTGCTGGTCCACGATCTGCTGCAGCAACCGGCCGCGCACCGCCAGGTTGGCGTAGGCGAAGTCGTCGTGCCCCCGGCTGAGCTCCTCGGCCACGCGGTCCGCCCAGCCGCGGTGGCCGCCGGGGCTTGCGGGTTCCGGGTCGCCGATCCCCTCGGTGAAGGAATCGCCCATCGCCACGTAGCGGGTCCAGGGGTGGTTGACCGTGCGGTCCGGATCGTTCTCCGTTGCTTTTGTTTCGCTCACCGTTCCATCCTGCCCCCTGCCCCGCAAATCGCGCCACCGTCGCATGTTACTGATTGGTAACTGCAAGAATGGAGCCATGACTGACGCCGCCGGCTACCCGGCAACCTTTCCCGAACCCGTCGTCCTCTGGTCCCGGCCCGAATCCGAGCGGGCCGGGCGGCCCCTGCTGGTGCTGCTGCACGGCTACGGCGCCAACGAACAGGACCTGATGAGCCTCGCGGACATGCTGCCGCAGGAGTTCGTCGT
This sequence comes from Arthrobacter sp. BPSS-3, assembly GCF_044628475.1. Classification (NCBI taxonomy): domain Bacteria; kingdom Bacillati; phylum Actinomycetota; class Actinomycetes; order Micrococcales; family Micrococcaceae; genus Arthrobacter; species Arthrobacter sp. BPSS-3. Next base: position 201,299 of record NZ_JBIMMV010000004.1, read on the forward strand.
GGCCGCGCTGCGGGCACCGCTGCCCACCGGCCCCGGCTTCACGTGGTTCCCGCTGACGGCGTCCATCGAGTACTCCCTCGACGCCGTCAAGGAAGCCGCCGCCTACGCCGAGCACTGGATCGACTCGGTCCGCGGGGAGCACCCGTCGGTGACGCTGCTGGGCTTCTCGATGGGGATGGCGCTGGCCACCACACTGCTGCGCCGCCGCCCCGGGGCCTACGCCGCCGTCGTCGGCCTCTCCGGCTTCGCCGTGGACGCCGCCGGTGACCCCACCTTCCACGACGCCGATCTGGATGGCACCGTTCCGATGTTCTGGGGGCGGGACCAGCAGGACCCGGTGATCACCCCGGACAAGATCGAATTCACCATGGGCTGGGTGCGCAGGCACGTCAAGCTCACCAAGGTGCTCTACACGGGCATGTGGCACGGCATCAACCAGCAGGAGGTGGGCCATGTGGGGGAGTTCCTCACCCACGAGGTGCTCACCGCCTAGGGGACTGCCGTGACGCCGCGCTAGGCTCGCGCGGGGGTGCTGATCCGGACCGACTCGCCGTTGACCGTGACCACGTCGCCGTGGTGCAACTGCCGGCCGCGGCGCTCCTCGATCTCCCCGTTGACCTTTACAAGCCCGTTCTTGATCAGCTCCGCCGCTTCCACCCCGTCCTCGACCAGGCTGGCCAGCTTCAACAGCTGCCCCAGCCGGATCATCTCGTCGCGGATCGGGACCTCATCAATTTCCGGGTTGCTCATACAAGCAATAATGCCTGACCAAAGGTGCCACCAATGACCCACACGCCCCGGCTGCCGCTGCCGCTCGGACTCCTCGCCGCCGTCACCGCCGGCCTCCTGGTCCCCGTCCAGGCCCGCGTCAACGGCGCCCTCGGCACGGCGCTCGCCGACGGCCTGGCCGCCGCTGTGGTGAGCTTCACCACCGGCCTGATCCTGATGATCGCCATCACCCTGGCGCTGCCCAGGGGCAGGGCAGGGCTGGCGGAGGTGCTGCCGGCCCTGCGGGAACGCCGCTTCCCCCGCTACTACGTGCTGGCTGGTGCCATCGGCGGACTCTTCGTCTTCGCCCAGTCCTTCACCGTGGGCCTGCTCGGCGTGGCGCTGTTCACCGTCGCCGCCGTCACCGGCCAGACCCTCAGCGGCCTGCTGGTGGACCGGATGGGCATCGGCCCGGCGGGCAAGCGGCCCATCACCGGCATCCGGGTCCTCGGCAGCGTCCTCACCGTCGCCGCCGTCGCCTGGGCCGTCTCACCCCGCTTCTCCGGGGGCGCCGGCGCCCCCGACCCGCTGCAGCTCATCCTCCCGGTGCTGCTGCCCGTGCTGGCCGGTTTCCTGATGAGTTTCCAGCAGGCGATGAACGGCACCGCTACCGTCCACTACGGCACCCCCATCACCGCCACCCTGGTGAACTTCATCGCCGGCAGCGTGCTGCTGTGGCTGGCCTGGGGTATCAAACTGGCCATCGCCGGGGCCGGCAACGGCCTGCCCGGACAGTGGTGGTACTACCTCGGCGGCCCGATGGGCTGCATCTTCATCGCCGTCGCCGCGTTCCTGGTCCGCAGCCTGGGCGTGCTGGTCACCGGCCTCGGCATGATCGCCGGGCAGCTCCTCGGCTCGCTCGGCCTGGACCTCGCGCTGCCGGCCCCCGGCACCGTCGTCGCCCTCCCCACCGTGCTGGGCACCCTGCTCACCCTCGCCGCGATCGTCCTGGCCAGCCTGCCCTGGTCCCGGAACGCGCTGAAACGGTAGGGGCCACACGGGTAGGCTAGGACCTTGAATCACCCCTTTCGTACCACCCCGCCCGGCAACCAGCCGGTGACCCGGGGCCAACAGCGCGGACCGCACCCAGCGGCCCTGTAGAAAATGGAGTTCCCATGGCAGCAAAATCCGTACTCGACCAGATCATCTCCCTCGCCAAGCGACGGGGATTCGTCTTCCAGGCCGGCGAAATCTACGGAGGCTCACGCTCTGCCTGGGACTACGGTCCCCTCGGTGCCGAGCTGAAGGAAAACATCAAGCGGCAGTGGTGGCAGTCGGTCGTCCGCGGCCGCGAGGACGTCGTTGGCCTGGACTCCTCCGTCATCCTGCCCCGCCAGGTCTGGGAAGCCTCCGGCCACGTCGAGGTCTTCTCCGACCCGCTGGTCGAATGCCTCTCCTGCCACAAGCGCTACCGCGCCGACCACCTCGAGGAAGAGTACGAGGAGAAGAAGGGCCGCCCGGCCGAGAACGGCCTCAAGGACATCGTCTGCGCCAACTGCGGCACCCGCGGCCAGTGGACCGAGCCGCAGGAATTCTCCGGCCTGCTCAAGACCTACCTGGGCCCGGTGGCCAGCGAAGAGGGCCTGCACTACCTGCGCCCCGAAACCGCCCAGGGCATCTTCGTGAACTTCAACAACGTGCTCACCACCTCCCGGAAGAAGCCGCCGTTCGGCATCGGCCAGATCGGCAAGTCCTTCCGCAACGAGATCACGCCGGGCAACTTCATCTTCCGCACCCGCGAGTTTGAGCAGATGGAAATGGAATTCTTCGTCGAGCCCGGCACCGACGAGCAGTGGCACGAGTACTGGATGAAGGAGCGCATGGCCTGGTACACCGGCCTGGGTATCCGCGAGGAAAACCTGCGCTTCTTCGAACACCCGAAGGAAAAGCTCAGCCACTACTCCAAGGGCACCACGGACATCGAGTACCGCTTCGGCTTCTCCGGCTCCGAGTGGGGCGAGCTCGAGGGCATCGCCAACCGCACCGACTTCGACCTCTCCACCCACTCGAAGGCCTCCGGCCAGGACCTGAGCTACTTCAACCAGGCCACCAACGAGCGCTACACCCCGTACGTGATCGAGCCCGCCGCCGGCCTGACCCGATCCTTCATGGCGTTCATGATCGACGCGTACGTCGAGGACGAGGCCCCCAACGCCAAGGGCGGGGTCGACGTCCGCACCGTGCTCAAGCTGGACCCGCGCCTGGCCCCGGTCAAGGCCGCCGTCCTGCCGCTGAGCCGCAACGAGGACCTCTCGCCCAAGGCCAAGGACCTCGCCGCGCAGCTGCGCAAGAACTGGAACATCGACTTCGACGACGCCGGCGCGATCGGCCGCCGCTACCGCCGCCAGGACGAGATCGGCACCCCGTTCTGCATCACCGTGGACTTCGACACCCTTGAGGACCAGGCCGTCACCATCCGTGAGCGCGACACCATGAGCCAGGAGCGCGTCTCCCTGGACAAGGTGGAGGGCTACCTCGCCGCGCGGCTGATCGGCGCCTGAGCATGGCGATCGAGTACCGCCCCTGGCGCGACGGCGACGACCTGGCGCTGCTGGAAATCTGGGGCGGCCCGGAAACGGACCAGGCCCGGCAGTTCCGCGCCGCCCTGGCGCCCTCCAGCAACACCCCGTGGCGCCGCTGCATCGTGGCCGAGGACGTCGTCGACGGCGTGGCCATCCCGGTCGCGGCCGGCGTCGTGCACGAGGCCACGCTGCACCCGGAACGCCTCTGGGTGTACGTGGAGGTGGCCCGGGACCACCGCCGGGCCGGCATTGGCTCGACGCTGCTGGCCATGCTCCGGCACGAGGCCCAGCAGTCGCCCTCCGGCGTGACCCGGCTGCGGACCAAGGTTGAACCCGGCACCCCCGGCGCCGGCTTCGCCGAGGCCGCCGGCCTGACACCCATCCAGCGGTCCCGCCTGGTGGTGGTCGAACCCGGCGCCCTGAAGCTGCCCGTCTTCGGCGACGGCTCCGAGGCCGCGGCTTCCGAGCGGGTTGAGGACCTGGCCACGGGTTCGGTGGAACTGAGCGACGTCGTGGGCCGGTACTACACCGCCGTGCACCACTGGGACACCCCGGGGGAGCTCAGCGTCGCCACCGTGCAGCGGCTCTTCCTCGACGACCTGACCGGGGCCCGCGGGGCGATCGTGCTGCGCGCGCCGAAGGCCAGTGCCTTCGGCGCAGGCGTTCCGGCCAGCAGGAAGGGCAAGCTGCAGGCCTTCGCCGTCAGCTACGCCCAGGGCGCCCTGGAGACCGGCGCATTGGAGACGGGCACCCCGGACGCCGGTGCGGCCGGGGCCGAGCCCTCGGACGTGTTCCTGGGCCACGACCCGGAGCTGTCCGCCGAGGACGCCCGGGCCGCCGTCCGGGACCTGCTGGCGCTGATCGCCTACCAGTACCCGGTGCTGCTGGAACTGGATGACTCCATGGAGGCGCTGACCGCCGTCGTCGAACCCCTGCTGGAGGCAGGCACCGCCCGGCTGGCCGAGGCGGACACGCTGGTCCTCTCCGACCCGGCCTAAGCCGCCTTAAAACACACTGACCCGCAGCTGTTGTCATGATGACAACGGCTGCGGGTCAGTTGGGTTAAGGGCTACTTCCCCGCTACTTTCCCGAAGGCATTACCGGCGGGACGAAGTCGAAGGTCATGCCCAGCAGCCAGACCAGCAGGAGCACCACCGGGAGGTGGAAGAGGAACTGCAGGAAGGTGAAGCCGACCAGGTCGCGGGCCCGCAGCTTCAGCACCGCGAGCAGCGGCAGCATGAAGAACGGGTTGACCAGGTTCGGCAGCGCCTCGGCGATGTTGTAGATCTGCACCGTCCAGCCCAGGTTCATCTGCACGTCCGTGGCGGACTGCATCACGTACGGGGCCTCCACCAGCCACTTGCCGCCGCCGGAGGGGACCAGCAGGCCCAGCACCGCGGTGTAGAGGGCAATAACGACGGCGAAGCCGCCGCCGCTGCCGATCTGGGCGAAGAATTCGGCCAGGTGCCCGGAGATGGACATGCCGCCGGCGCCGGTGGCCTTGGTCAGGATTGCGGCCATCGCGGCGTAGAGCGGGAACTGGACCAGGATGCCGGCGGTGGCCGGGACGGCCTTGGTGACCGCCTGCAGGAAGTTCCGCGGCGTGCCGTGCAGCACCAGGCCCAGGATGAGGAAGACCAGCAGGTAGCCGTTGAGGCTGCTGACCACGGACAGGAACGGCTTGGTCAGGAACTGGGAGACCAGCCAGCCCAGGGTCAGGAGCCCGGCCAGGATCGGCAGGATCCGGCTGTATTCGAGCCATTCACCCGGACGGGACCGGGGTGCCGGCTCGGTCGGGGCGTCGTCGAGGTCTACGCCCAGGTCCTGCGCGGTGCGGATGGAGCCGCCCTGCGGGGCGGAGAAGTGCGCGATCACGGTGGTCAGCAGCATCAGGATGGCGAGGGTCAGCAGCGACTGCCAGGTGAAGATGGTGGTGCCGAAGTCCAGGACGCCGGTGATTTTCAGCAGCGCCGGCGGCAGCGAGGCCGGGGTGGCCTGCAGCTGGGCGGCGGAGGAGGACAGGCCGAGGGCCCAGACGGCGCCGAGGCCCATGAACGCGGCCGCGCCGAGGGCCCGGTAGTCGACGGTGAGGTCCTTGCGGCGGGCGATGGCGCGGGCCAGCAGGCCGCCGAAGATCAGGCTCAGGCCCCAGTTGAGGAAGGACACGGACATGGACATCAGGGCCACGAAGCTGACGGCGGTGCGCGCGGTGGCCGGGACCATGGCCAGGCGGTTGATCAGGCGCGCCACCGGAGGGGACGTTGCCACGACGTAGCCGGTGAGGACCACCATGGCCATCTGCAGGGTGAAGGCGGTCAGGTCCCAGAAGCCGTTGCCGAAGGAGTCTGCGATCGACTGCGGGGAGGCGCCGATGGCCAGTGCGGCGAGGGCGATGATGATGACCCCGGCGAGGGCGAAGATGTAGGCGTCCGGGAACCACTTCTCCGTCCAGGCGGCCATCCGTTGGGCGATCCGGGCGAGACCGCGTTCCTCGCCGATCGTGCTTGTGGTCAGGGCTGTGTTTGCCACCGGGGGTGTACCTCTCCATTGAGTGCGTTTTTCTACCCGATGGAGTTTAGCCAGCGCCCCGCCCCGGCCCGGGTTTATCGGCGCGTGTTGGCCCGGCCCAGGCTCTCAGGCGGGCGGCGGAGCGCCGAGCGGTCGATCTGCCGCGGTCAGCGGCGGCGAAGCACAGCGTTGGAGCTCAGCGGCGGCGGGCGCGGGCGCGGCGGGGGCCCTCGGCCTCGTCCAGCCGGCGCCGCTGTTCCTCCGTGGGAGCGCCGCCGCCGTGGTCGGCGGGCATCCACCAGGCCCCGGGCGCGGGGCGGAGCGGAAAGTCGGCCATGGCGACGTCGATCCCGTCCTGGAGTGCCGTCCGCAGCGCCTCGGTGGCGGCGGCGACGTCCACCCCCGGACCGGGTGTGAGAGGTTCGCCCACGTGCACCCGCACGGGGGCGCGCCAGGCCCGCAGCGGCGAGAAGCCGTGGTGCCGGGTCATGATCCGGTGCGCGCCCCAGACCGAGACCGGGATGATGGGGACGCCCGCCTCGGCGGCCATCCGCACCGCGCCGGTCTTGCATTCGCGGACCTTGAAGCTGCGGCTGACGCCGGCCTCGGGCAGGATCGCCACGTACTCGCCGGCGCGGAGTTTTTGAACGGCGGCGTCGTAGGCGTGGGAGCCCGTCTCGTAGCCGACGACGACGTGCCCGGCGGCGCTCACGGCGGGGCCGGCGAACCAGTGGTCAGCCGCGCCCTGGGTGATGAGGAAGCGCATCTGCGCCCTGTTGCGGGCCCAGAGCAGCAGTTCGGCGGCGGCGAAGTCGAGGTACCCGAAGTGGGTGATCGCGACGACGGCCCCGGAGCCGGGAACCGGGGTGCGGGAGGCGGTGCCGCGGTGGTCCGGGGCCGGCAGGTGCTCCTGGCCCGTGACGATGATCCGGATCTGGAACAACCAGCGCAGGGCCTGCCCGGTGCGCACGATCGAGCGGTAGAAGCGGTCGTTAGGCGCCGGACGCCAGTGCGGGAACCGTCCCATTATTGCCCCCTACCCGTGCCCGTGCCCGTTGCGGCGCGGCGGGTCCGCGGCGGCCACGGCAGGAAGCCCGAGGTCGCCTCAACGTATTCCCGGTAGCCCGGCCGGCCGGCCATGGCCTTCTCGGTCAGCGGTTTGCCGGTCTTGCCGGCCAGGGTCCAGATCATCAGGGCGGGGGAGAGGACGGTGAGGATGCCCGGCCAGGAGTCCGCCGCCACCAGGAACAGGCCGGCCCAGACGGCCGCGTCACCGAAGTAGTTCGGGTGCCGGGTGTAGCGCCAGAGGCCGGTGTCCAAAACGGTCCCGCGCCGGGCGGGATCGGCCTTGAACTGCGCCAGCTGCCGGTCGCCGACGGTTTCGAAGACGAAGCCGACGGCCCACAGCAGCGCCCCGGCCAGGGCCAGCCAGCCCAGGGGAGCGGTGGCGAACATCCCCACCTGCAGCGTTAGGGAGACGAAGAAGAGCACGATGCCCTGGGGCAGGTAGACGCGGCGCAGGGCGTAGACATCCCGGGAGCCCGGCGCGCCGTCGAGCATGGCGGTGTAGCGCGGGTCCTCGTGCCCGCCGCGCGCCCGGACGCCGATGTGCGCTCCCAGCCGCAGGCCCCAGACTGCCACGAGCACCAGCAGCAGGAGGCGCCGGCCGCCGTCGCCGTGCCCGGCTGAGAGCAGCCAGGACACCGCCGCCACGACCACGAAGCCGGGCCCCCACACCACGTCCATCACCGAGTGCCGGCGCTGCCGGACGGCGACGGCGAAGGTCACGGCCAGCAGTGCCGCCACGGCCAGTGCGGCCCAGGGAAGGCTGGCCAGGAAGGCCTCCAGCGGGAAGTCCAGCGGCGGGAAAGCCTGCATTAGAGAACCACTGGCAGCGCAGCCGCGGCCGGCAGCACCTGGCGGAGAGCATCGGTTCCGGCAGGCTTGGCGCCGGTGCTGGCGGCAAACGAGTCCAGGATGAAGCCATTGGCCAGGGAGTTCCAGAGCCCCACCCGGCGGAACATAAAGTGCCCGGCGCCGGTGAGCGAGACGTAGTCAATCGAGGCGGCGATCCCCTCCGCACGGCGGGCGTAGGCCAGGGAGTTCACCGGGCTGGTCCAGCGGTCCTCGTCCCCGTGGACGATCAGGACGCGGCGGCCCGCCACGCGCTCCACCGGCGTCGCGGCGGTCAGCCAGGGGGCGAGGGCGACGACGGCGGCAACCTGCGGATCGTCGGCGACGCAGAGGGCCGTGAGGCCGCCCATGGAGTGGCCCAGCAGGAACACCGGGACGCCCGGGTGTTCGCGCGCGATCTGCGACAGGGCCCAGCGGGCGTCCTGCACGGGGGACATGTCCGGGCCGTTCCAGCCGCGGTACCGGTTCCGCATGGTCCAGACCGCCAGGCCATGCGGTCCGCCCTGGCTGCGCAGGGCCTGGGCGAAGGGCAGCATCCGGGCCGGGCTGAGGTGCCGGGCACGGACCTGGTCGAAGCTGTCCGCCCGTCCACCGTGCAGCACCAGTGCGACGCCGCGGGTCTGCCCCTCGGCGTCGGCGACGCTCAGCTCCGCCCGGGCCTCCGGGCCCGGGCCCGTGTGTTCGCGCTCGTCTGCAATTCGCCTGGCCACGATAGTGTCCTCCACCCTGCTTGTCCTGCCCATACCAACACCGGGCCCGCGGGCGAAGTTCCCGCACGCCGAGTTTATGTCCCGCGGTGATTCGGAACCCGCCACGGCGGGGATGGGTGCGCCGTGCCACCGTGCCCGGGCGGCAACGTTCTCCCCGTAGGATTTTCGGCATGGAGATCACCTGCTGATGGGCGCCGGACACTCGCACGCCCCGCACCCGGCCGAACCGCCGTCGCCCCGTGCCCTCGCGGCCCGCCGCAAAGCCAACTGGATCCTGGCGGCGGTCCTGGCGCCTTTGACCGTCCTGACCATTGTGGCGATGATCCTCCTCTGGCCCTCGGGCAGCAAGGAAGGCCTCACCCTCGCCAGCCCCTACGCCGCCGCCCCGGGCGTCACCTTCGACACCGGCAAGATCCAGCGCGTCGTGACCGGCAGCTGCATGGACACCACACAGGGTCAAACGCCAGCGCAGGGGCAGCAGCCGGCCCAGCAGGGCCAGCCCGCCGACGGGCAGTCCGCCCAGCCCCAAGCTCCGGGAACGGGCTCGCAGTGCACCTTCGCCTGGACGGAACCGGACCAGGGCGGCAACCCGGTCAAGGTGGTGATCAACCCCGACGTCGCCAAGTCCCACGGCGTCAAGGTCGGCGACAACATTCGCTACCTCAACCTCTCCCGGGTCCAGGGCGCCGACGCCGGCGGCTCCCCGGCGTTCGTCTTCGTCGACTTCGTCCGGACCCTGCCGATCATCCTGCTCGCGGTGCTCTACGCCGTCGTCGTGATCGCCGTCGCCCGCTGGCGCGGACTGCGGGCGCTCATCGGCCTCGTGGGTGCCTATGCGGTGCTGGTCTCCTTCATGCTGCCCGGCCTCGTGGAGGGCAAACCGCCGCTGCTGCTGGCCCTGGTCGGATCCACCGTGATCATGATCGGGGTGCTCTACTTCGCGCACGGGTTCACCGCCCGGACCTCGACGGCGCTGCTGGGCACCATGTTCGGCCTGGCGATCACCGCCGCGCTCGCAGCCTGGGCCACGGACGCGGCGAACCTGGCCGGCGTCGGGAACCACGACGCCGCCACGCTCGCCAACGTCTCGGACCACATCTCGATCTCCGGAATCATCCTCTGCGGGCTGATCATCTCCGGCCTCGGCGTCCTCAACGACGTCACCATCACCCAGTCCTCCGCCGTCTGGGAGCTCTGGGAACTGGCACCGGAGACCTCGGCACGGAAGCTCTTCGCCTCGGCCATGCGGATCGGCCGCGACCACATCGCCTCCACCGTCTACACCATCGCGTTCGCCTATGCGGGCGCGGCGCTGCCCATCCTGATCATCGTGATGCTCTACGAGCGCCCGCTGGGGGACGCACTGACCAGCGCCGAACTCTCCGAAGAGGTGGTCCGCACCCTGGTCGGGTCGATCGGGCTCGTCCTGGCGATCCCCGTGACCACCCTGATCGCCGTGCTGGTGGTCAAGGCCACCGGGCTCCGTTCGGGCGGGCCCGCGGCGCCGGTTGCCGGCAGTCCGGGACCCGCCGACAACCGGGACCCGCGCCCCGCCGCCGGCCGGGAACCGGCCCCGGCCGTCGACGCCGGTCCGGATGCCCCGCCGGAGAAGCGCCGGGGCCGGCGCGCGGCCCCGGTTTCCACATAGCGGGCACGGCGCGGCCTCGATTTGTCCGGCTTTGAGACAATGGAGGGGTGACTGTTGTAGCAACCCCTCCCGCCCCCAAGCTGGAACTGCCGCCCCTGAAGCTGGGCCCGATCACGGTGGACACGCCCGTGATCCTCGCCCCGATGGCAGGCATCACCAACTCCGCCTTCCGCAGGCTCTGCCGTGAATACGGCGGCGGCCTCTACGTCGCGGAGATGGTCACCTCCCGTGCCCTCGTCGAGCGCACCCCCGAATCGCTGCGCATCATCTCCCACGACGACGACGAAAAGGTCCGCTCCGTCCAGCTCTACGGCGTGGACCCGGTCACCGTCGGCGCGGCCGTGCGGATGCTCGTCGAGGAGGACCGCGCGGACCACATCGACCTCAACTTCGGCTGCCCGGTGCCCAAGGTGACCCGGCGCGGCGGCGGCTCCGCCCTGCCCTGGAAGATCGACCTGTTCACCTCGATCGTCCAGACCGCCGTCAAGGAAGCCTCCAAGGGCAACATCCCGCTGACCATCAAGATGCGCAAGGGCATCGACGATGACCACCTGACCTACCTCGACGCCGGCCGGATCGCCCGCGATTCGGGCGTCGCCGCCGTCGCCCTGCACGGGCGCACCGCCGCCCAGTTCTACTCCGGCCAGGCCGACTGGTCCGCCATCGCCCGGCTGCGCGAGGCCCTCCCGGACATCCCCGTCCTGGGCAACGGCGACATCTGGTCCGCGGAGGACGCCGTCCGCATGGTCCGGGAAACCGGCGTCGACGGCGTCGTCGTCGGCCGCGGGTGCCAGGGCCGGCCCTGGCTCTTCGGCGACCTGATGGCCGCCTTCGAGGGCAGCGACGTCCGGCACAAGCCGGGACTGCGGCAGGTCGCCAAGGGTATCTACCGGCACGCCGAACTGATGGTCGAGACCTTCGGTGACGAGGGGAAGGCCCTGCGCGAGATCCGCAAACACATGGCCTGGTACCTCAAGGGCTACGTGGTGGGCAGCGACCTGCGCCACCGGCTGGCCCTCGTCACCAGCCTGGAGGTGCTCCGCGGCACCCTGGACGAGCTGGACCTCGACTCGCCCTACCCGGGCGTCGACGCCGAGGGGCCCCGCGGCCGCGCCGGCTCGCCGAAGAAACCCGCACTGCCCAAGGACTGGCTGCTGGACCGCCGCCTGAACGCGGAGCAGTCCCAGGAGATCGCCGCCGCCGAACTGGACGTCTCCGGTGGCTGAGACCCGGACCGCCGCCCCGGTGCTGGACGGCTACGTGGAGAGCGACACCGCCCGCTGGGTCGAGGAGCCGCCCAAGAGCACCTACCGGTCCGACTTCGAACGGGACCGCGCCCGGGTGCTGCACTCCTCGGCGCTGCGCCGGCTCGGCGCCAAGACCCAGGTGGTCGCCCCGGATACCGACGACTTCGTCCGAACCCGGCTCACGCACAGCCTCGAGGTCGCCCAAGTGGGCCGCGAACTGGGCCGCGCCCTGGGCTGCGATCCCGACGTCGTGGACACCGCATGCCTCAGCCACGACCTGGGACACCCGCCCTTCGGGCACAACGGCGAGTCCGCCCTGAACGAGGTGGCGCACGCGATCGGCGGCTTCGAGGGCAACGCCCAGACCCTGCGCCTGCTGACCCGGCTGGAACCGAAGGTCCTCGCCGCGGACGGCCGCCCGGCCGGGCTCAACCTCACCCGGGCCAGCCTCGACGCCGCCGCCAAGTACCCCTGGTCGGCGGAAAACGCGCCGGTCATCCACGGCCAGCGCACCAGCAAGTTCGGCGCCTACGAGGACGACCTGCCCATCTTCGACTGGATCCGCGAGGGCGCCCCGGAGCGGCGCTCCTGCCTCGAGGCCCAGGTCATGGACCTGGCCGACGACATCTCGTACTCGGTGCACGACGTCGAGGACGCGATCGTCGCGGGGCACTTCCAGCTGCGCTGGATGGACAATCCGGACCACCGCGCCCGCGTCGTCGGCTACGCTAAGCAGTGGTACCTGCCGCACAACGACCCGGCCGCGATCGACGCCGCCCTGGCCCGCCTCGAGGCCACCAGCGTGTGGGTCCGCGAGGCCGACGGCAGCCGCAAGTCCATGGCGGCCCTGAAGGACATGACCAGCCAGCTCATCGGCAGGTTCTGCCAGAGCGCCCTGGAGACCACCCGCGCCGTGTACGGGCCGGAGAACCTCACCCGCTACAACGCCGAACTGATTGTCCCGGACGAGACCGTGATGGAGATCGCGGTGATGAAGGGCCTGGCCACCACCTTCGTGATGACCACCGAACACCGGCAGCCGATCTACGAACGCCAGCGCGAGGTCCTGCACGCCCTGGTGACCGCGTTGAACGCCACCGGCGACCGGCACCTCGAGCCGATGTTCGCCGCGGACTGGCGCGACGCCGCCGACGACGGGGCGCGGCTGCGCGTCGTCATCGACCAGGTCGCCTCGCTGACTGACGGCTCCGCGCTGGCCATGTATGAACGGCTGGTCGGCAGCCTACCGTCACTGTGGTGACAGCGGGAGTGACTAGGATGGCTCCGTGGCCGGCCTGATCAAACGCGAAGACATCGACGAGGTGCGCCAGCGCACCGACATCAAGGAAGTCGTCGACGGCTACGTCACGCTCAAGGGCGCCGGCCTCGGCTCCTACAAGGGCCTCTGCCCGTTCCACGACGAGCGTTCCCCCTCCTTCACCGTCCGCCCCCAGGTGGGCCGGTACCACTGCTTCGGCTGCGGCGAGGACGGGGACGTGATCTCCTTCGTGCAGAAGCTGGACCACACCACCTTCCATGAGGCGGTCGAGAAGCTCGCCGCCCGGATCGGCTACGAGCTCCGCTACGAGGACGGCGGCTCCGGCCCCAACCGTGAGGAGATCGGCCGCCGCCAGCGGCTCCTGGACGCCCACAAGATCGCCGACGAATTCTTCCGCGCCCAGCTCCTGACCCCGGGCGCGGCCGAAGGCCGGAACTTCCTCTACGGCCGCGGCTTCGACCGGGCGGCCTCCGAGCAGTTCGGCGTCGGCTACGCCCCGCAGGGCTGGGACTCGCTGCTCAAGCACCTCCGCGGCCGCGGCTTCACGGACGCGGAACTGAAACTCACCGGCATGTTCTCCGAGGGCAACCGGGGGATTTATGACCGGTTCCGCGGCCGGCTGATCTGGCCCATCCGCGACATCGCGGGGGACACCATCGGCTTCGGCGCCCGGAAGCTCTACGAGGACGACCAGGGCCCCAAGTACCTCAACACCCCGGAGACGGCGCTCTACAAGAAGTCCCAGGTCCTCTACGGGATCGACCTGGCCAAGCGCACCATCGCCAAGGACCGGCAACTGGTGGTGGTGGAGGGCTACACCGATGTGATGGCCTGCCATCTGGCCGGTGTGACGACGGCGGTGGCCACCTGCGGCACCGCCTTCGGCACGGACCACATCAAGATCGCCCGCCGGCTGCTCTCCGACGACGGCAGCGGAGGCGAGGTCATCTTCACCTTCGACGGCGACGCCGCCGGCCAGAAGGCCGCCCTGCGCGCCTTCGAGGAGGACCAGCGGTTCGTCGCACAGACGTACGTGGCGGTCGAACCCACCGGGGCCGACCCCTGCGACCTGCGCCAGGCCAAGGGCGACGCCGCCGTACGCGACCTGATTGGCACCCGCCGGCCGCTCTTCGAATTCGCCATCCGGGCCACCCTGCGCCGGCACAACCTGGACACCGTGGAGGGCCGGATCTCGGCGCTGCGCGAGTCCGCGCCCGTCGTGGCGCAGATCCGCGACGCCGGCATGCGCCCGGCCTACGCCCGCGAGCTCGCCGGCTGGCTCGGGATGCCCGTGGAGGACGTCAGCCGGGCCGTGGGCGCGGCCATGAAGCGCGGCACCCAGGGCGGTCCCGGTCAGCAGGGCGGCCGCGGGGGAGCGGGCCAGGGCAACGGCTTCGGTTCCGCCGGCCAGCAGGGCGGCTACCAACAGAACCAGCAGGGCTACCAGAATCAGGGTGGCTACCCTCAGCAGGGCCAGAACCCGGGTGCACCGGGGGTGGCGCCGCTGCCGCCGTCGGCCGCGCTGCCCGCGTTCAACCGGCCCGATCCCCGCGACCCCGTCGCGGCGATGGAACGGCAGGCGCTGGAAGTGGTGCTGCAGCAACCCTCGATGCTGGAGGGGACCACCTGGGAGCGCTTCTCCGAGGCGCGGTTCTCCACCCCGGCCTACCTCGCGATCCACGAGGCCATCCGCGCCACGGGCCTGGCCTCGGCCGCGGATCCGGCCCGCTGGGTCGCCGAGCTGCTCCAGGAGGTTCCGGAACCGCTCCGTCCGCTCGTCTCCGAGCTCTCGGTGGTGCCGTTGCCGGCCAGCACCGAGGACGCCGTGCAGCGCTACTGCCGGGACATCCTGGCCCGGCTGTTCGAACTGCAGATCACGCGGGTCAAGGCGGACAAGATGGGCCAGTTGCAGCGCCTCGACGCCGCCGCGAACCCGGAGGAGTTCCAGCGACTCAACCGCGAGCTGATGGAACTGGAGATGCAGCGGCGGTCCTTGCGCGCCGATTCCTGAGGCCTCGCCCCGCAACGGGGACCCGGCGGCCGTCGATTTCGCTTCCGGGCCGCGGGTTTGCTAGGCTGGTACCCGCTTCATTCCTCCTTAGCTCAATTGGCAGAGCATTCGACTGTTAATCGAAGGGTTGCTGGTTCAAGTCCAGCAGGAGGAGCGCACAGTCCCCGTTCCGGTTCGCCGGAGCGGGGACTTTTTTATACCCAGCGGGGGTATCTGCCGAGTCGCCGGGGGCCGATTTCCTTAGCGGTAAAACCTTTGCTAATGTCATACCTGCTTCATTCCTCCTTAGCTCAATTGGCAGAGCATTCGACTGTTAATCGAAGGGTTGCTGGTTCAAGTCCAGCAGGAGGAGCGGACAGGCCCCGCGGCCGGCGAACAGCCGGCTGCGGGGCCTTTTCTTGTGCGCTCAGACGAAGAACGTTTCCACCTGCAGGAAGCGTTCCGCCTCGCCGACGGCGGCCTGGAAGGCCTCTTCCTCGGTGGGGGACTGCCGGGGTTCGCGGGGGTGCCATTCGTGGGCGCCGGAGTGGACCCGGGTGAACCCGCCGCGCGGCGGGGCGTAGAAGATGCCGAAGCGCTGCACCGGCCATTCCGGGGACGTCTCGGGGGCTACCAGCAGGGCGGCGTCGAAAGCGGGGTTGTACCACTGCGCGATCGGCCGGCGGCGGTCCTCCGTGAAGAGCCCTGCCGCGTAGAGCGCCGCCGATTGGGGGCTGGTTTGCGAACACAACCGCTCCCACCACAGGGGCAGGATGCCGTCATCGCACCGCTGCCACGTGGCCGGGAGGGGAGGGAGGTCCTGCCGTTCGGGCACACCATAACCTTATCGCCCGCCGCCGGGCGGGAACAGGGCCGGGACCGGCCCCGAGCGGGCGGCCAGAGCGTGCCAGCGAACACCAGGGCCGGACCCGCGCGGACCGCCGGGCGGGACACCCTCGCGTAGCCGGAGCGTCCCCCGAAGAGCGCCGGATCAGTGGATGGAGGGTACCGTCCGCGGCCGGACCACGAGCCAGAGCGCGGCCGCCGCCAGCAGAATGCAGCCGGCCTGCACGGCGCCCATCGGCGTCGCCGACTCGACGCCCAGCCAGCCCACGACGGGGGAGATGATCCCGGCCATGAGGAAGGTCGCGGCACCCAGCAGGGACGCCGCCGTGCCGGCCTGGGCGCCGTGGTTGGCCAGCGCCAGGACCTGGACGCACGGGAAGGTAAAGCCGGCCCCCAGGATGTAGAACCACAGCGGCACCATCACGCCCCACAGCCCCAGGCCGGCCCGGTCGAAGACGACGATCAGCAGGGCCATCAGGAACATCCAGGCCGTGGAGCAGGCCACGATCCACTGGGGCGGGACGCGCTTGATCAGCCGGGCGCTGGTCTGCACCCCGGCCACGATCCCCAAGGAGTTGATGCCGAAGAGCAGGCCGTACTGCTGGGCCGAGAAGCCGAAGACGTCCTGGAAGAGGAAGGGGGAGGCCGAGAGGTAGGTGAAGAGGCCACCGAAGTTCATGCCGCCCAGCAACAGGGTGCCCACGAAGATGCGGTCCGCGAACAACACCCGGTAGCGCTGGCGCATCGTCATGCCCGAGGCGCCGCGCAGGTGCGCCGGCAGCGTCTCGCGGACCAGGAACAGCGCCGCGATGATCACGCAGCTGCCGTAGCCGGCCAGGAACAGGAAGATGCCCGGCCACGCCGTCAGCAGGAGCAGCTGCGAGCCGATCACCGGCGCCAGGATCGGGGCCAGGCCGTTGACCAGTGCCATCCGGGAGAACATTCGCACCATGGCGTAGCCGCTGAACAGGTCGCGCACCATGGCCATGGCGACGACGCCGCCGCCCGCCGCGCCGATGCCCATGAGCACCCGGAACAGGCCGAGGGTCCCGATGTCCGTGGCCGACGCCGCCCCCAGGGACGCGCCGATGTGCAGGGCGGTGGCGAGGATCAGCGGCATCCGGCGGCCGAACCGGTCGCTGAGCGGTCCCACCACCAGCTGGCCGAGCGCGAAGCCCACGGTGGTACCGGTCAGGGTCAGCTGGACCGCCGCCTCGCTGACGCCGAGGCTGGCCTCCAGGGCCGGGAAGGCCGGCAGGTACAGGTCCACCGTGAAGGGTCCCAGTGCCGTCAGGGCGCCCAGCATGAGGATATAGAGAAGCTTGCGGCGGCGGGTCAGGGAATCGCCCGGATTGCTGGGTGTCTGCACAGAGGTCAATCCTAGGGCCGGGGCGGCGGCACGGACAGCGCCGCCGGCCGCCGCCGCCGGCACGACGCGCGGCACGACGCCGGGCACGACGCCGCGCAGGACGCGGCGCGCGTCGCCTAACCCGACGCGCAGGCGCCCGCGCCCTCCGCTGGCCGCCGTCGGCGCCCCGAATGATAGTTTTGACACCTGGGCGTGCAATCAGCCGCGCAGGCCCGGGCATTTCAGCGGAAGCAGAACGACAGATGGCACCAGTTAGGCGGAACCGATGAGCGGACGGCACACCGGCAGGACCGGCGGGGGGCTGCGCCTTTCCGCGTTGCCCAAGACCTTGAAACTGATCTTTAAGCTGGCACCGCGGCAACTTAACGATGAGATTGCCTTCGCCAAGGCCGAACTCAAGCGCAAGGGCATCCAGCTCGGCATCGCGGCGGCCTTCGCCGTCGTCGCCCTGATTTTCGTCCTGCTGCTGGTCATCGGACTCGTCGTGGCGGCCATCATGGGCCTGGCCACGATCATGCCGGCCTGGCTCGCGGCCCTGCTGGTCTGCGCCCTGTTCCTGGTCATCGCTCTGATCGTGGGACTGATCGGCGTCAGCCGCTTCAAGAAGGCCATGCCGCTGGTCCCCGAGGAGACCATCCGCGGGCTGAAGTACGACCTCGGCATCGCCAAGGAGGGCTCCTCCTTCGACCCGGCCGTGCTGGACCCGAACACGCCGCAAGCCAAGGCCGCGAAGGCCGCCAAGGAAGCGGCCGCAGCCCGGGCGAAGGCGGAAAAGGAAGCGAAGAAGGCGGCCGAACAGCCCGACCTCGGCCCCGCCCCCTCCGAAGATGAGCTGCGCCGCCGGCTGGACCAGCGCCGCCGCCACCTCACCGGCGTCCGCGACGAACTCGGCGAGGAACTGGACCTCAAGGCCCAGGCGCAGATCCTCCTCGCCGCCGGCCAGCAGCGCGTCGAAGAGGGCAAGGAACTGGTCGACGACCGGATCGCCGCCCTCCGCGGCCCCTCCGCCACCACTCCCGGCGCCCGGCCCTCCACCGGCAGCTCCGGTTCGGCTCCGGCCGCGGACCTGGCCAAGCGCTGGAAGCCGCTGGCAGCCTTCGCGGCGGCCGCCACCACCTTCGTCGTCCTGCTGCGCCGCCTGCTCAAGGGCTGACAGGACTGTAAACCTCGACAACGAATGGACACCGGCAGCGGAAAGGGAGGCCGAATGAGGTTCATCGGCGCTGGCGCGCGTCCCGGCCAACCCCAAATCCATTCGGATGTGGTCTTCACGGTCCCCAATCTCCTCACCGTGGTGCGGTTCCTCGGCGTTCCGCTGTTCATCTGGCTGGTCCTCGCGAAACAGGAGTACGGTGCCGCCGCCCTGGTCCTGGCCCTCATGGGCAGCACCGACTGGGTGGACGGCTACATCGCCCGCCGCTTCAACCAGATGTCCAACCTCGGCCGAATCATGGACCCGATCGCGGACCGGCTGGCCCTGATCGCCGTCGCGGTCACCCTCGTGATCGCCGGCGTCGTCGAGTGGTGGTACCTGACCGCCCTCCTCGTGCCCGACCTCATCCTGATGACCATCTCGCTCTACTACTTCCACAGCCACCCCGACCTCCCGGTCAGCCGTGTCGGCAAGATCCGGACCGCGCTGCTGCTCCTCGGCACGCCCCTGCTGGTGCTCTCGAAGCTGCAGCTGCCCGGCGCCGAGGGCTACTTCGTGGCGGCCTGGGCCTGCCTGGGCCTCGGCCTGATCGGGCACTGGATCGCCGCCTATAACTACTTCTGGGCCATCATCCGCAAGGGCCGCGGACAGCGGCCCGCCGCAGAAAGCAGCACCGCCGTGAACCCGCAGGAACGTTCCAACGACGACGGCGGGCCCCGCTGATGGTCTGGCTGGCAGTCGTGCTGGCCGTCGCCGGTGCCTTCTTCCTCGCCTTCGGCGCGCAACGGCAGGGCAGCGCGGTCAAGGCAGACACCGGCGGACTGGCCCTGAGCTCCAACGGCCTGCTGCGGCTGATCCGCAACCGGCGCTGGATCCTGGGGCTCCTGCTGCTGTGCGTCGGCACGGCCATGAACGCCATCGCCCTCGTGTCCGCCCCGCTGACGGTCGTGCAGCCTATCGGCGCCATCGCGCTGGTCATCACCACGGTCATCAACGCCAAGGACCAGGGCCTGAGCATGAACCGGGCCACCGTGGTGGCGATCAGCTGCTGCGTCACCGGCTCCGCCCTGTTCGTGGTCCTGGCCGTCACGGTCACCCAGGAGAACCACCATGTCAGCGCCGCGGACGAACTCACGGTGGTGCTGCTGCTGGCCCTCGTCGTGGCCCTGTTCGGCACCCTGGCGCTGCTGTTCAAGCACCGGATGAGCGCCTTCGTCTATATCATCGGCGCCGGCATGCTGTTTGGCTTCGTTGCCGTCCTGACCCGCATCATCGGCCGGCACCTGCTGGACCCCAACGGGCTGTTCCTGCTCAACGTGCAGTGGTACACCCTGCTGGCGATCCTCGCCGCCGGCGGCTTGGGTTCGTGGTTCGTGCAGAGCGCCTACTCGGGCGGTCCACCGGATCTGGTCATCGCCGGCCTGACCGTGATCGATCCCATGATCGGCATCGCGATCGGTGTCGTGATCCTCGGCGAACTGCGCCCCGATGTCCACGCCGTGACCGCGATCGCCATGGGTGCCGCGGCTCTCCTTGCTATCGTGGGAGTGATCGCCCTGTCCAGGCACCACCCCGAGGTCACCAAGCGCAAGAAAGACGCGCGGAAGGCCGCGGCGCGGAGGCCTTAGGGCGACGCCACAGACTTCAGGCGCCGGCTGGCCGCGCCTGCGCCGGCGGCCGGCCGGCCGCCGCTACCCACCGTGACCACCAGGAGCCATCCCCGTGACCATGCCCCAGACCGACAACCCCGGCAGGAAACTGACGATCCTGATCGCCGCCGAAACCTACCCGCCGGACGTCAACGGAGCCGCCCAGTTCGGCTACCGTCTCGCCAAGGGCATGACCGGACGCGGCCACGACGTCCACGTCCTGGCCACCCGCCCCAGCAAGGGCAAGAGCTACAGCGAGTTCCGCGACGAGGCCACCGTGCACCGCGTGCGCTCCCACTCCGTGCCCACGCACGAGAGCTTCCGGATCACCTTCCCCTGGGAGATCAAGAAAGAAATCGCGCTCCTCTTCGACCGGGTCAAGCCCGACGTCGTGCACATCCAGAGCCACTACATGATCGGTGAGCACGTCCTCTACGAGGCGGTGCGCCGCGGCGTGCGGATCGTGGCGACCAACCACTTCATGCCGGAGAACCTCAACCCCTTCCTGCCGTTCCCGCAGTGGTTCAAGGACATCGTTGGCCGCGTCTCCTGGCGCGACATGGGCAAGGTCATGGGCCAGGCCGACGTCGTGACCACCCCCACCCCGCTCGCGGCCAAGGCGATGCACGACCATGCCTTCCTTCGCAAGGTGCTGCCGCTCTCCAACGGCATCGACGCCGCCGCCTACGAGCTGAAGCCCGGGGAGGAAGTTCCCGTCAACGCCAGCCCCACCGTGCTCTTCGTGGGCCGCCTCGCCGAGGAAAAGCACATCGACGTTCTGATCGACGCCATCTCCAAGACGCCTGCCCACCTCGACGTCCACCTGCAGGTGGTCGGCGGCGGCGAGGTCCGACCGGCCCTGGAGGCCCAGGTCAAGCGCCTGGGCCTGGGGGACCGGGTGCGCTTCCTGGGCCTGGCCAGCGACGAGGAACTGCGCCGCGCCTACCTCGGCGCCGACCTGTTCTGCATGCCGGGCACCGCGGAGCTGCAGTCCCTGGTGACCCTTGAGGCCATGTCTGCCTCCACGCCCGTGGTCCTGGCCGACGCGATGGCCCTGCCGCACCTGGTGCGCGACGGCGAGAACGGCTACCTCTTCACCCCGAACGACAGCGACGACCTGGCGGCCAAGATCACCGCGGTGCTGTCGCTGCCGGCCGACGAGCGCGCCGCCATGGGCAAGGTCAGCCGCAGCATGGTGGAGAACCACAGCATCGAGCGGACCCTCCAGACCTTCGAGGACATCTACCGCGGCGCCAGCTACGACGACCTGGTGGTCTAGCACTCCCGCACGGGCCGTAGCGCCCGGCCGGTGCGACTACTATTGCTAGAGTGTTTTGCCCCGGGGCCCGCCGTGACACGGCCGGTGCCCCGGGTCCCACGGGGCTATAGCTCAGCTGGTTAGAGCGCGGGACTCATAATCCTAAGGTCCTCGGTTCAAGTCCGAGTAGCCCTACCATCGACCGGTCTCCTGGCCGGTCCGCATCACCTCCCCACATCAGACGCCGCATTCCCAAGCCGCGTCCGGAAGCCCGCCTCCCGGACGCGGCTCTTTTTGTATGCCGTGGCCCCCGCGGGTGGGCCAGGTCACTTGCGGCACCTCTCCGCGCACGGTAAGTTACTGCCCAGTAACATATCGGTGCGGATCTCCCCGCGCCGTTCTGGTCGCCGCTGATCACAAGTGAGGGAACACCATGTCCAAGGCTGCAATCGACGTCAACAACCTCCCGTACGCCGACGGCGACTTCTTTGCCTTCGAGCAGCTGCTCAGCGCCAAGGAGCGCGACCGGCTGGCCGAGGTCCGCGAGTTCCTGGCCCGCGAGGTCAAGCCGATCGCCGTCGACTGCTGGAACCGTGCCGAGTTCCCGATGGACCTGATCCCCAAGCTGGCCGAAATCGACCTGGTCAGCCCGGTCAAGCGCCAGGGTTACTCCAACCTCTTCGCCGGCATCCTGCACGCCGAGACGACCCGCGCCGATACCTCGATCGCCACCTTCATGGGCGTCCACGACGGACTGTTCACCGGCTCCATCGAGGCGCTGGCCTCCGAGGAGCAGCAGGAGGCCTGGCTGCCGGAGATCTACTCGATGAAGAAGATCGGCGCCTTCGGCCTGACCGAACCGCTGGGCGGCTCCGACGTCGCCGGCGGCACGCGCACCACCGCCCGGCGCGAGGGTGACCACTGGGTCCTCAACGGCGCCAAGCGCTGGATCGGCAACGCCACCTTCTCCGACTGGGTGGTCATCTACGCCCGCGACGTCGAGGACAACCAGGTCAAGGGCTTCCTGGTGGACACGAAGACCGAGGGCTACGGCGCCACCAAGATCGAGAACAAGATCTCGCTGCGCACGGTCCAGAACGCGGACATCACGTTGGAAAACGTCGTGGTTCCCGACTTCTTCAAGCTCGCGAACGCCAACAGCTTCCGCGACACCAACAAGGTCCTGAAGGTCACCCGCCTCTCCGTGGCCTGGCAGGCCGTCGGCCAGCAGCTGGCCGCGTTCGACGTCGCCCGCCGCTATGCCGTCGAACGCAGCCAGTTCGGCCGGCCGATCGCCTCCTTCCAGCTGGTGCAGAACCAGCTGGTCCAGATGCTCGGCAACACCGTCAGCTCGATGGGCATGATGGTCCGGCTCTCCCAGCTCGAGGACGCCGGCCAGGCGAAGGACGAACAGTCCGCCCTGGCCAAGGCCTTCACCACGGCCCGGATGCGGGAGACCGTGGCGATTGGCCGCAGCCTCCTGGGCGGCAACGGCATTGTCTCCGACTACGAGATGGCGAAGGTCTTCTCCGACGCCGAGGCCATCTACTCCTACGAGGGCACCCACGAGATCAACACCCTGGTCACGGGCCGGGCCATCACCGGAATCTCTGCGATCGTCTAAACCCGACGCCGGCGCCCGGACCGGCGGCAGCAGCACCGAGGGCCTCAGGTCCAGGACGAACCCGAGCGGGTTCAGATACTCCTCGCCGCGGCGGACGCCCCAGTGCAGGCAGGGCGTGCCGCCGCAGTGGCCGGGCGGTGCAGACTGCGCGGCTGCCACCGCACCCACCGGGGATCCGGCCGCTACCGGGTCCCCGGCCCGCAGGCTCGTCTCCACGGGTTCGAAGCTGCTCCGGAGCCCGTCCCCGTGATCGATGGTCAGCACCGGGCGGTCCACCACCACGCCGGCGAAACTGACCCGTCCCGGAGCCGGTGCGCTGACCACAGCCCCGGCCTCGGCCCGCAGGTCCACCCCGCGGTGGCCGCTGAGCCACGGCCGGTCCGGCGGATCGAAGCCGCGCACCACCGCGGGCCTGGGGGAGAGCGGCCAGACCCAGCCCCGTGCCGGCGCCGCGCGTGCCGGCACCGCCCGCGCCCCGCGGGTCGAAGCCCCGCCGCCCGCCGTCGACTTGGGGCCAGAAGCCAACGCCGTCGCGGCTCCGATGGCCGCGGCACGGACGGCCGCCTGGCCGGAAAACGCTGCCGAAGGGCGCGGCGGTGCCGTCGGCGCTAGGGACTGGGCCAGCGCAACGGCGAGCAGCAGCGGGAGCACAGAGAACAGGGTCATGGTTTCAGCATGGGAACCGGGGCTGTGCCGGAACAGGCACCCGGCACGCCATGTGGACAACTCCTTTGAGGCCCCCGGATTCGCCCTTCAAGACACCGCCGCCGGCGCCCCGTCAGCACCCCGAAGCACCCCCGCCGGGCGCCCCGACCGCGTCCGTCGGGCGGGGACCGCTGTAGTACACTAGGTGGAGCAGTTTGCTGTTCCCCTCATGCCCCGATTCGTTGCGCTGTCCTTCCCGGACGTGCCGCGGAAGGCAGCACATCTCATTCAGGAGTGCGGGAATGCTTGCTGACTACGCGTATCCAGCCCTCTGCAGCCGAAGCCCCGCTTCGGATGAGGAGGACTGCGTCCCTTGCGGTCCGGACCCCATGGCCCGGATGAGGAGCGCGGTGGATACCAGGAGGAGCTCCCGGAACCGGGTGCTGCTAATCAACCGTCAACTATTGGCAGGGTAAGAGGGCCTCACGGCTCTCTCATGAATGACCTGCCGGAAGGAGCGTCGGCATGCCCGTCGTAACCATGCGCCAGCTGCTTGACAGCGGCGTCCACTTTGGACACCAGACCCGTCGTTGGAACCCGAAGATGAAGCGCTTCATCTTCACGGAGCGCAACGGCATCTACATCATCGACCTGCAGCAGTCGCTGTCCTACATCGACCGTGCCTACGAGTTCGTGAAGGCCACCGTTGCACACGGCGGCACCGTCCTCTTCGTTGGTACCAAGAAGCAGGCACAGGAAGCCATCGCCGAGCAGGCCACCCGCGTCGGCCAGCCGTACGTCAACCAGCGTTGGCTCGGCGGTATGCTGACCAACTTCCAGACGGTTTCCAAGCGCATCCAGCGCATGAAGGAACTCGAAGAGATCGACTTCGACGACGTCGCCGGTTCCGCTTACACCAAGAAGGAACTGCTGCTCCTGCGTCGCGAGCTGACCAAGCTGGAGACCAACCTCGGCGGTATCCGCAACCTCACCAAGGCGCCTTCGCTCCTGTGGGTTGTCGACACCAAGAAGGAACACCTCGCCGTCGACGAAGCCAAGAAGCTGAACATCCCGGTTGTGGCCATCCTGGACACCAACTGCGATCCGGACGAAGTTGACTTCCCGATCCCGGGTAACGACGACGCCATCCGCTCCGTGAACCTGCTGACCCGCGTCGTTGCCGACGCCGTTGCCGAGGGCCTGATCGCCCGCAACCAGCGCGCCACGGGCACCACGGAAGCCCCGGAAGAGCCGCTGGCCGAGTGGGAGCGCGAGCTCCTCGAAGGCAACAAGGCCGAAGAGGCTGCCCCGGCCGCCGAAGCTGCTCCCGCGGCCGAGGCTGCTCCGGAAGCCGCCGAGGCCCCGGCCGCGGACGACGCCAAGTAGTCACCCCGGCTTAGCCGCACTTCCCCGCGCGCTGCCCGCAGCGTGCGGGGGTACCGACAGGATGGCCGCTCACTTTGCGTGAGCAGCCGTCCTGTCGGTCCGTACATTAGACAAAATTTTCTAGACAGAGGGGTTCACATGGCGAACTACACTGCTGCTGACATCAAGGCCCTGCGCGAGCGCACCGGCGCCGGCATGATGGACGTCAAGAAGGCTCTCGACGAGGCCAACGGCGACGCCGAGAAGGCCATCGAGATCATCCGCATCAAGGGCCTCAAGGGTGCCACCAAGCGCGAAGGCCGCTCCACGGCCGAGGGCCTGGTTGCCGCCAAGGTCGCCAACGGCGTCGGCGTGATGGTCGAAGTCAACTGCGAGACCGACTTCGTCGCCAAGGCTGACAAGTTCATCCAGCTGGCCGACAAGGTCCTGACCGTCGCCGTCGAGTCCGGCGCTGCCGACCTCGAGGCCCTCCTGGCCACCGACGTTGACGGCAAGCCGCTCTCCGAGGTTGTCGTCGAAGAAGGCGCCATCCTGGGCGAGAAGGTCGTCGTCCGCCGCATCGCCCGCATCGAGGCCCCGACCGTCGACGCGTACCTGCACAAGACGTCCAAGGACCTCCCGGCCCAGGTCGGCGTCCTGTTCGCCGTCGACGGTGAAGGCGAAGCCGCCACCGCCGCCGCCCACGACGTCGCCGTCCACATCGCCGCCATGGCCCCGAACTACCTGACCCGCGAGGACGTCCCGTCCGAGCTGGTCGAGTCCGAGCGCCGCATCGCCGAGGAAACCGCAAAGGCCGAGGGCAAGCCCGAAGCCGCGATGACCAAGATCGTCGAAGGCCGCGTCACCGGCTTCTACAAGGGCGAGGTCCTGGTTGACCAGGCATTCGCCAAGGACGCCAAGAAGTCCGTCGCCGCCGTCCTCGAAGAGGCCGGCGTGAAGGCTACCGGCTTCGCACGCTTCCGCGTCGGTTCCTAACCGGCAACGCCAGGGGGTGGTCACTTCGGTGGCCACCCCTTTTGCATGCGCAGGAGACCCCCGGGCGCCTGCGCCGGGCCCCGGTCGGCAGGGAATGCCGCCGCCGGGCCCCGGCACGATAACCTTTTGAGAGCTCACCAACGGGAAGGCACCATGGATACCGTCAACAATTCCGCCCAGCCAACGAAGACGCGGCGCCGCGTCCTCCTCAAGCTCTCCGGCGAGGTCTTCGGCGGCGGCAAGCTGGGCGTCGACCCGGATACCGTCCGCGGGGTCGCCAAGCAGATCGCCGCGGCCGTCCCGGACGTCGAGGTCGCGATCGTCGTCGGCGGCGGAAACTTCTTCCGCGGCGCCGAGCTCTCGCAGAGCGGCATGGACCGCTCCCGCGCCGACTACATGGGCATGCTCGGCACGGTCATGAACTGCCTGGCGCTGCAGGACTTCCTGGAGCAGGCCGGCGTCGAGACCCGCGTGCAGAGCGCCATCACCATGGGCCAGGTCGCCGAGGCGTACATCCCGCGCCGCGCCATCCGCCACATGGAGAAGGGCCGCGTCGTGATCTTCGGCGCCGGCGCAGGCCTGCCCTACTTCTCCACCGACACCGTCGCCGCGCAGCGCGCGATGGAGGTGCACGCCGACGTCGTCCTGATGGCCAAGAGCGGCGTCGACGGCGTCTACACCGCCGACCCGAAGAAGGACCCCACCGCGGAGAAGCTGCACAAGCTCAGCTACGACGAGGCCCTGCGCCGCGACATCCGCGTCATGGACCAGACCGCCATGACCATGTGCAAGGACAACAACCTCACCATGGTCGTCTTCGGCATGGAGGGCGAGGGCAACGTCACCCGCGCCATCCGCGGCGAGGACCTGGGCACCGTGGTCACCCCCTAGCTCCGGCTAGGATGGTTTGAGGACAGTTCAGCTCCCCGGGCTCTGGGGCGCGCACCAAATTTCTGAGGAGAGAACGTGATCGAAGAGACCTTGCTCGAAGCCGGCGACAAGATGGACAAGGCGGTCGAGGTTGCCAAGGAAGACTTCGCCTCTATCCGCACAGGGCGCGCCACCCCGGGCCTGTACAACAAGGTCATGGTGGAGTACTACGGCTCGCCGACCCCGCTGCAGCAGCTGGCGTCCTTCGCCGTGCCGGACGCCCGCACCATCCTCATCACCCCGTTCGACAAGACCGCGCTGCGCGACATCGAACGCGCCCTGAGTGACTCCGAGGTGGGCGCCAACCCCTCCAACGACGGCAACGTCATCCGGGTCACCATCCCGGAACTGACCAAGGAACGCCGCAAGGAATACGTCAAGATCGTCAAGTCCAAGGGCGAGGACGCCAAGGTGTCCATCCGCAACATCCGCCGCAAGGCCAAGGAAACCCTGGACAAGCTGGTCAAGGACGGCGAGGCCGGCGAGGACGAGGGAACCCGTGCCGAGAAGGAACTGGACGCCCTGACCAAGTCTCACGTCGACGGCATCGACGAGCTGCTCAAGCGCAAGGAAGCCGAGCTGCTCGAGGTCTGATGACAGGCGAACAGCAGGCACCCGGGCCGCGCGTCCGGGTGAGGGGGAAAGAGCGGAAGAACCCGACGCCCAAGGCGGGCAGGAATCTTCCCGCCGCGACGGCCGTCGGCCTCGCCATGCTCTTTGCGGTGCTCGGCGGCCTGCTGTTCCTGCCCTTGGCCTTCGTCCTGATCGTCACCGCCTTCGCCGTCTTCGGCGTCTGGGAGGTCTACCGGGCCCTGGAGGCCTCCGGCACCCGGCTGCCGATCATCCCCGCGATGACCGGCACCGTGGCGATGCCGGTCTCCGCCTACTTCGGCGGCCCGGAAAGCCTCATGTTCGCGTTCCTGCTCAGCAGCGTCGCGGTGCTGCTGTGGCGGTCGCTGGAGGGCGCCGCGGGCTCGGCCCGCAGCATCTTCGCCGGCGTCTTCACGATGGCGTGGGTACCCTTCCTGATCAGCTTCGCGGTCCTGCCGCTGCACGCCTCCGGCGGGATCACTCCGGTCGGCTTCTGGCCAAACGGCGTGGTGCCCGTCGGGGCCTGGCAGATCGGCACCCTGCTGCTCTTGGTGGTCTCCAACGACACCTTCGGCTACCTCGTCGGCGCGTCCCTCGGCAAACACCCGATGGCCCCCAAGATCAGCCCGAAGAAGTCCTGGGAGGGCTTCGCCGGGTCTGTGGGCGGGGCCGTCGTCGTCGGCGTCCTGGCCTCGATCTTTGTCCTCGGTGAGCCGTGGTGGTTTGGTGCCGCCCTCGCCGTGGGCATGGTGGGAGCGGCGACCGCCGGTGACCTTGCCGAGTCCATGGTCAAGCGTGAGCTTGGCATCAAGGACATGGGCAACAGCCTGCCGGGCCACGGGGGAGTGATGGACCGGCTGGACTCCATCGTCTTCGCCTCGCCGGTGGCCTTCATGATTTTCTCTGCCGCCGCGGGCGGCTGAGCGGGCGGACAACCCCGCCCCGGCGCCTACAATGGTGCCCGTAAAAAGCGCCGTACCGGATCGGCCAGAGCCGGACAACCAGCGCCGAACAACAAGAGCCGCACGGCCTCGAAGGATAAGAAGTAAACAGTGGACAGCAACCGAGTGGACCTCAACCGGCAGATCCCTGCCTCCTTTGACCGCGTCCAGCGCAACCAGTACGGCTACAACGCCAAGCAGGTGGACCAGTTCCTGCGGCAGGCCAGGGTCTCCTTCGAGACCCCGCAGGCGGCCGAGCGCGTGGTCAGGAGCGCCGATGTCCGCGCCGTCACCTTCGACCCGGTCAAGGGCGGCTACGCTGCCGCCGCCGTGGACGCGGCCCTGGACCGGCTCGAGGACGCCCTGGCCCGCCGGGAACGCGACGAACTGGTCGGCGAACGCGGCGAGGACGCCTGGCTGCGCGAGATCGGCCGGCTGGCCGGGCTGCTCCGCGGCCGGCTGCACCGACCGGACGGCCAGCGCTTCCGGCGGCCGGCGAAGGCCAAAGTCCGCAGCTACAACATCGCCGACGTCGACGGCCTCTGCCACGAGCTGATCGGCTACCTGGACGAGGACCAGCCGCTCAGCGTGGACAACGTCCGCCGCGCCACCTTCCGGCCTGCCGTCGGCCGCGACGGCTACGAGGAAACCCAGGTGGATGCGTTCCTGGACAAAGTCGTCGAACTCATGGCCGCCATCGACTGACGCGGCCCTAGCGACCGGCCGCCAACTGACCCGGAGCTAGCGCTCCGTCACGAGCGGCCGCTCGGGGGTGTGCAGCCGGGTCATCAGCCGGGTGATGCTGCTCGGCACCCGGCCCCGGGTGGCGCGGGACACCAGGACCATGACGGCGAACGCGGCCGGCACCGTCCACGCCGCCGGCTGCGCGAGCCACGACGGCGTCCCCGCCGCGCCCAGCACCGCGCCGGCCAGCATCGAACCGCCGCACGCCAGCGCCCCGGTCAGCATCCCCGCGATCGCCCCGGCGTCGGTCAAACCACGCCACCAGATCCCCAGCAGCAGCACCGGGCAGATGGTCGAGGCGGTGAAGGCGAACACCAGCCCCACGCTCCCTGCCAGCGCCGTCGAATCCGTCGTCGCGGCGATCCCCAACGGCACCACGGCCGAGAACAGGGCCGCGAGCCGGAAGCCGCGGACGCTGCCGCCCAGGATGTCCTGGCTGATCACGCCGGCCAGCGAGACCACCAGCCCGGACGTGGTGGACAGGAACGCCGCGAACGCCCCGGCCACCACCAGCGCGGAGAGCAGATCCCCGGCGAGGCCGCCGATCATCCGGCCCGGCAGCAGCAGCACCAGCGCGTCGGCCTGCCCCGCGCCCGCGGCGCCGGGGGCGAAGACCCGCCCGATCAGCCCGTACGCGGTGGGGAAGAGGTAGAACACGGACAGCAGGCCCAGCACGATCAGGGTGGTCCGCCGCGCCGACTGGCCGTCCGGGTTGGTGTAGAAGCGCACCAGCACGTGCGGCAGGCCCAGCGTCCCGAAGAGCAGCGCCACCAGCAGCGAGATGTTCTGGTACGGGCCGGCCGGCGGCAGCCCGGTGGGGTTCACCGGCGCCTCGGCCACGGCCGGGGTACCGGTGCCGGCGAGCACCAGCAGCAGGAACAGCAGCGGCACGGCCAGCGCGGTGAGCTTCAGCCAGTACTGGAAGGCCTGGACGAAGGTGATGGAGCGCATCCCGCCGGCCATCACGGTAACGCAGACGACGGCGATCACGGCCACCTGGCCCACCCAGGCCGGCAGCCCGGTGGTGATCCGGATGGCCAGCGCCGCGCCGTGCAGCTGCGGGACGATGTACAGCCAGCCCACCATCACCACCACCAGGCTGGTGACCCGGCGGACGGCCCGGGATTCCAGCCTCGCCTCGGTGAAGTCCGGGATGGTGTACGCGCCGGAGCGGCGCAGCGGGGCCGCCACGAACAGCAGCAGCATCAGGTACCCGGCGGTGTAGCCCACCGGATACCAGAGGGCGTCGGTGCCCGAGAGCAGGATCAGGCCGGCCACGCCCAGGAAGCTGGCCGCGGAGAGGTACTCGCCGCCGATGGCCGAGGCGTTCCACCACGGCCGGACGGTGCGGGACGCGACGTAGAAGTCCCCGGTGGTGCGGGAGATCCGCAGGCCGTAGAAACCGATCACGGCGGTGGCGAGGGTGACGGCGGCGAAGGCGGCGACGCCGACCACCGGGTTCATGGCCGCCTCACCGCTCGCCGGCGAGGTCGCGGTAGCGGGCCTCGTTCCGGGCGGCGGTCCGGACGTAGAGCCAGGCGCTCAGCCCGATCACCGGATAGATCCCGGCGCCCAGCAGCACCCAGTCGAAGGGCAGGCCGGCGATCCGCAGCTCGGCGAGTCCCGGCACCAGACCCAGCAGCAGGGCGAAACCCAGCATGATCAGCAGGAACCCGGCGGCCACCACGATCCCGAGCCGGAGCTGGGACCGGATCAGCGCGCGGACGAACACCTGACCGGCGTCGGTCTCTTCCGCCGCCTTCCGTGCCTCAGCCGCGGCTCTGCCACGCCCGGAACCGGCGCCCGTGGCGACGCGGCGCGGGGCGGTGACCCTGACCCGGGTCATGCCTGCGGCCGGATCCGGGTGGCCTCCAGCTTTTCCCGGACCGGGGGCAGGTGCCGGCGGCTGATCGGCAGTTCGGCGCCGGCCACCGCCACGCTGGGCCGGCCCGCCGCCAGCTTCAGGTGCCCCACGTGGGCCAGCGACACCAGGTAGGAGCGGTGGATGCGCAGGAACCCGGCCTCGGCCCACTGCTGCTCCAGGTCCGCCAGCGGCACCCGGATCAGGTAGCTGGCGTCCGCGGTGTGCAGCCGGGCATAGTCGCCCTGCGCCTGGACGTAGGTGACGTCGTCGCGGCGGATCATCTTGGTGGTGCCACCGAGGTCCACGGTAATCATTTCCGGGGCCGGGCCGCCGTCGCGCAGCAGCTCACT
Source organism: Arthrobacter sp. BPSS-3 (assembly GCF_044628475.1). NCBI lineage: Bacteria > Bacillati > Actinomycetota > Actinomycetes > Micrococcales > Micrococcaceae > Arthrobacter > Arthrobacter sp. BPSS-3. The sequence continues at coordinate 232,210 of NZ_JBIMMV010000004.1, forward strand.
GATCCGGCCCACGGAGCGGGCCAGCCGCTCGGCGCGGACGGGCTTGAGCAGGTAGTCCACGGCGGCGAGCTCGAAGGCCTCAAGGGCGCAGTCCTCGTCCGCGGTGACGAAGACGACGGCGGGCGGCCGGGCGCTGCGGGCGATCACCCGGGCGATGTCCAGGCCGGAGAGGGCCGGCATGTGGATGTCGAGGAAGACGGCGTCGACGTCGGCGCTCTCCAGGGTGCGCAGCGCCTCGGCGCCGGAGGAGGCGCGGTAGATGGTGCCGATCCGGTCGTCCCGGCCCAGCAGGAACGCCAGCTCCTCCACGGCGGGCAGCTCGTCGTCGGCGACGAGGACGTTAATCATGGTCCTAGGGTACCGCCGCACCGGCGCCCCGACGGGCGCCAGGGCGGCGTGGGCCGGGCGCCGGCTCAGGCGTCGTGGCGGGGCTGGGACTTCGGGACGCGCAGGGTGATCAGCGTGCCCTCGCCGGGCGCCGTCTCGATCACCAGGCCGTTGTCCTCCCCGTAGACCTGCCGCAGCCGCGCGTCCACGTTATGCAGGCCCACGTGGTCGCCGCCGCTGTGCCCGGCCAGGACCGAGCGCAGCTGATCCGGGTCCATGCCGACGCCGTCGTCCTCGATCGTCACCTCGGCGAACGCGCCCGAATCGTTGGCCGTGATGCTGATGTGCCCGGGCCCTTCCTTGGCCTCCAGGCCATGCCGGACGGCGTTCTCCACCAGCGGCTGCAGGCTCAGGAAAGGGATCACGGTGCTCAGCACCTCCGGCGCGATCCGGAGGCTGACCTGCACCCGCTCGCCGAAGCGGGCGCGCTCCAGCAGCAGGTACCGGTCGATGCAGCGCAGCTCCTCGGCCAGGGTGGTGAAGTCCCCGTGCCGGCGGAACGAATAGCGGGTGAAGTCGGCGAACTCCACCACCAGCTCCCGGGCCCGGACCGGATCCGTGTTGATAAAGGACGCGATCGCGTTCAGTGAGTTGTAGATGAAGTGCGGGCTGATCTGGGCCCGCAGCGCCCGGACCTCCGCCTCCATCAGCAGCGTCCGGGAGGCATCGAGTTCGGCCAGTTCCACCTGGGTGGCCACCCAGTCCGCCACCTCGCCGGTTGCCCGGACCAGGCCGGACCCCGCCTCGGGGGCGAAGGCGGCCACCACGCCCGCCACCCCGGACCCCACCCGGATGGGCGCGATGACGGCCGCGTAGCCGGCTCCGGGAGAGCCGGCGGGGGAGCGGCCGCCCGGGGCCCGCAGCTCCCCGGCGGGGATCACGGCGGTGTGGCCGCCCGCCAGCACTGCCGCGGCCACCTCCATCAGGACCGGGCGGAGTTCCTCGGCCGCGCCGTCCCAGGCCAGGACGCCCGTGGTGTCCGTGATGGCGAACCCGTCGCAGCCGAGCAGCCCGCGCAGCTGCCGGCTGGCCTTGCCCGCGCCGGCGGGGTTCAGGCCGGTCCGCAGGTGCTGGCCGGCCCGGGACGCGGCGTGCAGGGTCTTATAGGTCGCGCGCTCGGCGTCGGTGCCAAGGTCACGGAAAGAGCGCAGGACCTTGAGCCCGACGGCGATGACGACGGCGATCGCCAGCGCGATCACGGCGACGGCCGCGGCGCTGACCAGGGGGGAGTCCGGCATGCTGCCAGCGTAGCGCCAGGCCGGGCGGTCCGCCGTTTGTCGCAGCGCGGCGACCGCTGGGCGACGCCGCCCGCGCCGGTGCTGGAATGTAGCGCACATCACGTTGCACAGTGATTCCAGTCACACAATCCCGGGGGAGTGTTGTCCGGAAGCCGGAGCGCCCGGCGGTGACTCGCCAGTCTCAATGAGGAGGAATGATGGGTCACGACGCCCAGCATACGGACGCAGCGGCGTCCGTGGACTTCAAGCAAGTCCAGTCGACGGAGCAGTTCCAGGAACTGCGCAAACGTCACCGCAGCTTCGTCTTTCCGATGGCCATCGCGTTCCTGCTGTGGTACTTCGCCTACGTCCTGCTGGCCGACTATGCGGTGGGCTTCATGTCCACCAAGGTCTGGGGCAACATCAACGTCGGCCTGATCCTGGGCCTGCTGCAGTTCGTCTCCACCTTCGCGATCACGGGCTGGTACGTCAGCTACTCGAACCGGAAGCTGGACCCCATCGCCTCCGAGATCCGCCAGGAGATCGAAGGCCACGAGTTCGACAAGCACGGCAACCGAGTGAGCGGAACGGCCCAATGACACTGCACGCATCCCTGACGGTCCCCGCGGTCAACGTCGCCGCGCTCAAGGACACCACCCTCCTGAACATGGGCATCTTCGCCCTCTTCGTCGCGGTCACCATGGTGATCGTGTTCCGCGCCAGCCGGAACAACAAAACCGCCGCCGACTACTACGCCGCCGGCCGGTCCTTCACCGGCTCGCAGAACGGCACCGCCATCGCCGGCGACTACCTCTCCGCCGCGTCCTTCCTGGGCATCACCGGCGCGATCGCGGTCAACGGCTACGACGGCTTCATGTACTCCATCGGCTTTCTCGTCGCCTGGCTGGTGGCGCTGCTGCTGGTGGCCGAACTGCTCCGCAACACGGGCAAGTTCACCATGGCCGACGTGCTCTCCTTCCGGCTCCGGCAGCGTCCGGTCCGGATCGCCGCGGCCATCTCCACCCTGGCCGTCTGCTTCTTCTACCTTCTCGCCCAGATGGCCGGCGCCGGCAGCCTGATTTCCCTGCTGCTGGGCATCAGCGACTGGGGCGGACAGGCGCTGGTGATCATCGTCGTCGGCGCCCTGATGATCATGTACGTCCTGATCGGCGGCATGAAGGGCACCACCTGGGTGCAGATCATCAAGGCCATGCTGCTGATCGCCGGCGCCGCCGTGATGACCTTCTGGGTCCTCGCGATCTACGGCTTCAACCTCTCGGACCTGCTCGGCGGCGCCGCGGAGACGGCCAAAAATCCGGCCGTCCTGAACCCCGGCCTGCAGTACGGCAAGTCGGACACGTCCAAGCTGGACTTCATGTCCCTGGGCCTGGCCCTGGTGCTCGGCACCGCGGCCCTGCCGCACGTGCTGATGCGCTTCTACACGGTCCCCACCGCCAAGGAAGCCCGCAAGTCCGTCGTCTGGTCCATCTGGCTGATCGGCATCTTCTACCTGTTCACCCTGGTCCTCGGCTACGGTGCCGCGGCCCTCGTGGGCGCCGACACCATCAAGGGCGCCCCCGGCGGCGTGAACTCCGCCGCCCCGCTGCTGGCCTTCCACCTCGGCGGACCGCTGCTGCTGGGCTTCATCTCGGCGGTGGCGTTCGCCACGATCCTCGCCGTCGTCGCCGGCCTCACCATCACCGCGGCGGCCTCCTTCGCCCACGACATCTACGCCAACGTGATCGCCAAGGGCAAGGCCGACGCCGAGACCGAGGTCAAGGTGGCGCGCCGCACGGTGATCGTCATCGGCATCCTCGCCATCGCCGGCGGCATCTTCGCCAACGGCCAGAACGTCGCCTTCCTGGTGGCCCTGGCCTTCGCCGTCGCCGCCTCCGCGAACCTGCCCACCATCGTGTACTCGCTGTTCTGGCGCCGGTTCACCACCCAGGGCGCGATCTGGAGCATGTACGGCGGCCTCGCCGCCGCCATCATCCTGATCGCCCTCTCCCCGGTGGTCTCCGGCACCAAGACCTCGATGATCGCCGGCGCGAACTTCGCGATCTTCCCGCTCAGCAACCCCGGCATCGTCTCCATCCCGCTCGCGTTCTTCCTGGGCTGGCTGGGCACCGTGCTAGATAAGCGGCGCGAGGACACCACCAAGCAGGCCGAGATGGAGGTTCGCTCCCTCACCGGGGTGGGCGCCGAGAAGGCCACCAACCACTAACGCACCACCACATAGCTGCATCACCGAACGCACAGGACCCCCGCGCCGCCCGGCGCGGGGGTCCTGTGCGTTCCGGGTCAGCCCTCGGCCGGGCCGCGTTCGAGCAGCGGCTGAATCCGGAACGGGATCATCTCGCTCATCGCCAGCGCCGTGTCCGTCCGGTCCACCCCGTCGCAGGAGAGGATCTTGCCGTTGATCCGGAACAGGTCCTCGGCGTCGCGCGCCACCACGCGCAGCAGCAGGTCTGCCGAGCCGGTCAGGCCATAGCCCTCCAGGATCTCCGGGACCGCGGCCAGCTCCACCGCCAGCTTGCCCAGCTTCTGCTGCTGGACGTGGACCGAGATGAAGGCCATCAGCGGGTAGCCCAGCGTGACCGGATTGATCCGGCGCTCGAAGGAGAGGAATACGTGTTTCTTCTCCAGCTGGGCCATCCGGGCCTGCACCGTGTTGCGGGAGAGTCCCAGCTTCTGCGCCAGGGCCACGACGGTGCCGCGCGGGTCCCGCGCCATGGCCGAAAGCAAGCGGGTGTCCGTGCCATCCAAGGGTTGCATAGTGCGCAAGGTTAGCACGGTCCGGAACCTCTGAACCTGGCAGGATGCTCAAAATATCAGTGGGTGGTTGTACCCAATGGCACTTGTGAGTAGGGTCACAATTATCCGGGGCAACGGCGCCCGGGTGGCCGCCGCGCGCTGGGATCACGAGTCCCGCGGGCAGGGGTCAGACGACGTCAGAAGGTTGCGGACAAACTGTGTTTACCGACGACGCGGGCCAGGGCGGCGCAGCCCCCGGCGGCCCCGGAAACAGTGCAGGATCGAACAGGCGCACGGGCGGGGATCTCGTCCAGCTCATCACCCCGGGGGGTGAACGCGTCAGCCATCCCGAGTTCGACCCCTGGGTCCAGGACATCGGCGATGACGTGCTGACCTCCCTCTACGAGGACATGGTGGCCATCCGGAGGATCGACGCCGAGGCCACCGCCCTGCAGCGCCAGGGCGAACTCGCCCTCTGGCCGCCGCTGCTGGGCCAGGAAGCCTCCCAGATCGGCTCCGCCCGGGCCCTGCGCGAGGACGACTTCGTCTTCCCCAGCTACCGGGACAACGGCGTCGCCTACGTCCGCGGCGTGAAGCCCGCGGACATCGTCAAGGCCTGGCGCGGCAACGCCCTCGCCGGCTGGGACCCGTACACCGTGAACGTCGCCACCCAGCAGATCATCATCGGCGCCCAGAGCCTCCACGCCACCGGCTACGCCATGGGCATCCAGAACGACGGCGCCGACTCCGCGGCCGTGGCCTACTTCGGCGACGGCGCCACCAGCGAGGGCGACGTCAACGAGGCGATGGTCTTCGCGGCCAGCTTCCAGGCCCCCGTCATTTTCTTCTGCCAGAACAACCACTGGGCCATCTCCGAGCCCGTGATGCTGCAGTCCCACATCCAGATCGCGGACCGGGCCTCCGGCTTCGGCATCCCCAGCATGCGGGTGGACGGCAACGACGTCCTCGCCGTGCTGGCCGCCACCCGGATCGCCCTGGACCGGGCCCGGCGCGGCGGAGGCCCCACCTTCATCGAGGCCGTCACCTACCGCATGGGCCCGCACACGACGGCGGACGATCCCACCCGGTACCGGGACGCCAACGAGCTCGAGGACTGGGCCGCCAAGGACCCGATCCACCGCCTTAAGGCGCTCCTGGAGCGTAAGGGCCTGCTCACCGCGGACCTGGAAACCGCCGTCGCCGCCACGGCCGACGCCGTGGCCAAGGAACTGCGCTCCGGCACCATCACCATGCCCGAACCGCAGCCGCTGCAGATCTTCGAGCACGTCTACAGCACCCCGCACTCCTGGCTGGACCGCCAGCAGGACCACTACACCCGTTACCTGGCCTCCTTCGGCGATCCCGCAGGTGCCCCCTCCGAAGAAGGTGCTCGCTGATGACGCAGATGACCTTTGCCCGGGCGATCAACTCCGGCCTGCGCAAATCCCTCGACAACGATCCCAAGGTGATCCTCATGGGCGAGGACATCGGCACCCTCGGCGGCGTCTTCCGCGTTACCGACGGGCTGCAGAAGGACTTCGGCAAGCACCGCGTGGTGGACACGCCGCTCGCCGAATCCGGCATCCTCGGCACCGCCGTCGGCCTCGCCTACCGCGGCTACCGCCCGGTGGTGGAGATCCAGTTCGACGGCTTCATCTACCCGGCCTTCGACCAGATCGTCAGCCAGGTCGCCAAGATGCACTACCGGACCATGGGTGCCGTGAAGATGCCCATCACCATCCGCGTGCCCTTCGGCGGCGGCATCGGTTCACCCGAACACCACTCCGAATCGCCCGAGGCGTACTTCACCCACACCTCCGGCCTGCGCGTGGTCAGCGTCTCCAACCCGCAGGACGCGTACACGATGATCCAGCAGGCCATCGCCTGCGACGATCCGGTCCTCTACTTCGAGCCCAAGCGCCGCTACCACGACAAGGGCGAGGTGGACGAGTCCCTGGATGTCTCCGCCGCCCCGTCGATGGAAAAGGCCCGGGTGGTCACCGAGGGCACCGACGTGACCCTGGTGGCCTACGGCCCGCTGGTCAAGACCGCACGTGACGCCGCGCTCGCCGCCGCCGACGAGGGCGTCTCCGTCGAGGTCATCGACCTGCGCTCCCTCGCCCCGGTGGACTTCGCCACGCTGGAGGCCTCGGTCCGCAAGACCGGCCGCCTGGTCATCACGCACGAGGCCAGCCAGTCCGGCGGCCTCGGCGCCGAGGTCGCCGCGAGCATCACCGAACGCTGCTTCTACCACCTCGAGGCCGCCCCCGTCCGGGTCACCGGCTTCGACGTCCCGTACCCCTACTCCAAGCTGGAGATGCACCACCTGCCCGGACTGGACCGGATCCTCGACGGCGTGGACCGGGCCCTGGGCCGCCCCAACTCCCTGAGCGGGCTGGAAGGATGAACGCCACCATGATCAAGGAATTCCGCCTCCCGGACCTCGGCGAAGGCCTGACGGAATCGGAAATCGTCGCCTGGAAGGTCGGCGTGGGGGACACCGTCACCCTGAACCAGATCATCGCCGAGGTGGAGACCGCGAAGGCCGTCGTCGAGCTGCCCTCACCGTTCGCCGGCGTCGTCACCGCGCTGCACGAACAGCCCGGCACCGTGGTGGAGGTCGGCAAGCCGATTGTCTCCTTCGAGATCGAGGGCGACGACGACGGCGGTTCCGGCGCGGGTTCGGGCGAGGCGCCCGCAAAGCGGGAACCGACGCTGGTGGGCTACGGTGCCGTGCCGGAGGGCTCCGGCCGGCCGGCCCGCCGGGCACGGACCTTCGCGGCCGCGGCTGCACCGGCTGCTTCGGCGGCCGCACCCGCTCCGGCTCCTGCTGCCGCTGCCGCGCCTGTCCCGGCGCCCGCACCCGCACCCGCCGTCGCCGTCCCGCCGAGTGGCGCGCCTGCTGCCGAGCGGCCCCGCTCCACCCCGCCGGTCCGCAAGCTGGCCAAGGACCTCGGCGTCGACCTCGCCGCCGTCACCGGTACGGGCGAGCACGGCCTGATCACCCGGGAGGACGTGCGGAACTTCGTCGGCGGCGGGGACCTCCCGGTCGCGCCGCAGGAACTGGCCGGCGCGCAGGCGGCCGTCGTCACCGCGGCGGCGGGCGAGCGGGAAACCCGGACCCCGATCAAGGGCGTCCGGAAGTTCACCGCCGCGGCCATGGTCTCGTCTGCCTTCACCGCGCCGCACGTGACCGAGTTTCTGACCCTGGATGTCACGCCCACCATGGAACTGCTGGCCAGGCTCAAGGAGAGCCGGGCCTTTGCCGGGTACAAACTCACCCCGCTGACCCTGGTGTCCAAGGCGGTGCTTATCGCCCTGCGCAGCCACCCCACGCTCAACGCCCGGTGGGACGAGATCAACCAGGAGATCGTCCAGTTCAACTACGTCAACCTCGGCATCGCGGCCGCCACTCCGCGGGGGCTGACCGTGCCGAACATCAAGGACGCGGACCGGATGTCGCTGACCCAGCTCTCCACCGCGCTCACCGAGCTGACCGAGACCGCCCGCGCCGGTAAGACCGCCCCCGCGGACCTCTCCGGCGGGACCATCTCGATCACGAACATCGGCGTCTTCGGCATCGACGCCGGGACCCCCATCCTCAACCCGGGCGAGGCCGCCATCCTGGCCGTCGGCGCGGTGCGGAAGATGCCGTGGGAGTACCGGGACGAGGTGGCGCTGCGCCAGGTCATGACCCTCAGCCTCTCCTTCGACCACCGGTTGGTCGACGGCGAACAGGGCTCCCGCTTCCTGCAGGACGTCGGTGCGCTGCTGTCCGACCCCGGCATGGCACTCGCCATGGCCTAGGTTCCCAGCCCGCGGGGCCGGGCATCCCTCCTTTGCCGGAGGGGCGCCCGGCCCTTTGTCGTTCGGGGGGCAGGGCCGTCCGGGGGAGACCCGCCCAGGCGAGTTCGCCTAGCGCGTGCCGTTGCCCGGGGCCGTCAGGGCGGCCAGGGCCATGCCCTCCAGCAGCGGCCGGGCACGCTTGAGTGCCATCCGGCGGCCCTGGGTGCGGACCGAGTGCGGGGTGGAGTTGATCAGGCCGAAGGTGGCGTGGGCGCGCATCCGCAGCTCGGCCGGGTCCGTGTCCGGGTGCAGGCCGGACAACACGTCCACCCACAGCTCCACGTAGTTCCGCTGCAGGGTCCGGACCTCGGCCTGGTCCTCGTCGGCGAGGTTGCTGAAGTCCTGATCCTGGACCCGGATCACGTCCGGGTGGCTGAGGGCGAAGTCCACGTGGAACTCCACCAGCCCGGCGAGGGCGGTCTCCGCGGTCCCGGCGCCGGCCACCACGGCGCGGCCGCCGTCGAGCAGGTCCTGGCTGACGCTGAGCAGCATTGCCCCCAGCACCGCCTGCTTGCCGGCGAAGTGCCGGTAGACGGCGGGGCCGCTGACTCCGGCCGCGGCGCCGAGATCCTCCAGGGAGACGCGGTTGAAGCCCTCGGCGGCGAAGAGGGCGGCCGCGGCCTGCAGCAGCGCCTGCCGGCGGCTCTCCTTGGCCCGGCTGCGCTGGGTTGGCTGGCTGGACTCGGTCACCGGCTCACCCTTCTTCTCGGCTGGTCTGGGTATTCACTGTGCTGTACGGGCTCCGTACACCGGGCTGCAACCCGCCGTCCCGGCGATCCTGTGTTGGACATCACAGTTAGTAGAGACTAACCTAAAACTCAGTTATGCGTTACTAACCGAAATGGCCGGACCGGCAGCCCCAGGGCCCCGGTCCGGCCGGGGATGGAAGCAGTCAATGGAGACAATCGCCAGCCGGGTGGATCCCGGCAGCGCAGGCTTCGCCGCAAACCGGGAGGCCCAGCTGGGCCTGGCCCGGGAACTGAAGGAGCGCCTGGCCGCCGCAGCGCTCGGCGGACCGGAGAAGTCCCGCGAACGCCACGTCGCCCGCGGCAAGCTGTTGCCGCGCGAACGCATCGACCGGCTGCTCGATGACGGCAGCCCCTTCCTGGAGATCGCCCCGCTCGCCGCGGACGGCATGTACGACGGCGATTCGCCCGGCGCCGGCGTGATCGCCGGCATCGGCCTGGTCCACGGCCGGCAGGTGCTGGTCATCTCCAACGACGCCACCGTCAAGGGCGGCACCTACTACCCGATGACGGTCAAGAAGCACCTCCGCGCCCAGGAGATCGCGCTGGAGAACCGCCTGCCCTGCATCTACCTGGTGGACTCCGGCGGGGCGTTCCTGCCCCGCCAGGACGAGGTCTTTCCGGACAAGGAGCACTTCGGCCGGATCTTCTACAACCAGGCGCAGATGTCCGCGGCGAAGATCCCGCAGATCGCCTCCGTCATGGGCTCCTGCACCGCCGGCGGCGCCTACGTCCCCGCGATGAGCGATGAGACCGTGATTGTCCGCAACCAGGGCACCATCTTCCTCGGCGGCCCGCCGCTGGTGAAGGCGGCGATCGGCGAGATCGTCACGGCCGAGGAACTCGGCGGCGGCGACTTGCACTCGAAGATCTCCGGCGTCACCGACCACCTGGCCGAGAACGACGAGCACGCCCTGCAAATCGTCCGCGACATCGTCTCCACCCTGCCGCGGCCGGCCGCCCCCGCCTGGGAGATCGACACGGTCGTCGAACCCGAAGCGGACCCGGCCGAGCTCTACGGCGCCGTCCCCACCGACGTCAACGCCCAGTACGACGTCCGCGAGGTCATCGCCCGGCTGGTGGACGGCAGCCGCTTCCACGAGTTCAAGAAGAACTACGGCACCACACTGGTCACCGGCTTCGCCAAGCTGCACGGCCACCCCGTGGGCATCGTGGCCAACAACGGCGTCCTGTTCAGCGAGTCCTCCCTCAAGGGTGCACATTTCATCGAACTCTGCGACCAGCGCGGGATCCCGCTGATCTTCCTGCAGAACCTCTCCGGCTTCATGGTCGGCAAGGACTACGAGCAGGGCGGCATCGCCAAGAACGGCGCCAAGATGGTCACCGCCGTCGCCACCGCCAGGGTGCCCAAGCTCACCGTGGTGATCGGCGGCTCGTTCGGCGCCGGCAACTACTCGATGTGCGGCCGGGCCTACTCGCCGCGCTTCCTGTGGATGTGGCCGGCCTCCCGGATCTCCGTCATGGGCGGCAACCAGGCCTCCAGCGTCCTCGCCACGGTGAAGCGCGACCAGTACGAGGCCCGCGGCGAGGAATGGTCTGCCGAGGACGAGGAGGCCTTCAAGGCCCCGATCAAGCAGCAGTACGAGGACCAGGGCAGCCCCTACTACTCGACCGCCCGCCTGTGGGACGACGGCATCATCGACCCCGCGGACACCCGCACCGTCCTGGGACTGGCGCTCGACGTCGTCTCCCGCACCCCGCTGCCGGAGACCTCCTTCGGCCTCTTCCGGATGTGAGCCCCGCCGTGACAGCAACCACCAGCACCCCCGCCATTTCGACCCCGGCGCCGCTCTTCGGCGCCGTCCTGGTCGCCAACCGCGGCGAGATTGCCTGCCGCGTGATCCGCACCCTGCGCGCCCTCGGCATCCGTTCGGTCGCCGTCTACTCGGAGGCCGACGCCGGCGCCCGCCACGTGCGGGAGGCCGACGCCGCCGTCCGGATCGGGCCTGCAGCCGCCACCGAGAGCTACCTCAAGATCGAGGCCATCATCGATGCCTGCCGCCGCAGCGGCGCCGAGGCCGTGCACCCCGGCTACGGCTTCCTCAGCGAGAACGCCGACTTCGCCCGCGCCCTGGAGCGGGCAGGCATCACCTTCATCGGCCCCGGCGTCGAATCCCTGAACATCATGGGCGACAAGATCCGCTCCAAAAACCACGTCACCGGCTACGGCGTCCCCGTGGTCCCCGGCGTCGCCGAACCCGGCATGAGCGACGCCCAGCTGATCGCGGCCGCTGCCGGCGTCGGGTACCCGTTGCTGATCAAGCCCTCCGCCGGCGGCGGCGGGAAGGGCATGCACGTGGTCGAGCGGCCCGAGGACCTCGAAGCCACCCTCGCGACGGCCCGCCGGGTCGCGGCCAGCGCCTTCGGCGACGACACCCTGTTCCTGGAGCGGCTGGTCACCACCCCGCGGCACATCGAGGTCCAGGTCCTCGCCGACAACCACGGCAACGTCATCCACCTCGGAGAGCGCGAATGCTCCCTGCAGCGCCGGCATCAGAAGGTGATCGAAGAGGCCCCGTCCCCGCTGCTGGAGGGCCTTCCCGACGGCGCCGCCATCCGCGCACGGCTCGGCGAGGCCGCCTGCAACGCCGCCCGCAGCGTCAACTACTCCGGTGCCGGCACCGTGGAGTTCCTGGTCTCCGACGACGCCCCGGACGAATTCTTCTTCATGGAGATGAACACCCGCCTGCAGGTCGAGCACCCGGTCACCGAGATGGTCACCGGCATCGACCTGGTCGAATGGCAGGTCCGCATCGCCGCCGGGGAGGAACTCACCGTGGCCCAGGACGACGTCGTCCTCACCGGCCACTCCGTGGAGGCCCGGGTCTACGCCGAGGTGCCTGAGAAGAACTTCCTGCCCTCCGGGGGAGAGGTGCTGCTGCTGGATGAGCGCGGGGAGATCTTCACCGAGCTCGAGGACGCGGACGCCGCCGTTTTGGACGCCGGGGTCCCGGCAGCGGCGGACCCGGACATCCGGATCGACTCATCGCTGCGGCCCGGCGCCGAGATCTCCAGCGACTACGACCCGATGATCGCCAAGGTTATCGCCCGCGGTCCGGACCGGGCCGCGGCCCTCGCGAAGCTGGACACGGCCCTCTCCCGGTACACGGTGCTGGGTCCGGAGACCAACGTCGAATACCTGCGGATGCTGATCAACGACGAGGACGTCCGAGCCGGCCGGCTCGACACCGGCCTGATCGAACGCAAAATGCCGGGTTTCACCTTCCGCCGGGCCGGCGACGCGGAGCTGATGGCGGCGGCCCTGCCGTTCTGGGTCCTCGCCGAGGGTCCCGCGGGCCTGCGCTCGCCCTGGGACAGCGTCCGCGGCTGGCGGATCGGGGCACCGGCGGCGTGGACCATGAGCTTCGGCATTCCCGGGGGCGGGCTCGCCACCGTGGCGGTCACGTTCGTGGAGAACATCGACCTCGGCCGCGCCCGGGTCCAGGTCGACGGCGGCACCAAGCATGACGTGGCCGTGATCGGCCTCTCCGGCGACAGCATCCTCTTCGAGATCGACGGCGTGGAGCACCGGTTCGCGCTAGCGCAGTCCGGGCACGACTTCCTTCGGGAAGACCCGCCCGGGTTCCTCTTCGTTGGCAACGAGGGCTGGTCCTGCCGGCTCGAGCCGTTGACCCGGGAGGCCCGGCTCGCCCGGGTGCTCGCCGCCGTCGAACGCGAAGAGGGCGCCGCGGACCCCGCGGTGCGCTCGCCGATGCCCGGCACCGTGGTGTCCGTCTCCGTGGCCCACGGCGACGCCGTCACCGCGGGCCAGGCGCTGGTGGCCGTGGAGGCCATGAAGATGGAGCACCAGCTCACCGCACCCCTGGACGGCACCGTCCACCTCAGCATCACCACCGGCGACCTGGTCAAGGCAGACCAGGTCCTCGCCACCATCCACCCACAGGAGTGATCCCCATGCCCGATTTTGAACTCAGCGAGGACTACCAGGACCTCTCCGACACCGTCCGCGACTTCGCCGACCAGGTGGTTGCCCCGGTCTCCGCCAAGCACGACGAGGAGCACAGCTTCCCCTATGAGGTCGTCTCCCAGATGGCCGACATAGGCCTCTTCGGCCTGCCGTTCCCGGAGGAATCCGGCGGCATGGGCGGGGACTACTTCGCCCTGGCACTGGCCCTGGAGCAGCTCGGCCGCGTGGACCAGTCCGTCGCCATCACCCTGGAGGCCGGCGTCTCGCTCGGCGCCATGCCGATCCACCGCTTCGGCACCGACGCGCAGAAGGAGGAGTGGCTGCCGCTGCTGGCCTCCGGCAAGGCCCTCGCCGGCTTCGGCCTGACCGAACCCGAGGCGGGTTCGGACGCCGGCGGCACGAAGACCACCGCCCGGCTGGAAGGCGTCGGAGACGCAAAAAATTGGGTGATCAACGGCAACAAGGCGTTCATCACCAACTCCGGCACCGATATCACCAGGCTCGTCACCGTCACCGCAGTCACCGGTCAGCAGGAACGCCCGGACGGCAGCATCAAGAAGGAAATCTCCACCATCCTGGTGCCCACCAGCACGCCGGGCTTCACGGCTGAGAAGGCCTACAACAAGGTCGGCTGGAACGCCTCGGACACCCACCCGCTGACCCTGGACAACGTCCGGGTCCCGGAGGAGAACCTGCTCGGTACCCGCGGCCGTGGCTACGCCAACTTCCTCTCCATCCTCGACGAAGGCCGCATCGCCATCGCCGCGCTCGCCGTCGGCGCAGCCCAGGGCTGCGTGGACCAGTCGGTGAAATACGCCAAGGAACGCAGCGCCTTCGGCCAGAACATCGGCAAATACCAGGCCATCGCATTCAAGATCGCCCGCATGGAGGCCCGGGCCCACACCGCCCGCCTGGCCTACTACGACGCGGCCGCCCGGATGCTCGCCGGCAAGCCGTTCAAGACCCAGGCGGCCATCGCTAAGATGATCGCAGGCGAGGCAGCCATGGACAACGCGCGGGACGCCACCCAGGTGTTCGGCGGCTATGGCTTCATCAACGAGTTCACCGTGGCGCGCCACTACCGCGACTCCAAGATCCTGGAAGTCGGCGAGGGCACCACGGAGGTCCAGCTGATGCTGATCGCCCGCGAACTGGGCCTGTAGCCGCAGGGAAGGATCCTTTCGATGATCGATAAAGTTGTTGCCAGCGCCGCCGAGGCCGTTACGGACATTCCCGACGGCGCCTCGCTCGCCGTCGGCGGCTTCGGCCTCTGCGGCATCCCGGTCGCGCTGATCGAGGCCCTGCACGCGCGCGGCGCCACGGACCTGGAGACCGTCAGCAACAACTGCGGCGTGGACGACTGGGGCCTGGGTATCCTGCTCAAGGACGGCCGGATCCGCCGCACCATCAGCTCCTACGTGGGGGAGAACAAGGAGTTCGCCCGGCAATACCTGTCCGGCGAACTTGAGGTGGTCCTCACCCCGCAGGGCACCCTGGCCGAGAAGCTGCGCGCCGGAGGGGCCGGGATTCCCGCGTTCTACACCCCCGCCGGCGTCGGCACCCAGGTGGCCGAGGGCGGCCTGCCGCAAAAGTACGACGCCGACGGCAACGTCACGGTGGCCTCCGCGGCCAAGGAAGTCCGCAGCTTCCACGGCGCCGACTACGTGCTGGAGGAGGCGCTGGCGCCCGACTTCGGCCTGGTCCACGCCTGGAAGGGGGACCGGCACGGCAACCTGGTCTTCCACGCCGCCGCGATGAACTTCAACCCGCTCTGCGCCATGGCCGGGAAGATCACCATCGCCGAGGTGGAGGAACTCGTGGAACCGGGCGAGCTGGATCCCGGACAGATCCACGTCCCGGGCATCTTCGTCCAGCGCGTGGTCCTCGCCCCGGAGGCGGAGAAACGCATCGAGAAGCGCACCGTGGCCGCTGCGGCGCCCGCGGCGCCCGCCGTAACGACAGGAGCCTGACCGTGGAGAGCACCCCGACCCCGGACGGGCCGGCCCGGCCCGAAACCGTCCGGCACGAATACCGCCCGCCCGCCGTCGAACACGGCGCCGTTCCCGGCGGCGCCGACTCCGCCGCTCCGGCCAGGGGCTGGACCCGGAACGAGCTCGCCGCCCGCGTGGCGCGGGAGCTGCACAACGGCCAGTACGTCAACCTCGGCATCGGCATGCCCACGCTGATCCCGAACTACATTCCGGACGGCGTCGAGGTGGTGCTGCACTCGGAGAACGGGATCCTCGGCGTCGGGCCCTACCCGGCCGAGGACAGAGTCGACCCCGACCTGATCAACGCCGGCAAGGAGACCGTCACGGTCAACAAGGGCGCCGCCTTCTTCGACTCCGCCGCATCCTTCGGGATGATCCGCGGCGGCCACGTCGACGTCGCCGTCCTCGGCGCCATGGAGGTGGCGCAGAACGGGGACCTCGCCAACTGGATGATCCCGGGCAAGATGGTCAAGGGAATGGGCGGAGCGATGGACCTGGTCTTCGGTGCCAAGAAGGTGATCGTGATGATGGAACACGTTGACCGCAACGGCAACCCGAAGATCGTGGAGCGCTGCTCCCTCCCGCTGACGGGCAAGGGCTGCGTGGACCGGATCATCACCGACCTCGCCGTCATCGACGTCGTGACCGAGGGCGGGACCTCGCGGCTGGTGCTGCGGGAACTGGCTCCGGACGTGACCGCGGAAGAGGTGGCCGCGGCCACCGGCGCCGAACTTTTCGAGGAAGACCAGGAACTCTCCGTATGACCACCAGCCACTCCCACATGGACGCTGGCGCCGGCGGCGCGGGCCGCCGCGTCATCGAACAGCGCGGCCTCTACTTCGACGAGCTCGAGGAAGGCGTCGCCTACGCGCACCGGCCCGGCCGGACCGTGACCGAGACGGACAACGTCCTGTTCACCACCATGACCATGAACACCCAGTCGCTGCACCTGGACGCCGCCTGGAGCGCCGGACAGCCCTTCGGCCAGCGGCTGATGAACTCCATGTTCACCCTGGCCACCATGGTGGGCCAGTCCGTGCCGCAGCTGACCCAGGGGACCATCATTGCCCAGCTGGGCCTGACGGATGTGTCCTTCCCGCACCCGCTCTTCCACGGGGACACGCTCTACACGGAGACGGTGGTGACCGGTAAGCGGCTCTCCTCGTCCCGGCCGGGCCAGGGCATCGTGACCATGGAGCACACCGGCCGGAACCAGGACGGCACCGTGGTGGCGCTGGCGACCCGCAGCTGCCTGATGTGGACCCGCGACGCGCACACTTCTGCTCAGCCGGGGTCGCAGCCGGCGTCTCAGCAGGCGGCTCAGCAGGGCGGGTCGCGGGAAGCCGCGTCACCGGAAGCCGCCGAAAAGGGGAGAATCGAGGCATGACCTTCCTGATGGGCCCCGCCCTGCTCTTCTGCCCCGCCGACCGGCCCGAGCGCTACCAAAAGGCCGCCGACCGCGCGGACACCGTGATCGTGGACCTCGAGGACGCCGTCGCCCCCGCGGACAAGCAGCGCGCCCGCGGGGCCATCCTGGCCCAGCTCGGCTCGGCCGGTGACGTGCCCGAACTGGATCCCAGCCGGACCATCATCCGGATCAACCCGGCCGGGACCGAGGAGTTCGGGAAGGACCTGCACTGCCTCAAGCACACCCCCTACCGGCACGTGATGCTCGCCAAGGCCGAAAGCGCCGCCCAGCTCCGTGAGCTGGACGGCTTCAGCGTGATCGCCCTGTGCGAGACGGCGGCCGGGATCGTTAACGCCGCAGCCATCGCCGCCGAACCGAACGTGGTGGGCCTGATGTGGGGCGCCGAGGACCTGATCGCCTCCCTCGGCGGGACGTCCAGCCGGAACGACGACGGCGGCTACCGCGCCGTCGCCCTGCACGCCCGCTCCACGGTGCTGCTGGCCGCCCGCGCCGCCGGCAAGGAAGCGGTGGACTCGGTCTACGTCAACATCCCGGACCTGGACGGCCTGGCCACCGAGAGCCGCGACGCCGTCGCCTCCGGCTTCGGCTCCAAGGCCTGCATCCACCCGAACCAGGTGGCCGTGGTCCGGGAGGCGTACGCCCCGTCCGAGGAAGAAGTGGCCACGGCGCGCGAGCTGCTCGACGCCGCCGCAGCCGCCGGAACGGGCGTCTTCCAGCACAAGGGCAGCATGATCGACGGGCCCATCCTCAAGCACGCCGAGGCCACGCTCCGACGCGCCGGGCACTGACCTCCGGGGCTTTCGGGCCGCTTCTCAGCGGCGCCAGAGGTAGCGGTTCTCCGGCCGGCCGGCGGCGCCGTACCGCGGGGTGAGCCGGGCGAAGCCGTTCACCACCAGATACTCGAGGTACCGCCGGGCGCTGACCCGGGAGAGGCCCAGCCTCAACGCCAGCCCGGCCGCGGACACGTCCTCAGGACTGGCCCGCAGCGCCTCGATCACCGCGTCCAGGGTGGGCCGGGACAACCCCTTGGGCAGTCGCACCCCGTCCGCACCGGCACCGGCACTGAGCCCCGCGCCGGTCCCGCCGCCGTCGGCCTCTGACGCCTGACCTGCCGCGTGACCCCCGGCAGCCTGCCCAGCCCCGGCCGCCGCGGTAGCACGCCGGGCGGGTGCCACCAACCGGTCGATCCGGTCCTGGTCCAGCGGCCCGGCCGAGGACCCTGCGGCCAGCTCGTCGCGCAGCGCCACGTACTCGTCCAACCGCTCGTTGAGGGCCTGCGAGGTGAACGGTTTCACCAGGTAGTGCAGCACCCCGCCGGCCATCGCCGCGCGGACCGTCTCCAACTCCCGGGACGCGGTGATCACCAGGACGTCCGTGGGCTGGTGCGGCCGGTTCCGGAGCTGCCGCAGCACCTCCAGCCCGGACATGTCGGGCAGGTGGATGTCCAGCAGGACCAGATCGGGCAGCAGCTCCGCGGCGAGGTCCAGTCCCTGCCGTCCCGAGTGGGCGGTGCCGACGACGTCGAAGCCGCCGCGGGCCAGCAGGAAGCCGTGATGGATTCCCGCCACCGCCACGTCATCGTCGATGATGAGGGTGCGTATGCCGCTCATAGCCGTTCCAGTGCCGCCTTCCGTGGGGCGTCCGGCCCCGCCGCCGGGGGAGCCGCCGCGGCGCTCCCCGCCGTGTGTGAAGTAGTAATCGTGCCGAAGGTGACCGTAAACCGCGCCCCGCCCAGGTCCGAAAGGGTCACCGCCGCCGTCCCGCCGCGCCGCCGGGCAACGCGCTGGACCAGGGCCAGCCCGAACCCGCGGGTGTTCACGCCGTCGGTATCCTTGCTCGTGACCCCGGGGTCGAAGACCGCCTGCCGGGCCGCCTCCGGCACGCCCGGGCCGTCGTCCTCGACGGTGAGCACCCGTCCGCCGGCCGGGGTCTCGGCGAGGGCGACGGCCACGGTGCTGTCGTAGCCGGCGGCGTCCACGGCGTTGTCGATCAGGTTTCCCAGCACGGTGATGACGTCGTCGGTCCCGTCCGGGGAGCAGACCGAGTCCTCCGCGACCTCGATGTCGATCCCGCGCTCGGCGCACACCGTGGACTTGGCGATCAGCAGGGCCCGGACGCCGTCGTCGGTGATGCCCGCCGCCAGCGGACGGTTCACGAAGCCGGCGTCGGCCGCGCTGCGGCCCAGGAACTCCACCGCCTTCGACTGCTGGCCCAGCTCCAGCAGCCCGGAGACGACGTGCAGCTTGTTGGCGAACTCGTGCGCCTGGGCCCGGAGCGCCTGCGTCACGTCCAGGGCGCCGTCGCGGTCCCTGAGCATGGCGTGCAGCTCGGTCCGGTCCCGCAGGATCAGCACCTTGCCCACCTCCCGGCCGTCCACCGTGGCGGCGTTCACCTTGCCCAGGAGGATTCGCTCGCCGGAAAGGACCAGTTCTTCGGTGCTGGAGCCGGCCGCGAGGAGCCGGTGGATGCCCGGCTCCAGGGAGGCGGTGGCGGGGGAGCCGAGGATCTCCTCGCCCACGCCCAGCAGCCGCCGGGCCTCGTCGTTGACCAGCACCACGGTGCCGTCGGCGTCCACCGCCACCAGCCCCTCACCCAGGCCGTGCAGCATGGCGTCCCGGGTCTCGAGCAGCGCAGCGATGTCCTCCGGTTCCAGCTTGTAGATCCGCCGCCAGACCAGCTTGGAGATGTACATCGCGCCGAGGGACCCCAGCAGTGCGGCGCCCACCAGCCAGCCGAAGAGCTGCGGCAGGTCCTCGTAGAGGTCGGCGGCGAGGGTGCTCTCCAGGACCCCCACGGAGGCCGACCCGATCACCGCCCCGTTCCGGTCGAAGATGGGCACCTTGACCCGCCAGGACTCGCCGAGGGTGCCGGTCTGGGTTCCCACGTAGATGTCCCCGGCGAGCGGGACGGACGGGTCCGTGGAGACGTGCTTGCCGATCTCCTCCGCGTTCGGGTGGGACTGCCGCACGCCGAACTTGTCCGTCACCACCACATAGGTGACGTTCGAGGCTTGCCGGATCACCTCGGCGATCGGCTGGATGGTTTCCGCGGGGGCGGGCGTGCCGAAGGCGTTGATGACCGACGGGAGCCGCGCCACGGACTCGGCCACGCCGATCAGCCGGCTCTTGTACGCATCGCGCAGCTGCGCCTCCTGCATGCGGATGGTCACGACGCCGACGGCGGTGAGCACGGCCAGGACGATGGCCAGCTGGAGGGCCACCAGCTGGAAGCGGAGCGGGACGCTGTGAAACACCTCACAAGTCTGCCACCCGGGACCGCCGCCCGGTGCCGGAAGCCGGCCACGATCCGTGACCAATATGACCACTACTACCTCTACGTCCTAATACTGTCCCGCCACCGTGGCCGCTCCTAGGGTCGGGGAAGTGATTCCAATGATGTGCATCACATGTGTCCAAGGAGAGATCATGACGTTCCACCACACCTTCACCCGCCGCGCCGCCCTCACCGCCGGAGCGGCCGGCCTGGCCCTCACCCTCGCGGCTTGCGGCGGCAGCACCGGCACCGGCAGCGCCGCCGGCACCGGATCCGCCGCCGAACCGGTCAAGAAGCTCAGCATCATCGTCCCCGCCAACCCCGGCGGCGGCTGGGACCAGACCGGCCGGGCCATCCAGGCGGACCTGCAGTCCAACAAGCTCGTCAGCTCCGCCCAGGTCACCAACATCGGCGGCGGCGGCGGCACCAACGGCCTGGCCAAGCTGGCCACCGAAAAGGACGCCAACACCCTGATGGTGATGGGCTACGTCATGGTCGGGGCCGTCGAGACCAACGGCGCCAAGTCCCGCCTGGAGGACACCACCCCGATCGCCCGCCTCACCGAGGAGCCCCTGGTCCTGGTGGTCCCGGCGTCCTCGAAGTACCAGTCCGTCAAGGACCTGGTGGACGACATCAAGGCCAACGGCAAGGGCGTCGCCATCACCGGCGGCTCGGCCGGCGGCGCCGACCACATCCTGGCCGGGCAGATCCTCAAGTCCCAGGGCGTCGGCTCGGACAAGCTGAACTACATCGGCTATTCCGGCGGCGGCGAGTCCATTGCCGCGCTGCTGGGCAACAAGGTCCAGGCCGGCATCTCCGGCATCGGCGAATACGCCGAACAGGTCAAGGCCGGCAAGGTCCGCGCGCTCGCCGTCTCCGGCAAGGGCGAGGTCCCGGCGCTGCCCGGCATCAAGCCGCTCACTGAGCAGGGCATCGACGTCGTGCTGACCAACTGGCGCGGCGTGGTGGCCCCCGGCTCCATTGACGACGCCCAGAAGACCAAGCTGACCGAGCTCGTCACCAAGCTGCACGAGACCGAGGCCTGGAAGTCCACCCTGAAGAAGAACAACTGGGACGACGCGTTCCTGGCCGGCGACGGCTTCAAGACCTTCCTGGGCGAGGACATCACCAAGGTCAAGACCACGCTGACCGAGATCGGCCTGGTCAAGTAACAGTGTCCGCCCCAACAACAGAGTCCACCCACGTAGAGGCGCCCGCCAGGCGGCCTCTCGGGGAGATTCTCTTCGCCCTCCTGTTCGTCAGCATCGGCGCGGCGGGACTCCTGTCGGCGGGATCCATCCCGATCCCGCCGTCGGAGACCGGCATCGGCCCCCGCGCCTTCCCCTACATCGTCTGCGGCACGCTCGTGGCCGTCGGCACCGGCGTCGTCATCCAGGTCCTGCGCGGTAAGGTGGGCCAGGCCGAGGAGGGCGAGGACCTCGACGCCGACGCCTCCACCGACTGGGTGGCCCTGGCCAAGCTGGTCGGCTTCGTGGTGCTGCACATCGTCCTGATCGAGCCCGCCGGCTGGCCCGTGGCCGCGGCGGTCCTGTTCAGCGGCGCGGCCTGGACCCTCGAGGCCAAGCCGCTCTGGAAGGCGATCGTCGTCGCCGTGGTCATGGCCCTGCTCCTGCAGTACGTCTTCGGCGGCCTGCTGGGCGTGTCCCTGCCCCCGGGTCCGCTGTTCGAGGGGGTGCCGTTCTTCCATGGATAGCATCACGTTCCTGCTCGACGGCTTCGCCAACGCCCTCCAGCCGGTCTACCTGCTCTACGCCCTGGGCGGCGTCTTCGTCGGCACCGCCGTCGGCGTCCTCCCGGGCATCGGCCCGGCCATGACCGTGGCGCTGCTGATGCCCATCACCTACGCCCTGGACCCGGCGGCGGCGCTGATCGTGTTCGCCGGCATCTACTACGGCGGCATGTACGGCGGCTCGACGACGTCGATCCTGCTCAACACCCCCGGTGAGTCCGCCTCGATCGTCACCGCCCTCGAGGGCAACAAGATGGCTAAGGCCGGCAGGGGAGCAGCAGCGCTGGCGACGGCGGCGATCGGTTCGTTCATCGCGGGCACCATCGCCACCGTGCTGCTGTCCTTCCTGGCCCCCGTGGTGGCGGAATTCGCCGTCGGCCTCGGCCCGGTGGACTACGTGGCACTCATGGTGGTGGCCTTCCTCACCGTCGGCGCGCTGCTGGGCGCCTCGGTGCTCCGGGGGCTCGCGTCCCTGGCGCTGGGCCTGTTCATCGGCCTGATCGGCATCGATGACAGCACCGCCCAGCAGCGGTTCACCTTCGACAACCCCAACCTGGTGGACGGCATCGACATGGTGCTGGTGGCCGTGGGCCTCTTCGCCCTGGGCGAGGCGCTCTACGTCGCCTCCAAGCTCCGGCACGGTCCGGTGGAGGTCATCCCGGTCAGCAAGGGCAAGAACGCCTGGCTGTCCAAGGAGGACTGGAAGCGGTCCTGGAAGCCATGGCTGCGCGGGACGTTCATCGGCTTCCCGATCGGCACGGTCCCCGCCGGCGGCGCGGACGTCTCAACGTTTCTGTCCTACGCGGCGGAACGGCGGCTGGCCAAGGGCGAGAACCGGCGCCAGTTCGGCAAGGGCGCGATTGAGGGCGTCGCCGGTCCCGAGGCGGCCAACAACGCCGCCGCAGCCGGTGTCCTGGTGCCGCTGCTGACCCTAGGTATCCCCACCACCGCCACCGCGGCGATGATGCTGACCGCGTTCCAGCGCTACCAGATCCAGCCCGGGCCGCTCCTGTTCGAAAACCAGGGCGCCTTGGTGTGGACCCTCATCGCCTCCCTGTACGTGGGCAACCTGATGCTGCTGGTGCTGAACCTGCCGCTGGTGGGCCTCTGGGTGAAGATCCTGCAGATCCCGAGGCCGTTCCTCTACGCCGGCATCCTGGTCTTCGCGGCCCTCGGGGCGTTCTCGGTGAACTTCTCGCCGATCGACGTCGGGGTGCTGCTGGTGGTGGGCATCCTGGGCTACTTCATGCGCCGCTACGGCTACCCCGTGGCGCCCATGGTGGTGGCGATGATCCTGGGGCCGATGTTCGAGGTGCAGCTGCGGCGCTCGCTGCAGCTCTCCCAGAACGACCCCACCGCGCTGTTCTCCACCCCGTTCGCAGTCGTGGTCTACGCGACCATGGCGCTGATCTTCCTGGGTTCCTGGTGGCTGCGCCGCCGGCAGGCCGCCCTGGAGGCGGTCACCGAGAAGGAATCCGTGTCCGTCTAAGGCGGGAGCATTAGCCAGGCCACCGCGCCTGTTTGCCACGAATGGCCGGAATGGTACCCACCATTCCGGCCATTCGTGTCAGATCGCTGCGTTCCCGGCGGGCACTCAGTCCTCCGGCGGCAGGGACAGCGGCGGGATGGACTCCTCCAGCAGGATCCGGACCCAGCGCTGGCCGGTGGCGCGGAACTCCGCCCGGGTGGCGAAGCGGTAGTGGAAACTCCGGGCCCGCACCCAGCGCGGCCGGGCGCCGTCGAACGGGTCCTCCCGCAGCAGCCGCAGCGTGGGCCGGTCTGCCTCCAGCAGCTTCGCCAGGAACGCGTAGAACCATTGCTCGTGCACGCTGCGCAGCGGCAGGAACCACATCAGCCAGTCCAGCCGCAGGTGGTACGGCGCCCACTGCCGCGGCAGCCGGCGGACATCTCCGGGCTTGCCGCGGAACCCGTACTCCCGCCAGTCCGCCGTCTCGTCCGGCTCGGCGTCCAGCGTCCCTTCCACCACGATCTCGATCCGCTGCTTGGTCACCGAGCCGAACGCCCCGTAGGCATTGACCAGCTGCCAGCGGTTGAACGCGGCATTCATCAGCTGGTACGACGAGACCAGGTTCGCCGCCGGGCGGTAGCTGAGCACCAGCAGCAACACGGTGGCCAGGCTTACCAGCACCAGCCAGGGCAGCGGCGCCTGCGAGCCCTCCGTTGACACGACACCTCCCGCCGGCACTGCTCCCTCCGCCGCACCCGGGGGCCGCCAGCCGGACGGCAGGCCGGGGAACAGGGCGTGCAGCACCGGATCGCTCACCGCCGCGAAAGCCAGCAGAATCGCCATCCAGTTCAACCACGCGAAGTTGCCGCTGGCCACCAGCCACAGCTGGGTGAACACCACGATCCCCGCGGCCACGGACGCCAGCGGCTGCGGGGCGAACAGGAAGAACGGCACGACCAGCTGGGCGCCATGGTTGCCCAGGACCTCCAGCCGGTGCCAGGCCTTCGGCATCAGGTGGGCCTGGCGGCTCAGGGGCCCGGGCATCGGCTGGGTTTCGTGGTGGTAGTACAGCGCGGTGAGGTCCCGCCACTCCCGGCCGCCGCGGATCTTGATCATCCCCGCCCCGAATTCCAGCCGGAACAGCAGCCACACCAGCAGGAGCAGGACGGTCCGCGGCGGGGGAGTCTGCTCCGAGCCGAGGAACCCCACGGTGAACCCAGCCTCCAGCAGCAGCATCTCCCAGCCGAACCCGTAGAACGTCTGGCCCACGTTCACGATCGACATGTACAGCAACCAGAGCGCCAGGAAAGCCAGCAGCGGCAGCCACGGCGGCCCCTGCTGCGGCAGGCCCAGTACCAGGGCGGCGCCGATCAGCATCCCGACGGCGCAGACCGCGCGCAGCAAACGGTCCGAATAGTGCCAGGCGAACAGGGTGGGTCGAAGCGGGCGCCGGGCGCGGGCCAGGAGCGAGGGGACCGGGAGTAGTCCGCGCTCGCCGAGGAGCGCCGGAAACTGGTTCAGCGAGGAGAGGAACGCGACCACAAAAACGGCCGCGACGCCGCGCTGCAGTACCTGCCGGGCGAATCCGTAGTCCGGCGCGTCAAACCAGGCCGTCCACTCCACGATTCCCACGGTACGCCGCCGCCGGAGGGCGTCAAGGCGCGGCCGGGGCAGTGCCGGTGCGGGATACTGGAGGCATGAAGCCGCGCAGCATTGTCCTCCTCGGATCCACCGGGTCCATCGGTACCCAGGCCATCGACGTCGTCGACGGGGCGCCCGACCGGTTCGAGATCGTGGCGCTCAGCGCGGGCGGCGGCAACCTTGAACTCCTGGCCCGGCAGGCGGTCCACACCCGGGCCCGCGCCGTCGGCATCGCCGCCGGTGACCCTGCCGGGCTGCAGCGCCTGATCGACGACGCCGCGCGCGCTGCCGGTGTGACCGGCTACCGGCCGGAGATCCTCGCCGGCCCGGACGCCGCCACCCGGATCGCGGAGATCCCCGCCGACGTCGTCCTCAACGGCATCACCGGCTCGATCGGCCTGGCACCCACCCTCGCCGCCCTGAAGGCCGGCGCCACGCTCGCCCTGGCGAACAAGGAATCCCTGATCGTCGGCGGCGCCCTGGTCAAGGCCGCCGCCCGCGAGGGCCAAATCGTCCCGGTGGACTCCGAACACTCCGCCATCGCCCAGTGCCTGCGCTCCGGCACCGCCGCCGAGGTGGACCGCCTGGTCCTGACGGCATCCGGCGGTCCGTTCCGCGGCCGGACCCGGGCCGAGCTGCTGGACGTAAGCCCGCAGGACGCCCTGGCCCACCCCACCTGGGACATGGGCCTGATGGTCACCACCAACTCCGCCACC
Source organism: Arthrobacter sp. BPSS-3 (assembly GCF_044628475.1). NCBI lineage: Bacteria > Bacillati > Actinomycetota > Actinomycetes > Micrococcales > Micrococcaceae > Arthrobacter > Arthrobacter sp. BPSS-3. The sequence continues at coordinate 257,377 of NZ_JBIMMV010000004.1, forward strand.
CTGGTCAACAAGGGCCTGGAAGTGATCGAGGCGCACCTGCTCTTCGACATCCCACTGGAGAAGATCGACGTCGTGGTCCACCCGCAGTCCGTGGTGCACTCGATGGTGCAGTTCACCGACGGATCCACCATCGCCCAGGCCTCCCCGCCGGACATGCGCCTGCCGATCGCCCTGGGCCTCGGCTGGCCGGACCGGGTTCCCGGCGCCGCGTCCCCGTGCGACTGGACCCGGGCCACCAGCTGGACGTTCGAACCGCTGGACGCCGGCGCGTTCCCCGCCGTCGGCCTGGCCAAGGACGCCGCCCGCCGCGGCAGCACCTACCCGGCGGTCTTCAACGCCGCCAACGAGGAAGCCGTGATGGCCTTCCACGCCGGCCGGATCCGCTTTCCCGACATCGTGGACACCGTCGAGGCCGTCCTCAGCGAGCACACAGGATCCTCCGGGCTGACGGTCGAGGCCGTGCTGGATGCTGAAACGTGGGCACGCGTGCGGACCCTCGAGCGTTTGGCCGTAGGAACCCCCGCCACCCCCAGCCAGTCCGTGCCCAGGAAGTAGCCAGACCCAGCATGAGCCCCGTTCTCCTCTTCATCCTCGGCGTCGTCTTTGTCGTGATCGGCATCGCCGTGTCCATCGCCCTGCACGAGGTGGGCCACCTGGTGCCGGCCAAGCTGTTCAAGGTCCGCGTCACCAAATACATGATCGGCTTCGGCCCGACCCTCTGGTCGCGGCGCCGCGGTGAGACCGAATACGGCGTCAAGGCCATCCCGCTCGGCGGCTTCGTCTCGATGATCGGCATGTACCCGCCCAACCCGGAAGACGGCACCGTCCGGGCCTCCAGCACCGGCATGTTCCAGTCCCTGGCGGCCGACGCGCGGTCGCTGGCGCACGAGGAGATCGGCCCCGACGACCGGGACCGGGTGTTCTACCGGCTGCCGGTCTGGAAGAAGATCATCATCATGCTCGGCGGCCCGGCCATGAACCTGCTGATCGGCCTCGTGCTGACGGCCGTGCTGCTGATGGGCTTCGGCGTGGCGGGCTCCACCACCACCATCGCCGACGTCTCCAAGTGCCAGGTCAAGGCCGGGGAAACCGTGGACCCGAACTCGCAGGACTGCAAGCTCACCCCCGCGGCCGCCGCCGGACTGAAACCGGGCGACACAATCACTTCCTTCGACGGCAGGCAGGTCACCAACTGGGACGAGCTCACCGGCTGGATCCGGGCATCGGCCGGCAAGACCGTGAGCGTCACGGTCCAGCGCGACGGCGCCCCCGTCACCACCACGGTGACCCCGGTGCTCTCCTCCCGCCCGGTGGTCGGCGCCGACGGACGCCAGGCCAAGGACGCGGACGGCAAGCTCCGCTACCAGGACGTCGGCTTCCTCGGCATCGGCCCGCAATCGGCGCTGGTGCAGCAGCCGGCCTCGGCGGTGCTTCCGATGGCGGGGGAGAACATCAAGCAGATCGCCGGCGTCGTCCTGAACCTCCCGGCCCGCGTGGTGGGCGTGGCGCAGGCGGCCTTCAGTTCGGAGCCACGGGATCCCAACGGCCCGATCAGCGTGGTGGGCGTCGGCCGGGTGGCCGGCGAGGTCGCCGCCATGGAACAGGTGCCGCTGCAGAGTCGGCTCGCCACCCTGGTGGGCCTGCTCGCCGGGCTGAACTTCGCCCTGGCCGTCTTCAACCTCGTCCCGCTGCTGCCGCTCGACGGCGGCCACGTGGCGGGCGCGCTGTACGAGGGTGTCCGGCGCCGGATCGCCAAGCTCTTCGGCCGCCCGGATCCGGGGGCGTTCGACATCGCCAAGATGCTGCCCGTGACGTACGTGGTGGCGGCGCTGCTGATGGGCATGTCAGCGCTGCTGATTTACGCGGACATCGTCAAACCGGTGAACCTTTTCGGTTGATTCCCGCTACTAAGCCATTTTGAACTGATTTTTGATAATCAGCTTTAGATGGTTGATCTTTATGAATCAGCCGCCTAGGGTTGCGGTATGTACGTCCTGACGATCGACCAGCGCGGCAGCAGCACCGATGTGGATCGGGTTCCCGGGCTGCTGGCGGCGCTGGCCCGGCTGGTCCCCGGAGCCACCTTCGAACGCTCCGTCGGCGACGAGCTGCAGGGGGTGCTGCAGTCGCCGGCCGAGGCGGTGGACACCGCCCTGCATGTCCTTCGCGACGGCCACTGGTATGTCGGAATCGGCGTCGGGGCCGTGGACCAGCCGCTGCCTGCCAGCCCCCGTGAGGGCTCCGGGCCGGCGTTCGTGGCGGCCCGGCTCGCGGTGGAGCGGGCCAAGGCCGCCGGGCATGTCCCCCTCGCCGTCGAAGCCGGCACCGCGGGGACCCCACGCCGCGGGGCGGCCTCCCGTCCGGCCGGCTCCAGAGACGGCGCCGCCGGGACACCGGCCGCGCCGCCGGGAGAGCGGGAGGCTGCCAATGCCGAGGCGGTCCTGCGGCTGATCGGCCGCCTGGTCCAGGACCGGACCGCGGCCCAGTGGAAGGTGGTGGACGCGCTGCGTGACGTCCGCGACGGGCGCGCCGGCACCCACGGCAGCCAGAAGGCCGCCGCCGCCGCGCTGGGAATCACGGAGCAGTCGGTGAGCCGTGCCCTGCTTCGCTCCCGCTGGCAGGAAGAATGGGCGGCACGGCCCGCGGCGGAAATGCTGCTGGCCCTGGCCGACGGCCAGACCGCGGGCGCGGACGGCCACGCCGCGCGCACCCCGAGCGAAGGAGACCGGTGAACGCCCTCTGGATCACACTGGCGCTGCTGATTGCGGGCTTTGCCGGCTGGCCGGTTACCGCCCTGGTCTTCCGCCTGGCCCGCACCATCGACGACAGGGCCGACGCCGGGCAGTCGGCCGACGCGGTTGACGACGCCGACGGCGGTCCCGGCTGGAGCGACTCCGACGCCGGTCCCGGCTGGAGCGACGATCCCTCGGACGGGGCTGTAACCACGGCCGCCGGAACCCCGGCAATCCCGGCCGCAGCAAGCACTGAGACTCCAACCCCCGAGACCCCAGCCCCCGCGCCCGTCCCGGCGGCCGCCGTCGGCACCCGCATCCTGCGCGGCGGGGCGATCATCGGCGTGCTGGAACGCCTCGCCGTCGCCCTCGCCATCCTGGCCGGGCAGCCCGTGGCCATCGCCTATGTGGTCGCCATCAAGGGCCTGGGCCGGTTCGCCGAACTGAAGGAAACCCCGGTCGCGGCCGAGAGGTTCATCATCGGCACCCTCACCTCGATGCTGTGGGCCGCCGGCGTGGCCGCGCTGGCGAGGGTTCTGCTGCAGGCCTGAAACCGGGCCGATGGATGGGAACCCGGTGGACTGGGGGATAGGGTAGCGGTATGACTGTTTTTGCTGTTGAGTACGTTTACGACGCCGAGTCCGCCGAATCCCGCGCCGCCGCCCGACCCGCCCACCGGGAATGGACCGCCGGCCTGGCCGAGGACGGCACCCTGCTGGCCAGTGGCCCGTACTCCGACGGCGCCGGCGCGTTGCTGATCCTCAAGGCAGCCGACGAGCAGGCCCTGAGCGAGCTGCTCAAGCAGGACCCGTTCGCCGCCGCCAGCGCCATCTCCGGTATCCGCACCACGGCCTGGGCGCCGGTGACCGGCCTGCTGGCCGGCCACTCCGCCTAAGCGGCCCGCCCACCCTTCGCACTACGCTTCGATCCCAGAGGAGTCCCCGTGACCTCGGTCAGCCTCGGAATGCCGTCGGCACCGCCCCCCGTTCTTGCCCCGCGCCGGAAAACCCGCCAGATCAAGGTCGGCTCGGTCGGCGTCGGCTCCGACTTCCCGATCAGCGTGCAGTCCATGACGACCACGCCGACCACGGACATCAACGCCACCCTTCAGCAGATCGCCGAGCTCACAGCCTCCGGCTGTGACATCGTCCGCGTGGCCTGCCCCTCCGCCGACGACGCGGAGGCGCTGCCCATCATCGCGAAGAAGTCGCAGATCCCGGTGATCGCGGACATCCACTTCCAGCCGAAGTACGTCTTCGCCGCGATCGAGGCCGGCTGCGCAGCGGTCCGGGTCAACCCCGGCAACATCCGCAAGTTCGATGACCAGGTCAAGGAAATCGCCCGCGCCGCCAAGGACCACGGCACCTCCATCCGGATCGGCGTCAACGCCGGTTCGCTGGAGCCCGGCATCATGAAGAAGTACGGCAAGGCCACCCCGGAGGCGCTCGTCGAGTCCGCCGTCTGGGAAGCCTCGCTGTTCGAGGAGCACGGCTTCCACGACTTCAAGATCTCGGTCAAGCACAACGACCCCGTCGTCATGGTGGCCGCCTACGAGATGCTCGCGGAAAAGGGCGACTGGCCCCTGCACCTCGGCGTGACCGAGGCCGGCCCCGCCTTCCAGGGCACCATTAAGTCCGCCACCGCCTTCGGCGCGCTGCTCTCCCGCGGCATCGGCGACACCATCCGCGTGTCCCTCTCTGCCCCGCCGGTGGAGGAGGTCAAGGTGGGCAACCAGATCCTGCAGTCGCTGAACCTGCGCCCCCGCAAGCTCGAGATCGTCTCCTGCCCGTCCTGCGGACGCGCCCAGGTGGATGTCTACACCCTCGCCGAGGAAGTCACCGCCGGCCTGGAGGGCATGGAGGTGCCGCTGCGCGTGGCCGTCATGGGCTGCGTGGTCAACGGACCCGGCGAGGCCCGCGAGGCGGACCTCGGCGTGGCGTCCGGCAACGGCAAGGGCCAGATCTTCGTCAAGGGCGAGGTCATCAAGACCGTCCCCGAGAACCAGATCGTTGAGACACTGATCGAAGAGGCCATGCGCCTCGCCGAAGAGATGGGGGAAGCCGATGGCGAAGATGCTGTCAAGGGTGGCCCCGTGGTTAGCGTTTCGTAAGGACGGTACCCAGGCCGGTGCCGCCGTCCGCCTCCTCGGCGCCGGCGACACCGGCGCCCTCCGCGATCTCGCGCGGCGCGACCCCGTCGCGAACGTCTTCATCCTGTCCCACCTCGAATCCACCGGCACCGCCGCGCCAACCGCCGGCGGCGCCAGCATCCTCGGCGTGTTCGACGGCGGGGCCCTCGTCTCGGCCTGCTGGGCCGGGGCCAACCTGGTGCCGGTCGAACTGGATGCCGACCTCGCACCCCTCATCGCGGCCGCGGCACACCGCGCCGGTCGCCGCTACGCCTCCATCTTCGGCCCCGCCGAGGCCGTACTGGCGCTGCACGCGGCCATGGAGGACCTCGGGCACACCGCCCAGGAGATCAGGGCGGACCAACCGCTCATGACCATCAGCGGCACGCCGCTGATCGAGCCCAATCCGGCGTTGGGCTTCGGGCAGATGGCCGACTTCGACCGCATCCTCCCCGCCTGCGCCGCTATGTTCGAGGAGGAGGTGGGCTACTCGCCCTACCTCGGCGGCCGCGAGTTCTACAGCCGGCGGATCAAGGGGCTGATCCGGGCCGGGCACTCCATGGTCCACCTCGGGCCCGACGGCGAGGTCATCTTCAAGGCCGAACTCGGCGCCGTCACATCCGCCGTCACGCAGGTCCAGGGCGTGTGGATGAACCCCACCCACCGCGGGCTCGGCCTTAGCGCCGGGTACATGGCTGCCGTCGTGCTCCTGGCCCAGCGGCTCGCTCCGGTGACCAGCCTCTACGTCAACGACTTCAACGTCCGTGCCCGGGCCAGCTACGAACGGGTGGGCTTCGAACAGGCCGGCAGCTTCGCGACGGTGCTTTTCTAAGACCGTGCTCTTCTAAAACCGCGCTCTTCTAGGACGGTGCCGTTCCACCCCGCCCGAGACACGTCATGTCACCGACTTGTGACAAAAATATAAGGGCACACTCTTGTTTTGGCGACGGGGATCACATAGGTTCTAGCTAGCCGCGCCGAGAAGGCGCGAGCGGTCTCAGGGGGAAACCACCAACTGGCCCCGCAGCCGCCCGGAAGGGCAGGCTCGGGCCAGGGTTAACAGCCTTGATAAAAGCGGCACTGGGGTCGCGGGGCCGCGCCACGACGGATGACCAGCCGGAAACGGCCAGGGGCTTCCACGCCGGGGCGCGGCCCTTCCCATTCCCTGACGCCTCCCGCCCGGACACATGCCACCCGCACACATGCCGCCCCGGGAACCCTCGTCGTCCGGGAACCCGCGCCGCGGCGAGACGGTAGATTGGTAGCTGGACATTTCGTGCCTCCCCGGAGGCCCCGCATTTCTCAGAAACGGATACCCCTCCAGTGGTCCTTCGACTCTCCCAGCTGTTCCTGCGCACCCTCCGTGAAGACCCCGCCGACGCCGAGGTGGCCAGCCACCGGCTGCTGGTCCGGGCCGGCTACATCCGCCGCGCGGCCCCCGGCATCTACACCTGGCTGCCGCTGGGCCTGAGCGTCCTGCGCCGGGTGGAGCAGATCATCCGCGAGGAGATGACGGCGATCGGCGCCCAGGAGGTCCACTTCCCGGCGCTGCTGCCGAAGGAGCCCTACGAGGCGACCAACCGCTGGACCGAGTACGGCGAGGGCATCTTCCGGCTCAAGGACCGCAAGGGCAACGACTACCTGCTGGCCCCCACGCACGAGGAAATGTTCACCCTGCTGGTCAAGGACCTGTACTCGTCGTACAAGGACCTGCCGCTGAGCATCTACCAGATCCAGAACAAGTACCGCGACGAGGCACGCCCCCGGGCAGGCCTGCTCCGCGGCCGCGAGTTCATCATGAAGGACTCCTACTCCTTCGACGTCGACGACGCCGGCCTGGACGCCAGCTACGCCGCACACCGCGGCGCCTACCTGAAGATCTTCGAGCGCCTCGGCCTCGAGGTCGTCCCGGTCACCGCGACGGCCGGCGCCATGGGCGGGTCCAAGAGCGAGGAATTCCTGCACCCCACCGAGATCGGTGAGGACACCTTTGTCCGGTCCGCCGGCGGCTACGCGGCCAACGTAGAGGCCGTCACCACCGTGGTTCCCGCGGAGATCGACTTCACCAACGCCCCCGCCGCCGAGGTCCGCGACACCCCGGACACCCCCACCATCGACACCCTCGTGGCGGCCGCAAACACCCTGGCGCCCCGCAGCGAAGCCGACGGCGGCGCCTGGACCGCCGCGGACACGCTGAAGAACGTCGTGCTCGCCGTCACGCTGCCCACCGGTGAGCGCCAGCTCGTCGTCATCGGCGTCCCCGGCGACCGCGGCGTGGACCTCAAGCGCGTCGAGGCCACCATCGGGTCCTTCCTGCCGATCGCCGGTGAGATCACCCTCGAGGCCGCCAACGAGGAAGACCTCAAGAAGCAGCCGCTGCTGGTCAAGGGCTACATCGGCCCGGGCATGTCCCTGGACGCCCCGCTGCTCGGCTCCGAGGGCGCGTCGAAGCTGCTCTACCTGGTGGACCCCCGCGTCGTCAGCGGCTCCGCCTGGATCACCGGCGGCAACGAGGCCGGCAAGCACGTCTTCGGCCTGGTGGCCGGACGCGACTTCGGCTGGGACGGCGTCATCGAGGCCACCGAAGTCCGCGCCGGCGACCCCGCCCCGGACGGCTCCGGCCCGCTGGAAACCGCCCGCGGCATCGAAATGGGCCACATCTTCCAGCTTGGCCGCAAGTACGCCGAGGCCCTGGACCTCAAGGTCCTGGACCAGAACGGCAAGCAGGTCGTCGTCACCATGGGCTCCTACGGCGTCGGCGTCACCCGCGCGGTGGCGGCCCTGGCCGAATCCAACCACGATGAGAAGGGCCTGGTCTGGCCCCGCGCCGTCGCCCCGGCCGACGTACACGTCGTCGCCGTCGGACGCGGCGAGGAGATCTTCGCCGCCGCCGAGAAACTCGCGCTCGAACTGGAGGCCGCCGGCCTCGAGGTCATCTACGACGACCGTCCCAAGGTCTCCCCGGGCGTGAAGTTCGGCGACGCCGAACTCGTCGGCGTGCCCACCATCCTGGCCGTCGGCCGCGGCCTGGTGGACGGCGTCGTCGAGATCAAGGACCGCCGCAGCGGCGCTGCCGAGAACATCGCCGTGGACCGGGCCGTCGACCACGTGCTCAACGCCGTCCGCAACGCCTGACCCGCCCCGGGGATGCTTTCGGGTCTTGAATCAATCCAGCTCACCACCCTGATCCTGGTGGTGGTGGCCGGTTTCGCCGCCGGGTGGATCGACGCCGTCGTGGGCGGCGGGGGACTGATCCAGCTGCCGGTCATGCTCCTGGTGCCGGGCATCAGCCCGGTGCAGGCGCTGGCGACCAACAAGATGGGCTCCATCTTCGGCACCACCACCAGCGCGGTGACCTACTACCGCCGGGTGCGGCCGGACCTGCGCACCGCCATCCCCATGGCGGTGATCGCCCTGGCTGGCAGCTTCGGCGGGGCGATCCTGGCCGCCACCCTGCCGGCGAGCGTCTTCAAACCGATCATCGTAGCCGCGCTGGTGGCCGTGGCCCTGTTTACGGCGCTGCGGCCCAACGTTGGCGAGCTGACCAAGCTGCGCCACAACGGGCACCGCCACTACGTCATCGCCTGCCTGATCGGCGGCGTCATCGGGTTCTACGACGGCATGATCGGCCCCGGAACGGGGTCCTTCCTGATCATCGCGCTGGTGTCCGCCATGGGCTACGCCTTCCTCGAGGCCAGCGCCAAGGCGAAGATCGTCAACATGGCCACCAACGCCGGAGCCCTGCTGTTCTTCCTGCCGCACGGCTCCCTGCTCTGGGGCCTGGGTCTGGTCCTCGGCGGGGCCAACATGGCCGGCGGCTACCTCGGTGCCCGGACCGCCGTCAGCCGGGGCAGCAAGTTCATCCGGATCGTGTTCCTGGTGGTCGTGGGCGTGCTGATCATCAAGCTCGGCTCCGACGTCTGGCACGACACCCTCGGCTGAGACTTCGGCTAAGGGCTCCGTGCCGGGCTCCGGGCGCCGGGCTCCCGGGGACCGCAGGGCCCTGCCGCGGTGGCGGGGCCGGGCGTAGCATGCAGCTATGTCAGCACCCGGTGAGCGCTACCGCGACGCCCTGGCCGCCGCGGCCGGGCACGCCCGGCGGTGGCTGGAGAGCCAGCAGTCCCGTCCCATCGGCCCCGCCCGGAGCGCCGCCGAACTCGCGGCCGACGTCGGCGGCCCGCTCCCGTCCGGCGGCACCCCCGCTGTCGAGGTGGTGGACTACCTCGCGGAAAAGGCCGAACCCGGGCTGATGGCCATGCCCTCCGGCCGGTTCTTCGGCTGGGTGATCGGCGGGACGCTGCCCGCCGCCCTGGCCGCGGACTGGCTGGTCAGCGCCTGGGACCAGAACGCCGGGCTCCGTTTCGCCACCCCCGCCACCGCCGCCATCGAGGAGGCCGCGGGCCGGTGGCTGCTCGAGCTGCTGGGCCTGCCCCAGGAGTCGGGGGTGGGGTTCGCCACCGGCGCCACCATGGCCAACTTCACCGGCCTGGCCGCCGCGCGCTGGCGCCTGCTGCAGGACGCCGGTTGGGACTCCGACGCCGACGGCCTCTCCGGCGCGCCGCGGATCCGCTGCTTCGCGGGTGCCGAGCGCCACGACACCATTGACCTGGGGCTCCGCTACCTCGGGCTCGGCCGGCCCACCGCCGTGCCGGCGGACGCGGAGGGCCGGATCGACCCGGCGGCCCTGGACCGCGCCCTCGGGGCGGCGGTTGCCGAGGGTGGTCCGGGTACCGGATCCGTGCCGCTGCTGGTCTGCCTGCAGGCCGGCAACCTGCATTCGGGTGCCTTCGACCCGTTCCGGGAGGCCATCGCCGTCGCCAAGTCCCACGGCGCGTGGGTGCACGTGGACGGGGCCTTCGGTCTCTGGGCCGCCGCCGTGCCGGAACTGGCCGCCCTGACCGACGGGCTGGACAGGGCAGACTCCTGGGGGACCGATGCGCACAAGACCCTCAACGTGCCCTACGACTGCGGGATCGCGGTGGTCCGGGACGTCACCGCGCTCCGGGCGGCGATGGGCCTGCACACCAGCTACCCCATCCAGGCCGCCGACGGGGCCGCCGATCCGTTCGAGACCGTGCCGGAGCTGTCCCGGCGGGCCCGCGGCGTGCCGGTCTGGGCTGCGCTGAAGTCCCTCGGCCGCGACGGCGTCGCCGGGCAGGTCCGCGGGCTGGTGCTCCGTGCCCGCCAACTGGCCGAGGCGCTGGCCGCGCTCGAGGGCGTCGAGGTGCTCAACGACGTCGTCTACACTCAGGTCTCCCTGGCCTTCGGTGATGACGCCACCACCCGGGCGGTAACGGACCGGATCATCGCCGACGGCCGGGTCTGGATGTCCGGTTCGCGCTGGCGGGGCAGGGACATCCTGCGGATCTCGGTGAGCAACTGGAGCACCGACGACGGCGACGTGGCCACAGCTGTGGCGGCGGTCCGGGACGCGCTTGCCGCGGTCCGGGACGCCGGTGAGCAGGCGACTGAGCAGGCGGGCACCTAGCGCGGACGCCTGGCTAGGCAACCTCGTCGTTGTTGCCTAGCCGCGGGAGGGGCCGGAGGCGCCCGGGACCTGCAGGTCGGCGGGCATGGGCAGCCCGTCGAGGGTCCGCCCGGCGAGGGTGCTGGCGACCCAGAGCGAGCGCACCCGGCCGCCGTCGTTCCGTTCCTCCGTGTACCAGAGCGCATTCTCGACTTCCCGCGCCAAGGCCCATTGCCGGGCGACGTCGCCGTCGAGGCCCGCGGCGGCGCTGAACTCCTGGCAGCGCTCCAGCAGCGCCGCGGCCGGACCGGCGGCGGACAATTCGGCCAGCCGGTTCCAGAGCAGCGGCGCCACCGCGAACTCCGCCTCACCCACCAGCGGGTGCGGGTCGATGGCACGGTAATCGTCCGGATGCCCTGACCCGGCCGCTGTCCCGGGACGGGCCAGGATGTTCAGGAAGTGCAGGTCGGCGTGGACCAGGACGTCGACGCCGGAGCGCCGGCCCACCACGCCCCTGGTCTGGCAGACCTCCAGGGCGGCCTCCAGGAGCCAGCGGGGGAAGGGCCGGCCCAAGGCCTCCCAGCGCTCGGGAAACTCGTCGCTCCACCGCTCGGCCACGGCGGCGACCTGTTCGAAGCCGCGCCACGCAGGTCGGCCGTCCGGGGTGATCGAAAGCCGGCGGACCAGGCCGCCCCACACCGCGGTGGCCGCCGCCAGGGGCACCTCCTGCAGCGAACGGGTAGCCTCCAGCCGCTCCAGCACCAGCACGCCCGCCTCCGGGTCGGCGGCGATCAGCCGGACCGCGCCCCGGCCCTCCCAGAGCCCGAGGGCGAGATGTTCGGTCCGGTATTCCTCGTGCGGGTAGGCGGCCTTCAGTACACCGGGCGCGCCGTCGTTCAGCCGCACCGGGACGACCACGGCGCAGTGCCCGCTCCACGGTTCCGCGCCGGGCGCCAGGTCAAGGACCAGCGAAAACGCCTCAAGGGCGTCCGCGATCACGCCCGGTAGGGACGCCAGCCAGGCGCGGCCCTCGGCGGTCCGGGAGTATCTGCGGGTGAGGGCGGCGGGGATCGGGACGGGGCTGGGCGAAGTCACCGTCCCAGCGTAGTGTCGGCGATTCAGCCGGCGAAGCCGCTCGCGCCCAGCCAGTTGCCGATCAGGAAGGTCGCCAGCAGCGCCGCGGCGCCGCCGATCACCACGCGGATCGCGGCCTTGCCCTTGGAGCCACCGCCGATCCAGGCGCCAACGGCACCCGTGGCGGCCAGGGCGACCAGCACCGCGGCGAAGGTGAGCGGCACGCGGATGTTCTCCGGCGGCAGCAGGATCGCCAGCATCGGCAGGATGGCACCTGCCAGGAAGGCGATGGCGGACGCGAGGGCCGCGTGCCAGGGGCTGACGATGTCGGTCTCGTCGATGTTCAGTTCGGCCGCGAGGTGCGCGCCGAGCGCGTCGTGGGCTGTCAGTTCCCGTGCCACGGCGCCGGCGGTTTCGGGGCTGAGGCCCTTCGCCTGGTAGATGGCGGTGAGCTCGGCGAGCTCCTCCTCGGGCTGTTCGGCCAGTTCACGGCGTTCCTTCTCGATCAGCGCCTCCTGGCTGTCCTTTTGGCTGCTGACGGACACGTATTCACCCAGGGCCATGGAGATAGCACCTCCGACGACGCCGGCGGCACCGGCGATCAGGATGGGGCCGGAGTCGGTGGTCACGCCCGCGACGCCCACCACGATCGCGGCGACCGAGACGATCCCGTCGTTGGCACCGAGGACACCGGCGCGCAGCCAGTTAAGCCGGTGCGCGAGGTCGTTGCGGTGCGGTTCATTTTCTTGAAGGACGGGTGCCTGGCTGGTTTCCATGCGAACAGCCAACCATCAGGGCCGCAACCACTGCCAGTATCCGGAGGCTAAGCAAAGTAAGCCGCGCCTACCCTGAATCGTGGCACATCCAGGCTTATTTCCCGCCCGGCCAGCCTATTGTGCAGGCAGCGTGGGCAGTTCCGCGGGGTCCACCGACAGGCCCGGGGTCGGCTCCGGCGCGGCGCCCCAGGCGGCGGCGCGGCGGCCGGCCTCCAGCAGCCCGGACACGGCCCACTGGCGGGTGCTGCCGTCGCTGAGGCCCACCAGGTCGGCGTAGGCGGCCAGCGAGCCGGCCTCCAGCCCGCGTAGCCCGGCCGCCGGCGAGGCCAGGAACGCGGGGTCCAGCGCGTAGCCGGCCTGGCGCGGGGGAGCGGCCGCGCAGTGCTGCCGGACCAGCGCCTCGGCGGCCGCGGCGAGGGCCTCGTGGCGGGTCAGCCGGGTGGAGGCCGCGGCGGCCCCGGGGCCGTCCAGACGCGTGAGGGCCACCTGGTAAGCGTAAACGGTTTCCCGTTCGGTGCTGATCACCTCGGCGAGGGCGTTCGCCAGGTCCGCAGGCGCCGGTGACGCCGACGCGGAGGGGGCGGCAGAGGAGGAATCCGTGGCGGTCGGGCAGGCCGAGGGGGACGGGGTCGCAGAATCGGTGGTTGGGGCGGCGGGAGAGGAGGCCAACGCCGGGGCGCCCGTCGCTGCCGGGTCCGGCGTGCCGGTCGCGGCGGCCAACGCGGAGGCCTGCAGCAGCTGGCCGGTGCCGATCGAGGCGAGCAGCCGCGCCGTCCCCGGGCCCGCGGCGGCGGCGTCGGCCAGGCGTTGCCGTCCGCTGGCGTCCAGTGCGGTGACGAGCGACGCGGCCGTCATGGGCGCGGCGGACGGGGACGCAGACGCGGGGGATTGGCCCGGGGACGCCGCGCCGGAGGGCGCCAGAGACGGGGATGCCGAAGGGGTGGCCGCCCCGGGGCGCCAGAGGGCGCGGGCCTGGGTTGTCAGGAAACTCACAGTGCCGTCCGCGGCGGTCCCCGCTTCGGGGAGCCGTTCCGCGTCGGAACGGAGCTCCAGGGTGTCGGTAAGGGCGGCGGCCAGGGCCCGCTCGGACGCGGTCGGCGGAGCCGGTTCCGCGGGCTTGCCGGGGCGCACCACCAGCCCCAAAGTCAGCACCACCACGGCGAGGACGACGATCAACGCCAGCCGGGGGAGGTTCCGGGGCAGCCGGGCCCGCCGTCGTTCTCCGCTGGTCTCCTCATTCACAACAGACCATTTTGGCACGGCCCGCCCGCGAGCCACCGCGGTGGGGGCCCCGGAGAGGCCCGACGGCGGTGCGCGGGCCGGAACTGGAGTGCGCCACCGGCCGCGATTGTCGCTACGCTAGTACTCACAACATCATCTAGCAGGAGGCGGGCGGCATTATGACCAACGCAGAAGCCACGACTTCGACAGGCCGGACCGGATCGGGAAAGGCTGACGCCGCCCCCGCACACAACCTGGAGGCCGAGCGGCTCTATGCGCTCCTCGCCCCCGCGGTCCAGGCCAACCGGCTGTACCTGGAAGATGTCTCCATTCACATTGCCGGCGCCAACCGGGTGGTCCACGTCGTCGTCGACCTGCCCCAGGAGGAAACCGGCGGCGTCAGCCTCGACGTGATCGCGGAGATTTCCAAGACCCTTTCGGACATCCTGGACGAGGACCCCAGCACGGATTCCCGGCCATACGAGCTCGAGGTGTCCTCGCCCGGCGTCGGCCGCCCGCTCACCGAAGAGCGGCACTGGCACCGCGCCCGCGGCCGGATGGTCACCGTCAACGTCATCCAGGGTGACAACGTCACCGGCCGGATCCAGTCCGTGGACAGCTCCGGCGTGACGCTGGTGCCCGAGCTGGCCGTCAAGAAGGGGATGAAGCCCAAGCAGGGCGACCCCGTGAAGCTTCCTTTCGACAGGATCCGCAGTGGAAAAGTCGAGATAGAGTTCAGCCACCTCGAAGAGGCGCCGCTGGAGAACGACAATGGACCTTCCGAGGAGGCCTAATGGATATTGACATGAGCGCGCTGAGACTCCTGGAGCGTGAGCGTGAAATCCCGCTGGATCTCCTGATCCCCACCATCGAACAGGCCCTCCTGGTCGCCTACCACAAGACGCCGGGCGCCTTCGAGAAGGCCCGCGCCGAGCTGGACCGCAAGAGCGGCCACGTGACCATCTGGGCCACCGAGATCGACGACGACGGCGAACCCGTCGGCGAGTTCGAGGACACCCCCGCCGGCTTCGGCCGGATCGCCGCGAGCACCGCCCGCCAGATCATTCTCCAGCGCCTGCGCGACGCCGAGGACGACAACGTCCTGGGCCAGTTCAAGGGCCGCGAGGGCGAACTCGTCGCCGGCACCATCCAGCAGGGCAACAACCCGCACATGATCCAGGTGAACCTCGGCACGGTGGAGGCGCTGCTGCCGCCGCCCGAACAGGTCCCCGGCGAGAAGTACATCCACGGCAACCGGCTCCGCGCCTTCGTCATCGACGTGCACCGCGGCACCAAGGGCCCGTCCATCACGCTGTCCCGGTCCCACCCCGGCCTGGTCCGCAAGCTCTTCGAGCTCGAGGTCCCGGAAATCGCGGACCACTCGGTGGAGATCGTGGCGCTGGCCCGTGAAGCCGGACACCGCACCAAGATCGCGGTCAAGGCCAACATCCCGGGCGTCAACGCCAAGGGTGCCTGCATCGGCGAGATGGGCTCCCGCGTCCGCGCCGTGATGACCGAGCTGAACGAGGAAAAGATCGACATCGTCGACTACAGCGACGATCCGGCCACCTTTATAGCCAGCGCGCTCTCGCCGTCGCGGGTGAATTCGGTCACCATCACGGACGAGGCCACCCGGTCCGCCCGCGTGGTGGTCCCGGACTACCAGCTCTCCCTCGCCATCGGCAAGGAGGGCCAGAACGCCCGCCTGGCCGCCAAGCTCACCGGCTGGCGGATCGACATCGTCTCGGACGCCGCGGAGAACAAGGACAAGTAGTCCCTCCCGCATCCCCTCGTTCGGCCCCGGCGCAGCCCCTGCCCGGGGCCGAAAGGCGTTTCCCCGGCCCCGCCCGTTTCGGGACCGGGGCGCCGGAGGGCTAGAATAGACAGTGACCGCGCCTTCGGGCCGGCATCCTTGTGCCCTCGGCGCGTGCGGCTTTCCCAGCGGACGTGCCCGGGCCGGCAGGTGGTTACGGCAGGAAGATACTCGCAGTGGCAGAAACTCAGCAGCTCGGGAATCAGCCGCAACGTACCTGCATCGGGTGCCGCAAGAAGGGAACGCGGTCGGAACTGCTCCGGCTGGTCGCCGGCGCCGGCGGGTCAACCGCCGTCGTGGTCGACGAACGACGCCGGATGGCAGGCCGGGGTGCATGGTTGCACCCCAGCGAAAAGTGCCTGGCACTGGCGGTCAAACGCCGTGCGTTCGGACGCGCCCTCAACGGCGCCGCCGGAACGGACGACGTCGAACGCCGGATCCTGGCAGGCACGCTGCAGACACCTCCGGTGGCCGCAGCAACAACCGTCCAACCTGAAAGCGGGTCAGAAAACTGATGGAAACCCGATGAGTTCCCAGCGATGAGTACGCAACGATGACAACTTTGTTGCGCTCTGCAATGGGCCTTTCAGCTGCACCAGCGGCGGAGGCCCGCAGTAAGAAGTAGACGGTTCGTGCCTGGCTCGGTGCGGACCGAGACAGGAGAAATGTGGCCAAGGTCCGCGTACATGAGCTCGCCAAAGAGCTCGGTATTACTTCCAAAGATGCAGTGACAAAACTGCAGGAACTGGGCGAATTTGTTCGCTCCGCCTCTTCCACCATTGAGGCACCGGTGGTGCGGAAACTCCGCAACGCCTTCCCCGACGCGCCTGCCGCTTCCAAGACCGAAGCGCCCGCGTCCGCCCCCAAGGCCAGCCCCGCCGCCAACCGCCCGGCCCCCGCGCCGGCACCGGCCGCGCCCAAGGCCGAAGCTCCCGTAGCCCCCGCCGCTCCGGCGCCGTCGGCACCCGCCCCGGTAGCCCCGGCTGCCGCTCCGGCCGCCGAGGCTCCCGCCGCGCCGTCCACCGGTGCCAAGCCCGGCGCACGCCCGGCACCCAAGGCTGAAGCGCCCGCCGCTCCGGCCCGCCAGGGTGGCTCCGCGCCGCGTCCCGGCGGTCCCCGCCCGGGCAACAACCCGTTCGCCACCTCGCAGGGCATGCCCCGCGGCCGTGGCGGCGACTCCGAACGTACCGCCCGTCCGGGCAACAACCCGTTCGCGCCGTCCCAGGGGATGCCGCGTCCGGGTGGCAGCCAGGGCGACCGCCCCGGCGGCCCCCGCCCCGCAGCCGGTGCCGGTGGACCCCGTCCGGGCGCACCGCGTCCCGCCGGTGCTGCAGGTCCCCGTCCGGGCGCCCCGCGTCCGGCCGGTGCCCCCGGCGCCCGTCCGGGTGCCGGCGGAAACCGTCCGACCCCGGGCATGATGCCCAACCGCACCGAGCGTCCCGCACCCGCCGGTGCAGGCCGTCCCGGCGGCGGCCGCGGCCCGGGCCGTCCGGGTGCTCCCGGCACCGGCGGTCCCGGTGGCGGCGGCGCCCCGGCCGGCGGCGGCTTCGGCAAGGGTGGCCGCGGACGCGGTGGCACCCAGGGTGCCTTCGGTAAGGGCGGCGCAGGCCGCGGCAAGCAGCGCAAGTCGAAGCGCGCAAAGCGCCAGGAACTTGAGCAGATGAGCGCACCGTCGCTGGGTGGCGTGAGCGTACCCCGCGGCGACGGCAACACCGTGGTGCGCCTGCGCCGCGGCTCGTCCATCACGGACTTCGCCGACAAGATCGAGGCAAACCCCGCCGCACTGGTGACGGTCCTCTTCCACCTGGGCGAAATGGCCACGGCCACGCAGTCCCTGGACGAAGAGACCTTCGCGCTGCTCGGCGAGGAGTTGGGCTACAAGCTGCAGGTCGTCTCGCCGGAGGACGAGGAGCGCGAACTGCTCTCCGGCTTCGACATCGACTTCGACGCCGAGCTTGAGGCCGAGGGCGATGAGGAACTCGAGGCACGTCCTCCGGTTGTCACCGTCATGGGCCACGTCGACCACGGTAAGACCCGGCTGCTCGATGCCATCCGCAAGTCCGACGTCATGGCGGGCGAACACGGCGGCATCACCCAGCACATCGGTGCCTACCAGGTCACCCACAACCACGAGGGCACCGACCGGAAGATCACCTTCATCGATACCCCGGGCCACGAGGCGTTCACCGCCATGCGTGCCCGTGGTGCGAAGGTCACCGACATCGCCATCCTGGTGGTCGCAGCGGACGACGGCGTGATGCCGCAGACCGTTGAAGCCCTCAACCACGCCCAGGCGGCCAACGTGCCGATCGTCGTGGCCGTGAACAAGATCGACAAGGAAGGCGCCAACCCGGACAAGGTCCGCGGCCAGCTGACCGAGTACGGCCTGGTTCCGGAAGAGTACGGTGGCGACACCATGTTCGTGGAGGTCTCTGCACGCCAGAACCTCAACATCGACGAGCTGCTCGAGGCCGTCCTGCTCACCGCGGACGCAGCCCTGGACATGCGCGCCAACCCGAACAAGGACGCCCGCGGTATCGCGATCGAAGCGAACCTGGACAAGGGCCGCGGTGCGGTTGCAACCGTCCTGGTCCAGTCCGGCACACTGCACGTCGGCGACACCATCGTGGCAGGCACGGCCCACGGCCGCGTCCGTGCGATGTTCGACGACGACGGCAGCGCCCTGACCGAGGCCGGCCCGTCCCGCCCCGTCCAGGTGCTGGGTCTGTCCAACGTCCCGCGCGCCGGTGACACCTTCTTCGTGACCGCTGACGAGCGCACCGCCCGCCAGATCGCCGAGAAGCGTGAAGCCGCCGACCGCAACGCCGCCCTGGCCAAGCGCCGCAAGCGCATCAGCCTGGAAGACTTCGACCAGGCCGTCGCCGATGGCAAGATCGACACCCTCAACCTCATCCTCAAGGGTGACGTGTCCGGTGCCGTGGAAGCCCTCGAAGACGCGCTGCTCAAGATCGACGTCGGCGAGGGTGTCCAGCTCCGCGTCATCCACCGCGGTGTCGGTGCGATCACGCAGAACGACGTCAACCTGGCAACGGTCGACTCCGCCGTCATCATCGGCTTCAACGTCAAGCCCGCAGAGCGGGTTGCCGAACTGGCAGACCGCGAAGGCGTGGACATGCGCTTCTACTCCGTCATCTACGCAGCCATCGATGACATCGAGGCAGCCCTCAAGGGCATGCTCAAGCCGGAGTACGAAGAGGTCCAGCTGGGCACGGCCGAGGTCCGCGAGGTCTTCCGCTCGTCCAAGTTCGGCAACATCGCAGGCTCGATCGTCCGCTCCGGCATCATCCGGCGCAACGCCAAGGCCCGCATCAGCCGCGACGGCAAGATCATCGGCGACAACCTCACCGTTGAGACGCTCAAGCGCTTCAAGGACGACGCCACCGAGGTCCGCACGGACTTCGAGTGTGGCATCGGTCTTGGCTCGTACAACGACATCACCGAAGGCGACATCATCGAGACCTTCGAGATGCGCGAGAAGCCGCGCGTCTAAGGCGTTGCTTCGCGGGTGGGGCCGTTGGATTTTTTCCGGCGGCCCCGCCCTTTCCGCCGTTGTGGGGGCCCCGCCCCTGCGCTGGGCGGCCAACGTCTGACGACGTCGTCCGCCCAGCTCCGGCAGCGGTCTCAGCCTTCCCAATGCTCGCAAGCTCGCATCGGGGCACTCGGCTGCGACCTTGGGATGCCACTCCCAGGCCGCCGGAAAAAATCCAACGGGAGTCCGTCGTAGGCTTGACTTAGGCGCGTGGCACCAAACCGGCACTTGTACGGCGACCGTTTCGGCGCAGTCGTACATCCAAAATTTTTAGGAGTGGAAATGGCTGATCCCGCACGGGCTGCCAAGTTGGCGCAGCGGATCAAGGTTGTGGTTGCGGAGGCTTTGGGCCGACGGGTGAAGGATCCCCGGCTCGAAGGCGTGACCGTGACCGATGCGCGGGTGACCAATGACCTGCAGCACGCCACGGTGTACTACACAGTCTTCGGCGACGAGACGGCGCAGGCCGATGCCGCCAAGGGCCTCGAGAAGGCCAAGGGTGTGCTCCGGCAGGAAGTCGGCCGCAACATCACCGTCCGGCTGACTCCGACCCTGGAGTTCGTCGCCGACCAGATTCCTGTGGTGGCCTCCAACCTCGAGGAACTGCTGCGCGAGGCGAAGAAGCGTGACGCCGAGGTGGCGGCCCTCGCGGCCGGCGCCAAGCACGCCGGCGACGCCGACCCGTACAAGAGCGACATCCCCGACGACGTCGAGCTCGACGAGGAGGACTTTGACGAGGACGACTTCGACGAGGAGAACCACGATCTCCGCGCCGACAGCGCCATCGACGAGGACAGCAACAAGTAGTCCCGGCACGCCCCGGACCTCCGGCCGGACCCGTTCGCGGGTCCGGCCGCAGGCGTATCCGGGGCTGGCCGCCCGCCGCCCGCGGGGCCTTTGGACCCTAGGCGCTCCGGCGCCCGGAGGGTCCCATGGAACCATGACTCCGGGGCACCCGAACGACGGCGGCAGGCCATGACCACGGCGCTGGTGACGTGCCCGAACTGCGGCGCCACCAACCGCATCCCCGCCGCCGTGGCTGGCCACCCCCGCTGCGGCAAATGCCGGCAAGACCTGCCCTGGATCGTGGCCGCCGGAGACGCGGACTTCGCCGCGATCGCTGAGCAGTCATCGGTGCCGGCGCTGGTGGATTTCTGGGCCGCCTGGTGCGGCCCCTGCCGCATGGTCAGCCCGGTGCTGGACCGGCTGGCGCGCGAGCGGGCCGGACAGGTCAAACTCGTCAAGGTCGACGTGGACACCTCCCCGGCCCTGTCCCGCCGCTTCGACGTGCAGGCCATCCCCACCATGCTGGTCATCATCGACGGCACGGTGGTGGCGCGCCAGGCCGGGGCGCCCCCGGCGGCCGCGCTGCGGTCCTGGCTGGACGGGGCGCTGGCCGGCCGGAACGAAAGGAGCCGGCGGTGACCGAGATCCTGCGCTACGAGGTGGGATCCGGGACCGTGCTGGTGGAGGTCGACGAGGGCAGCTTCGGGGTCGAGCGTCCGGCCCGGAACGAGATCGGGGTGCTGGAGGCCGGCCGCCGGCTCGAGGATGCCCTGGCCGCGGTCCGCCCGGCCGCCCGCGCCGCCGCCGAGGTGATGCGCGAACTCGCCCCGGAACACCTGCAACTGCAGTTCGGGGTGAAACTGGCCGGCGACGCCGGGGCGATCATCGCCCGCAACTGCGCCGAGGGACACTTCGTGGTCACCCTGTCCTTCACCGCACCGGCCGCGCCGGCGGTTCAGGACGAGAACGAGATCTTGCTCTGACCGTGGTGCTCTGACCGGTCCTGTCGCTACCGCTGGCGCGTCGCGTCAGCGCCGCCGTCGGGCGCCCAGGCGGCCCAGCAGCGGCGACCCCATGCCGAGCAGGAAACCGAAGTCATACCAGTTGCCGGCCCGGGCCGTGTTGTAGAACGGGAATTCCTTCCACGCCCCGAAGACGTGGGCGATCAGGATGATCCAGGCCGTCAGCCCGTTCCAGATGCCCCACAACAGGTCCTGCCACCACATGGCCGCCTCCGTTTTCCTTGTCGTTGCCCGCCTCCGGCGGCTGGGACGTGTCGGGTCAGGCTACTGCCTGGCCGCATCCCGCGGTAGGGACTCCGGGGCCGTGTCGTCCCCGGACCGGTCCCTGCCGGGCAGCCGCTCCAGCCCCTCGACCAGTTCCGCGGTGCCGCCGCACAAGGCGATCCGGATCCAGCCCTCGCCGATCGAACCGAACGCGGTTCCCGGGGCGAAGGCAACCCCCGACTCGGCCAGGAAACGCCGCACCCAGGCCCGGACGTTGCCGCCGCTGACGTGGGACATGTCCGCCCACAGGTAGAAGGCACCCTGGGCGGTCAGGAAGGGGATGGCCTTCGCGTCCAGGACCTGGGAGGCGGCGTCCCGGTTGGTCCGGTAGTGGGCATGGGCGTGGGACACGTAGTCCTGCGGGCCGGTGAGCGCGGCCAAGGCGGCGTACTGCGAGGGGGAGGCCACGCAGGAGACGATCGCCTCCATGACGTTGTTCATCTGCTGCTCCAGGCCGGGAGGGCAGATCAGCGCACCGATCCGCAGACCCGTCAGCCCGTAGGTCTTGGACAGCGTCAGCGACGTGAACACGCGCGCCTCGCCGGGGACGTCGCTGTCGAACCGGGCCGGGCTGACGTGCGGGACGTCGTAGGTGAAGGCCTCGTAGCATTCATCCGAGATGATCCACAGGTCGTGCTTCCGCGCCAGTTCCACCAACCGCCGCGTGAGGTCCTCGCTGAGCACGGCACCCAGCGGGTTCGAGGGGGAGTTGAGCACCAGCACCCGAGTCCGCGGGGTGATCAGCTCCTCAATGTCCTCGATCCGCGGCTGGAAGGCGTGGTCCGGGTACAGCGGGTAACGGACCGGGACAGCGTGCAGCAGGCTGGAGGTCATGGCGAACGTGGGGTAGCCGGGGTTGGGCACCAGGATCTCGTCGCCGGGGGAGAGCAACAGGCTCATCGCGAAGTGCAGGCCCTGCTGGGCGCCGTCGACGACGTACACGCAATCCGCACCGACGTCGACGCCGTTGTGCTCCCGGAAGCGGGCGGCGAATGCCTCCCGCAGCGCGGGAATCCCGGCGTTGGGCGTGTAGTTGGTTTCGTCCCGGTCCAGGCACGCCATGCCGGCCTCGAGGACGTGACGGGGGAGCGCGAAGCCCGGCTCGCCGATGCTCAGCACGATCGCACCGGGGGTGTGCCAGGCGGCCTCAGTGATCTCGCGGATCTGGTTGACGGGGACATCGCGGACATGGGCGGCTAGCTCTGGCATGGTTGCCATCCTAGCCGCCGGGTTGGCGACCGAGCCGGTGCCTGCCGGCTGTGGCTTCCCGGTGGCTTCCCGGTGCTGTGCGGGTGCTGCGCTGGTGCTGCGCACGGCCGACCCCCGGGCGGCGGGAGGCCGGTGTGCCGCGGATATACTGGGAGGCGTGCTTTCTGGACTGGTGATAGTAGACAAGCCGCAGGGTTGGACCAGCCACGATGTGGTTGGGCGGATGCGGCGGATCGCCGGTACCCGAAAGGTGGGCCATGCCGGCACCCTGGACCCGATGGCCACCGGCGTCCTGGTCCTGGGCGTCAACAAGGCTACCCGCCTCCTGACCTACATCGTTGGGACGTCCAAGACCTACACCGCCACCGTCCGCCTGGGCGAGTCGACCATCACGGACGACGCCGAGGGCGAGGTCGTCAGCCGCACCAGCGCCGCCGGGGTCACCGAAGACGCCGTCCGTACCGGCGTCGCCGCCCTCACCGGGGAAATCCAGCAGGTCCCCAGCAGCGTGAGCGCCATCAAGGTCAACGGCGAGCGGGCCTACGCGCGCGTCCGCTCCGGCGAGGAGGTCAAACTCGCCGCCCGACCGGTCACCATCCACCGCTTCGAGATCCACGAGTTCCGGCGCAGCGCCGACGGCGCGGTGCTGGACCTGGACGTCACCGTCGAGTGCTCCTCCGGCACCTACATCCGCGCCCTCGCCCGCGACCTGGGCTCCGCCCTCGGCGTCGGCGGCCACCTCACGGCCCTGCGCCGCACCCAGGTGGGACCCTACGGCCTCGACCAGGCCCACAGCCTGGAGGAGCTCGCCGAGGAGCTGGACCTGTTGGAAATGTCGCAGGCCGCGCGGGCGCTGATGCCCAACCGCGAACTCAGCGACGAGGAGACCGTCGAGCTTTCCTTCGGCCGGCGGATCGCCGCCGGTGCGCCGGCCGGTTCACCGGAGGCTGCGACGGCGGAGAATCCGGCGGCGGCCTTTGCCCCGGACGGCTCCCTCGTGGCGTTGCTTTCCGACGCCGGCAACTACGCCAAGCCCGTGCTGGTCTTCGCCCCGGACACCGGAAAGCCGGGTGCCTGAGGGTGGACGCGTATTTCTACATCATCCTGGTGGTAGGGCTGGTCTCCACCGTGCTCTGCGCCGGTGCCGGCATCCTGAAGAAGGCCCCGAACGACACGACCATTCTCTCCGTGGCCGCCGTGGAGCTGGCCCTGCTGGTCTATTTGGTGGGCTCGATCATCCGCGTGGCATCGGGAGAGCACATCGCGGGGGAGCCGTGGGAGTTCTGGGGCTACCTGTTCACGGCGCTGCTGCTGCCGGTGGGGGCCGTGTACTGGGCCATCGCTGAACGCACCCGGTGGAGTAACTTCGTGCTGGCGGCCGTGGGCGTGACCGCCCTGGTGATGGCCGCCCGGATGAATCAGATCTGGTACTGACGTGAAAGAGGCAGGGAAGAACATGGCGGCTTCAGAGCGGGGAACCGGCACGACGGACGACGGCGGGGCAACGGACCCGTCCGGGGCCATTGGGGGAACTGGCGCCCGCGGGGGCCGGCTCGGAGGGCTCGGCCGTTCGTCCGGGGCGGGTCGGTCTAACCGGACCGCGAAGGACACCCGCAACACCGGTCCGGGGCGGCTGCTGATCGCGGTGTACGCGATCTTCGCCCTGTCCGCGACCGCGCGGGCCGGCTACCAGATCCTCACCAAGTTCTCCGAGGCGCCGCTGGCGTACCTGCTGTCCGCCTTCGCCGCGGTGGTTTACATCGTGGCGACCATTTCCCTCGCGAAGCCCGGGCCCACCTGGTTCAAGGTGTCCGTCACGGCCGTGGTGGTGGAACTGGTCGGCGTGCTGGTCGTCGGGGCCCTGAGCCTCTTCGACGCCGTGAACTTCCCGCACGAGACCGTCTGGTCCCTGTTCGGGCGGGGCTACGGGTTCATCCCGCTGCTGCTGCCGATTCTGGGCCTGATCTGGCTCTACCGCCGCCGCCCCTCGGCCCCGGTGGCTGCTTCCGCTGACTGAGGTTGTCCGCGGCATCCGGACGACGGCGGCGGCTTCGCTGCTGAAACCGCGCGTTCCGGAGTGATGCCGTTCGCACCTGCCGACCGACCCCGGCTCCGCCGCTGGACCGCCCGTCCCCGCCCGATGCGTACACGCGCTGGTGAGTGTGGCTGCCCTCTGAATCCCGCGGCGGCGAGCCGTCGCCGGGCATCCGCGGCCGCCGTCGTCGTACGCCATTTCCAGCGACCGTGCCCCGATCCTTTCCCGCCGGCGAGCATGCTTGGCACCACGCCGCAGGCCCGCGATAATAAGTAAACTTGCGATTCATAGTAAGCATGCTTATTGTGGAACTCGGATGCGGGCAATGACGGTTTCGCTTCCTGCTGGTCAACCGAAGCGAGGGAGGCATCATGGGTACTATGAACGCCATTCCCGGAGCGACATGGGAATTTGAGGGCGCAGCCACGGGCGCAGCGCCGGTGGGCGAGGTCAGTTTGCGGCCGCTCCCGGGGTGCCTGGCATGAGCGCCGCCCCCGATTCCAGAAAATGGCGGACCGACCAGCTGCTGTCTATGGCCGCCAGGGTCGTTGAACGCCGTAAGGACAACGCCCTGGCCGCGCTTGGGCTCACCCACGCCGGCGTTATTGCCCTCCAAGGCCTCGCGGCCGGACCGATGAATCAGGAGCAGCTGGCGCGGCGCATTGCCGTGCAGAGCCAGACTCTGGGACGAGTCCTGGGTCGGCTGGAAGACTCCGGTCTGGTCACCCGCACCCGCGACGGACGCGACCGCCGGCAGTTCTCCGTGGCGCTGACGGAAGCCGGCACCGCCGCGCTGGACGCTGCGCACAAGATCGAGCGCGAGGCACTGCCGGAGGATCTGGAGAACTGGACCCACCTGCAGCACGACCTCGGCCGCATCCTCTCCGCCTTCGAGACTCCCGGGCGCTAAGCCTGCTCTGCTCGTCGTTCGCCGGTCTTAGGACGCTTGCTCCAGCCGCCGGCGCAGTTCCGGCCAGGCGGCGGCAAAGCCGGGGTGCAGCTCATGCTCATCGACGTTGGCCGGCTGAATCCACTGCAGATCCAGGCTTTCCGGATCGCTGATCGCCGGGTCAAAAGGCTCGATCACTCGCGCGGCGACTGTCGTGTAGGTCCAGTAGCCTACGTCGAACACGGATGTGAACAGCACCTCCACCGACTCCGGGGGCACCGCGGCCTCCTCTTTCGCTTCGCGGAGTGCACCGTTGACCGCGTCCTCGCCCTGGTGCAAGGCACCTCCGGGCAGGCCCCAGGTGCCGCCCTGGTCACTCCAGGTGGCACGGTGCTGCAGGAGGATGCCTTTGCCGGCGTCGTGGACCAATAGCCCGGCCGAACCAAACCGGCCCCAGAAACGCCCTTTGTCGCCCTCCACCCAGGCGTCGCCCGGATCGCGGGGGCCGTGCGGCCGGCGAGGCCCGAAGTAGGGGTTCTCCTGCTTTTCCTGCGTGTCCGGCGTGGGGGTTGGCTGCGGGGCGTCGGGCAGGGGAGCGGCTGAGCTGTCCATATCGCTAGTCTGCCACGGGGGCAGTACGGCTCGACTCCGGGGAGGCGCACGCGAGGTCATAGGGAGTCACGTCGCCGGGTTTCTTCTGCGGGTCCTTGAGGCGCGGTTAATTGTCAGAGGTCGGCGAGAGTATTGGGTCATGGACGCACTGGCTGCGCTTTCGTATCTACCGGCTCACTGGCCGGTCGGTGACGGGCGCATGCGGCGCGCCTGCGCGAGATTAATTGTCAGAGGTCGGGGGCAGGATTAACCCATGAACGCAACGGCTGCGGTTTCGTTTCTTCCGGTCCCCGTACCGGTAGCTGGCGGGCGCGGCGGTATTGCATTGGGGGATATCGCCCCTTCGCTGCGGGAGGTCTGCACGGCGGCCGTCGACGACGCCGGGGTGCTGGGTTTCACTGAGGCGGCGGCTTTCGCCGGGGATGTGGAGGAACTCGCCCGGGCGGTGGAGTTCTTGCAGGTTGTCGCCGCGGGAGCGGTCGACCGGACGCGAACCCAGGCCGCCGCGGCCGATGCTTGTGATCTCTCAAAGCCCGGGCCGGAAGGTGACGGGTATCGGCGGACCACGGACTTCCTGCGGGACCGCCTACGGATCACCACCGCCGAGGCGCACCGGCGACTATGTCTTGCCGGGGAACTCCTGCCCCGGGTTGGGCTGACCGGCCAGCCGATCCCGGCCGTTCACGGGGAACTGGCCGGCCTTCGCGGAAGGGGAGGTTCCATCCCGGTCCGCGACCATCATCACCCAGTCCCTCGACCGGGTCCGGCTCCTTGCAGACACCGCCACCGTGGCCCGGATGGAAGAAGCCCTCACCACCGTCGCGGCGGTTCACGACCCGGACTTCCTCACCCGGGTCGCCCGCCGCTGGATCGACGGCCTCGACCAGGACGGTGCCGAGCCCACCGAGGAACTCCTCCGCCAGTTACAGGGCGCGTTCATCCGCCGTCCCCGGCACGGTCTCCAGCACCTGGAAATCTTCGCCACCACCGACCAGTTCGAACACCTCCTCACGGTCATGAACACCGCCACCAACCCACGAACAGCCGCGACCGTTCCCGGCGCAGTGGATGCCAGCGGGACCACCCCGGCCGCTGCCGACAAAGCCGACGCTGAAGGCTGCATAGTTTCGGCGGAGGAGGCCTTCGCCACCGGACCGGGAGTCTCCGAGGAACGGCTGGATCTCCGGACCCGGCCCCAGCGCCTGCTCGACGGTCTGATCGGCGCCTGCAAGGCCGCCCTCGCCACCGGCGGGCTCCCCGCCACGGGCGGCCTCCGCCCGCAGGTCATGGTCACTATCGACTACCGCGACCTCCTCACCCGCCTGACTACCGCCGACGGTCGTGGCCCGCAGGACGAGACAGCATCCGGGACCCTGGGTCTGGCCGGGACCGGGACGCTGGCCTTCACCGGACCCGTCAGCGCCGCCACCATCCGGAAGATCGCGTGCGACGCGGACATCATTCCCGTCCTCCTCGGCAGCGAGGGCCGGATCCTGGACATCGGCCGGACCAGTAGGATCTTCCCGCCACACATCCGCAAAGCCATCACCGCCCGCGACAAGGGCTGCACCTTCCCCGGCTGCACCATCCCCGCCCCCTGGTGCGAGGCCCACCACATCGACTATTGGTCCCGCGGCGGCCTAACGAGTACAGACAACGGTGTCCTGTTGTGTTCGCACCACCATCACCTGATCCACAAAGAACAATGGACTATCCAGTCACGGGCCGGGACTCCCTGGTATATCCCGCCACCCCACCTCGACCCCCACCAAAAACCCCGACAAAACCACTACTTCAGACTGTGATTTCGGGAGATAGAGGGAGTGGTTGCAGGTGCCGCTATCGGAACAGTGTGAACACGCGCAGAGCGTGGGGCTTCGAGTCGCCGCCCTCGATGAATCCCTGCGACTCGTAGAAGGACCGTTGTTCCGGCTCGTCGTCGGTCAAAAGGACCGTTTGCCGCACGTGAGCGAACCGGTCCATGACCGCGGCCAGTAATTGTCGGCCGACACCCGAACGATGGAAAGAGGGTTGCACCAGGATGTCCTGGACGTAGCAAATAGTCTCGTCGTCGGACATAGCCCTTGCCAGACCAGCCAAGGCGCCTTCCGCCCAGGCCGTGACGACAAAGGAGGACTTTCGAACGGCCCGTTCCAGCACCTCGGGTTCGTTGGTGTAGGCGGTCCAGCCCACGGAGTCGTAGAGGGCAAGCAGCTCCGACCGGGAGACATCGCGGCTCGCTGAGAGGCTGAACTCGGGCATCCGCCCAGTGTGGCATGCTGGGGCGAATGAACTCACCCACCCCGGCCCCGGGCCCCTCGCGTGTGCTCTTCTACGGTGTCACCGGGAGCGGAAAATCGTCGGCCGCCCGGGCCTACGCCGCACGCACCGGGCTCCCGGAGTACTCGGCGGATGACGATATTGGCTGGCTGCCCGGGTGGCAGCAGCCCGGCGACGAGGAGCAACGCGAGACGGCCGCACGGATCGCCGCCTTGGACGAGTGGGTGCTGGACAGCGCCTACGGCGTGTGGCGGGATTTGATCGTTCCCCGGGCCGAACTCATCGTCGGGCTGGACTACCCCCGGTGGCTATCCCTGCTCCGCCTCGTTCGCCGGTCCATCCGACGGGTCGTCTCCAAAGAGGCGGTCTGCAACGGAAACCGGGAGACGTTTCGCCGGCTGTTCGCCAAGGACTCAATCATTGCCTGGCACTTCCGGTCCTTTACCCGCAAGCGGCGGGTTATGCGCTCCCTCAACAGCGCCGGCGGCTCCGCCGAGGTGCTGATCTTCCGGCGGCCGCGGGAACTGGAGGCCTGGTTGAACGGGTTGCCATCCGTGCCACCGGTGGAGACGCGATCCCAGACAAGGTAGCGGAGCGTGTGGCTGCCGCGGTGCGCGAACGACGGCGGGTTGCGGCTCAGGTCGGAACCTACCGGATCGGCTCGCCCGCCGCATCGACCCGGAAGTTGGCGATGACCTGACGGGTGGAAGTGTCAATGATGACCACCGAGTCCTTCGGCCATGACGGGTCCGGGGTGACGATGTAATCGACATCGCTGATCTTCGTGGGGCGGCCGGCGTCGTTGATGCTTCGGTTGAAGGCGTCCACCACCTGGTTGGTGCGGGTATTGATGGCGACCGTCTCCGCAGGCAGGCCATGGGCGTCACCGCTGGCCGGCGTCGAGTTCCACCAGCCCTCGTAACCGCCCACCGGACCGTGAGCCCGCCCTGCGTCCGTCCGACCTGCGTCCGTCGGATCTGCGGCCGCCGGACCGGCCTGCGCCGGCCCAGGCTGCACGGCGCCCGTGGGCTGCGCTGCGCACCCGCACAGCGTCCCGCCGAGTATCGCCACTAGCGCCAGGGCGCCCGTCATTCCATATTTCATCTGTCCCCCAAATTGATGCCATGTCACTACGTCGGCGTTAGGGGGACGCTACCACGGCGCCGATGGCGGGGCCGGGTTCGGGGACCCGGCCGGCGTCGGGGGCGCCGGAGGAATGCGGGTAACCTAGGAGAGTTCCGGAGCCGGCCCTATCCCTCCGGGAAAAGTGTTTTGGCAGGCAGCAAAAAGGCGAGGTAGATGGTCCACATCTGGAACGATCCGTCCGAGGTCCCCACGGACTTCGGCCCGACCGTCGTCACGATCGGCAACTTCGACGGCGTGCACCGAGGTCACCAGCAGGTGCTCTCCCAGCTCATCCGCACCGC
Source organism: Arthrobacter sp. BPSS-3 (assembly GCF_044628475.1). Taxonomy (NCBI): domain Bacteria; kingdom Bacillati; phylum Actinomycetota; class Actinomycetes; order Micrococcales; family Micrococcaceae; genus Arthrobacter; species Arthrobacter sp. BPSS-3. Next base: position 286,662 of record NZ_JBIMMV010000004.1, read on the forward strand.
CCGCCTGAACCACGCCCGCGCCGTCGTCATCACCTTCGACCCGCACCCCGCTCAGGTACACCGGCCGGAGTCCGCACCCGAGCTGATCATGGGCCTCGAAGACAAGCTCGTCGCGCTCGGCGAGGTGGGCCTCGATGCCGTCCTGGTGATGAAGTACTCGCTGGAACTGGCCAGCCTCACGCCCGAAGAATTCGTCTCCTCCATCATCGTCGACACGCTCAAGGCCAGCCACGTCGTCATCGGCCACGACACCCGCTTCGGCCGCGGCAACTCCGGAGACCTGGACACCATGAAGGACTTGGGGGAGAAGCTCGGCTTCGAAGTCCAGGTCATCAACGAGTTCGGCGCCGAGGGCTTCCCGTTGCACGGCGCCGGAAGAGATGGCACTGAAACGCACGGTGCCGGAACCCACGGTGCCGGAACAGGCGACGCCGGAACGCACGACGCCGGAACTCACGGAGACGCAGCAGTACACGGCGCCGGCGACCGCCGCTGCTCCTCAACCTGGGTCCGCGAAGCGCTGCGCGAGGGAGACGTCGCCACGGCCGCCGCCGTCCTCGGCCGCCCGCACCGGATGCGCGGCACGGTGGTGCACGGCGCAGCCCGCGGCCGCGACCTGGGATTCCCCACCGCGAACCTCGCCGCCGACGCCACCGGCTACATCCCCGCGGACGGCATTTACGCCGGCTGGCTAGTGGATGAGGCCGGTACCCGCTGGCCCGCGGCGATCTCCGTCGGTTCCAACCCCACCTTCGACGGCGTCAGCCGCCAGGTGGAGGCACACGTCATTGACCGGCCCCAGGAAGCCGTGGAGGACTTCGATCTGTACGACCAGACTGTCGTCGTCGAATTCGTGGCCCGGCTGCGCGGCATGGTCGCGTACCGTGGGCCGGAGGCTCTGATCGAGCAGATGCGGCTGGACGTCGTCCAGACCCACCAGATCCTGTTCGCCGGCTGACACCCTGCCGGCGGGGAAGGCACCAGACGTGACACTTGAGAAGAACACCCGGGAGCTGGACAAGGACATCGTCCGTGACTTCAGCACCCGGATGAGCTACGCCTCCTACCTCCAGCTGCCCACGCTGCTCAGCGCGCAGCAGCCGGTCAGCCAACCGGAGCACCACGACGAGCTGCTGTTCATCATCCAGCACCAGACCACGGAGCTGTGGCTGAAACTCGTGCTCCACGAACTGCGCAGTGCCGCCGCGTGGCTCCGGAGCGACGACCTCGGCTCCGCCCTCAAAGCCATCGCCCGGGTCAAGCACATCCAGAAGACCCTCACCGAGCAGTGGTCCGTCCTGGCCACCCTGACGCCCACCGAGTACTCCCAATTCCGCGGCTTCCTCGGCAACTCCTCCGGGTTCCAATCCAGCCAGTACCGGGCCGTGGAATTCCTGCTGGGAAACAAGAACCGCAAGATGCTGCCGGTCTTCGAATCAGACCCGGAGGCGCACGCGATGCTCCAGGAGCTGCTCGAGGCCCCCAGCATCTACGACGATTTCCTCGCCTACCTCAAGCGCCAGGGCTTCGACGTGCCCGAGTCGGTGCTGAACCGGGACGTCACCCGGGCGCACGAGTTCTCCGCCGAGCTGGTGCCGGTGTTCAAGTACATCTACGAAAACGCGGCGGACAACTGGGGCGCCTACGAGGCCTGCGAGGAACTCGTAGACCTGGAGGACAACTTCCAGCTCTGGCGCTTCCGCCACCTCCGCACGGTGCAGCGGACCATCGGCATGAAGTCCGGCACCGGCGGCTCCAGCGGCGCCGCATTCCTGCAGAAGGCCCTGGAGCTGACCTTCTTCCCCGAACTTTTCGCCGTACGAACGGAGATCGGCCAGTGAGCGAGAACCAGAAGGTGCACAGCGGCGCCGACCCGTTGTGGCAGCGCGCCCTCGACCTCGACGCAGCCGATCCGCTGGCCGCCTACCGGGACCAGTTCATCGGCGCGGAATCCGAGCTGTCCTACCTGGACGGCAACTCCCTGGGGCGGCCGCTCAAGCGCACCGTCACGGACATCTCCTCGTTCATCGAGCAGGGCTGGGGCGGCCGGCTGATCCGTGGCTGGGACGAGGAATGGCTGGACCTTCCACAGGCCATCGGCGACCAGCTGGGCCGGGTCGCGCTCGGCGCCGCCCCGGGACAGACCATTATCGCCGACTCCACCACCGTGGTGCTCTACAAGCTCATCCGGGCCGCCCTCGCCGCCGTCACGGACCCGGCCCGTACCGAGATCGTGCTGGACACCGAGAACTTCCCCACGGACCGGTACCTGGTGGAGGGGATTGCCCGCGAGGAAAACCTGACGATCCGCTGGATCCAGGCTGACCAGGCCTCCGGCGTGACCGACGAACAGGTGCGCGCCGCAACCGGCCCCGCCACCGCCGTCGTGGTCCTGAGCCAGATCGCCTACCGCTCCGGCCACCTGGCGGACCTGCCCGGGATCACGGCCGCCATCCACGACGCCGGCGCGTTGGTGGTTTGGGACCTCTGCCACTCCGCGGGCTCGGTGGAGATCGCCCTGGACGCCGCGGACGTGGACTTCGCCGCCGGCTGCACCTACAAGTACCTCAACGGGGGACCGGGCTCGCCCGCGTTCGCGTACGTCAACGCCCGGCACCTGCCCGGCCTGCAGCAGCCCATCTGGGGCTGGATGGGCCGCAAGGACGCCTTCGAAATGGGTCCCGGCTATGAGGCGGCCCCGGGCATCCGCGGTTTTCTCAGCGGCACCCCGGCGATCTTCGGCATGCTCGCCATGCGCGGAACCCTGGACCTGATCGAGGAGGCCGGGATGCCGGCGATCCGGCGCAAGTCCGAGCTGCTGACCGCCTATGCCCTGGAGCTCTTCGACGCCTGGCTGGAACCCTCCGGCGTGAAGCTCTCCACCCCCAGGGACCCGGCGCGGCGCGGCAGCCACATCACCGTGGACCACCCGGCGTTCCGGGAAATGACCGCAACGCTGTGGAAGCAGGACGTCATCCCGGACTTCCGAGCCCCGCACGGCATCCGGCTGGGCCTCTCCCCGCTGAGCACCTCGTTCGCCGAGCTCTACCGCGGCGTGCTGGCCATCCGCGGGCTGCTCGCCGACACCGCTTGATCGCCGCAGGTCGACGCCGGCGCGGGGCCGGTTTAGACAACGTCCGCGGCGTGCCCGTAAACTAAACGGTGGGTCCGGCTGCAGTCCGTGGTTGCTGGGCCCTGCCACGCGCTCCGCTCCGGTGGAAAGCGCGTCCGGCATCCCCGGCAGTGAATTACTGATTCGGGCCTCACGGCACATCTCAAGGAGTTATTGTGGCACTTGAAGCCGCTGTAAAGCAGTCCATCATGAAGGATTTCGCAACGTCCGAGGGCGACACCGGTTCGCCGGAGGTCCAGGTTGCAGTCCTGACCCAGCGGATCAAGGATCTGACTGAGCACATGAAGGTGCACAAGCACGACTACCACACCCAGCGCGGTCTGCTGGCCATGGTTGGTCGCCGCAAGCGCATGCTCACCTACCTCAAGAACACTGACATCAACCGCTACCGTGCGCTCATCGAGCGCCTCGGCCTGCGCCGCTAGTCAGCTTTAGGGGCGGCCCCTTTCCCTCGGAAAGGGGCCGCCTTCTTCAAAAAAACTCAACAGGAGGATCAACCGCATCACGCATTCGCGGTCCTCGGTAGTGACCTCCGGGAAGGGCTTCAAGGAACCGAAGCCCGGGCCCGTGGGTCTCGATCGATGACCGGGTGCAGTGCAGTCCAGGTAGACAGATGCCGGACTGGGTTGATGCGGCTGGACTCCGTGACACAAGAAACGGAGGTGACTCTCTATGGAGGGTCCCGAAATCCAGTTCTCGGAAGCCGTCATTGACAATGGCCGCTTCGGCAAGCGGGTCATCCGCTTCGAAACCGGCCGCCTTGCCAAGCAGGCCGCCGGTGCCGCGATGGTCTACATCGACGAAGAAACCGCTCTGCTGTCGGCCACCACGGCGGGCAAGCACCCGCGTGAAGGCTTTGACTTCTTCCCGCTGACCGTCGACGTCGAAGAGCGCATGTACGCCGCCGGCCGCATCCCGGGCTCGTTCTTCCGCCGCGAAGGCCGCCCGTCCACCGAAGCGATCCTGGCCTGCCGCCTGATGGACCGCCCGCTGCGCCCGGCCTTCATCAAGGGCCTGCGCAACGAGGTCCAGATCGTCGTTACCGTGCTCTCCATCAACCCGGACGAGCTCTACGACGTCGTCGCGATCAACGCGTCCTCGATGTCCACCCAGCTCTCCGGCCTGCCGTTCTCCGGCCCGATCGGCGGCGTCCGCGTTGCCCTCGTCGCCGACGAGCAGGGCTCCCAGTGGGTTGCCTTCCCGAAGCACTCCCAGCTGGAGAACTCGGTCTTCAACATGGTCGTCGCCGGCCGCGTTGCAGGTGACGACGTCGCGATCATGATGGTCGAGGCCGAGGCCACCGACAACTCCTGGAACCTGATCAAGGAACAGGGCGCCACCGCCCCGACCGAAGAGGTCGTGGCCGAGGGCCTTGAGGCTGCCAAGCCGTTCATCAAGGCTCTCTGCGACGCCCAGTCCGACCTCGCCGCCCGGGCCGCCAAGCCCACGGTCGAGTTCCCGGTCTTCCTGGACTACGAGGACGACACCTACGCCGCCGTCGAGTCCGCCGCCGCCGAGAAGCTTGCCGCGGTCTTCCAGATCGCCGACAAGCAGGAACGCGATGCCGCCTCCGACGCGCTCAAGGACGAGGTCCTCTCCTCCCTGGCCGGCCAGTTCGAGGGCCGCGAGAAGGAACTCTCCGCAGCCTTCCGCTCCGTCACCAAGCAGGTCGTGCGCCAGCGCATCCTCAAGGACCAGGTCCGCATCGACGGCCGTGGCCTGACGGACATCCGCCAGCTCACCGCCGAGGTCGAGGTCCTGCCCCGCGTCCACGGTTCGGCCATCTTCGAACGCGGCGAGACCCAGATCATGGGTGTCACCACGCTGAACATGCTGAAGATGGAACAGCAGATCGACTCGCTGTCGCCGGTGACGCGCAAGCGCTACATGCACAACTACAACTTCCCGCCGTACTCCACCGGTGAGACCGGCCGCGTCGGTTCGCCGAAGCGCCGCGAAATCGGCCACGGTGCCCTGGCAGAGCGCGCCATCGTGCCCGTGCTGCCGTCCCGCGAGGAGTTCCCCTACGCCATCCGCCAGGTCTCCGAGGCTCTCGGATCCAACGGTTCGACGTCGATGGGCTCCGTCTGCGCCTCCACCCTGTCGCTGCTGAACGCCGGTGTGCCCCTGAAGGCCGCCGTCGCCGGTATCGCCATGGGCCTGGTCTCTGACCAGGTTGACGGCCAGACCCGCTACGCCGCCCTGACCGACATCCTCGGCGCCGAAGATGCCTTCGGCGACATGGACTTCAAGGTCGCCGGTACCTCCGAGTTCGTGACGGCCATCCAGCTGGACACCAAGCTCGACGGCATCCCGGCCTCCGTGCTGGCAGCGGCCCTCAAGCAGGCCCGCGAAGCCCGCCTCCACATCCTGGACGTCCTGAACTCCGCGATCGACACCCCGGACGAGCTCTCCGAGTTCGCTCCGCGCGTCATTGCGGTCAAGATCCCGGTAGACAAGATCGGCGAGGTCATCGGCCCGAAGGGCAAGATGATCAACCAGATCCAGGAGGACACCGGCGCGGACATCTCGATCGAGGACGACGGCACCGTCTACATCGGCGCCACCAACGGCCCGTCCGCGGACGCCGCCCGTTCCGCGATCAACGCCATCGCCAACCCGCAGGTCCCGGAAATCGGTGAGCGCTACCTGGGTACGGTCGTCAAGACCACCACCTTCGGCGCCTTCGTTTCCCTGACCCCGGGCAAGGACGGTCTGCTGCACATCTCCGAGCTGCGCAAGATCGCCGGTGGCAAGCGCGTGGACAACGTCGAGGACGTCGTCTCCGTCGGCCAGAAGATCCAGGTGGAAATCACCAAGATCGATGACCGCGGCAAGCTCTCCCTCTCGCCCGTCGTGGCCGAGGAAGAGGGCGCCGACGCCGCCGCGGAGTCCGCGGAGTAGTCCCTCCCGATCAACGGCCGCCGCCGCGGGTAGGATGGCAGGCAGATTTGGCACCCTTCCAGCACGGTTTTTTGAAAGGCCTTAATGACTCTCGTCCCGCTGCCGCTCGAGCAGAACCAGCACGCCGACACCCTGATCCACGGGGCCGACGGCGGTTCGGAGGTGCGGCGTTCGGTGCTCCCCGGCGGCGTCCGGGTGCTGACCGAGGCGATGCCCGGCCAGCGCTCCGCCACGATCGGTTTCTGGGTCGGCGTCGGATCCCGGGACGAGGCCCCCGGCCAGCACGGCTCCACCCACTTCCTGGAACACCTCCTCTTCAAGGGCACCCGGAAGCGCACCGCCCTGGAGATCGCCTCCGCCTTCGACGAGGTGGGCGGCGAATCCAACGCGGCCACCGCCAAGGAAAGCACCTGCTACTTCGCCCGGGTCCTCGACACGGACCTGCCGATGGCGATCGACGTCATCGCCGACATGATCACCGGCGCCGTCCTCGACCCGCAGGAGATGGAGCAGGAACGCGACGTCATCCTCGAGGAGATCGCGATGGACAGCGACGACCCCACCGACGTCGCCCACGAGCACTTTGTCGCCGCGGTCCTCGGCTCCCACCCGCTGGGCCGCCCCATCGGCGGCACTCCCGAGGCCATCCGCGCCGTTGCCCGGGATTCGGTCTGGGACCACTACCGGCGCTACTACCGCCCGGACGAGCTCGTCATCACCGCCGCCGGGGGACTGGACCACGACGTCGTCTGCCGCCTCGTGGTGGACGCCCTGGAGACCGCCGGCTGGGACCTCGAGGCCGACGCCGCCCCGGTGCAGCGCCGCGCGACCGAACGCGCCGTGATCACCGGCACCGCCGGCCTGCACGTGGTCAAGCGCCCCGTGGAGCAGGCCAACATCATTGTGGGCTGCCCCTCGCTGGTGGCCACCGATGACCGCCGCTTCGTCATGAGCGTCCTCAACGCCGTCCTCGGCGGCGGCATGTCCTCCCGCCTGTTCCAGGAGGTCCGCGAGAAGCGCGGCCTGGTCTACTCGACCTACTCCTTCGCCTCTTCCTACGCCGACGCCGGGTACTTCGGCATGTACGCCGGCTGCACCCCCACAAAGGTCCGCCAGGTGCTGGACCTGCTGGGCGCCGAGCTGGACAAGCTCGCCGAGGGCGGCATCACCGAGGAGGAGCTGCGCAAGGCCGTGGGCCAGCTCAGCGGCGGGATCGTCCTGGCGCTGGAGGACACCGGTTCGCGGATGTCCCGCCTGGGCCGGGCCGAACTGGTCTCCGGCGAATACCAGGACATCGACGAGACCCTGCGGCAGATCCAGGCCGTCACCGCCGCCGAGGTCCAGGAACTCGCCCGCGAACTCGCCGCCGCCCCGCGGACCGTCACCGTGGTGGGACCCTTCGAGGAAACCGAGACCTTCGGGCTCTAAACCGGCGCCGCCGCCGGGACCCGGCGGCACACCGTCGTCATGAACGGGGTGAACTCCCCGGCGGCTCCCAGCCGCAGCCCGGCGGAGTGGATGAGTTCGCCATCGCGCACCTGCAGCGTGTGCCGGGCCGTGCCCCGGGCGCTGCGCCGCTCGATGGTCAGCACGCCGTCGTGCCAGGCGGCCCGCGCCGGCGCGTCCGGTGCGCGCCCATCCAAGGGCAGGCCTACGACGCCGGCGCGTGCACCGTGAATTTCGTATAGGAGCGCCCCGGGGTGGCGCGGATCCTCGGTGAGCACCCCCGTGACGGTGGCGACGCCGCCGTCGGCCTCGGCGTGCCGGAACGCCACCGTGACCGCCAGCCCACCCGCCGCCCGCGCGAACTCCACCTCCGCCGCCGCGCTCCTTGCCGGACCCCATGCGGTGGCCTCCCAGCGGGTGGTGCCGCTCCAGCGCCCCAGGAAATCAGCCAGGGCGCCGAGCGTGGCGCCCGTCAACCGTCGGTTCATGCCGCACCACCCCGCTCCTTCTCGGTCCTTCCCTGTCTTTCCCCGGACCGCGCTGCGGCCCCGGGATCATCTTCACGCGGGCCGCACCGGGAGTAAAGGGCGGCCGCGGGGAGCCGCTAAGGCGCAGTTGGTCGAAGCGGGGGAGAGGCAACTTCGTTGCCATTTCGTTGCACAGCCGGCACCGGAATCCGTTGACAGCGTGTGAGTCGCGCCATAGATTGACTGTAATCTGAATCACCTTTCAGGTTGGACTCAGATCTCCTCTGCCCCCACTCCTCGGATTTTCACCGAAAGGCATCCCGTGAAGGACACAAAGAAGTTCCTGATGGCAGCCGTGATGGCCTCCGGCCTGGCCCTGAGCGCCTGCGCGCCCACCGCCGGCTCGGCAGCCCCCGCGGGCTCCGGCAAGGCCGCCGAGCCCGTCAACGTCGGCATCATCTACTCCAAGACCGGGGCCCTGGCGGCCTACGGCGCCACCTACTACCAGGGCCTACAGGCCGGCATCGACTACGCCACCGGCGGCAGCGGCGAGGTCAACGGCGCCAAGATCAACCTGACCTACACCGACGACGCCGGCGACCCGGACAAGGCCGTCGCCGCCGCCAAGGACATGATCGGCAAGGGCTACAAGATCATCGGCGGCACCGCCTCCTCCGGCATCGCCGTCAAGCTCGCCGAACAGGCCCAGCAGAACAAGGTCCTCTACATTTCCGGCCCCGCCGCCACCGACGCGATCCAGGGCGTCAACAAGTACACCTTCCGCTCCGGCCGGCAGAGCCTGCAGGACGTCGCCACCGCGGGCACGTTCATCGACACCAAGGGCAAGAAGGTCGTCGTCTTCGCCCAGGACAACGCCTTCGGCCAGGGCAACGTCGCCGCGGTCAAGGCCGTGCTCGGGGCCAAGGGCGCCAACGTCAGCTCCGTGCTGGTCCCGGAGAACCAGGAACTGACGCCGTTCGCGCGCCAGCTGCTGGACGCCAAGGCAGACCTGGTCTTCGTCGCCTGGGCCGGTGCCACCACCGGAACCATGTGGCAGGCCCTGAGCCAGCAGGGCGTCTTCGACTCCGCTCCCGTGGTCACCGGCCTCGGCGACGCCTCCAGCTTCAATGCCTACGGCCCGGCGAGCTCCAAGATCAGCTTCCTCAACCACTACTTCCCGGGCGCCTCAGGCACCGACGTCGAGAAGAAGATGATCGCCGGCGTCGAGAAGGCCGGCGGCAAGGCCGACCTCTTCACCCCGGACGGCTTCGTCGCCGGCCAGCTGATCGTCCAGGCCATCAAGCAGGGCGGCGGCACCGACCCCGACGCCATGGTCAAGGCCCTCGAGGGCTACAGCTTCGACGGACCCAAGGGCAAGGAAACGGTCCGTGCCTCGGACCACGCCCTGATCCAGGACATGTACCAGGCCAAGCTCGTCCAGAAGGACGGCGCCTGGACCCCGCAGCTGATCAAGGCCGTGCCCGGCGACACCGTCGCCCCGCCGGAGAAGAAGTAGCCAGCGGCGGCCGGGCCGGGCGCGGAGAATTCCGCCCCGGCCCGGCCGCACCGGCCTTCGAGCCAGAACAAAGGACCCGTATGACTACCCCAGCCACGCCCGCCCTTGAGGCGGACGGCCTCGGCCTGCAGATCGGCGGCGCCCGCATCCTCCAGGACGTCGGCTTCACCGTCAACGCCGGCGAGATGATCGGCGTGATCGGCCCCAACGGCGCCGGCAAGACCACCCTCTTCAACCTGATCTCCGGCGTGCTGCGCCCCACCGCGGGCAGCATTGCCCTGAACGGACGGCCGATCACCAACGAGCCGATCCACCGCCGCGCGAGGGCGGGGCTGGGCCGGACCTTCCAGACCTCCAACCTCTTCCCCCGGCTCTCCGTCCTGGAGAATGTCCGGCTCGCCGCGCAGGCCAAGCTCGGCGGAAGCCTGAACATCCTGCGCTTCCCCGGCTCCTCGGACGAGGCCACCCGGATCGCCCTGGGCACCATCGCCGAGGTGGGACTCAGCGGCCAGCTCACGACGGCGGCCGGGGACCTCTCGCACGGCGAGAAGCGCAAGGTGGAGATCGCCGTGCTGCTGGCGACGGATCCCGCCGTCGTCCTCCTCGATGAGCCGATGGCCGGGGTGGCGTCGGGGGACGTCCCGTCCCTCACCGCCATCATCCGGGGGATGCACCGGGACCGCGGCTGCACGGTCATGATGGTCGAGCACCACATGGACGTGGTGCTGGGCCTGGTGGACCGGGTGGCCGTGATGCACCACGGCAGCCTGCTGGCCCTGGACAGCCCCGACGCCGTCATGGCCAACCCCACCGTGCAAAGCGCCTACCTCGGAGAACCAGTATGAGCCCCGCCGCGGACCCCCAACCCGAAACCCCGGGCGCCGCCCCAGGCCCCGCCACGCCGATCCTCACCGTTGACCGCCTCAGCGCCAATATCGCCGGCCAGCAGGTGGTGGAGGATGTCTCGTTCTCCGTCCCCGCCGCCGGGATCACTGCGCTGCTGGGCCGCAACGGCGTCGGCAAGACCAGCACCATCAAGGCCATCATCGGCCTGATCGATCGCTCCGGGGCAGTCACGCTCGACGGCGAACGGATCGACAAGGACCCCACCTACCGGATCATCCAGCGCGGCGTTGGCTACGTCCCCGAGGACCGCGAGGTGTTCTCCAAGCTCACGGTCGCCGAGAACCTGCGCCTGGCCGAACGCGACGCCGCGCCGCGCCGCCAGCTGGTCGAGGAGCTCTTCCCGGACCTGCTGGCCCGCGCCGGCCAGATGGCCGGGACGCTCTCCGGCGGCCAGCAGCAGATGGTCTCGCTGGCCCGCGCCCTGCTGAACACGAACAAGGTCCTGCTGGTCGACGAACCCACCAAGGGCCTGGCCCCCAAGATCGTCGGCGAGGTCGCCGAGACCCTGGCCGAGGCCGCCCGGACCGTGCCGATCCTGTTGGTGGAACAGAACCTCCAGGTGGTCCGCCAGCTCGCCGGCGACGCCGTCGTCCTCTCCGGCGGCCGCGTGGTCCACACCGGCCCGGCACAGGAATTCCTCGACGACGCCGCCCTGATCCAGCGCCACCTCGGCGTCTCCAACGACCCGCACCCGGGTGCGGACCAGGCCTCCCACGCTGCCGTGAAAGGCGCCGCCCAGTGAGTACCGTCATCCTCCTGCTCTTCACCGGCCTCGGCCTCGGGGCGCTGTACTTCCTCGTCGCCGCCGGCCTGTCCCTGATCTACGGCCTGATGGGCGTGCTCAACTTCGCCCACGGGGCCTTCCTGACCCTCGGCGCCTTCACCGGCTGGGAGATCGCCCGCCGCGCCGGGTCCGATAACTGGGGGATCTTCCTGGTCTCCCTGCTGATCGGTGCCGCCGCCGGCGCCGCGTTCGCGGCCTTCACCGAGTTCGTCCTGATCCGGCGCCTCTACCAGCGCCACATCGAACAGGTCCTGGTCACCCTTGGCCTCTCGCTGGCCACTGTCGCCCTGTTCGACGGCATCTGGGGGACCGACCCTGTCTTCATCCAGGGACCGGCCTGGTTCAAGGACACCACCGACATCCTGGGCGCCCGCGTCCCCAACGACCGGTTCGTCTGCATCCTCGCGGCGGTCCTGGTGCTGCTGGCCCTGGTCTTCTTCCTGAAGAAGACCCGCTACGGCATGATCATCCGCGCCGGCGTCGAGAACCGCTCCATGGTCACCGCCCTGGGCATCGACGTCCGCAAGGCCTTCACCCTGGTCTTCACCATCGGCGGCGCCGCCGCCGGACTAGGCGGCGTCCTCGCCTCGCACTACTTCGGCTACGTCTCACCGATGCTCGGCGGCTCGCTGCTGATCTTCGCCTTCATCGTCACGGTGATCGGCGGGCTCGGCTCGCTGACCGGCGCGGCCATCGCCGCCGTCGCCGTCGCCGTCCTGCAGCAGTTCGCCAACTTCTACCTCGGCGGCACCGGCGACTTCGTCGTGGTGCTGGCCCTCGGCGTCGTACTGCTCGTCCGCCCCACCGGCCTGCTTGGGAGAACCGCATGACCACCACCGGCAGCAACACCGAGACCACCACCGGCGGCGACGCCGGGACCACCGCCGGGACCGGCGCAGTCCGCCGGTCCCGCCGCCAGGGCGCCACCCACGACGACGGCGCACGCACCGCGGGCACGCCCGGCGCCGGCCGCGGCAGGGGAGGCCGCCCCGTCACCGGCCGCCGGGTTGCCGGCTGGGCCGCGGGCCTGGCCGGGGTACTGCTCCTGGTCCTCCTGCCGCTGCTCAACCTGTCCCTGCCCGGGATCCTGCCCGGTCCCAGCTACACCCCGGGATCGCTGCAGCTGCTGGCCATGAGCATGCTGATGGCCGCGGCCGCGCTGACCTACCACCTGCTCCTCGGCGTCGCGGGGCTGCTCTCCTTCGGCCACGCCCTCTATTTCGGCGCCGGCGTCTACGGGCTCGCGATCATCCTGAAGAACCTGGAGATTCCGCTGCTGCCGGCCATGGGGCTGACGCTGCTGATCGTGATCGTGCTGGCGCATGTGGTGGGCAGCATCAGCCTCCGCGTCGGCGGCATCCCGTTCGCCATGGTCACCCTCGCCTTCGCCCAGGCCGGCTCGGTGATCGTCGGCCGCAACCCGGACGGCCGGACCGGCGGCGACGAGGGCCTGACCCTGCGCACGGACAACCTGCCCGAGGCCCTGGTGGGCGTGGTGAACACCCGGAACCTCTACTGGCTGGCGCTGGCCGTGCTGGTGGTTGTCTTCATCATCGTCACCTGGGTGCAGTCCTCCCGGGCCGGCCACACCGCCGCCGCGGTCCGCGAGAACGAACTCCGTGTCCGCGTCCTGGGCCTGCAGCCGTACCTGGTGAAGCTGCTGATCTTCGTGGTCTCCGCGATCCTCGTGGGTGTGATTGGCATGGTGTTCCTGCTGCTGCAAAGCGGCGCGGTGCCCCGGGCCATCTCCTCGGACCTGACCATCACCCTGCTGGTCATGGTGGTACTCGGCGGCGTGGGCTCACGCTGGGGCGCCGTGATCGGCGGCGTCTTCTACACCATCCTGGACCAGCGGCTCACCGCGCTGGCCAACTCCGAGGCCGTCAAGGGCCTTCCGGACATCCTGCGGGTACCGTTGTCTGAACCGCTGTTCATCCTCGGCACGCTGTTCATCCTGGTGGTGCTCTTCCTCCCGGGCGGCATCGCCGGGACCGCGGAGCGGCTGGCCCAACGGCGCCGCGGCCGGGCCGGCAACGGCACCACCGAGACGCCGCGGGAAATTCTGGAGGACGCAGCATGACCACCGACACGGCTTCCGCCGCGGTCCACATCGCAGGCTCTGTTCGCGGGGACGGGCTCCACACCCTGGGCCGCTGGACCACCGACCGCAGCCACGCCACCCCGCACCGGGTCGCGATCGATGACCGGGGCTGCGCCCTGACCTACCTCGAACTGGAGCGCCGCGCCGCGGCCCTGGCCGAGGGGTTCCGCGAAGCCGGGTACCGGGTGGGGGACCGGGTGGCGAGCCTCACCGGCAACAGCACCGACCACGTGGTGGCGTTCTTCGCCTGCGCCAAGGCCGGCCTGGTGCTGGTGCCCCTGTCCTGGCGGCTCTCGCCCCGGGAACTGGCCGTGCAGCTGGAACTCGCCGAACCGCACCTGCTGCTCGTCGAGGCGGACCTGGACTCCCTGGGCGCCGCCGCCTGCGCCCTGCTGGCGCACCGGCCACGGACCGCGGCGCTGGGTCCGGGCGGGGTGGAGAAGTCCGTCCCGCCGCCTACCCGGGTCACCCCGGCGCCGGCCGAGCTGCCGCGGCAGTCCGTGCAGGACGACGACGCCCTGCTGATGATCTTCACCTCCGGCACCGAGGGGCCCAGCAAGGCCGCCGTGCTGACCCACGCCAACTGCTTCTGGAACAACCTCTCGCTCTCCCGCACCCTGGACATGGGCAGCAGTGACGTGGTCCTGGCCGTCCTCCCTCAGTTCCACGTGGGCGGCTGGAACATCCAGCCGCTGCTGGCCTGGTGGGTGGGGGCCACGGTGGTGCTGGAGCGCGGCTTCGATCCCGGCCGGGTGCTGCAGCTGATCGACGAACGCGGCGTCACCATGCTGATGGGCGTGCCCACCCAGTACCTGATGCTGGCCGAGCACCCCGACTTCGCCGCCGCGGAACTCGGCGGCCTCCGGCACGCCGTCGTCGGCGGGGCGCCCATGCCCGCGCCACTGCTGCGGATCTGGCACCGCAAGGGGGTGGCGCTGAGCCAGGGCTACGGCCTTACCGAGGCGTCCCCAAACGTGCTCTGCCTGCCCAACCAGGACGCCGAGCGGATGGTCGGCTACTCCGGCAAGCCCTACCCGCACGTCGAGGTGGCGGTCGCCGATCCCACCACCGGGGAGATCCTCGACGGCGCGGCCGCCGGCGAGCTCCTGGTGGGTGGCCCCGGCGTCTTCGCCGGCTACTTCCGCGACCCGGCCGCGACGGCGGCGGTCCTCGCCGGCGGCTGGCTGCACACCGGTGACCTGGTCGAGCGCGATGCCGACGGGTACATCAAGGTGGTGGACCGGCTCAAGGACATCTACATCTCCGGCGGCGAGAACGTCTCGCCCTCCGAGGTGGAGGCCGTCCTCCTGGCCCACCCGGCGGTGGCGCAGGCCGCCGTCGTCGGCGTTGAAGATCCCCGCTGGGGCGAGACCGGGCAGGCGTTCGTGGTGGTCCGGCCCGGGATGGCCACCGACGAGCAGGACCTGCTGGACCACTGCGCCGGCCAGCTGGCCCGCTTTAAGGTCCCGTCGCGGGTGGAACTGGTCGCCGGGCTGCCGCGCACGGCGCTGAACAAGGTGCTGCGCGCCCGGCTCCGGCAGGATCTCGCCGCCCGTCACTCGGACGGCGCCACCCCGACCACCGCATCAACCACCACTGCATCGACCCCCGGAGGCCGGCGATGAGCACCGCACCCCGCACCGCCCGCGGCACCCGCACTCGCGCCAAGCTGCTCGAGGCCGCCGAGGCCGTGTTCGCCTCGGTGGGCTACCACGACGCCTCGATCGTCAAGATCACCGAGGCCGCCGGCGTCGGACTCGGCACCTTCTACCTCTACTTCGACGGGAAGCAGACGATTTTCGACGAGGTGGTGGAGGACCTCAACCGCCGGGTCCGGCACGCCATGACCGACGCCGCCCGCAGCGCCGGTAACCGGATCGACGCCGAACGGGCCGGCTTCCGGGCGTTCTTCCGCTTCACCGCCGAGCACCCCGCGCTGTACCGGATCATCCGCCAGGCCGAGTTCGTCTCGCCCGGCGCCCTCCGCCTGCACTACACCCGGATCGTCAACGGCTACATCGAGGGCCTGAAGTCAGCCCAGCTCGCGGGGGAGGTCCGGGACATGGACCCCACCGTCGCGGCCTGGGCGTTGATGGGCATCGGCGAGCTGATCGGCATGCGCTGGGTGCTCTGGGACGAGGAAGGCGCCGAACCGGCCGCCGGCGCCAGGCCCGAGATTCCCGAGCACGTCTTCGAGGAAATGATGCAGTTCATCGAACGCGGGCTGGCCCCGAACCCCGGCCTTCCCGCCCCCACTACCGCCGCGAACCCCACCCCGCCCCAGGAAGGGACGAACCCATGACCCAGACCACCAGCCAGCAGACCTACCGGACCGTCGAGGTCCCCGTGCGCGGCGGCACCATGCACACCGCCATCTGGGGCCCGGAGGACAGCTCCGACGCCCCGACCATCCTGGCCGTCCACGGCGTCACCGCCTCGCACAAGTGCTGGGCGTACCTGGCCGAGGCGCTGCCCGACGTGCGGATCATCGCCCCGGACCTGCGCGGCCGCGGCCGCAGCAACGCCCTGCCCGCCCCGTACGGCATGACCTCGCACGCGGAGGACCTCACCGCCGTGCTGGCCGAACTCGCCCCCGGCCCCGTTGTCGTGGTGGGCCACTCCATGGGCGGCTTCGCCTCCGTGGTCCTCTCGGACTTGTCCCCGGAGCGGGTCCGGTCCCTGGTGCTGGTGGACGGCGGCCTGCCGCTGCAGGTCCCGGAGGGGCTCTCCGACGCCGAGATCGTCTCCTCCATCCTGGGCCCGGCGGCGGAGCGGCTCAATGCCACCTTCACCAGCCGCGAGGTCTACCGCTCCTTCTGGCGCAAGCACCCGGCCTTCGCCTCCGACTGGGGGCCGTTCGTGGACGACTACGTGGACTACGACCTCACCGGCGAGGCCCCGGAACTGAAGCCTGCCACCCGGTACGAGGCGATGGCGGAGGACACCGCGGACCTGCACCGGGGCTCCTCGCTGCTGAAGGCGCTGGCGGACCTCACGGTGTCGACCCAGGTACTGCGGGCGCCGCGCGGGCTGCTCAACGAACCCGCCGGCCTGTACGCGCCGGGCTACCTCGAGACCTGGGCGGAGAAGCTGCCGTCCCTGCAGGTCCGGGACGTCCCGGACGTGAACCACTACACGATCATCATGGGCGAGCGCGGCGCGGCCGCCGTGGCAGACACCGTCCGGGCCGCCCTCGCGGGGGAGTAGTTTCCCGGCGGGTTCCTAGCCGCCGGCGAACGGCGGCAGGACGTCGACGACGTCGTCCGGGGCCAGCGCCGTGGCGTGGTCCCGGACGGCCACCTCGTTGAGCAGGAAGCTGGAACGGGACAGCAGCCGGGCCAGCGGGGGAGTGCCGGCGGGCGGGACCGGACGGTCGACGGCGAGCACGGCTTCGAGCAGGCCGGCAACGTCGGCGCCCTCGGGCAGCTGGAAAGTTTCCTCGTCGACGCCGGCGGCGGCGCGCGCGGCAGCGAAGTAACGGACGATCACGGGTGGGTCAGCCTCCGATGGCGCTCATGCTGCGGTCCGGCTGGACGAAGTCGGGGGCGTCGAGGCCCACGTGGTCCATGCCGTGGGCCTTGGGCTTGGCCCACATGGCGTCCTGCCAGCGTTCGGCGAGCTGTTCGTCGGTGGCGCCGCTGCGCAGCAGCCCCAACAGGTCCGTCTCCTCGTGCGAGAAGAGGCAGCTCATGATCTTGCCCTCGGCGGTGATCCGGGTGCGCCGGCAGTCCGCGCAGAACGGCTCGGTGACCGAGGCGATAATTCCCACGGTGCCCAGGATGGGTCCCTCCGCGGTGTCCGTGCCGGGGACCCGGGCGCGGACCTCGAAGCGTTCGGCCGGGGCGCCGTCGCGTTCCCGCGGGTCGGCGGACAGGACATAGTCCACGGACAGCAGGTCCCGGATCTCGGCGGCGGTGATCATGTTCCGTCGGGTCCAGCCATGGTCTGCGTCCAGGGGCATCTGTTCGATGAAGCGGAGCTCGTAACCGCGGCCCAGTGCCCAGGCCAGCAGGGAGGGGGCCTCGGCGTCGTTGATGCCGCGCATCAGGACGGCGTTCAGTTTCACCGGTCCGAGGCCCGCGGCCCAGGCGGCGTCGACGCCGGCGAGCACCTTGTTCAGGAACGGACGCCGGGTCAGCTGGGTGAAGGTCTCCTCGTGGAGCGAGTCCAGGGAGACGTTGATCCGGGTCAGGCCGGCGTTCTTCAGCGCCTGGGCCTTCTTGTCCAGGCCGACGGCGTTGGTGGTCATGGAGATCGGCAGGTCCGGGTGAGCGTGGCGGAGGGAGCTGATGATGTCCAGCAAGTCCGCGCGAACCAGGGGTTCGCCGCCGGTGAGCCGGAGTTCGCGGACGCCCAGGCTGTCCACGCCGATCCTCACAATCCGGACGATCTCCTCGGCGCTCATCACGGCCGCCTTGGACAGCCACTCCAGGCCCTCGGCGGGCATGCAGTAGCTGCAGCGGAGGTTGCACTTGTCCGTCAGCGACAGGCGCATGTCCGTGGCGACGCGGCCGTAGCGGTCCACCAGGCCCGCGGGCAGCCCGGCCGGGCGTCCGGCCGGCTGTGGCGCCTGCGGACCGGAGCCACCCTCCGCGCGGGGCTGGGGCATGCCAAGCTGAACAGTCATAGTGTCAGGCTACGCCACCTGCGCCGGGGCATCACCGCCCGGCAGCCGCGAATCCATCCAGCGAACGCAGCCCGCGAACCCGGCGGGCGGACCCAGCCCTTGAACCCGGCGGCGAATCTCCCCGGCGAATCTATGCTGGGAGGATGAATACCCCGCAGCCGGTGGCGCAGCGCCCGGTCCCGCCCGGGCCGGAGATCGTAGGACCGCGCGTGTCCCGCTGGGCGGCGGCCTCCGGGTTGGCCGCGGTGGGAGCCGGCGTGGCCGCCGGCGAGCTCGCGGCCGGGTTGCTGAGCCCCTCGGTCTCTCCCGTGACGGCTGTGGGCGGGGCCGTGATCGACGCCGTCCCGCCCGGCGTCAAGGAGTGGGCCATCTCCCTGTTCGGCACCGCCGACAAGCTCGCCCTGCTCACCGGCATGGGCCTGGCGATCGCCGTGCTGGCCGCCGTCGCCGGGGTCCTGGAACTGCGCCGCCGCTTCGCCGGGGCGGCCGTCGTCGCGGTGTTCGGACTGGCCGGACTCGCCGCGGTGCTGGGCCGGCCGGAGGCGGACGGGGCTGCCGTTCCCGCCCCGCTGCTGGCCGCCGCCGTCGCCGTGGTGCTGCTGGGCTGGCTGATCGGCGCCCTCCGTGACTGGCGGACGACGGCGGAGGAGACGCGCGGTACGGCGGCGCCGGAGAGAGCGTTAGAGCCGGAGACGCCACCGGAGACACTCCCAGCGGCACTGCCGGCCCCGGACGCCGGGAAGGAACCGGCCACCCGACGCCGGTTCCTCCGCAGCTTCTCCATCACGGCGGGTGTCGCGGCCCTCGGCGGCGTGCTCGCCGGCACGCTCCGCGGCGCCACGGCCGCCGTCACCGGCTACCGCAGCACCCTGGCACTTCCCGCCCCCGCCTCGGCCGCCCCGCCCGTTCCCGCCGGCGCGGACCAGCAACTGCCAGGCCAGGGCCCGCTGGTGACCCCGGCGGACGATTTCTACCGGATCGACACCGCCCTGCGCGTCCCTGTGGTGGATCCCCGGACCTGGAAGCTCACGGTCACCGGGATGGTGGACCGGCCAGTGGAACTTGACTTCCAGGCGCTGCTCGCCAAACCCCTGATCGAACGGCACATCACCATCGCCTGCGTCTCCAACGAGGTGGGCGGGGACCTGATCGGCAACGCCCGGTGGCTGGGCTGGCCGGTCCGCGAGCTGCTGGCACAGGCCGGACCGCAACAGGGCGCGGACATGGTGCTCTCGCGCAGCGTGGACGGCTGGACCGCCGGGTCGCCGCTGGAGGCCCTCACGGACAACCGGGACGCGATCCTGGCTATCGGCATGAACGGTGCGCCGCTGCCGCTGGAACACGGCTTCCCGGTGCGCCTTGTCGTCCCCGGCCTCTACGGCTACGTCTCGGCCACCAAGTGGCTCACCGAGCTGAAGGTCACCCGCTTCGCCGCCGACGAGGGCTACTGGACCCCGCGCGGCTGGAGCGAGCGCGGGCCGATCAAGACCTCGTCCCGGATCGACGTGCCCCGCGCGGGCCGGAAGGTCCCGGCCGGGACGGTGACCTTCGGCGGGGTGGCCTGGGCCCAGCACCGGGGGATCCGCGCCGTGGAGGTGCGGGTGAACCGCGGCGACTGGAAGGCCGCCGAGCTGGCCCCCGGCATCTCCGCTGACACCTGGCGGCAATGGAGACTGGCCCTGCCGCTGGGGCCGGGCAGCTACGAGGTGCAGGTCCGCGCCACGGACGCCACGGGAGCCGTCCAGGTGGAGGCACAGGCCCCCGTCGCGCCGGACGGAGCCACCGGATACCACACGGTTACAGTTGACGTGACCTCCTAACCGGAGCGCCGCCAGACCCCTGCCACACCAGAACCCCAGTCCGCCGAGAAACCCAGCCCGCCGAGCCGAAGGACACGCACCCATGCACTCCCGACCCCAGCCCGCCAAGGCGGGACCGGCCAGCGTCGAGGCGCACCGGGACAAGGTCCGCGCACTGCTGGCAGGCCTCGCCGTCCGCACCGACACCGTGCCGCTGGCCGACGCGCTGGGCCGCGGACTGGCCCGAAACATTACCGCGCCGCTGGACCTCCCGCCGTTCGCCAACTCCCAAATGGACGGATACGCCGTGCGCAGCGCGGACCTGGCCGAGGGCGGCACCGAGCTGCGCGTCACCGACCCGGTGCCCGCAGGCGCCCAACCCGCCGCCCTGGCCGCCGGGACCGCGGCCCCGATCATGACCGGGGCAATGATCCCGCCGGGTGCGGACGCCGTCGTACCGATCGAAGCGGCCGAGCCGGACGTCTTCCCCGAACCCGGCAGCCCCGCCACCGTCCGGCTGCCCGCCACGGCCACGGGAACCTACGTCCGCGCCGCCGGCAGCGACATCGCCGCCGGGACCCGGGCACTGGCCGCCGGCACCTACCTGGGCCCCGGGCAGCTGGGACTGCTCGCCGCCCTGGGCCTCGCCGAGGCACCGGTGCACGCCGCCCCGACCGTGCTGCTGGTCACCACCGGCGACGAGGTGGTGGCCCCGGGCACGCCGCTGGAGGCCGGCAAGATCTACGACGCCAACTCCACCCTGCTCGACTCCGGGCTACGGCAGGCCGGCCTGGCCGTCACCCGCGCCGGCATCACCGCGGACGACCCGGCCGCGCTCGAGCGGCTGCTCCGCGCCCACGCGCCCTCGGTGGACCTCATCATCACCACCGGCGGCGTCAGCAAGGGCGCCTACGAGGTGGTCCGGCAGGCCCTGGAGGGCCACGGCGTCGAATTCGGCTCCGTCGCCATGCAGCCGGGCGGACCCCAGGGGCTGGGCACCTTCGACGGCGTCCCGGTGCTGTGCTTCCCCGGCAACCCGGTCAGCTGCCTGGTCTCCTTCGAGATGTTCCTCCGTCCCGTCCTCACCGGGCTGCTCGGCAGTCCCGCACCCCGGACCGCCGTCCGCGCCCGGCTGGCCGCGCCGCTGACCTCGCCCGCGGCCAAACACCAGGTCCGGCGGGGCACCCTGACCCCGGACGGCACCGTGCACCTGGAGGGCGGCGCCGGCTCACACCTGGTGCACGCCCTGGCCCTCTCCAACGCCCTGGTGCACGTCCCGGCCGGTACCGCGGAGCTCGCCGCCGGCGATGAGGTGGAAGTATGGGTGCTGTGAACGACGCAGAACTCTCCCCGCCCGCGCTGACCCATCTCCGCCGGGACGGCACCGCCCAGATGGTCGATGTCTCCACCAAGGCCGAGACCACCCGCGAGGCCACCGCCACCGCCACCGTGCACAGCACCGCAGAGGTCCTCTCGCTCCTGGGGTCCGGGGACCTCCCCAAGGGCGACGCGCTCGCCGTCGCCCGGGTCGCCGGCATCATGGCCGCCAAGAAGACGCCGGAGCTGATCCCGCTGTGCCACCCGCTGCCCATCAGCAAGGTCACGGTGGACTTCGAGCTCGGCACGGACACCGTCACCGTCTTCGCCACCGTGAAGACCCGCGGCGTGACCGGGGTGGAGATGGAGGCCCTCACCGCGGTCTCCGTCGCCGCCCTGAGCGTCTACGACATGATCAAGGCCGTCGACAAGCACGCCGTGCTCAACGACATCAAGGTCCTGGCCAAGAGCGGCGGCAAGAGCGGGGACTGGACCCTGTGAGCAGCCACGAACCCCACCAGCACCCCGAACCCCACACCCACGGGGAACCCCATACCCACGGCGAGGTGACCGGCCGGAAGGCCGGGATCGTGATCGCCTCCACCCGCGCCGCCGCCGGAGTCTACGAGGACCTCACCGGCCCCGTCATCGCGGACTGGCTGACCGAACACGGCTTCGAGACCTACCCGGCAATGGTGGTCCCCGACGGCGAACCGGTCGGTGCCGCCCTGCGCGCCCTGCTCAGCCAGCGCCCCTCGGTGATCATCACCAGCGGGGGCACCGGCCTCAGCCCCACCGACTCCACCCCGGAACAGACCCTGCCACTGCTGGACCGCGAGATCCCCGGCATCATGGAGGGGCTTCGGGCCGTCGGCGCCGCCAAGACACCCACCGCGCTGCTCAGCCGCGGCCACGCCGGCGCCGCGGGCACCACCTTCATCGTCAACCTGCCCGGATCGCCCAAGGGCGTGATGGACGGCCTTGGCTTCCTCGACCCGATCCTCGGCCACCTCTGCGACCAGCTGGAAGGCACCCATGGGCACTGACGCCACCAACCCCAACGCCACCACAGCCGAAGGCACCGCCGCCACCCCAGCCGACAGCGCCGGCGGCGCCACGTTCGACATCGTCCACGCCGTCCTCAGCGCCGAGCCCATCTCTGTCGACCAGGCCATCGCCGCCGTGGAGTCGGACACGGCCGGCGCCGTCGTCAGCTTCAGCGGCGTCGTCCGCAACCACGACTGCGGCAAGCCAGTGGACCGGCTGAGCTACAGCGCGCACCCCACCGCCCACAAGGTGATGGCCGACGTCGTCGCCGGGCTCGTCGCCGAACACGCCGCCGCCGGCACTGAGTCCAAGCCGGTCCGGATCTGGGCCGCGCACCGCACGGGCATGCTGGAGATCGGCGACCCGGCCCTGGTCTGCGCCGTCTCCGCCGCGCACCGCGGGCAGGCCTTCGCCGTCTGCACCGAACTCGTGGACCGGATCAAGGAACAGGTGCCGATCTGGAAGGAACAGTTCTTCAGCGACGGCACCGTCGAATGGGTAGGCGCGGGGGAGTAGCACCTCCGGCGGCCTGTGCCCGCCGATGCCCGCAGCCAGCCCCCCGCGGCGCGGGCCCCGTTACGCGGGGCCGGTCCGGGCGGTAACGGTTCAGGCCGGCCAGCGCCCCGGCGGTAGGGTTGAGGGCATGACCGAACAACTCGCCGTCGCCGTCCTGGGCGCCAACGGACGCATGGGCGCGGAGGCCATCAAGGCCATCGACGCCGCCGAAGACCTCACCCTCGTCGCGGCCCTAGGCCGGGGCGATTCCCTCGAGACCCTCACGGAGGCCGGCGCGCAGGTCGTCGTCGACCTGACCGTTCCCGAGAGCACCGAGGCGAACGTCCGCTTCGCAGTCGACCACGGGATGCACGCCGTCGTCGGCACCACCGGCTGGGACGCCGGGCGCCTGGACCGGCTCACCGCCCTCCTCGCCGGCCGGCCGGAGACCGGGGTGCTGATCGCCCCCAACTTCGCGCTGGGCTCGGTCCTGGCCTCCGCCTTCGCCGCCAAGGCCTCCCGCTACTTCGAATCGGTCGAGATCATCGAACTTCACCACCCGGACAAGGTGGACGCCCCCTCCGGCACCGCCGTGCGCACGGCACAGCTCATCGCCGCCGAGCGCGACGCCGCCGGCGTGGCCCCCAGCCCCGACGCCACCACCAGCGAGCGCCCCGGCGCCCGCGGCTGCGACGTCGACGGCGTCCGGGTCCACAGCGTCCGGCTCCGCGGCCTGGTGGCCCACCAGGAGGTCCTGCTCGGCGGCCCCGGCGAGCAGCTGACCTTCCGTCACGACTCGTTCGACCGCGCCTCCTTCATGCCCGGCGTGCTGCTGGGTGTCCGCAATGTCGCGGCGCACCCGGGCCTCACCGTGGGCCTGGACGGCTACCTGGACCTGGGCCTCTGATGGCGAACGTGCTGGCCGCCTTCAAGGCAAACCGCACCAAGATCTGGGTGGGCGCGGTGACGCTCCTGCTCGTCTTCTACCTGGTGGTCTCGCTGCAGCGCTCGGTGCTGCTGCTCGGCGACCCCAACCTGGTGGCCAAGGCCCTGGGCCTGGCCTACCTGCTGCTGCCCATCGTCGGGGCCTGGGCGCTGGTGCGGGAACTGCTCTTCGGCGCCCGCACCGAACGCCTGGCCAAGATCCTCGAGGCCGAGGGCGGCCTGCCGGAGGACACCCTGCCGCGCACCCCCGCCGGGCGGATCATCCGCGAGGCCGCGGACGCCGAATTTGAGAAGTACCGCGTCGAGGCGGAAGCCGCGCCGGATGACTGGCGGTCCTGGTTCCGGCTCAGCTGCGCGTACGACGCCGCCGGCGACCGGAAGCGCGCCCGCGCGGCCATGCGCGACGCCGTCCGCCTGTACCGCGACGGCGGGAACGCCGGGGGACGCCCCGCCTAGCGGCCCGCGAGGGTTCGGCCCCGGCCCAGCAGGTTCGCGCCGTGGCCGGCCCACTCCAGCGGCCCGCGCCAGGACAGCGTCGCGAAGATCCAGCCCAGCGCCAGGACCGCCAGTGCCTGCGCCCAGAAGACG
Source organism: Arthrobacter sp. BPSS-3 (assembly GCF_044628475.1). Classification (NCBI taxonomy): domain Bacteria; kingdom Bacillati; phylum Actinomycetota; class Actinomycetes; order Micrococcales; family Micrococcaceae; genus Arthrobacter; species Arthrobacter sp. BPSS-3. The sequence goes on from NZ_JBIMMV010000004.1 coordinate 310,737, forward strand.
CCGTCGGGGCTCCACCCGGACGGCAGCGGGTGGCCATGCAGGGAGGCCATGACACACACGTGCGCCGAGTACAGGCTGAGCGTCATCGCACCGGCGCCGCGCAGGGGGCGGAGCAGATCCAGCTCCACCCAGTCCGCCAGCCGGGCCAGCAGCAGGCAGGCCCCCAGCACCGCCGCCGCGACCCCGGAGGTGTGCAACAGGTCCAGGCTGGTGCCCGAGTGCGGGGCCGCGGTGGCCAGCCACCAGCCTGAGCCAGACTGGTCCACGCCCGCGAGATTGACCTGCAGCAGGGACGCCAGCGGATAGTCGGGGTCACCGATGGCCGCCTGCAGCGCCGCCCGGCCGCCGCGGTCCTCCATCAGCACCCCGGCGAACCACTTAGCGAAGACGGCGGCGGCCGTCCCGGCGGCCACCAGGCTGACCTGCAGACCGACCCGGCCCAAAGGCAGCCGGCCGAGCGCGAGTCCGATCAACAGGTACGTCAGCCACTGCACCACCGGGTAGTAGCCTGTGAGCAACAGGTCGCCGGCCACCCGGGTGGGCTCCGCGAGATCCGCCCAGCCGGGGTTGTGCCCCAGTTGCAGCGGCGGCTCCGGTGCCAGCAGCCACGGGCGCAGCAGGTAGGCGAGCACCGGGCTGGCCAGCAGCCACCCGGTGGCGAACGCGAACAGGCGCCCCGGCCGCAGCCCGAGGAAGGGCAGGATGCAGAGGAACAGGACGGCGTAATGCACCAGGATGACGGCGATGTTCACCTCGAGGGCCCCCAGGGTGAGCCCGACGGCGGCCACCACCAGGGCCCGCAGGGCCACCCCGCGCCGTGCCGCCCAGAGTTCGCGCCCGGCGTAGGGCTGCTCCTTGCCCGTGGACAGCGCCAGTCCCACCCCGGCCAGGACCGCGAACAACGCCGCCGCCCGCCCCGAGAAGGCCAGGCCCACCCAGGTGGGTGTTAGCGCCGCGTCGGCCTCGAAAGTGGGGAGGACGTGGGTGGCCATCATTCCCAGCAGCGCCAGGCCCCGGGCGGCGTCGACGCCGGTCAGGCGGGGCGTCCGGGGCGTCCCGCCGGCGGTCCTGGAACGGGCAGCGGTACCGCGGGAGGTCATGCCTCGATGGTCTCACGCGGGCCGGTCACGACTCTTGTATTCGAATATATGTTCGAATAGGATGAGCGGCATGAACCATCCACCAGAACCACAGCCGGCCGGGTTCGGGCCGTCCTCCGGGGTCCTCAAAGCCATGAGTCCCGGCGTCGTCGATTTCCTGTTCCGCCGATTGGTGGCCGGGGAGGCCGCGGAGGACCTCAGCTGGCACAACGAGGGAACCGCCCTGTCCGCCCAGCAACCCGGGGCCGAACTGGCACGCCGGCTCGCCGAGACCGACGTCGAGGCGCTCACGCCGATCGAGCTCTTCCACTACGTCCGCGCGGCGCAGCGGCTGGCCGCGTGGGCTGAGTCGCTGCGGGAGCAGGCGGTGGGCCGCTACTGCGCCGCGCCCGGCACCGCGGGCGGCGCCGCAGCGGGTGCCGCGCCGGGTGCCGCGCCCGAACGGGGATGATGCGCGTCACGTTGCCGTTATTGTTCTAACACTGCGGGGACAAGGTAACGTTTTTGCCATGGCTGACTCTGACATTCGCTCGTACACGTTTGGAACCCTCGTGACCGCCATGGTCACGCCGTTCACGAACGATGGTGACGTCGATTATCAGAAGTCCGCCGAACTGGCCTCCAAGCTCGTCGACGACGGCAACGACGCCCTCGTCATCTCCGGCACCACCGGCGAGACCTCCACCCTGGAGGACGACGAAAAGGAAAAGCTGTTCCGCGTCATCGTCGAGGCGGTGGGGGACCGGGCCAAGGTCATCGCCGGTACCGGCACCAACCACACCTCGCACTCGATCGAGATGGCCAAGCGGGCCGCCAAGGCCGGCGCCCACGGCCAGCTGATCGTCACCCCGTATTACAACAAGCCCAGCCAGCCCGGCATCCAGGCGCACATCGAGGCTGTCGCCGACGCGGCGGACCTGCCCGTCATGGTCTACGACATCCCCGGCCGCGCCGGCGTCCCGATCCTTCCCGAGACCATGATCCGGCTGGCGGACCACCCCCGGATCGTTGCCCTCAAGGACGCCAAGGCCGACTTCGCCGCCGTCACCAAGGTGCTGGCCAACACGGACCTTGACGTCTACTCCGGCGACGACGGCCTCACCCTGCCCTGGATGGCCGCCGGCGCCGTCGGGCTTGTCAGTGTTTCCGCGCACGTCGCGACCCGGCAGTTCCGGGCCATGATCGACGCCGCGCTTGCGGGCGACTTTGCCACCGCCCGCACCCTACATTTCGAACTGGACCCCGTGGTCCGTGCAGTGATGACCCACATTCAGGGCGCTGTAGCTGCGAAGCAAGTTCTCAAGTGGCAGGGAGTCCTGCCCAACTCGGTTGTCCGTTTGCCCCTCGTGGAGCCGGGCGAAGCCGAGATCGAAACAATCCGCGAGGACTTGGCGGAGGCCGGGCTCGTCTACGCCTGATCCGGCCCCGCGCCGCATCACGCCCCGACCTGCCATGCCCCGCCTGGAAAGTAGTGCACTATGACCCAAACCGCCCTCCCCGGCCTCGTCACGCCGCCGAAACTGGCCGCCAACACCCTGCGGATCGTCCCGCTGGGCGGCCTCGGCGAGATCGGCCGCAACATGACGGTCTTCGAAATCGGCGGCAAGCTGCTGATCGTTGACTGCGGCGTCCTCTTCCCCGAGGAGACCCAGCCCGGCGTGGACCTGATCCTCCCGGACTTCTCCTACATCGAGAAGCGTCTGGACGATGTCGTCGCCGTCATCCTCACCCACGGCCACGAGGACCACATCGGCGCCGTCCCGTACCTGCTGCGCCTGCGCAACGACATCCCCCTCGTCGGCTCGCAGCTGACCCTGGCGCTGATCGAGGCCAAGCTGCAGGAACACCGGATCAAGCCGACCACCATGATCGTCAACGAAGGCCAGGTCGAGAAGTTCGGCCCCTTCGAGTGCGAGTTCGTGGCCGTCAACCACTCCATCCCGGACGCCCTCGCGGTCTTCCTGCGCACCGCCGGCGGCACCGTGCTGCACACCGGTGACTTCAAGATGGACCAGCTGCCCCTCGACGGCCGCATCACCGACCTGCGCCACTTCGCCAAGCTCGGCGAGGAAGGCGTGGACCTGTTCCTCTCGGACTCCACCAATGCCGACGTTCCCGGCTTCACCACCGCGGAAAAGGAGATCGGCCCCACCCTGGACCGCCTCTTCGGCCAGGCGTCCAAGCGCATCATCGTCGCCTCCTTCTCCTCTCACGTGCACCGCGTCCAGCAGGTGCTCGACGCCGCGGCAAACCACAACCGCAAGGTCGCCTTCGTCGGCCGGTCCATGGTCCGCAACATGGCCATCGCCGCCAAGCTCGGCTACCTCGAGGTGCCCGCCGGCATCCTGGTGGACATCAAGAACATCGACAACCTGCCGGACAACCGCGTGGTGCTGATGTCCACCGGTTCCCAGGGCGAGCCGATGGCCGCGCTGTCCCGCATGGCCAACGGCGACCACCGCGTCGTCGTCGGACAGGGCGACACCGTCATCCTTGCCTCCAGCCTGATCCCGGGCAACGAGAACGCCGTCTTCCGCATCATCAACGGCCTGCTCAAGCTCGGCGCGGACGTGATCCACAAGGGCAACGCCAAGGTGCACGTCTCCGGCCACGCCGCCGCCGGCGAACTGCTCTACTGCTACAACATCCTCGAGCCGCTGAACGCCATGCCGGTGCACGGTGAGACCCGGCACCTGATCGCTAACGGCAAGATCGCCTTGGATTCCGGCGTGCCGGAGGAGAGCATCCTGCTGGCGGACAACGGCACCGTGATCGACCTGCGCGACCACGAGGCGGACATCGTCGGCCAGGTCGAAGTCGGCTTCGTCTACGTCGACGGCTCCAGCGTCGGCGAGGTCACCGAGGCGGACCTCAAGGACCGCCAGACCCTCGGCGACGAGGGCTTCATCTCGATCGTCACCGTCATCCACCGCGCCACCGGCAAGGTCGTCTCCGGCCCGGAGATCCACGCCCGCGGCGTCGCGGAGGACGACTCGGTCTTCGACGAGATCATCCCGAAGATCAACGCCGCGCTCGAGGACGCCGTCAAGAACCGCGACCACACCACGCAGCAGCTGCAGCAGGTCGTCCGCCGGGTCATCGGCACCTGGGTCAACCGCAAGCTGCGCCGCAAGCCGATGATCATCCCGGTGGTCCTCGAGGCGTAGGCCCCGGCAGCACCAGCAGCACCCGAACGGCTCCTCCCGCCGGTTCCGCCCCCGCGCGGCCCGGCCGGGGGAGCCGTCCGGCGTTAACCGGCCCCGCCGCGCCGTGAAGCCGCCAGGAACGGGGGCGCGCCGTGAGCCCGCCGGGACGGGGGCGGGGCGTGAGCCCGCCGGGACAGGGGAGTGCCGGGCCGGGGAGCGCCAACATGGCCCGCTCCGCCCCGGAAATCCGGGGCATCAGGCCGGTCCTCGGGTACCGTGGCAGGTATGGCGACACGAACTACTTCCGCGCCTAGAGGCAACTCAAGCGGCAGCCCGCGGGGCAAATCAGGCACATCTTCGGCCAAAGGCTCCGGCGCAGCCGCGTCCAAATCCCGCACGCAGGGGACGGCCCGCACCCGGCAGATGGCCGCCGTCGAGCCGCACCAGCCCTGGCTGGTCCGCGTCGTCGCTGGCGCCTGGCTCGGCGTCGGGCACGTCCTGGGCGCCGGGATCCGCCGCATCGGCTCCGACGTCAGCGACCTCCACCCCGAGGACCGCCGCGACGGCGCCGCCCTGTTCAACCTGGTCCTCGGCGTCTTCGTGGCAACCTTCGCCTGGTGGGGCTTCCGCGGCTGGCTCCCGGACCTGGTCTACGGGATCGTCAACGGCACGTTCGGCTGGATGACCCTGCTCCTGCCGCTGATGCTGTTCGTCTGCGCCTTCCGGCTCTTCCGCCAGCCGGTGGACGGCCGCGGCAACAACCGCGTCGGTATCGGCTTCCTCATCATGACCTTCGCCGGCTGCGGCCTCGCCCACATCATCGGCGGCCAGCCCGGCGTCGCCGAGGGCTTCGACGGCCTCCGCCGCGCCGGCGGCATGCTCGGCTACCTCGCCGCCGCGCCGCTGGCCACCATCCACCCCGCCGTCCCGGTGGCCCTCTACAGCCTGCTCGCGTTCACCTCCCTGCTGATCGTCACGGCCACACCGTTCGGCGCCATTCCCTCCCGGATCCGCGGCGCCTACGAACACCTCATGGGCATCGATCTCCGGGACGAGCCGGAGACCGACGCCCACGACCGCAGCTACCTCTACGAGAACGACGCCCCCGCGCCGAAGAAGAAGCGCAAGCGGCTCTTCGGCAAGGACCAGGACGCCGCCGACGCCCGCCTCGAGGGCTACGTCGGCGACGAGGCCTTCGAGCACGCCGTCGTCGACGACGAACCCGACGACGCCCACGACGACGGCGGCCGTCGCGGCCGGAAGGCACCCGCCGTCGCGCCCGGCGTGCGCCGGCCCACCCAGGCCGAGATCGCCGTCGAGAAGATCAAGGCCGCCCAGGGCCTGGGCGCCGCGGCGGACGGCGCCACTCCGGAGAACGCCACCGAAGCGATCCCGCAAATCCCCCCCGGCATGATCGCCGCCGGGTCCGTCACCGCGGGCGCCGCCGCCGCGCCCAAGGTCCCGGCCAACCCCGTCGCCCCGGCGCCGCAGCCGACCCCGATCCCGCAGCGGACCGAGCAGCTCTCCCTCGCCGGGGACGTCACCTACACGCTGCCGGCCTCGGACTTCCTGACCCCGGGCTCCATCCCCAAGGAGCGCACCGAAGCCAACGACGCCGTCGTCGCCGCCCTGACCGACACCCTGACCCAGTTCAACGTGGACGCCACCGTGACAGGCTTCAGCCGCGGCCCCACCGTCACTCGGTACGAGATCGAACTCTCGCCCGGCACCAAGGTCGAACGCGTCACCGCCCTGTCCAAGAACATCTCCTACGCGGTGGCCAGCTCCGACGTCCGGATCCTCAGCCCCATCCCGGGCAAGTCCGCGATCGGCATCGAGATCCCCAACACGGACCGCGAGACCGTCTCCCTGGGCGATGTCCTCCGCAGCCAGAACGCCCGCCGCACGGACCACCCGATGGTGATGGGCGTCGGCAAGGACGTCGAGGGCGGCTATGTCGTGGCCAACCTCGCCAAGATGCCCCACCTGCTCGTGGCCGGTGCCACCGGTGCCGGTAAGTCCTCGTTCGTGAACTCGATGATCACCTCGATCCTGATGCGCGCCACCCCGGACGAGGTGCGCATGGTTATGGTGGACCCCAAGCGCGTGGAACTGACCGCCTACGAGGGCGTCCCGCACCTGATCACCCCCATCATCACCAACCCCAAGAAGGCCGCCGAGGCGCTGCAGTGGGTGGTCCGCGAGATGGACGCCCGCTACGACGACCTGGCCAACTACGGCTTCAAGCACATTGACGACTTCAACAAGGCCGTCCGCGCCGGGAAGGTCCACCCGCCTGTGGACTCCAAGCGCGTCATCCGCCCTTACCCGTACCTGCTGGTGATCGTGGACGAGCTCGCCGACCTGATGATGGTCGCCCCGCGCGACGTCGAAGACTCGATCGTACGCATCACCCAGCTGGCCCGCGCCGCCGGCATCCACCTGGTGCTCGCCACGCAGCGGCCCTCGGTGGACGTCGTCACCGGCCTGATCAAGGCCAACGTCCCGTCCCGGATGGCGTTCGCCACCTCCTCGGTCACCGACTCCCGCGTCGTCCTCGACCAGCCCGGCGCGGAGAAGCTGATCGGCCAGGGCGACGCCCTCTTCCTGCCCATGGGCGCCTCCAAGGCCATGCGCGTCCAGGGCGCCTGGGTCACCGAATCCGAGATCCACAAGGTGGTCGAGCACGTCAAGGGCCAGCTGCAGGCCGTCTACCGCGAGGACGTCGCCCCCGAGGCGGAAAAGAAGCAGATCGACGACGACATCGGAGACGACCTCGAGGTGCTGCTGCAGGCCACCGAACTGGTGGTCACCACGCAGTTCGGCTCCACTTCGATGCTGCAGCGCAAGCTCCGCGTCGGCTTCGCCAAGGCCGGCCGGCTCATGGACCTGCTCGAATCCAGGGGAGTGGTGGGACCCTCCGAGGGTTCCAAGGCCCGCGACGTGCTGGTCAAGCCGGACGACCTCGCGGCCGTGCTGGCGGCCATGAAGGGCCAGGAGGCCCCGGCCGCGGCCGACTCGCAGACCGCCGCGCTGAGCGACAACGCCAACGCCAACATCGCCCAGGGCGGCTACGCCGAGGACCTCGTGGCGGCGGACCTGGACAACCGCGCCCAAAGCGTCGACTACTACGACGGCGCGGACGGCGGCGAGGACGAGGGCTCCGAGGACGCCTGGTCGCTCACCGGCCGGTAACCGGCGCAGACGGTAGCCTAAGAGAGTGACTAGCGCAGAGAACAACCCCGGGTCCGCCCCGCAGATCTGGAACCTGCCCAACATCCTGACGATGCTGCGGATCGCGCTGGTGCCCTTCTTCATCTGGTGCCTCGTCGCCGACGCCCCGGGCCTGCACGCCGGCAACGGGCCGTGGCGCTGGGCCGCCGTCGCCGTCTTCGCCGTCGCCATCTATACGGACAAGCTCGACGGCGATATCGCCCGCAGCCGCGGCCTGGTCACCGACTTCGGCAAGATCGCGGACCCCATCGCCGACAAGCTGCTGATCGGCTCGGCCCTGGTGATGCTCTCCCTGCTGGGTGAACTGCCCTGGTGGGTGACCGCCCTGATCCTGATCCGCGAGTGGGGCATCACCGCCCTGCGCTTCTTCGTTATCCGCTACGGCGTGATTCCCGCCTCCCGCGGCGGCAAGCTCAAGACCGTCGTGCAGACCGCGGCGATCTTCCTCTACGTCGTCCCGCTCGCCGCGATCGCCCCGTGGCTGGGCGTGCTGGGCTTCATCGTGATGCTCGCGGCCCTCGCCATCACCGTCTGGACCGGCGCCGAGTACGTCATCGAGGCCATGAAGCTCCGCGCCCGCGGCATCAAGGCGCAGCAGCAGAAGATCCAGGAGGGCACCCCGTGACCGGCCCGGAAGCCCACCTGAACCTGCACCCGGGAGCCCACCCCAACCTGCACCGCCTCGCCGGCGAAGCCGTGGAGCGGTCCGTTGCCGCCGGCCTGACGGTAGCCACGGCCGAGTCCCTCACGGCCGGCATGGTCGCCGCCGTCCTCGCCGACACGCCCGGCGCCTCCGCGATGCTCCGCGGCGGCGTGGTCGCCTACGCCAACGAGGTCAAGGCCGCGGTGCTCGGGGTCCCGGAGGCGCTCCTCGAGACGGCCGGATCGGTTGACGGGGACGTGGCCGCCGCCATGGCCGCGGGCGCCCGCCGCGCGTGCGGCGCCGACGTCGGCGTCTCCACCACCGGCGTCGCCGGCCCCGACGCCCACGACGGCAAACCCGTGGGCACCGTCTTCATCGGCGTCGCCACCGCGGAGGGCGCGGCGTCGTACCCCTACCGTTTCGAGGGCAGCCGTCAGGAGATCCGGGCGCTCTCCTGCGGCGCCGCACTCGAACGGCTGCTCGACGCCGTCGGCGGTGCTACCGGACCGTAAAGTAACGGGGAACAAAACGTGATTTCGAATAGTTGTTACATTGTGTCGCCACCGAAGAAGGGCGGCGCATAGGATGAAGTCACCGAGACGTTCGCACCGAAACGGCGAACCGACCAACGAGGGAGCAAGGCGATACAGATGGTAAAGCAGCCCGTATCCGTAAACGGCGTTGTCCGCTGGAAGGATGTGGGCCTCGCCGATCAGGCTAAGAGCGAACAGAAGGAGCGCAAGATGGTTGTACTTCGTCACGAAATTGGCGACGTCCTGCGCGACGTCCGCCAGCGCCAGGGCCGTACCCTCCGCGAAGTCTCGCACAGTGCCCGAGTATCCCTGGGCTACCTGAGCGAAGTGGAGCGCGGCCAGAAGGAAGCCTCCTCGGAGCTGCTCTCCTCGATCTGCACGGCCCTCGATGTCCCGCTTTCCAGCATGCTCCGCGAGGTCAGCGACCGTGTCGCCGTGGCCGAGGGCGTGGCAGTGCCGGACACCGTTCCGCAGGAATTCTCCCAGCGGTACGGCCGTGATTTGGACAGTGAACTGAACGACGAACTGGGAACCGGACTGCTCTCGGGCGCCCGCTAAATCCAGCGTCACCCAAAGCATAGAAAAGGTCCCCGGCGGTGTGCCGGGGACCTTTTGCGTGCCGCTGCAGGTCTCTTAGAGGTCTTCGTCGCGCGGGAAGCCATCCCGTTCGTAGCTGGCATTGAGCCGGGCCATGTACCCGGCGAAGGCCGCCAGGTCCCCGGCGGGCCACTCCGCCAGCCGGTCCCGGAATACCTCGCGCCGGGCGTCCTGCACCAGGTGCATCTTCTCCTCGCCCAGGGCCGTCAGGCTGATCGCCTGCGCCCGGCCGTCCAGCGGGTCCGCGGCCTTGGACACCAGGCCGAGGCCCTCCAGGAACGCCACCTGGCGGCTGACCGACGGCTTGCCCACGCCCAGCCATGCCGCCAGCTCGGTCAGGCGGATCGGCCCCCGGGCCCGAAGCACCGAGAGCAGGCCGTACGCGGCGGGTTCCATATCCGGGTGCACCTCGCGGGAGAGCCGCTGCGAGACGGAACGGGCGCGCCGCCACAGCAGGCTCAGCTGGTGTTCCACCTCGGCGATGGACTCGTCGGGGGAGGCCGCGCCGGCCCCGGAACCCTGCTCCGGCGTGGTCGCGGCGTGGTCAATGGTGCTCATAGCAACCATTCTAGGGTCCGCCCCGCGCTCGGCTTCCGTGAGAGACTTGTGCGGTGCGAATCAGCGACTTCTGGCGGCTCATGGACGACGAGTTCGGTGCCGGCTACTCCCGCGTCCTCAGCAGTTCCCTGGTTCTGGCCGGCGTGGGAGGACGCACCGCGGACCAGGCGCTGAGCGCCGGCATCCCGCCCAAACAGGTGTGGCTGGCCATGTGTGACGTCCAGGACGTGCCCGCGGAGCGCCGGCTCGGCCGCGACATCAAACCCCGCGACCCGGGCCCGCTGAACTAAACGACGGCGACGCCGGCCCGGGAACCGGTCCGGTGAACCATTCCCGGACCGTGGGCGCCTGGCCTCCCGCGGTGCCTGACACGCCGGGGGATTGTTCGAATATCTGTTCGGGTCGGGCTATGCTTTTTTCAGAGCGTTTTCCACATACGCGACGACGGCGGCAACTTTGTCAGTGGCTGCCCCTAACGTCGGTGATGACAGCAACGGCCGTGACGGCCACTCTCCAATGAGAAAGTTTTTGAGGTGTGAATCATGGCCGCAGCCCCGGATCGCCAGAAGGCGCTCGACGCAGCACTCGCCCAGATTGACAAGCAGTTCGGCAAGGGCTCGGTCATGCGCCTGGGCGACGAAGTCCGCGCCCCCATCGAGGTCATTCCCACCGGCTCCATCGCCCTGGATGTCGCCCTTGGCATTGGCGGCCTGCCCCGCGGCCGCGTCGTAGAGATCTACGGCCCCGAATCCTCCGGTAAGACCACCGTAGCGCTGCACGCCGTCGCCAACGCCCAGCGCCAGGGCGGCATTGCAGCCTTCATCGATGCCGAACACGCCCTGGACCCGGAATACGCCGCCAAGCTGGGCGTGGACACGGACGCGCTGCTCGTCTCGCAGCCGGACACCGGTGAGCAGGCCCTGGAAATCATGGACATGCTGGTGGGTTCCGGCTCGCTGGACATCGTCGTGATCGACTCCGTCGCCGCGCTGGTGCCCCGCGCCGAAATCGAAGGGGACATGGGCGACAGCCACGTCGGCCTGCAGGCCCGCCTGATGAGCCAGGCCCTGCGTAAGATCACCGGCCGGTTGAGCCAGACCAAGACCACCGCCATTTTCATCAACCAGCTCCGCGAGAAGATCGGTGTCTTCTTCGGCTCCCCGGAAACCACCACCGGTGGTAAGGCGCTGAAGTTCTACGCCTCCATCCGCATCGACGTCCGCCGGATCCAGACCCTCAAGGAGGGCGCGGACTCGGTCGGCAACCGGACCAAGGCCAAGATCGTCAAGAACAAGATGGCCCCGCCCTTCAAGATCGCCGAATTCGACATCATCTACGGCCAGGGCATCTCCCGCGAGGGCGGCATCATCGACATGGGTGTCGAGCACGGCCTGATCAAGAAGTCCGGTTCCTGGTTCACCTACGACGGTGACCAGCTGGGCCAGGGCATGGAGAACTCCCGCCGCTTCCTCCGTGACAACCCGGAGCTGGCAGCGGAGCTGGAGCGCCTGATCAAGGAAAAGCTCGGCGTCGGCGTCAAGGCAGCCGACGCGGAAGAGTCGCCGAAGCTGAAGGCCGTTGACGGGTTCTAAGCCACGGGCTTCTCAACCACCGGCGCCGGAGCTGGACGCCGACGCGGACCCCGCGTCGGTGGCCCGCACCATCATCCTGCGCCAGCTGACCGGCTCCGCCAAGAGCCGGCACCAGCTCGAGCGCAAGCTCGCCGAGCGGAACATTCCCGAGGATGTGGCCGAGGCTGTGCTGGACGGCTTCGAGGCGGTCCGGCTGGTGGACGACGCGGAATTCGCCCGGATGTGGGTCAGGAGCCGCTCGGAAAACCGGAAGCTCGCCAGGGGAGCCCTGCGCCGGGAACTGGCCGAGAAGGGCGTCGCGGAGGACGCGGCGGCCGAGGCGCTCGCCCAGGTGACCGACGAGCAGGAAGACGCGGCTGCCCGGCAACTGGTGGAGCGGAAGCTGCGGTCCCTGCGCGGCCTCGAGGACCGGGCGGAACGGGACAAGGCCGTCCGGCGTCTGGCATCCATGCTCGCCCGGAAGGGCTACCAGCCGGGACAGGCCTTCCGGATCGTCAACGAGGTCATCGACGCGTCGCTGCAGGACGGCGGCGCGGGCGACGTGCCGCCCTTGGATGACTGAGCTTGGCCCTGGATTAGTCCGGCCCTAGGACGCCACTCGTCGTGTCTCGTCATCGGCATCCCTGACGCCCTCCCACAGCCGGTCCAGGGACAGGCCGAGAGCCTCGGCCAATGCAGCGATCGTCGGAAACGCCGGGGTGGCGATCCGGCCGGTCTCGATCTTGCGCAGGGTCTCGGGGGAGACCCCGGCGGCCAGGGCCACGTCCAGCATCGACCGGTCGCCGCGGGCCTCGCGCAGCAGCGTGCCCAGGCGCTGGCCGCGGCGGACCTCGTGCGGGGAGAGCGGGAGTCTGACCATGGGAACCAGTGTACCGGGATAATATGGCCGGTATAGTTATTGGATGATCGAGATTCTCAACGCCGCCGAACTGGACCGGGCCCGCGGGTCCGGTGCCCTCGTCGCAGGCATCCTGCAGACCGTCAAGAGCCGCACCACCGTCGGCACCAACCTGCTGGACATTGATCGTTGGACCAAGGACCTCATCGCCGCTGCCGGCGCCGAATCCTGCTACGTCGACTACGCGCCCTCCTTCGGCCGCGGACCGTTCGGCCACTACATCTGCACGGCCGTGAACGACGCCGTCCTGCACGGATTGCCCCAGGACTACCGCCTGGCCGACGGCGACCTGCTCACCCTGGACCTCGCCGTCGCCAGGAACGGCATCGCCGCTGACTCCGCCATCAGCTTCCTCGTCGGCGACACGCGGCCTGCCGCGAGCGTCGCGATGATCCAGACCACCGAACGCGCCTTGGCCGCCGGCATCGCGGCGGCGAAGCCGGGCGCCCGGATCGGTGACCTCTCGGCCGCTATCGGCGGCGTCCTCACCGCGGCAGGCTACCCGGTCAACACCGAATTCGGCGGCCACGGCATCGGCTCCACCATGCACCAGGACCCGCACGTGCCCAACACCGGCCGGCCCGGCCGCGGTTTCACCCTCCGGCCGGGGCTGCTGCTCGCGCTGGAGCCCTGGGTCATGGAGGACACGGCCACCCTGGTCACCGACGCCGACGGCTGGACACTTCGCAGCGCCACCGGCTGCCGGACCGCCCACAGCGAACACACCATCGCCATCACGGAGGACGGGGCCGAGATCCTCACCCTCGCTCCGCCCGCGTAGTCCGCGCCCCGGGCGGAGCCGGTACCCTTAACGGGTGAGTTTGACCATTCCCTCCCCAGCCGACAGCCCCTCGACGCACGCCGATTCCTCGGCGTCGGATGCGGCAGCGTCCGCGCCCGCCCGCACCTACCAGGTGCGCACCTTTGGGTGCCAGATGAACGTGCACGACTCCGAGCGTATGTCCGGCCTGCTGGAGGCCGCCGGCTACGTCCGCTCCGAGGGCGAGCTGGCCGACGTCGTGGTCTTCAACACCTGCGCCGTGCGTGAGAACGCGGACAACAAGCTCTACGGCAACCTCGGCATCCTCCGCCCGGTCAAGGAGGCGAACCCGGGCATGCAGATCGCCGTCGGCGGCTGCCTGGCGCAAAAGGACCGCGAGACCATCCTGAAGAAGGCGCCGTGGGTCGATGCGGTGTTCGGCACCCACAACGTCGGCGCGCTGCCGGCCCTGCTGGACCGGGCCCGCCACAACGACGAGGCACAGCTGGAAATCCTCGAATCCCTCGACGTCTTCCCCTCCACGCTGCCCACCAAGCGCGACTCGGTGTACGCCGGGTGGGTCTCCATCTCCGTCGGCTGCAACAATACCTGCACCTTCTGCATCGTCCCGGCCCTGCGCGGCAAGGAGAAGGACCGCCGCCCCGGCGACATCCTCGCCGAAATCCAGGCCCTCGTGGACGACGGCGCCATCGAGGTCACCCTGCTGGGCCAGAACGTGAACTCCTACGGCGTCGAATTCGGCGACCGCCAGGCCTTCTCCAAGCTGCTGCGCGCCTGCGGGGAGATCCCCGGTCTGGAGCGCGTCCGGTTCACCAGCCCGCACCCCGCCGCCTTTACCGACGACGTCATCGAGGCGATGGCGGAGACCCCCAACGTCATGCCGCAGCTGCACATGCCGCTGCAGTCCGGCTCGGACAAGGTACTCAAGGACATGAAGCGCTCCTACCGCTCCACGAAGTTCCTGGGCATCCTCGACAAGGTCCGGGACAAGATCCCGCACGCCGCGATCTCCACCGACATCATCGTCGGCTTCCCCGGGGAGACCGAGGAGGACTTCCAGGCCACCCTGGACGTCGTGGAACGCTCCCGCTTCGCCACCGCCTTTACCTTCCAGTACTCCAAGCGGCCAGGCACCCCCGCCGCCGACCTGCCCGAACAGCTGCCCAAGGCCGTGGTGCAGGAACGCTTCGAACGGCTCACCGCCCTGCAGGACCGGATCGCCGCCGAGGAAAACGCCCGCCAGGTGGGCCGCCGGGTCGAGGTCATGGTCACCGCCCAGCAGGGCCGGAAGGCGGGGGAGACCCACCGCCTCTCGGGCCGCGCGCAGGACCAGCGCCTGGTGCACTTCTCAGTGCCCGACGGCGCCGAGACCCCCCGCCCCGGCGACCTCGTCACCGTGACCGTCACCGGGGCCGCGTCCTTCCACCTCATCGCCGACCCCACGTCCCCCGAGGACTACCAGCTGCGCCGCTCCCGCGCCGGCGACGCCTGGGACCGGTCCCAGGCCGACTCCTGCGGTGCACCCGCCCCCGCCGCGGCCGGCGGCGGCAAGGCCGGGGTGTCCCTCGGCATGCCCGCGCTGCCCGTGCGCGGCCGCTGACGCCGTGACCGGGGCCGAACTGTCCGCCGCGCCGCCGCCGGTGATCGCCGTCGTCGGCCCCACCGGCTCGGGGAAATCCGACCTGGCCGTCGCCCTCGCGCTGGCGCTTGACGGCGAGGTGGTCAACGCGGACGCCATGCAGTTCTACCGCGGCATGGACATCGGCACCGCCAAGATCACCGACGCCGAGCGGCGAGGCGTCCCGCACCACCTGCTCGACATCATGGACGTCACCGAGGAAGCCAGCGTCTCGGACTTCCAGCGGCAGGCCCGGGAGGCCATCGACGGCATCCACGCCCGCGGGAAACGCGCCATCCTCGCCGGCGGGTCCGGGCTGTACGTCCGGGCCGCCCTGGACGTCCTGGACTTCCCCGGCACCGACCCGGCCGTCCGTGCCCGCCTCGAGGCCGAGGAGGCGGCGGAAGGCCTGGCCCCGCTCCGGGCCCGGCTGGAGCAGGTGGACCCGGTCTCGGCCGGGCGCCTGGGCGACGCCCGGCGGGTCATCCGTGCCCTCGAGGTGTACGAACTGACCGGCCGGCCCTTCAGCTCCTTCATGCCGGACCGCACCTACCACCGCCCGGCCGTCCAAGTCGGCCTCCAGGTGGACCGGGAGGAGCTCCGGGAGCGCCTCGCCGCCCGCGTGCACGCCATGGTGGACCGCGGCCTGCTCGAGGAGGTGCGTCGGCTGGACGCCGAGGGCCTGCGCCGCGGCAAGACCGCCTCCCGCGCCCTCGGCTACTCCCAGTTCCTCAAGGTTCTCGACGGCGAATCCGACGTCGCGCACGCCGCCGAGGACACCATCGCCGCCACTCGGAAGTTCGCCCGCCGCCAGCTCACCTGGTTCCGCGCCGACCCGCGGATCGCCTGGCTCGACTGGCAGGCCCCGGACCTCGTGGCGAAGGCAACGCAGCTGGCGTTGGTCCCGGCGGGAGGCGGCCCGGTAGCCTTGGACCATGGATGACACTCTCGCCGGAACCGCCGCCCCGACGGCCCACGCCGCCGACACCACAGCACTGGCCGGGCTCGCCTTCTCCAAGGGCCACGGCACCGGCAACGACTTCGTCCTGATCGCGGACCCGCACGGGGCCCTGGAAGTGACCGCCGAGCAGGTCGCGGCCCTCTGTGACCGGCACCGCGGCATCGGCGGCGACGGGCTGATCCGCGCGGTCCCCTCCCGATTCCTGCCCGAGGGCACCGAACTGCTCGCGGAGCACCCGGAGGCGGAGTGGTTCATGGACTACCGCAACGGTGACGGATCGCTCTCCGAAATGTGCGGCAACGGGGTCCGGGTCTTTGTCCACTTCCTGGTCCAGCAGGGCCTCGTGGACCTGCCCGCCGGGGAATCCCTCGTGATCGGCACCCGCGCCGGCATCAAGACCGTCGTCCGCACCGCCTCCGGCTACGCCGTGGACATGGGTCCCTGGGAATTCATCTTCCCCGGCGAGGCCACGGCCCGGGCCATGGACTCCCTCGTCAGCGCCCACGGCCTCGACGTTGCCCGCCCGGCCCTCTCGGTCAGCATGGGCAACCCGCACACCGTCGTCGCCCTCGCCGAGCAGGCAGAACTGGACGCCACCGAACTGTTCACCGCACCGCGCGTCGACCCGGAGCCGCCGCACGGGACCAACGTCGAGTTCGTCGTTCCCGCCGAGCCGCTGGTCCACGACGGCGTCGGCGCCATCAGCATGCGCGTCCACGAACGCGGCGTGGGCGAGACCCTCTCCTGCGGCACCGGCGCCTGCGCGGCCGCCGTCGCGATCCGGCACTGGGCTGGTCAGGGCGCGCCGGACGCCTGGAACGTCACGGTGCCCGGCGGCGTCGTCGGCGTGAAGTTCTTCGTCGCCCCCGACGGCCACGAGCACGTCGAGCTCAGCGGCCCGGCCGTGATCGTCGCTAGCGGGACGCTTTCCTGACCCGAAGGATCCGGAACGACTTCGAGGTGCTCTCCCGGGTCACCGTGAAGCTGCTGTCGAGCTCCGTGCCCAGCCAGCGCTGCAGCGAATCCGAGCCGAGGTTCTTCTGCACCACCAGCCACGCCGACCCGCCCGGCGCCAGCCGCGGCAGCCAGAGCAGCAGCAGGGAATGCAGCTCGTCCTTGCCGATCCGGATGGGCGGGTTGGACCAGATGGTGTCGAAGCGCAGCTCCGGGTCCACCTCGCCGGGGGTGCTGGCCGTGACGTTCTCCAGGCCCAGCAGTGCCGCGTTTTCGTTGGTCAGGGCCACGCAGCGCTCGTTGACGTCCACGGCGTAGACGTGCGCGTGCGGGGCCTTCAGCGCCATCGTCAGCGCGATCGGACCCCAGCCGCAGCCGAT
The DNA here is from genome assembly GCF_044628475.1 of Arthrobacter sp. BPSS-3. Taxonomy (NCBI): domain Bacteria; kingdom Bacillati; phylum Actinomycetota; class Actinomycetes; order Micrococcales; family Micrococcaceae; genus Arthrobacter; species Arthrobacter sp. BPSS-3. The sequence goes on from NZ_JBIMMV010000004.1 coordinate 327,732, forward strand.
GTCCAGCAGGTTCCCCTGCGGGGCGGGGGCCGGGACATCCGCCAGCAGCACCGCGGTGCCCTTGTCGACGCCGTCGGGACTGAAGATTCCGCTGGAGGTCTGCAACTGCCGCGGCGCGCCGGCCAGTTCCACGGTGAGGGGCTTGCGGGTGAACGGCCCGGCCGGCTGGGCGCTGAAATAGTGTGCAGACTCCATAACGTGCCAGAGTAGTTGGCCGTCCGCGGGCTTGGGAAACCGGAAAGGTGCGCTCTGGTAAACTTGGAGGCATGTTCCTGATCTTCGAATAGCCGGCCACCAGGCAACCGGCACAGGCGCCCGCCTCAACGGGTGATCCGCCCTCCAGCGACGCAGGCCCCGCCCTCCGCTGGACCCCTCCGGCCGCGGCGACCCGCGGCCTGTTCCGGTACTCATTCCAGCAACGCCGGAAACTCCACGCCTCGAAGATCCCACCGCACGGCCCCGCCGTCACCCGCGGAACCGACCGGCGTGCAGCACCGCCCGTGAGGAAACCTTTCCAGGACCCACGGACCCCACCCGCCGCTCCGCCGAGGAGCCCGCCCGTCCGCGGCACCGCCGCCGCAGGACAGCCAGGAGGCACGGATGACCCCACATCGTCAGCCCAGCGCGAATTCCGCAGCGCACCGCACCGATCAGCATTATTCTGAAATGGCAGACCCTTCAAAGGAGACCATGACCAGTCAGCCCAACACCGGACCCGATTCAGCAGCCCAGGACATGAGTCCTGCCGAGATCCAGGCTGTGATCGACCGGATTCTTTCCAAGGATTCCCCCGCTAGGGACACCGGCGCCGCCGACGCGGACACCGCCGAACCCCGCGCGGTCCTGGGCCGGGCCCAGGCCATCTCCGGCCTGGCCACCGAGCACGGCAGCTACGACGGTGACCAGCAGGACCTCGAGGAGCGCCGTGCCCTGCGCCGCACCGCCGGGCTCTCCACCGAACTCGAAGACGTCACGGAGGTCGAGTACCGGCAACTCCGGCTGGAGCGCGTGGTGCTGGCCGGCCTCTGGTCCGAGGGCACCCTGGCCGACGCCGAGAACTCCCTCCGCGAACTCGCCGCGCTGGCCGAGACGGCCGGCTCCGAGGTGCTGGACGGGCTGGTCCAGCGCCGGGCAAAGCCGGACCCGGGCACCTTCCTGGGCTCGGGCAAGGCCCAGGAGCTCAAGGACATCGTGATGTCCACCGGTGCGGACACCGTGGTGGTCGACGCCGAACTGGCGCCCTCCCAGCGGCGTGCGCTCGAGGATATCGTCAAGGTCAAGGTGATCGACCGGACCGCGCTGATCCTGGACATCTTCGCCCAGCACGCCAAGAGCCGCGAGGGCAAGGCCCAGGTGGAACTGGCCCAGCTCGAGTACCTGCTTCCCCGCCTCCGCGGCTGGGGCGAGTCGATGTCCCGCCAGGCCGGTGGCCAGGTGGGCGGCGCCGGCGCCGGCATGGGCTCCCGTGGCCCCGGTGAGACGAAGATCGAACTGGACCGCCGGCGGATCCGCACCCGGATGGCCAAGCTGCGCCGCGAAATCGCGGCCATGAAGCCGGCGCGTGAGACCAAGCGGGCCAACCGCCGTCGTAACGCCGTCCCGTCCGTCGCGATCGCCGGCTACACCAACGCCGGGAAGTCCTCGCTGCTGAACCGGCTGACCGACGCCGGCGTGCTGGTGGAGAACGCCCTGTTCGCCACTCTGGACCCCACCGTGCGCAAGGCCGAGACCTCCGACGGCCTGGGCTATACTCTGGCCGACACCGTGGGCTTCGTCCGCTCGCTGCCCACGCAGCTGGTGGAGGCGTTCCGGTCCACCCTGGAGGAGGTCGCCGACTCGGATCTGATCCTGCACGTGGTGGACGTCTCGCACCCGGACCCCGAGGGCCAGATCGCGGCCGTCCGCTCCGTCTTCAGCGAGGTCGACGCCCGCAAGGTGCCCGAGATCATCGTCCTGAACAAGGCCGATGCCGCGGACCCGTTCGTGGTGGAGCGCCTGAAGCAGCGCGAACCGCGCCACGTGGTGGTCTCCGCCCGTACCGGCGAGGGCATCCCCGAGCTGCTGCGGGCCGTCAGCGAGGGCATCCCGCGGCCCAGCGTGAAGCTGGAACTGATGATCCCGTACAGCCGCGGCGACGTGCTCAGCAAGCTGCACGAGACCGAGGCGGAGATCGTCAGCCTGGACCACGAGGAGACCGGTACGCGCGCCGTGGTCATGGTGCGCGAAGGCCTGGCGGCCGAGCTGGATCCCTTCGTCCGCAATGACTGAACCGGCCGTGGCGGAAGCGGACAGCGACGCACGCCCGGCCCCCAGCGGCGCCACCGGCGAGGAGCTCGTGATCGAGCTCCTCGACCGGGCTGTCGCGGCGATGGGCGGGCAGAGCCGTGACGGCCAGCACGAAATGGCCCGCCAGGTGGCCCGCGCCATCGACACAGGCGACCACCTGCTGGTCCAGGCCGGCACCGGCACCGGAAAGTCCCTGGCGTACCTGATCCCGCTCATCGCCCACTCGCTGGACAGCGACAAGCCAACCCTGGTCTCCACGGCCACCCTGGCCCTGCAGACCCAGATCGTCGGCCGGGACCTGCCGCGGCTGCTCAAGGCCATCACCCCTGCCCTGAAGCGGCCCGTCAAGATTGCCCTGGTCAAGGGCCGGTCCAACTACGTGTGCCGGCACAAGCTCGAGGGTGGGTTCCCGTCCGAGGAACCCGCCGAGGGCCAGCTCTTCTCCCTGGGTGAGGACACCTCGGTCCCGCATTTCGCCGCCGCCATGGGCGGTCCGGCCTCGCAGCTGGGCCGGGAAGTGGTCCGGCTCCGGGAATGGGCCGAGGACACGGCCACCGGCGACCGCGACGAACTGCTCCCCGGCGTGACCGACCGCGCCTGGCGGCAGGTGTCCGTCACCGCCATGGAATGCCTCGGCGCGCAGAAGTGCCCGCTGGCCGCCGAATGCTTCAGCGAACTGGCGCGCCAGGACGCGGCGGACGCAGACGTCGTGGTCACCAACCACGCCATGCTGGCCGTGAGCGCCTTCGAGGGCCTGGCCGTGCTGCCCGAATACGACGTCGTCGTGGTGGACGAGGCGCACGAACTCCAGGACCGGGTCACCGGGGCTGTCTCCGGCCAGCTCTCCGTGGCCATGGTCCACGCCGCCGCCTCGGGCGCCCGCAAGCACACCGGCATCACCGTGGACGCGCTGAACAACGCCGCCGCGAACCTTGAGCTCGCCGTTGCTGGGGTTCCCGGCGGACTGATGCCCAACGGCCTGAACAGCGAACAGCTCGACTGCGTGGACCAGCTCCGGGACGCCTGCCGTGCGGCGCTCTCCGACTCCAAGGGAGACGGCTCCACCACGGCCGACGGCGGCCGGCAGCTGGCGCGCTCCCGGCTGATGGTGATCCTGGAGCTCTGCGAACGCCTGCTCGCGGCCCGCGAGAACCGCGAGGTGGTGTGGTTCTCGCGGCAGAGCACCTTCGACCCGCAGCAGGGCTACTCGCAGCCGGACGATTCGGCGCCCGTGCTGATCAACATCGCCCCGCTCAGCGTGGCCGGGCGGCTGCGGGAGGGCCTGTTCGCGGACCACACCGTGGTGCTGACCTCGGCCACCCTCGCCATCGGCTCGGCCTTCGAACCGGCCGCGGGGGGGCTGGGCCTGGTGGGCCCCGGCGCCCCGAGCTGGACCGGCGTCGACGTCGGGTCGCCGTTCGAATACCCCAAGCAGGGCATCCTCTACGTCGCCAAGCACCTGCCCAAACCGGGCCGGGGGACCGCGCCCGAGGCCCTGGACGAGCTCGAGAAGCTGATCCGCGCCTCCGGCGGCGGCGCGCTCTGCCTCTTCTCCTCCCGGCGCGCCGCGGAGGAGGCCGCCGACGCGCTCCGGCCGCGGCTGGGCCTCAGCATCCTCTGCCAGGGCGAATCCACCATGACCGCGCTGGTCAAGCAGTTCGCGGACGAACCGGACACCTGCCTCTTCGGCACCATGTCCCTGTGGCAGGGCGTTGACGTGCCCGGCAACTCCTGCCGGCTGGTGGTGATCGACCGGATCCCGTTCCCGCGGCCGGACGATCCGCTGATGACGGCCCGCTCCCGGGCCGTGGCGCAGGCCGGGGGCAACGGCTTCATGAGCGTCTCGGCCACGCACGCGGCGATCCGGCTGGCGCAGGGCGCGGGCCGGTTGATCCGGTCGACGTCGGACCGCGGCGTGGTGGCGGTGCTGGACTCACGGCTGTCCACCGAGCGTTACGGCGGCTTCCTCCGGGCCGCGCTGCCGCCGTTCTGGGCCACGACGGACCCGGCGGTGGCCGTGGCGTCGCTGGAGCGGCTCGCGAAAGAAGCCGCGCAGGGGTCGTAGGCCCCCGGGGCAGGGACGTTTTGGCGGGGTTTGGTGGCGCTCAGGCCTCGGCGTCCGGGCGGGGTGGGGGGGCTCAGGTCCGGGCGTTCAGCGCGTTCAGCCGGTCCCTGGCCGGCGGCGTTGCCCGCGCTACAGGGAGCGGAGGACCGAGACGACCTTGCCCATGATGACGGCGTGGTCGCCCAGAATCGGTTCATACTGGGTGTTCTGCGGCAGCAGCCAGGTGTGGCCGTCGCGCTGCCGGAACGTCTTGACCGTGGCTTCGTCATCGAGGAGGGCGGCCACGATGTCGCCGTTGACGGCGTCGTTCTGCCGGCGCACCACCACCCAGTCCCCGTCGCAGATCGCGGCGTCGATCATGGAGTCACCCGCGACCTTGAGCATGAACAGCTCACCGTGGCCCACGAGCTGGCGCGGCAGGGGGAGGACGTCCTCCACCACCTGGTCGGCCAGGATCGGACCACCGGCGGCGATCCGGCCCACAAACGGGACCATAGCCGTGTCCGTGGCGCTGGCCAGTTCCGACACCGCGAGTCCGCCGACGGCCTTCAGCCCGCGGGGCTGTTCGACGCCGGAAATCGGGGTGGACCCCTCGTCCAGGGTGAGCGGCATCAGGACTTCCATGGCGCGGGGACGCTTGGGGTCCCGGCGCAGGTAGCCCAGCTTCTCAAGCTGGGAGAGCTGGTGGGTCACGCTGGAGAGGCTGGCCAGCCCCACCGTGTCCCCGATCTCGCGCATCGACGGCGGATAGCCGTTGTCCGTCACGGACCGCTGGATGGTTTCGAGGATCTTTTTCTGACGGACGGTGAGGCTCTTGGGCGCCCGGGCAGACTGGGCGCCGCGCCGGGTTGCCCTCCCGCCGGTGGCTTGTGCTGCCATGGTCGCCGTGCCTTCCGTTCGTGGTGCGGATCCGTGGCCGGCGGACCGAGAGAAGCGGCCCGATTGCTGCGAATCCTAAAAATGTCAGTGCCTGCCGTTTGACTGCTCTTGATCACCGCTGGCGGGTGTTCGACAGGTTTCAGACTGCAGGTGCGGAGTGCGGGTCCCTCGAGGGACCGGTTCCGTGCTTCAAAAATAGGTCAGCCGCCGGCGTTTTTCAAACATTTGTTCTAGCGAGTCTCGACAGAGTTCGTTCATAGGTGCTAAAAAAAGAACAGCAAGATTCGAAGATGTGTTCGAAGATTGCGAGTGGAGAACCACGGCCGGCTTCGGCTTTGTGTTCGAAGCGAATGATGGTTCAGCCGGTTGGCGGCAGGTACGAGGAGTACGCCGGGCGGCAACGACAAGTCCAGGAGGGCTCAGTTCATGTCAGCAAGAAGCGCTTTCGCCGGTTCGCAGTTTTCCGACGCCGGAAGGCCGGCACTGTATCTCGTGCCGGATACCGCCACGGCCTTCTCCGGGGCGGTAGCTCCGTTCGCGGCCCCGGCCGACGCTTACGCGACCGCCGGGAGCGCGTCAGCTGTACGCCGGGCCCACTCTTCCGCCCAGGCTCCCTTGCGGCTGACCCGGCGGGGACGCTTCGTCTTCTTCGGACTGCCCCTGATCCTGCTCGCGGCCCTGCTGCTGTCCGTGGCCGGCTTCCTGACCGCGCCGGCGAAGGCCGCCGATTCCCCGGCATCGCTGGCGACCACCCCGACGGTCACCGTGACCGTGCAGCCCGGGGAGTCCCTGTGGACCATCGCCGGCACCGTCGACCCGAAACGGGATCCGCGGGACGTGGTCGCCGAGATCGTGCAGCTGAACAATCTCGACGCCGCACCGGTCCTGCCCGGCCAGCAGCTCTTCGTTCCGACCCCCTGAGCTGAATCCCCCGGGACGGAGCGTCCGCCGACCTCGGGATGGCCATTCGCCGTCCGCGGGATGGGCCATCGTTGGTCACGGTTTCGGGCCAGACAGTCCTCTCACTTAAACTGGGAACGTGACTGACCAGCTTGAGCGACTCAACCGACTTCCCCTCCGGACCAACCTGCGGGGCCTGCGCCCCTATGGTGCTCCCCAGCTGGACGTTCCGATTCTCCTGAACGTCAACGAGAACACCCATGGTGTCCCCGCCGACGTGCGGGCAGCGATCGCGGAGGCCGTCACCGAGGCGGCCGCCGGGCTCAACCGCTATCCGGACCGGGAGTTCACCGAACTCCGCGGGGCGCTGGCCGAATACCTTGGCCACGGGCTGGATGCCACGAACATCTGGGCCGCCAATGGTTCCAATGAGGTGCTGCAGCAGATTCTCCAGGCCTTCGGCGGTCCGGGCCGCAACGCCCTCGGTTTCCCTCCCACGTACTCCATGTACCCGCTGCTCGCTGCCGGAACGGACACCGGCTACGTCGCCGGCGTCCGCGGTGAGGGCTACAGCCTGACGGCCGAGTCCGCCGCCCGGCAGGTCCGCGAGCTGCAGCCGAACATCGTCTTCCTCTGCTCGCCCAACAACCCCACCGGCACGGGCCTTGGCCTTGATGTCGTCGAAGCCGTCTACGAGGCGGGGGAGGCCAGCCAGGCCATCATCATCGTCGACGAGGCGTACCACGAGTTCGCCCACGAGGGCACCCCGAGCGCCCTGACCCTGCTGCCGGGCCGGGAACGGCTGATCGTCTCCCGCACCATGAGCAAGGCCTTCGCCCTCGCCGGTGCCAGGATCGGTTATATGGCCGCGGCGCCCGAGGTCACCGACGCGCTGCGCCTGGTGCGCCTGCCGTACCACCTCTCCGCCATCACCCAGGCCACCGCACTCGCCGCCCTCCGGCACCGCGAGGCACTGATGGCCGACGTCGAGGACATCAAGCGGCAGCGCGACCGGATCGTCACCGAGCTGACCCGAATGGGCCTTACCCCGGCGTCGTCGGACTCGAACTACGTCTTCTTCGGCGGGCTCACGGACCCGCACCGGGTCTGGCAGGAACTACTCGACGCCGGCGTTCTGGTCCGCGACGTCGGCATCCCCGGCCATCTCCGGGTCACCGCCGGAACCGAGGCGGAGACCACCGCCTTCCTGGAGGCCCTCGAACGGATCCTCACCGCCCACCGCGGCTGAGCCCGCGTCCACCCCCACCTTCCGCACCGCCGGGTCAGCCCCGCCGGCCCCGCGCGACCGCCCCTGCGACCGCCGGGCGTCCCGGGCGTGCCGGGCCCTAGACTTGATCCAGGACCCGCGCGCCGCCGTCACAGGCCGGGCGACCGCCACCTAGCCAAAAGGACACCCATATGAGCACCACCGGATCAGCCGCTGCCCGGGCCCGGACCGCCCGCCTGGAACGGACCACCAGCGAATCCTCCGTCCTGGTCGAGATCGACCTGGACGGCACCGGCGTCTCGGACATCAGCACCTCGGTGCCGTTCTACGACCACATGCTGACCGCCCTGAGCAAGCACTCGCTGATCGACATGACCGTCAAGGCCACCGGTGACACCCACATCGACGTGCACCACACCGTCGAAGATGTCGCCATCACCTTCGGCGAGGTCCTCAAGACCGCACTGGGCACCAAGGCCGGGATCCGCCGCTTCGGCGAGGCCACCGTGCCCCTCGACGAGGCCCTCGCACACGCCGTCGTGGACGTCTCCGGCCGTCCCTACCTGGTCCACGCCGGCGAACCCGCCGGGCAGGAATACCACCTGATCGGCGGCCACTTCACCGGCTCGCTGACCCGCCACGTCTTCGAGGCCATCACGCTGCACGCCGGAATCTGCCTGCACATGAACGTCACCGCCGGCCGCGACCCGCACCACATCGTCGAGGCCCAGTTCAAGGCGTTCGCCCGGGCGCTCCGTGCCGCCGTCGAGCCGGACCCCCGCGTCGAGGGCATTCCCTCCACCAAGGGTGCACTGTGACCGGGAAGGTGCTGCGCGACGGCGCCATCATCGATCCGGAGGCCGGCCGCAAGCCCGCCTCCCCGGAGGGCAAGCCCACCGTCACCGTCCTGGACTACGGCTCCGGCAACGTCCGCTCCGCCGTGCGCGCCCTCGAGCGCGCCGGCGCCGAGGTCATCCTCAGCTCCAAGCCCGAGGACGTCCTCAACGCCGACGGCCTGGTGGTCCCCGGCGTCGGCGCCTTCGAAACCGTCATGAACGAACTGAAGGCCGTCGATGCCATCCGGATGATCGGCCGCCGCGTCGCCGGCGGCCGGCCGGTGCTGGCCATCTGCGTCGGCCTCCAGGTCCTCTTCGAGGCCGGCGTGGAGCACGGCACGGTCGCCGAAGGCATGGGGGAGTGGCCAGGCAAGGTCGAGCTGCTGCCCGCCGACGTCGTCCCGCACATGGGCTGGAACACCGTCGACGTGCCGGAGGGCTCGCTGCTGTTCGACGGGGTGGAGAAGGAACGCTTCTACTTCGTGCACTCCTACGGCGTCCAGCACTGGGACTTCGACGTGATCCAGCCGCGGATGGCAGCACCGCTGGTGACCTGGTCCGAACACGGCGCCCCGTTCATCGCGGCGGTGGAGAACGGCCCGCTCTGCGCCACCCAGTTCCACCCGGAGAAGTCCGGGGACGCGGGCGCCCGCCTGCTGCGCAACTGGGTCGGGAGCCTGCGCCCCGCCCGCAACGCCGGCACAGGCACCACTGCGGAAGCCCCGGCAACCCCGGAAGCGACCGCCTGAATGTGGTCCCTGGTACTGATGGGCCTCGCCGGGCTGCTGGTGGGCGGAGCGCTCTCCTTCCGCCAGCAGAAGAGCCCGCTCTGGGTCCAGATCGTCTTCTACATCCTGGCCGGCATGTCCCTGCTGGCCGCCTACCTGCTGACCCTGCCCGGCGCCTGACGCCCCGCGCCGCCCCCGCCACCTACCTTGTGAGGACTTCACGATGACCACCGAAAACCCGCTGCCGATCCTGGAACTGCTCCCCGCCGTCGATGTTGTCAATGGCCAGGCCGTGCGCCTGGTCCAGGGCGAGGCCGGCAGCGAAACAAGCTACGGCACCCCCCTGGAAGCGGCCCTGAACTGGCAGGAACAGGGCGCCGAGTGGGTCCACCTGGTGGACCTGGACGCTGCCTTCGGCCGCGGTTCGAACGCGGAGCTGCTGCGCGAGGTGGTCGGACGGCTGGACATCAAGGTCGAACTCTCCGGTGGCCTGCGCGATGACGAATCCCTCGAACGCGCCCTGGACCTCGGCGTCGGCCGCGTCAACCTCGGCACCGCCGCGCTGGAGAACCCGGAGTGGACCGACCGGGTGATCGAACGCTTCGGCGACAAGATCGCCGTCGGCCTCGACGTGCGCGGCACCACCCTCGCCGGCCGCGGCTGGACCAAGGAGGGCGGCGACCTCTGGGAAGTCCTCGGCCGCCTCGAAGAAGCCGGCTGCGCCCGCTACGTCGTCACCGACGTCACCAAGGACGGCACCCTGCAGGGCCCCAACGTGGAACTGCTGCGCCAGATGGTCGAGAAGACCGGCAAGCCCGTCGTCGCCTCCGGCGGCATCTCCAGCCTCGAGGACCTCAAGGTCCTCCGCTCCCTTGTCCCGCTCGGGGTCGAAGGCGCGATCATTGGCAAGGCGCTCTACAACGGCAACTTCACGCTGCCCGAGGCCCTCGACGTCGCCGGCCGCCGCTAGGCCGGTCCCTTCATGCCGCAGGAACCAGTGCCGCAGGAACCGCAGCCCGGCCACCGCGCCCTCCCCGGCCACATCGCCGCCGCCCTCGCCGGCGCCGGGGGAGCGACGGACTCCGCCGGGCAGCCCTGGGCAGGACGCAGCCTGGCCGGCGACGGAGCGACCATCCATAACTTCGAGGACGACGACGGCGCGGCCGACGCCGGCTACCTCGCCGCCGTCGCGGCCCTCGCGGCAGGCACCGGGGACGAAGCCGGCGTCGTCGCGGCCCTCGCCACGGCCCGGGTCTTCGTGCCGATCGTCGCCAGCCTCGCGGAGGAGGGCGACGCCGTGGCCGGGGCCCACGGGACCGAGCTGCACGGGGACAAGCAGGCCGACATGGCGCTGGTGACCCTCAAGGCGCCGGACGGCCGCACCGCCCTGCCGGTCTTCACCTCCGCGGAGAACCTCACCGCCTGGCACCCCGAGGCCCGCCCGGTGGCCGTCTACGCCGCCCGCGCCGCGCTCTCCGCCGTCGCCGAGCATGCCGAACTGCTGGTCCTGGACCCCGGCTCGGCCGCCACGTTCGTGGTGCGCCGCCCGGCCGTATGGGCGCTGGCCAAGCAGCACGGCTGGGTCCCCAGCTACCGGGACCAGACGGTGGCCGACGCCGTCGTCGCCTCCGCGGCCGGGGTAAGGGCGCTGCGCCGGGTCGAACTGCGCCCCGGCGGGGGAGTGGCCTCGGCGCAGGCCGACGGGACGCAGCTGCCCGGCGGCGGTGCCGGGCCGGAACTGCGCGTGGTGCTGTACCTTGAAGACGGGCTCAGTGCCGCCGAGGTGCAATCCCTGGTGGCCGGCCTGAACGAGGACTGGGCCCGGAATGAAGCTTTCGCCGAGCGGGTTGACTCGATCGAAATCAAGCTGCAGCGCGCAGCACCCTGACCGGCGGCCCGCCTCTCCCGCGGTGCCGGTCACGGGCCGCGCCACCGAGAGAAATGCAAGGCAAAGGAACGCCGTCCCGTGAACTTCGCGCTTTACCGTGAGCTGCTGGCAGTGCGGCCCATCAGGAACCTACTGATTGTCGGGATGGTGGCCCGCATCCCGCACTCGGCCGCGGGCGTGCTCCTGACCCTGCACATCGTCCTCACCCTGGGCCAGGGCTACGCCGCGGCCGGGACCGCCGCCGCCGTCATGACCATCGGCATCGCCGTCGGCGCCCCGTGGCGCGGCCGCCGGGTGGACACCGTGGGCCTGCGCCGGGCACTGATCCCGTCCGTCCTCTCGGAGACGGTGATCTGGACCATCGCCCCGCACGTCAGCTACCAGTTGCTGTTGCCGCTGGTGTTCGTCGGCGGCCTCTTGACCCTGCCGATCTTCAGCGTGGTCCGGCAGTCCCTGGGCATCCTGGCCACCGGGGACCAGCGCCGCACCGCGTTCGCCCTGGACGCCATTAGCACCGAACTGGTCTTCATGATCGGTCCGGCCGCCGGCGCGATCGTCGCCACCGCCGGCTACTCCGTGCTGGGCCTCGGCATCGTGGGCGTCGCCACCTCACTGTCCGGGCTCTTCCTGATGTGGATGAACCCGCCCACGCGGTCCGTCGCCACCGACGCCGAGCCCGAGGCCGCCTTCGAGGCGGATCAGCAGCAGGGCGCCGAGGCCGCCGTCGTCGCGGCCGCCCCCGCGCACCTGCAGGAGGCAGCGGCGGAACTGGCTCCCCTCGCCGCCGCCGAGCACCGCCGTCAGGATCGGCTGGGACTGCGGCACAAGGTGCGGCACAACTTCGCCTGGTTCACTGCCTCGGTCGCCGCAGTCTTCGCCGTCGCCGCCGGCTCCGGCATGGTCCTCAGCGGCACCGACGTCGGCATCGTCGCCGCCTTGCAGACCGGCGGCCACCAGGCCGAGATCGGCATCGTCTTTCTGTTCTGGTGCGCCGCCTCGGTGATCGGCGGCGTGGTCTACGGCGCCATGCACCGGCCCGTTTCCCCGGTGCTCCTGCTGCTCGGCATGTCCGCCCTGACCCTGCCGATGGCGTTCGCCCACAGCACCTGGGCCCTGGCGTTCCTGTCCCTGCTGCCGGGCGTGCTCTGCGCCCCGGTACTCTCGGCCGCCTCGGAGAAGGTGGCCGACCTGGTTGACGAGGAACGACGTGGCGAGGCGATGGGCTGGTACGGCTCGGCCCTGACCGGCGGTGTGGCGCTCGGCGCTCCGCTGGCCGGGCTCTTCATCGACGGCGTGGGCGCCGGGGCGGGCTTCGTCTCGGTCGGCGCGGCCGGGGTGCTGCTCTGCCTCGTGGGTCTGGTGCTCCAGCGGCGGCGCAGGCGCCGGCTCGCCGCCGCCTGACGAGGGCCCAGTGCCTCCCGGACTTAACGACGACGGCGGGCGGACCGCACTGGTCCGCCCGCCGTCGTCGTTACCGCCGTGTAATTGTGGTCAGTTGACCGCGCCGGTGTACTTCTCGCCCGGGCCCTTGCCGGGAGCGTCCGGAATGACGGACTCCTCGCGGAAGGCCAGCTGCAGGGAGCGCAGGCCGTCGCGCAACGGTCCGGCGTGCTGGGAGCCGATCTCCGGCGCCGCCGCGGTGACCAGGCCCGCCAGTGCGGTGATGAGCTTGCGGGCCTCGTCGAGGTCCTTGAGTTCTTCGGCATTGTCCTCGGCGGCGAGGCCGAGCTTCACGGCGGCGGCACTCATCAGGTGCACGGCGGCGGTGGTGATGACCTCGATCGCGGGGACCTCGGAAATGTCGCGGATCTGCTGGGAGACGTCCGCCTGCTCGCCCGCCGGCTGGAAGACGTGCGAATTACGTTCTGGTGTACTCATGCTGGTAAGCTTGTCACAGACCGACTGGATGTCGTTATTTTGCCGGAATCGCACAGATTCCAGTGAAGACGGCGTCCAGTTTGCAAGCGGAGATCTCTCCCACCCGCGTCAGCCGCGCGAATTCCTTCGGGAGTCAAGGTTGCCGGGTACCTGGTCGGGCGCTTGACCCACGCACTGCGTGCCGGACAAGCGCATGTTGCCCCACAGGGCGGCAGTTCCGATCTTCGAGGCCTTCGATTGCTACCGGCAATGGGAGGCCTTCTTCTTTTGCCGGAGAAGTACCCCCACGATCACAGGAGCTTTAACATTAGCGAGCCAAGAATCAATGAGCGTATCCGCGTCCCCGAGGTGCGGCTGGTCGGCCCTGCAGGTGAACAGGTAGGAGTCGTCCGTATTGAGGATGCCCTGCGTCTGGCTGCCGAGGCTGATCTGGATCTCGTTGAAGTTGCACCGCAGGCCAAGCCTCCGGTGTGCAAGCTGATGGACTTCGGCAAGTACAAGTACGAAGCCGCCGTCAAGGCACGCGAGGCCCGGAAGAATCAGACCAACACGGTCCTGAAAGAAATCCGTTTCCGCCTCAAGATCGACAAGCACGACTACGAGACCAAGCGTGGACACGCGCTGCGGTTCCTCGGCGCCGGCGACAAGGTCAAGGCCATGATCCAGTTCCGCGGCCGTGAGCAGCAGCGCCCCGAGATGGGCATCCGTCTGCTGCAGCGTTTCGCCGAGGACGTCGCCGAGGTGGGCGTGGTGGAATCCAGCCCCCGCATCGACGGCCGCAACATGGTCATGGTGGTCGGCCCGCTCAAGAACAAGGCCGAAGCCAAGGCGGAAGCCCGCCGCGCCACCCAGCGCGCCGAGGCTAAGGCCGAGAATGAAGCCAAGGCGGCGCGGGTCAACACCAACGGCGGCGAAGCCCCCCTGACGCAGTCCCTCGCGGACCTGCTGCCGGAGGGCTACCAGGTCCGGACCGAGGCTGCGGAACCCGAAGAGGCACCCGCTGCCGAGGCGCCGGCCACCGAGGCCCCCAAGGCTGAGGCTGCCACGGAAGCCGCTCCGAAGGCCGAAGCCCCCAAGGCTGAGACCCCGAAGGCTGCGGCTCCGAAGACGGAGGCCCCGAAGGCTGAAGCTCCCAAGGCTGCGGCTCCGAAGACGGAAGCCCCGAAGGCGGAAGCTCCCAAGGCCGCGGCTCCGAAGGCACCCGCTCCGAAGGCTGCGGCACCCAAGGCTCCGGCCGCGAAGCCGGCCGCCGAGGCATCCGCCGCGAAGCCCGCTCCGAAGCCTGTTGCCACGCCCAAGCCGGTAGCACGGCCCGCGGCTCCCAAGCCGGCGGCACGGCCCGCGGCCCCCAAGGCCGCGCCGAAGCCTGGCAGCAAGAAGACCAACTGATTCACGGCCGCCGGACCGCAAGGTCCGGTGGCAGTCAACCAGCACGCCGCCCCGAGGGGCGGCTGCCCGAAAGACTGCAGACCCGTTCTGCGGATACGTAAGGAGATCGGTTCCCATGCCGAAGATGAAGACCCACAGCGGTGCTAAGAAGCGCTTCAAGCTGACCGGTAGCGGCAAGCTGCGCCGCCAGCAGGCCAATCGCCGCCACTACCTCGAGCACAAGTCCTCCAGGCTGACCCGCCGCCTCGCCGGCGACAAGATCGTCTTCAAGGGCGACGCCAAGGTCATCCGGAAGATGCTCGGCATCTAAGTTCCAAGTACCCGGACCGATTGCCGCCGGCAACGGTCCACCTACCACTAAGGCTTCTCAGGCCAGCCGGGATTTCCGGCAGTAGACGCTTGGGATCAGATTTTGAAGGAGTACGCACGTGGCACGTGTGAAGAGGGCGGTAAACGCCCACAAGAAGCGCCGGGTTGTTCTTGAACGCGCAAAGGGTTACCGCGGTCAGCGTTCGCGCCTGTACCGCAAGGCCAAGGAACAGCTGCTGCACTCGTTCGTGTACAGCTACGGCGACCGCAAGAAGAAGAAGGGCGACTTCCGCCGCCTCTGGATCCAGCGCATCAACGCTGCATCCCGCGCCAACGGCCTGACCTACAACCGCCTGATCCAGGGCCTGAAGGCCGCTGAGGTCGAGGTTGACCGCCGCATGCTGGCCGAGCTGGCCGTCTCCGACGCCACGGCCTTCGCCGCACTGGTCCAGGTCGCCAAGGACTCGCTGCCCGCCGACACCTCCGCGCCGGCCGTGCAGGCCGAGGCTGCCGCCGCCCCCAAGGCTGCGAAGAAGCCGGCTGCCAAGAAGACCGCCGCCGAGAAGGCTGCCAAGTAGTACCGGAGCTCCGCTCCGAGCCTCGCGGCTCAGTTCAGGAACCGCTCTTCGGAGCAACTAAGGTTCTTATATGAACGAAACCGGGCGCCCGCACGCTGAGCCACTGTCCAATCCCCGAGCCGATCGGGTCAGGAAGGTGGCGCAGCTTGCTGGGCGCCCGGCGCGTTTAAAGCGCCGGGAGTTCCTGGCCGAAGGCCCGCAGGCGGTCCGCGAGGCCCTGACCCTGCACCAGCAGCGGCTCGCCGACGGCAGGGACGGCGTCGTCCTTGAGGTCTACGCCAGCGAGGACTGCCTGGACCGGCACCCGGAACTCGAAACCCTCGCGGAGGGCACCCGGGCGTTCCTCGCCACAGATGAGGTTCTCGCGGCCATGGCGGACACGGTCACCCCGCAGGGCATCCTGGCCGTCTGCCGCTTCCTCGACGTCGAACTGGCCGACGTCCTCGACGCCGAACCCCGCCTCCTGGCCGTCCTGTGCGAGGTCCGGGACCCCGGCAACGCCGGTACTGTGCTTCGTGCCGCCGACGCCGCCGGAGCGGACGCCGTCATTCTCAGCTCCTCCAGCGTGGACATTTACAACCCCAAGGCGGTGCGGTCCACCGCGGGTTCGATCTTCCACCTCCCTGTGGTCCTCGGCGCAGACATCGCCGAGACCGTCGCAGCCTGCACGGCACGCGGCATCGGAGTCCTCGCGGCGGATGGCTACGGACAGCTGAACCTGGACCGGCTGCAGGACGAGAGCGCCGCCCGGCGGCTCGGCGGCGCGGACACGGGATCGGACTACGACCTGGCCCACCCCACCGCCTGGCTGTTCGGCAACGAGGCCCAGGGCCTGTCCGAGGAGCAACTGGCGCTGGCCGGCCACCGGGTAGCGGTGCCTGTCTACGGGGCGGCGGAGAGCCTCAACCTCGGGACCGCCGCCACCGTCTGCCTGTACGCGAGTGCGCGCTCCCAGCGCGCCGCCGGCTGACGAGACCTCTTCTTACTCCCACGACGCGAACAAACGACGGCGGGGGCCCACCGTGTGGTGGGCCCCCGCCGTCGTATGTGTCCCGCGGGGCTCAGTGGCCCGGGCGGGGGATGAGAATTACGTAGTCCGGTTCCGACCGGTGATGGCGCCGTAGATTCCGGCGACGACGAGGCCGCCGACGATGGCCAGGATCCAGGAGCCGAGGTTCCAGAATTCCATCTTGCCGCCGCCGAAGAGCAGGTCGCCGATCCAGCCGCCGACAATGGCACCAACCACACCGAGAACGAGGCTGGTGACCCAGCCGCCGCCAACCCGGCCAGGCATGATTGCCTTAACGATTGCACCTACAATGAGTCCGAGAATGATCCAGCCTAGAAAGCCCATGTCTCCTCCTACATATTCGTCGGCATTCACCTTAGGAATCCCGATTATGGCTTCAAGCTAACACACGGCCCACGGCCTGTCAGCAGTCCCACCCTCAATCGTTATGTGCCCTCTTTGGCCCCGCCGGCACGCGGAATCCGGGTCCCTCCCGGTACGGTTGGCCCCTGGAGTCCGGGGCCTCGAAAACGCCCGGCGGCACAGATCATTTGTCTAAAGGAGAACGGCCCGTGGCTGCTAACGGCGGTACCAAGGCGATTGTGGCGGCGCTGACCGCCAACCTCACGATCGCCGTCCTGAAATTCGTCGCCTTCCTCCTGACGATGTCCTCGTCGATGCTGGCGGAGGCGATCCACTCCGTCGCCGACTCCGGCAACCAGCTGCTGCTGCTCCTGGGCGGCAAGCGCGCCACCAAGCAGGCCAGCCCGGAGCACCCCTTCGGCTACGGACGGGAACGCTACATCTACGCCTTCATCGTCGCCATCGTGCTCTTCAGCGTCGGCGGCCTGTTCGCGCTGTACGAGGCGTGGGGCAAGCTGCAGCACCCGCACGGCATCGAGGGCGGGTTCTGGTGGGTTCCGCTGGCCGTTCTCCTCGGCGCCATCATCGCGGAGTCGTTCTCCTTCCGCACGGCCATCCGCGAGTCCAACCCCCTGCGCGGCAACCAGAGCTGGATCCGCTTCATCCGCAACGCCAAGCAGCCCGAGTTGCCCGTGATCCTGCTGGAGGACTTCGGTGCGCTGCTCGGCCTGTTCTTCGCCCTCCTGGGGGTGGGGCTGACCCTCATCACCGGCAACGGCATCTGGGACGCCCTGGGCACCGGCATGATCGGCCTGCTGCTGGTGGCGATCGCCGCGGTTCTGGCGATCGAAACCAAGTCACTGCTGCTGGGCGAGTCGGCCACGAAGGCGGACGTCGCGAAGATCCGCGTGGCGATCGAGTCCGGCGGCACCGGCATCATCCACCTCAAGACCATGCACCTGGGACCCGAGGAGCTCCTGGTCGCGGCGAAGATCAGCGTCGGAGCGGCTGACTCCGGCCGTGAGATTGCCGCCGCGATCGACGCCGCCGAGGCCCGGATCCGAGAGGCGGTCCCCACCGCCCGGGTGATCTACCTGGAACCGGACCTGCAGCCCTTCCGCCCCCGCCCTGGCGGGACTAGAGCGGAAGCAGCCGGGACAGGTCCGCCCGGACCGAACGGCGGTCGCGGTTACCGGATCAACGGCCTCCGGCGTTCCACGGCTCCGCTGAGGACGGCGACGCCGAGGCCCAGCAAGGCCAGCACGGCACCGACCAGGGCGGGGGCCACGTAGCCCCAGCCCCAGGCGATGACCAGGCCGCCGAGGAAGGCGCCGAGGGCGTTGGCCACGTTCAGGGCGGCGTGGTTCAGCGAGGAGGCCAGCGACGGCGCGTCGGGGGAGGCGTCCAGCAAACGGGTCTGCAGCGCCGGGACCAGCATGGAACCCGCGCCGCCGACGACGAAGACCATCAGGTACGCGGACCACGGCCAGTGCACCGCTACGGCGTACACCACCAGGGCCACGGCGACGCCGGGGAGTACCCAGTAGATGGTGCCCATGACGGACTTGTCGGCGATGCGTCCCCCGACAATGTTGCCCACCACCATGCCGACACCGTAGAGCGCGACGACCAGGGGCAGCCATTCGGCCGGGATCCCGGCGACGTCGGTCATCGTGTGGGCGATATAGGTGTAGGTCGCGAAGAAGCCGCCGAAGCCCACGACGCCGATCAGCACCGCCAGCCAGACCTGCAGCCGCTTGAGGGATGCGAGTTCCCGGCGGATGCTCGCGTCAGCGTGGGGTGCCTGGTACGGGACAAACTTCCACAGCATGGCCATGGTGGCGATCCCGATGATGCCGACCAGGAGGAACAGCAGCCGCCAGCCGAAGTTCTGGCCCAGCCAGGTGCCGAACGGGACGCCGATGACGTTGGAGACCGTCAGGCCGGCCATCACCATCGAAATGGCCCAGCCGCGGCGGGTGGGGGCAACCAGCGAGGAGGCGATCACCGCGGCGACGCCGAAGAACGCGCCGTGCGGCAGGCCGGCCGCGAAGCGGGACACCAGCATGGTGCCGTAATCGGGGGCGATGACCGAGCTGAGGTTCGCGAGGCTGAAGAACAGCATCAGGCCCAGGGCCAGATACTTGCGGGGGAGCTTCGCGCCGACGGCGGCGAGCAGCGGGGCGCCGACCACGACGCCGAGCGCATAGGCGGAGATCAGGTGCCCGGCCTCCGGGGTGCTGATACCGAGACCGTGCTCGACCTCCTTGAGCAGGCCCATCATCGTGAATTCCGTGGTGCCGATGCCGAAGCCGCCCATGGCCAGCGAAATGATGCCGAGGGTCAGGTTGTAGGAACCGGTCCGGGGTGTGGTGGGGGCGTCGTTAGTTAAAGTCATCCATCTGCTTTTCGATCAGTGAGTGGTCAGTGCCCGGCCGTGGCCGTGGATCAGGGGTTTGCGCAGTTCCGTGAGTGCCAACGCGTGGCGGGCGGCCCGCTATTCCGGATCCGGACTGCGCCGCCGTTCCATTCTCTCCCGGGGCGGGGGTGCGGCGGCACCTAGACTGGGGTCGTGACTGAACTCATCAACGTCGTCGGCGGTGCAATCGTCGATTCCCTGGCCCGGCCCCGGACCCTGCTGGTGGCGAGGCGGACCGCGCCGCCCCGTTTCGCGGGCATGTGGGAGTTCCCCGGCGGCAAGGTGGACCCGGGGGAGACGTCGGAGCAGGCGCTGCACCGGGAACTGTCCGAGGAGCTCGGTGTCCGGGTGGTACTGGGACCTGAATTACCCGCACCCGGGCCGGAGGGCTGGCCGTTGAACCCGACGGCGGTGATGCGGGTTTGGTTCGCCGAACTCGACGGCGGGACCCCGCAGCCGCTGCAGGACCACGACGAACTCCTTTGGGTGCCCCTGGCCGACCCGGAACAGGTGCTGGCGCTGCCTTGGATCCCCGCGGACCTGCCGATCGTCGAGGCGCTCCTCGCGGCCGACGGCACGCGGGCCTCAACCCACTAGCCTCAACCAACTAGCCGCGACCCGCCAGGCCCAGCTCGCCAAGCCCAACTCGAAAGACCTACCCTCTATCCGCAGCCCGGACGCCGCCCTACATGGGTAACCGGACCTCAGAACAGCGTGGGCTGGGCGGCCAACGGTTCTGTGGCCGACCCTCCGGTGTCGGAGTGCCCTCCGGTGCCCCGTCCGTGCCTGATGCGCGCCGAGCCCGGCAGGCTGCCCGCCGGGTACCGGGCCTCCTCGTCGCGCGGGTCCTGGTCGATGTCCTCGTGACTGAAACCCGTGGAGCCGATGAAGCCGTGGCGGGCCTTGAAGAAACGGACCCGGCCGGCCAGCCAGGCGCGGTATTCCTTGGACGCGTAGGACCCGCCGCCGTACAGCCGGCGGTACTTTCCGGCGAGTTGGGGGTGTTCCCTGGCGATCCACTGCATGAACCATTCCCGGGTCCCGGGCTTGAGGTACAGGGCCCCGGCGCTGACTCCCGTGGCCCC
The DNA here is from genome assembly GCF_044628475.1 of Arthrobacter sp. BPSS-3. Lineage (NCBI taxonomy): Bacteria > Bacillati > Actinomycetota > Actinomycetes > Micrococcales > Micrococcaceae > Arthrobacter > Arthrobacter sp. BPSS-3. The sequence continues at coordinate 347,572 of NZ_JBIMMV010000004.1, forward strand.
GGCCGCCGCCAGCGAACCGAAAAGGGAGTCGAGGGCCTCATCCGAGTCGGACAACCACGGCAGGATCGGCATCGCCATCACGCCGCAGGGCAGGCCGGCCTCGCGCAGCCGGGAAATCAGCTTCAACCGGGCCCGGGGACCGGGTGTTCCGGGTTCCACCGCCTCGGACAACTGCTCGTCCGTCATGGCCAGGGAAATGCCCACGCCCACGGGTACCTGGGTGGCCGCGTGCTTCAGCAGCGGGATGTCGCGGGCCAGCAGGGTGCCCTTGGTGAGGATGGAGAGGGGCGTGCCGGAGTCGGCAAGGGCCCGGATGATGCCGGGCATCAACTGGTAGCGGCCCTCGGCGCGCTGGTAGGGGTCCGTGTTGGTACCCAAAGCCACCTGGTGCCGTTGCCACGACGGTTTCGCCAGCTCACGGCGCAGCACCTCCGCGGCGTTGACCTTGACCACCACCTGGCTGTCGAAGTCCAGGCCCGCGTCGAAGTCGAGGTAGGTGTGGGTCTTCCGCGCGAAGCAGTAGACGCAGGCGTGGCTGCAGCCGCGGTAGGGGTTGATGGTCCATTCGAAGGGCATCCGGGAACCGGCGGCCACCTTGTTGAGCACCGATTTGGCGGTGACCTCGTGGAAGGTGACCCCGGCAAACTCCGGGGTGGTGACGGACCGGACCAGGCCCGCCAGCGGCAGCAGCGCCGGTGCGGGCAGCGGAGCCGTCTGGCCGTCGGGGGCCTGCGTCCCGGTCCTGGGCGTCTCTGCATTGAGTGCCTCTGCATCGACTGCTTGTGCATTGAGTGCCTGTGCGTCCCACCTCATGACCTCATTCGAATATATGTTCGATCTTAAGTCAAGGCTGCCCGTCCCGTCCTACCCCGTCCCGTCTCACCCCGTGCCGGGCAAGCACCGACCCGGCTGCGCCGGCCGGCCGTCACCACCGGTCACTGTCCCTCCGGGGCCGCCGCGACGATTGCTAGGCTGGCCCTATGATCCTCCTGACTGGCTTTGAACCCTTCGGCGGCGAAACGACCAACCCCTCCTGGACGGCGGTGCGGCATGCGGCCGGCGTGCTGCGGGCCGAGGGCCTGGAGGTGGCCACCGTGGAACTGCCGTGCGTCTTCGGCGATTCGCTGGCGGCACTGGACGCGGCGCTCCGGGAGCACCGCCCGGACCTGGTGGTATGTGCCGGGCAGGCGGGCGGCCGGACCGGCATCTCCCTTGAGCGCGTCGCCATCAACTGTGACGATGCGCGGATCCCGGACAACGCCGGGAACGCGCCGGTGGACGAACCCGTCCTCCCGGATGCCCCCGCCGCCTACTTCGGCACCCTGCCGGTCAAGGCCGCGCTGCAGGAACTGCGCCGCCGCGGAATTCCCTCCGAGGTGTCGCAGACGGCGGGAACCTACGTCTGCAACCACGTCTTCTTCGGCCTGATGCACGCCCTCCGCGACGAGCCCGGCATCCGCGGCGGATTCGTCCACGTTCCCTTCGGCCCGGATCAGGTGCAGCCCGGAAGCGGCGCGGCCTCCCTGCCGCTGGAGCAGATGGGGGAGGCGCTCGCCGTCGTCGTCCGGACGTCCCTGGCGACCACCACCGACCTCAAGCTGGCCGCCGGCGCCATCCACTGACGCGGAGGAACCACACCTTATATCGCGCTGCGGCTTCTCAGTCGAGAAGCTCCCAGACGACGCCGACGGCGGCGGTGACCGAGGCGCTGCCTGCCTCCACCGCGACGGGCTGGGCCGCGGCCGTGCGCTGCAGCGGCACCGGCGGCAGCGCGGGCGGGGACGCCGGATTCTCGGTCACAGAGAGGACCTTGCCCAGCCGCGCCCCTGCCAGGGCGGCGAACTGCCCGGCCCGCGTCAGCGCGTCCTCCCAGGCCATCTCCCGGGCCTCGGACTCGAGGGCGGCCGGATCCGCGAAGCCGAGGTCGATCCCGTGCAGCCGGGCGTCGTCGGCCCCGGCCCGCACCGCGTCGGCGACGACTGCCGCGGAACCGGCCAGGTCGCGGAGCCGGACCCGGAGCGTCCCGGTCGCCAGGTAGCCCGTCACGCGCTGGCCCTGGCCCTCCTGCCAGGTGACCTCGGCGCGCAGGGACAGGCCGGTGCTGGTGATGTCCCGATCCGTCACGCCGTGGCCCCGCAGTGCATCCGTGATGGCGGTCGCGGCGGCACCGGCGTCGCGGTAGGCAGCCTCCACGCCCGGGCGGCGGGACTCGACGCCGATCGAGAGGGTCAGCAGGTCCGGCGCGGACTCGGCGGTGCCGGTGCCCGTCACGGACAGGGTCCTGGGGGAGTCGGTCATGGTGGTCTCACTTTCCGCCGTCGCGGCCTGAGAGGCCGCGGTTGTTGGGTTCGTCGCGGAGGTCGGGGGAACGCCGCCATCCGCGGGGCCGCGCGTCGACGTGTTCCGGGTAGCCGCCGGCGGCCAGGCCCGCGTGCCGTTCGAAGGGGTTGGCCGTGCCGGGGTTTCCGGCACGCCACAGGGACCAGCCGGCCGCGGCGAAGTACAGGGGAAGGAACGGGATTCCGCAGCACAGCGCGTACTGGGTGCTGTGCCGTTCCTCGTGGCCCAGCAGCCCGGGGAAGCCCGCCCCGTCAGGGAAGCAAGGGGAAGGGGAGGACGAAGAAGAGGAGGATGACGAAGGGGAGGAAGGCGGGGGAGATTCGCCGCCGAAGACCCGGTCCGCGTCGGCCCGAAACAGCACGACATTGCCCACCGTGAATGCCGCCGCGTAGGGCAGTTTCCACCGGTAGCCCGCGGCGAGGATCAGGCCGTGCGGTCCGGACGCCACATGGCAGCGGGCACCCGCGGCCAGCAGCAGGCCCAGCAGGGTGCTGCCGTTGAGCACGTTGGCCAGCTGCCGCAGCCTCGCTCCGGTCCCCATGGGGCCATGCTAGACCCCGGCCGGGGCTCCGGCGCCGTCAACTAGACTGGTTCAGACACCACCCGACTCGTAGCGAAGAACAGTAGATGACTGACACCTTGCCGGGCGCCGCCGTCCCGAACCCTCTGGATGAAGCCGCCATCAACGCCGCCGTAGAGCAGGCCGTCGCCGCCATTGCCGGGGCCTCCACCCTCGAAGAGCTCAAGGCCGCCCGCCTTGCGCACACGGGCGAGAAGTCCGCCCTGAGCCTGGCCAATCGCGAAATCGGCGGCCTGCCCAAGGATCAGAAGGCCGCCGCCGGCAAGCTGATGGGAGCCTCCCGCGGACGGGTCAACAAGGCGCTCGCGGACCGCACCGCGGAACTCGAGGCCGAAAACGACGCCCGCATCCTGGTCGAGGAGACCGTCGACGTCACGGCCGCCCCACGCCGTCGTCGTGCCGGTGCCCGCCACCCGCTCTCCACCCTCCAGGACCGCGTCGCTGACATCTTCGTCGGCATGGGCTGGGAGATCGCCGAGGGCCCCGAGGTTGAATCCGAGTGGTTCAACTTCGACGCGCTGAACTTCAAGCCGGACCACCCGGCCCGCGAAATGCAGGACACCTTCTTCGTCGAGCCGCCCGAGGCGCACCTTCTCATGCGCACCCACACCTCCCCGGTGCAGGTCCGCTCCATGCTCGAGCGCGAGGTCCCGATCTACGTCCTCTGCCCCGGCAAGGTGTTCCGCACCGACGAGCTGGACGCCACTCACACCCCGGTGTTCCACCAGTTCGAGGGCCTCGCCATCGACAAGAAGCTGTCCATGGCGGACCTGCGCGGCACCCTGGAGCACTTCGCCCGGCAGATGTTCGGCGACGAGGCCCAGATCCGGCTGCGCCCCAACTACTTCCCGTTCACCGAGCCCTCCGCCGAGCTGGACATCTGGCACCCCGGCGCCAAGGGCGGCCCCCGCTGGATCGAGTGGGGCGGCTGCGGCATGGTCAACCCGAACGTGCTCCGCGCGGCCGGCATCGACCCGGACGTCTATTCAGGTTTTGCCTTCGGCATGGGCATCGAGCGGACCCTCATGTTCCGCAACGAGGTCGGCGACATGCGCGACATGATCGAAGGCGATGTACGTTTCAGCGAGCACTTCGGGATGGAGATCTAACAGTGCGTATCCCCCTTTCCTGGCTGCGTGAATTCGCGGCCGTTCCTGCCGGTGCGAGCGCCGAGGACGTCATGGCCGACCTCGTGAAGGTCGGCTTCGAAGAAGAGGCCGTGCACCGGCCCACCGACACCCTGCAGGGTCCCATCGTCGTCGGCCAGGTGCTGTCCCTGGTCAAGGAACCCCAGTCCAACGGCAAGACCATCAACTGGTGCCAGGTCCGCGTGGTCCCCGAGGGTCAGCAGCAGACCCTCACCGGCGAGGGCATCGACCCCTCCGGCGTGCAGGGCATCATCTGCGGCGCGCACAACTTCGTCGAGGGCGACAAGGTGGTGGTCACCCTTCCGGGCGCCGTGCTGCCCGGCGACTTCCGCATCTCCGCGCGCAAAACCTACGGCCACCTCTCCGCCGGCATGATCGCCTCCGTGCGGGAACTCGGCATCGGCGATGACCACGACGGCATCCTGGTGCTCTCCCGCATCGGGCTTGACCCGGAAATCGGCACCGACGCGATGGAACTGCTCGGCCTCTACGACCAGGCCGCGGAAATCAACGTCACCCCGGACCGGGGCTACGCGTTCTCGATCCGCGGCGTGGCCCGTGAATACGCCCACGCCACCGGAACGCCGTTCACGGACCCGGCGTCGAAGGTCACCGCCCCGGCGGAACTTTCCGGCGGCTTCGACATCAAGCTCAACGACGACGCCCCGATCTACGGAAATGCCGGCTGCGACCGGTTCGTGGCCCGCACCGTCCGCGGTGTCGACGCCACGAAGCCGACCCCGCCGTGGATGGTCTCCCGGCTGCGGCTCGCCGGCATCCGGTCCATCTCGCTGCCGGTGGACATCTCCAACTACGTGATGCTCGAGCTGGGTCAGCCCACGCACTGCTACGACCTGGACACCCTCACCGGCGGCATCGTCGTCCGCCGCGCGGCCCAGGGCGAGAAGATCACCACCCTCGACGACAAGGAGCGCACGCTCGACGCCGAGGACCTGCTGATCACGGACGGTTCCGGCGCGATCGGCATCGCCGGCGTGATGGGCGGCGCGGCGACCGAGGTCTCCGACGCCACCACCAACATCCTGGTCGAGTCCGCACACTTCGACGAGGTCTCGATCGCCCGGTCCCGCCGCCGCCACAAGCTCCCGTCAGAGGCGTCCAAGCGCTTCGAGCGCGGCGTCGACTGGTACGTCGCCCCGGTGGCCGCCCAGCGCGTGGTCGACCTGCTGGTGGAGCTCGCCGGCGGAACGGCCGACGCCGAGGGCACCGACGTCGGCACCGCGCCGGACGCCGTCACCGTGGACCTCCCGGCAACCTTCGCCTCGGAGCGGATCGGCATCGACTTCACCGAGGAGCAGATCCTCACCTCGCTCCGGGACCTGGGCGCCGACGTCCGCACCACCGACGCCGGGTACGCCGTCACGGCCCCGAGCTGGCGGACGGACCTGGAGACCAAGGAAGACCTGTCCGAGGAAATCGCGCGGCTGGTGGGATACGATAAGATCCCCGCCACGCTGCCGGTGGCCCCGCCGGGCCGCGGCCTGACCCGCGTGCAGCAGCAGCGCCGCCGCCTGGTCCAGGCCCTCGCCGACGCCGGCCTCACCGAGGTGCTGGCCTACCCGTTCGTCTCCAAGGCCGCCAACGACACCTTCGGCACCCCGGTTGCCGGGGCGGACCGGAAGGCGCTCAAGCTGGCCAACCCGATCAGCGAGGAACAGGGCTTCCTGCGCACCTCGATCCTGCCCGGCCTGATCGAGGTGGCGAAGCGGAACCACTCCCGCGGCTTCCGCGACCTGGCCCTCTTCGAGACCGGCCTGGTCTTCCTGCCGGGGGAGACCCTCGGCACCGCCTCGATCCCGCCGCTCGGCGCCCGCCCCGCCGAGGAGGTCCTGGACGGACTGTTCGACGGTGTCCCGGACCAGCCGCTGCACCTGGCGGCCGTGCTGACCGGCCACGACAGCCCGGCCGCCCCGGCCCACACCCCGCGGGCCTGGGACTACGCCGACGCGCTGGACATCGCCCGGCTGGCCGGCGACGTCCTCGGCGTCGAACTGGTCGTCAGCCAGGGCAGCCACCAGGCATTCCACCCCGGCCGGGCCGCGCAGCTGGCGCTGCGCACCGGCGAGGTGATCGGCTACGCCGGCGAACTGCACCCCAAGCTGCTCGCGGCGCACGACATGCCCGCCCGCTCGGTGGCGCTGGAACTGAACGCGGACGCCCTGTTCGAGGCGGCCGCCGACGTGATCGTCGCCCGGCCCATCTCCGGCTACCCGGTGGCCACCCAGGACGTCGCCCTCGTGGTGGCGGCCGATGTGCCCGCCGGGGACGTGCTGGAGGCGCTCCGCGAGGGCGCCGGCGATCTGCTGGAAGAGGTGTCCCTGTTCGACGTCTACGCCGGTAAGGGCATCGAGGACGGCAAGAAGTCCCTGGCCTTCAACCTGCGCTTCCGCGCAGACGACCGCACCCTGACCGCGGACGAGGCCTCGGCCGCCCGTGATCTGGCCGTGGCCGCCGCACACGAACGCTTCGGCGCCGTCCAGCGGTAACAGGGCGCAGCTCTAAAGGGGTCCAGGGCTAACAGGATCCGTCGGTACGAACCGGCACCACGAAAAAGCTCCCCGCAACCTGCCGGTTGCGGGGAGCTTTTCTCGTTGCGGACGTGACGCTGGGCGTTATGGGACCAGCAGGACCTTGCCGGTGGTGCGCCGATGTTCCAGGTCCGTGTGCGCGGACGCCGCGTCGGCCAGGTCGTACTTCGCGCCGATCCGCACCTTGAGGCTGCCGTCGGCGACGGCGGCGAAGAGCTCGTCCGAGCGCCAACGGCGTTCCTTCGCGTCCCGCAGGTAGTGGACGATGGTGGGCCGGGTGAGGTAGAGCGAGCCGCCGGAGTTCAGCCGCTGCGGATCCACCGCCGGTACCGGGCCGGAGGCGGCGCCGAAGAGCACCAGGGTGCCGCGGACCCTGAGCGCCGCGAGCGAATCGTCGAAGGTGTCCTTGCCGACGCCGTCGTACACCACGTGCACGCCTTCGCCGTTGGTGAGTTCCCGCACCTTGGCCCCGAACCCCTCGTACCGCAGCACATGGTCTGCGCCGGCTTCGCGGGCCAGGGCCTCCTTCTCGTCGGTGGAAACGGTGGTGATGACCCGCGCGCCCTTGGCCTTGAGCAGCTGGATCAGCAGCAGGCCCACGCCGCCGGCGCCGGCGTGCAGCAACACCGTCTGGCCGGCCTTCACCTCGAAGGTCGAGTTGATCAGGTAGTGCGCGGTGATGCCCTGGAGCGGCAGGGCGGCGGCGGTGAAATCGTCGACGCCGTCGGGCACCGGCAGCGCCTTGTCCGCGTCCACCAGCGCGTACCCGGCGTAGCAGGCTACGCCCTCGGCGGTGGCAACGCGGTCGCCCGCGGAGAAGCCGGTCACGCCGTCGCCGGTTTCCTCGACGGTGCCGGAGGCCTCGGAGCCGGGGATGAAGGGGTAGTCCACCTTGTAGACGCCGCCGCGCTTGTAGGTGTCGATGAAGTTCACCCCGACCGCGGCGACCTTGATCAGCAGCTGGCCGGGGCCGGGGACGGGCCGGTCGATGGGGGAGAGCTCAAGGACTTCCGGGCCGCCGGCCTGCCGGGCGACAATAGCGTGCGTCATGTGACTCCTTCGTGTGGGCCTTCCGGGCAGGGCGGTCCGTGCCCGGGGTGCTGTGACCATCCTAGGGACCGGCCCGGGCTCCGCCCAGCATCCATCACGGGGCGGACGGCACGGTAGGGTCCAGACGTCATCCCGCGAGGGCGTGCATAAATATCGGCAGCGATGCATAGTCTTGCTGTATGCTGGGGGCTATGACTATTTCTGTTGCCGTCTCCGGGGCCAGCGGTTACGCCGGCGGCGAGGTGCTCAGGCTGCTTGCCGGCCACCCGGACGTCACCATCGGGGCCATCACGGCGCACAGCAACGCCGGTTCCAGACTAGGCGAACTCCAGCCGCATCTCCATGGTTTGGCGGACCGGATCCTCGAAGACACCACGGTGGAGAACCTCGCCGGGCACGACGTCGTCTTCCTCGCCCTGCCGCACGGCGCCTCCGCCGCGATCGCAGCGCAGCTGCCCGCGGGCACGGTCGTAATCGACGCCGGCGCCGACCATCGGCTCCAGGACGCGGCGGCATGGGAAAAGTTCTACGGCTCCCCGCACGCCGGCACCTGGCCCTACGGCCTGCCCGAGCTGCCGGGCCAGCGGGAGGCCCTGCGCGGCGCGACCCGCATCGCCGTGCCCGGCTGCTACCCGACGTCGGCGCTGCTGGCGTTGACGCCCGGCTTCAGCAGCCACCTGCTGGAGGCCGAAGACGTCGTCATCGTCGCCGCCTCCGGAACCTCCGGAGCCGGCAAGGCCGCCAAGGTGAACCTGATCGGCTCCGAGGTCATGGGCTCCATGAGCCCCTACGGCGTCGGCGGCGGCCACCGCCACACGCCCGAGATCGAGCAGGGCCTGTCCAACGCGCTGAACGCCCCCGTGACGGTGTCCTTCACGCCCACCCTCGCGCCGATGAGCCGTGGCATCCTCACCACCGCCACCGCCAAAGTGCGGCCGGGCGTCACGGCCGAGGAACTGCGCCGGGCCTGGGCCGCGGCCTACGACGAGGAGCCCTTCGTCCACCTGCTGCCCGAGGGCCAGTGGCCCAGCACCAAGTCCGTCCAGGGCTCCAACCACGCCGCGATGCAGCTGGCCTTCGACGAGCGGATCGGCCGCGTGATCGTTACCTGCGCGATCGACAACCTCACCAAGGGCACCGCCGGCGGCGCCGTCCAGTCCATGAACATCGCCCTTGGCCTGGCGGAAACCGCCGGCCTCAACCTGCAGGGAGTCGCACCGTGAGCATCACCGCACCGAAGGGTTTCCGCGCCGCCGGCGTCAAGGCGGGCCTCAAGGCCTCCGGCAATCCGGACCTGGCCCTGGTGGTCAACGACGGCCCGGCCAAGGCCGCCGCCGCGGTCTTCACCTCCAACCGCGTCGCCGCCGCCCCCGTGCACTGGTCCCGCGAGGTCATCAAGGACGGCCGCGTGGACGCCGTCATCCTCAACTCCGGTGGCGCCAACGCCTGCACCGGCCCGCAGGGCTTCCAGAACACCCACACCACCGCCGAGAAGACCGCCGAGGCCCTGGGCGCCTCGGCGACGGACATTTTCGTCTGCTCCACCGGCCTGATCGGCGAACAGTTGCCGATGGACAAGCTGGTCCCCGCGATCGGCGCCGCCGCCGCCGAATTGAGCGCCGACGGCGGCCCGGCCGCCGCCACCGCCATCATGACCACCGACTCGGTCTCCAAGCAGGCACTCTTCACCGGCACCGACGCCGAGGGCCGGGAGTTCACCATCGGCGGCATGGCCAAGGGCGCCGGCATGCTGGCCCCGGGCCTGGCGACCATGCTCGTGGTCCTCACCACCGACGCCGAGGTCCAGCCCGAACTGCTCGACGTCGTGCTGCGCGATGCCACCCGCGTCACCTTCGACCGCACGGACTCGGACGGCTGCATGTCCACCAACGACACCGTGGTGCTGCTGGCCTCCGGCGCCTCTCGCGCCGTCCCCTCCGCCGCGGCGTTCGGCGCCGGCCTGACCCGGGTCTGCGCGGACCTCGCCCGCCAGCTCATCGGCGACGCAGAGGGCTCCAGCCACGACATCGCCATCCGCACCTTCAACGCCGCGAACGAACGTGACGCCGAGGTGGTCAGCCGCGCCGTCGCCCGCTCCAACCTCTTCAAGACCGCGATCTTCGGCAAGGACCCCAACTGGGGCCGCGTGCTCTCCGCCGTCGGCACCACGGACGCCGCCTTCGAACCGGACCAGCTCAACGTCGCGATGAACGGTGTGCAGATCTGCCGCAACGGCAGCATCGGCGAGGACCGCTCCCTGGTGAACCTGGAACCGCGCGAGGTCCTGGTCGAGATCGACCTGCAGGCCGGTGAGGCCGAGGCCACCATCTGGACCAACGACCTGACCCACGACTACGTCCACGAGAACAGCGCCTACTCCAGCTGACCGGCCGCCGGACACCACCCGACGAACACCCCACCACCCGGAAGGGACCACCGACCATGAGCACCGAAGCCCGCGAGACCACCTCCATGGCGGACGCGCAGGACAAGGCGGGCACGCTGATCGAGGCGCTGCCCTGGATCCAGCGCTTCGCCGGCACCACCATGGTGATCAAATACGGCGGCAACGCTATGGTCAACGACGAGCTGCGCCGCGCCTTCGCCGAGGACGTGGTCTTCCTGCACCACGTCGGCATCCACCCCGTGGTGGTGCACGGCGGGGGCCCGCAGATCAACGCCATGCTCGGCCGGCTCGGTATCGAATCCGAGTTCAAGGGCGGGCTGCGCGTCACCACGCCCGAGGCCATGGACGTGGTCCGGATGGTCCTCACCGGCCAGGTGGGCCGGGAACTGGTGGGCCTGATCAACTCCCACGGCCCCTACGCCGTCGGCATGTCCGGCGAGGACGGCGGCCTGCTGCAGGCCGTCCGGACCGGCACCGTGGTCGACGGCGAGGACGTGGACCTGGGCCTCGTGGGCGAGGTCGTCGGCGTGAACCCCGAGGGCATCCTGGACATCATCGCCGCGGGCCGGATTCCCGTGATCTCCACCGTTGCCCCCGAAATCGAGGAGGACGGCTCCACCACCGGGCAGGTCCTGAACGTCAACGCGGACACCGCGGCCGCGGCCGTCGCCTCCGCCCTGGGCGCCTCCAAGCTGGTCATCCTGACCGACGTCGAGGGCCTCTACGCAAACTGGCCGGACAAGTCATCGCTGATCTCCTCGCTGACCGCCTCCGAGCTGCGCGGGATGCTGCCGCGCCTTGAGTCCGGCATGATACCGAAGATGGCGGCCTGCCTGAAGGCGGTCGACGACGGCGTCGAACGCGCCCACATCGTCGACGGCCGTCTGGCCCACTCGATGCTCCTGGAAACCTTTACGACCGCCGGCATCGGCACCCAGGTCGTCCCCGATGAGGAAGTGAACGCAAAGTGAGCAGCACCGAACTGAGCCATTCGGCTGAAGGCCGCAGCAGCGATGGGGGCCCCATCGCTGCGGAGGCCGCCGCAACCACCATCGTTCCGAGCAGCAATGGAGCAGACTGGCTTTCCCGCTACTCGTCCTCGCTGCTGGGCGTCTTCGGGGCGCCCCAGCGGGTGCTGGTGCGCGGCGCGGGTTGCCTGGTCTGGGACGCCGATGGCAAGGAATACCTGGACCTGCTCGGCGGCATCGCCGTCAACGCCCTCGGCCACGCCCACCCCTTCGTCACCTCGGTGATTTCCAGCCAGCTCTCCACCCTGGGCCATGTCTCCAATTTCTTCACCAGCCCCACCCAGGTGGCCCTGGCCGAGAAGCTGCTGGAGATCGCCAAGGCCCCCGCCGGGTCCAAGGTCTTCTTCGCGAACTCCGGCACCGAGGCAGTCGAGGCCGCGTTCAAGCTCGCCCGCCGCAACACGGGCGCCGGTCCGGACAGCGGCGAGGCCCCGCGCACCAAGATCATCGCGCTGGAGGGCGCCTTCCACGGCCGGACCATGGGCGCGCTGGCGCTGACCTACAAGGAGGCCTACCGGGCCCCCTTCGCGCCCCTGCCCGGCGGCGTCGTCCACGTCCCGTTCGGCGACATCGACGCCCTGCTGGCCGAGATCGACGAGACCACGGCCGCCGTCATCCTCGAACCCATCCAGGGTGAGGCCGGCGTCCGGCCCCTGCCCGCCGGCTACCTCAAGGCCGCCCGCGAGGCCACCAGCGCCGCCGGCGCGCTGCTGATCCTGGACGAGGTCCAGACCGGCATCGGCCGGACCGGGAAGTGGCTGGCCAGCGAGGACGCCGGGATCGTGCCCGACGCCGTGACCCTCGCCAAGGGACTCGGCGGCGGCTTCCCGATCGGGGCCCTCATCACCTACGGCCCGGAGGTCTCCGCGCTGCTCACCGCCGGCCAACACGGCACCACCTTTGGCGGCAACCCCGTAGCCACCGCTGCCGCCCTGGCCACCCTGCACGTGCTGGAGAACCAGCAGGTGCTCGCCCACGTCCGGGAGGTGGGGGAACGCCTGCGCGCCGGCCTCGCCGGGATCGACGGCGTCATCGAGGTCCGCGGCGAAGGGCTGCTCATCGGCTTCGACCTCGACGCCGACGTCGCCCCCGCCGTCGTCGCCGCCGCCCTGGACGCCGGGTTCATCATCAACAGCCCCGGCCCGCACACCATCCGCCTGGCCCCGCCGCTGATCCTCACCGAGGCGCAGGCGGACAGCTTCCTGGCCGCACTGCCGGCCCTCCTCCAGACCGCAAAGGACGCCCAGTGACTGCGACTGCCATGTCAAAGCCGAAGACCCGCCACTTCCTCAAGGACACGGACCTGACCCCGGCCGAGCAGGCCGAGGTGCTGGACCTGGCCGTCCGGATGAAGGCCGCCCCGTACAGCGTGCAGCCCTACGCCGCCGAGGCCAGCGGCCGGAAGACCGTCGCCGTCATCTTCGACAAGACCTCCACCCGTACCCGGGTTTCCTTCGCCACCGGCGTCGCGGACATGGGCGGCAACGCGCTGATCATCAACCCCGGCGAGGCCCAGATCGGCCACAAGGAATCCGTCGAGGACACCGCAAAGGTCCTCGAACGCATGGTCTCCACGATCGTATGGCGCACCGGAGCGCACCAGGGACTGGTCGCCATGGCCGCGAACTCCGCCGTCCCCGTCATCAACGCCCTGTGCGATGACTACCACCCGTGCCAGCTCCTGGCCGACCTGCTGACCATCAAGGAGCACAAGGGCTCCCTCGCCGGCCTGACCATGAGCTACCTCGGCGACGCGGCCAACAACATGGCCAACTCCTACCTGCTGGCCGGCGTCACCGCCGGCATGCACGTTCGGATCAGCGGCCCGGAGGGCTACCTGCCGGCGCCGGAGATCGTCGCCGCCGCCGAGGAGCGCGCCGCCGGGACCGGCGGCTCCGTTCTCATCACGGCCGACGCCGCCGAGGCCCTGCGCGGCGCCGACGTCGTCGCCACCGACACCTGGGTCTCCATGGGCCAGGAGGACGAGAAGGAAGCCCGGATGCAGCTGTTCCGGGACTACTCCGTCGACGAGGACGCCATGACCCTCGCCGCGCCCGACGCCGTCGTGCTGCACTGCCTGCCCGCCTACCGCGGCTACGAGATCTCCGCCGGCGTGATCGACGGCCCGCAGTCCGTGGTCTGGGACGAGGCCGAAAACCGGCTGCATGCGCAGAAGGCCCTGATGGCCTGGCTGATGCACCGTTCCGGCCTCGCCGTCGTCGAGGGCCTGGCACCGGTCGACGGGGCGGACTGATGTCCGTCCAGCCCGCCGCGCAGGGCGCCAGCCCGGCCACCAAGACGGCCCGCCAGGCCCGGATCGCCGCGATCCTGACCGGCGAATCCGTCCGCTCCCAGGCCGAGCTGGCGGCCCTGCTGGCGGACGACGGCGTGCAGGTCACCCAGGCCACCCTGTCCCGGGACCTGGTGGAACTCGGCGCCGTCCGGGTCCGCGGCAAGGAAGGTGTCCTGGTCTACGCGGTCCCCGGCGAGGGCGGCGAACGCGGAGCCAAGAGCGGCGTTACCCAGGAAATCCTGGACGCGCGCCTCGCCCGGCTCTGCGGCGAACTGCTGGTCACCGCCGAGGCCTCCGGAAACCTCGTGGTGCTCCGGACCCCGCCGGGCGCGGCGAACTTCCTGGCCCTGGCGATCGACCACTCGGTGATGCCGTCCATCCTGGGCACCATCGCCGGGGACGACACCGTCCTGCTGGTCACCCGCGACCCGGCCGGCGGGGCCGACGTCGCCGCCCGCTTCCTCGCCATGGCCGACGAAACCGGCCAATAGACCGGCCGTCCGTGGCGCACACTTGTACCAACGACCCAACAGAATTCCCCAACATAAGGAGCATTTGAAGTGACTGAGCGTATTGTGCTGGCCTACTCCGGTGGCCTCGATACTTCCGTGGCCATCGGCTGGATCGGTGAAGCGACCGGCGCCGAGGTCATCGCCGTGGCGGTCGACGTCGGACAGGGCGGCGAGTCGCTGGAGACCATTCGCCAGCGCGCCCTCGGCTGCGGCGCCGTCGAGGCCTACGTGGCCGACGCCTCCGACGAGTTCGCCAACGAATACTGCATGCCCACCCTCAAGGCCAACGCCCTGTACCAGGGCCACTACCCGCTGGTCTCCGCGATCTCCCGCCCGGTGATCGTCAAGCACCTGGTTAAGGCCGCCCGCGAATTCGGCGCCACCACGGTGGCCCACGGCTGCACCGGCAAGGGCAACGACCAGGTCCGCTTCGAGGTCGGCATCCAGACCCTCGGCCCCGACCTGAAGTGCATCGCCCCGGTCCGCGACCTGGCGCTCACCCGCGACAAGGCCATCGCCTTCGCCGAGGAAAAGGGCCTGCCGATCGAGACCACCAAGAAGAACCCGTACTCGATCGACCAGAACGTCTGGGGCCGCGCCGTCGAGACCGGCTACCTCGAGGACATCTGGAACGGTCCCACCAAGGACATCTACGACTACACCGCCACCCCGGAGTTCCCCCCGGCCCCGGATGAGGTCATCATCTCCTTCGAAGCCGGCATCCCGGTCGCGATCGACGGCGTCAAGGTCACCCCGCTGCAGGCCATCCAGGAACTGAACCGCCGCGCCGGCGCCCAGGGCGTGGGCCGCATCGACGTCGTCGAGGACCGCCTCGTCGGCATCAAGTCCCGCGAAATCTACGAGGCCCCCGGCGCCATGGCGCTGATCACCGCGCACAAGCACCTCGAGGACGTCACGATCGAGCGCGAGCAGGCCCGCTTCAAGGCCACTGTCGGCCAGCGCTGGTCCGAGCTGGTCTACGACGGCCAGTGGTTCTCCCCGCTCAAGCGCTCCCTGGACGCCTTCATCGAGGACACCCAGAAGTACGTCTCCGGCGACATCCGCATGACCCTGCACGGCGGCCAGGCCGTCGTCACCGGCCGCCGCTCGGACACCTCGCTGTACGACTTCGACCTCGCCACCTACGACACCGGCGACACCTTCGACCAGTCCATGGCGCGCGGCTTCATCGAGCTGTGGGGCATGTCCGCCAAGGTCGCCTCCGGCCGCGACATCCGCGTCGCCGGAAAGTAGCCCCTGTGGCTGAGCAAAAGTCGGAAGCCACGAACACCGGCGCGCTGTGGGGCGGCCGGTTCGCCGGCGGCCCCGCGGACGCCCTCGCCGCGCTGAGCAAGTCCACGCACTTCGACTGGCGGCTGGCCCGCTACGACATCGCCGGGTCCAAGGCGCACGCCCGCGTGCTGCACAAGGCCGGGCTGCTCGACGACGGCGAGCTGGCCGGCATGCTGGACGCCCTGGACCGGCTGGACGCGGACGTCGCCTCCGGCGCGTACACCCCGGCCGAATCCGACGAGGACGTGCACGGTTCGCTCGAACGCGGCCTGATCGAGCGGGCCGGGCCCCAGCTGGGCGGCAAGCTTCGCGCCGGCCGGTCCCGCAACGACCAGGTGGCCACCCTGGGCCGGATGTTCCTGCGCGACCACGCCCGGATCATCGCCCACGGCGTGCTCGCCACGATCGACGCGCTGGTGGACCAGGCCAAGGCCCACCACGGCGTGGCGATGCCGGGACGGACGCACCTCCAGCACGCCCAGCCGGTGCTGCTCAGCCACCACCTGCTGGCCCACGCCTGGGCGCTGCTGCGCGACGTGCAGCGGCTCGCCGACTGGGACAAACGCGCCGGCGTGTCGCCCTACGGCTCCGGCGCCTTGGCCGGGTCCTCGCTGGGCCTGGATCCTGAGGCCGTCGCCGCGGACCTGGGCTTCTTCTCCGCGGCGCACAACTCGATCGATGGCACCGCAGCGCGCGACGTTTTCGCCGAGTTCGCCTGGGTCTCCGCCATGATCGGGGTGGACCTGTCCCGGGTCTCGGAGGAAGTGATCCTCTGGGCCACCAAGGAGTTCTCCTTCGTGACCCTGGATGATTCCTACTCCACCGGCTCCTCGATCATGCCGCAGAAGAAGAACCCGGACGTGGCCGAACTGGCCCGCGGCAAGGCCGGCCGCCTGATCGGCGACCTGACCGGGCTGCTGGCCATCCTTAAGGGCCTGCCGCTGGCGTACAACCGGGACCTGCAGGAGGACAAGGAACCGGTCTTCGACGCCGCCGACACCCTGGAGCTGCTGCTCCCGGCCGTCTCCGGCATGATCGCGACCCTGACGTTCAACACCGAGCGGATGGAGTCCCTGGCACCCCAGGGCTTCGCGCTGGCCACGGACATCGCCGAATGGCTGGTCCGCCAGGGCGTGCCGTTCCGCGAGGCGCACGAACTCTCCGGTGCCGCAGTCAAGCAGGCCGAAAGCCGCGGCGTCGAACTCTGGGACCTGACCGACGAGGAATACGCGGCCATCTCGGAGCACCTCACGCCGGAGGTCCGCACGGTCCTGTCCACGGAGGGGTCGCTGAACAGCCGCAACTCCCAGGGCGGCACCGCCCCGGCCGCCGTCGAACGCCAGCTGCAGGCGCTCGAGGCCGAGCTGGAAGGCGTGCGCGCCTACGCCGGCTAGCTCCTCCGGACGCTCCCTCACTTCTGGCAGCGTTTCCACCGACGCTCCTGCACCCGTTGCAGGAGCGTCGGTGGATTTCCTGCCAAAGGTGAGGGAGCGTTCTGCGTTGGCCGCCGGAGCTTCCCGCTCTAGCATGGCGGAATGAGCGAATCCTTCCGGCGCATGCTGCGCGCCCTGCCAGACTTCCCGGCCGAGCTTCCCGACTTCGATCCGGAGCTGGCCCCGGAGGACCCGGAGCAGCTGTTCCGGCAGTGGTTCGACGAGGCCCTGGCCGCCGGGGTGCCGCAGCCCAACGCCTGCAGCCTGGCCACCGCCGACGCGCAGGGCCGCCCCTCGGCCAGGATGCTGATCCTCAAGGACATCGACGACGCCGGCTGGCACTTCGCCACCTCCCGTGAGTCCCGCAAGGGCCGGGAACTGGCCGAAAACCCCAACGCCGCGCTCAACTTCTTCTGGCAGCCGCTGGGACGCCAGGTCCGCGTCGCCGGCGAGGTCCTGGAACTCTCCGCCGAGGCCTCCGCCGCCGACTGGGACGCCCGGCCCGGAGCCGACGGCAGCACCAACCCTGCCTGGCAGCTGTACGCGCTACGGCCCAGGGAGCTCGAATTCTGGCAGGCCCGCCACGACCGGCGGCACATCCGGCACCGCTACGGCCCGTTCCAACCGGCGCGAATCCCGTCCCCGACGCAGGACACCGGTTAATCCGGATTAATCAAAGTGCTCCGTTAGGATGGGCGCCATGACTTCCATCACCCCCGAAAACCTTCTGGCAGAACTCCGCCGCGCCGCCGACGTCGTGACCGGAATCGCCGCCGGCCTGGACGACGCCGCGGTGGCCGCGCCGTCGGAACTGCCCGGCTGGACCCGCGGCCACGTCCTGGCCCACATCACCGGGATCGCCAACGCCATGGCCCGCCAGGTGGAGCACGCCACCCGCGGGGAACGCGTCGAGCTTTACGACGGCGGCTTCGAAGGCCGCAACCGGGCCATTGAACTGGCCGCCGGCCACGGCGCGGACCAGCACCGCGCCGCCGTTGGCGCGGCCATCGACCGGGCGCTGGCCGCCTTCGGTTCTCTCGACGAGGCGGGCTGGCGGGCGCCCATCACGTTCCGGGACGGCGTCGTCCTCGACGGCGGCCTGGCGCTCTGGCGCGAGCTGACCATCCACGCCACGGACCTTGGGACGGGCCGCGGCCCGGAGACCTGGAGCCGGCCGTTCTGCGAGCACCTCTTCGACTTCCTGACCGCGCGGGTGCCCGAGGGGCAGCGGTTCGTGCTGCAGCCGCTCGGCCTGCCCTCCGTCGCCATCGGCGCGCCGGGCGGCCGCTCCACCGCCATCAACGGGATGCTGACCGACATCGCGGCCTGGCTGGCCGGGCGAACCCCCACCCTGGGCAGCCTGCGCGCCACCGCGGCGGCCGACGGCGTCGACCTTCCGGCCCTGCTGCCCTGGCCGGCGGGAGTCCCCGTCACTAAGTAGCAGGCAGGGTACGGGGCACCTAACCCCGGGGCGCCTGCCCGGCCTCGCGTGCCAGCAGGCTTTCCTTGACGGGCAGGCCCCAGCGGAAGCCCCCCAGGGTCCCGTCGGTGCGGATGACCCGGTGGCAGGGGACGAAGAGCGCGGCGGCATTGAACGCGCAGGCGCTGGCCGCGGCCCGGACCGCCTTGGCGTTGCCAGCGAGTTCCGCGTACTCGGTATAGGTCACCGGGTGTCCGGCGGCGACGGTGCGGAGCATGTCCCAGGCGTGGGCGCGGAACGGGCCCGATTTCTGCAGCACCGGCACCGCCATGGCAGCCTCCGGGCTGCCGGCGTAGAACTCCTCGACCGCCGCCGAGATCGCGCCCAGGCCGGACACATCCTGGTATTCGGTGGGCCGCAGCGTCGGGTGGATCTGGCCGGTCAGGGCGCCCGCTTCCGCCGTCCAGCCCGAGGCCAGGACGGCGCCGTCGCGGGCGATGATGGTGAAGGGACCGTCCGGGGTGGACAGGGTCAGGAGCTGGGCCGTCATGTCGTTGCTTTCTTTCGTGGCTTGGTGGAGGTTCGAGCTGCGGCCTGCGCCGCTGCCGCCGCGCGCCAGAGGTGCATGGTGGCGTAGGAACGCCACGGGCTGACCTCGCTGAAATCGGGGGACAGGGTGGGGGAGCCCGGGACGGAGCCGGAGCCGGAGCCGGTGCCGGTGCCGGGGTCGGGCGAGGACCCTGCCACGGAACCGGCGGCCGCGGCGAGCGACCGGACGCCGTTGCGGACGGCGGCGTCGTTGGCCAGGAAAACGTCCGGGGCGCCGAGCACGCGCATGGACACGTACCCCACCGTCCAAGGGCCGACGCCGGCCAGCGGCAGGAGCTTCGAGCGCAGGCTCTCCGGGTTGTCGCCGTAGCCGAAGTCCAGGCTGCCGTCCGCCATGGCCGCGGCGGCCCCGAGAATCGAGTCGATCCGCCGCCGTGGTCCGCGCAGCAGCTCCCAGCCGCCCCCGGCGATCTCCGCCGCGGTGGGAAACATTCGGTCCAGCCCGTCCCCGGGGACTGTGCTGTCCTGCCCGCAGGCGGACAGCTGCGCCAGGGCGGTGCGGGCCGCCGCGACGGTGATCTGCTGGCCGATCATGGCGCGGACCAGCAGTTCCTGCGGATCGATCGCGCCCGGCATCCGCATCCCCGGCGCCTCGGCCACCGAGCCCCGCAGCCGGGGGTCCGCCCCCAGGGCGGAGTCGATCGCGGACGGGTCCGCGTCGAGATCCAGCAGCCGGCGGACCCGGCTGAGCAGGGCCGGCAGGTCCCGCAGGTCTACCGCCCCGATGGTGAGCCGGAGCGGCCGGCCCCGCTCCTCCGCGGCGTACTCCACCCGGAACCGGGCATCCCCGTGGGCCAGCCGCAGGGTCCGGGCATAGGACCGGTCCGTGCCCTCCTCGATCCCAGGCAGGGCGCGGACGGCCAGGAAACCGAAGACCCCGGGGTCGAAAGGCGCCCGGTACGGCAGGCTCAGGGTCAGGGCCGTCGAGCCCGGTGCCGGGCGGGCAGGGCCGTGGTGGCGGGCGGTGGCGCGCAGCGCGGACGGCGTCATGGCGAACACCTCCGCGATGGTGTCGTTGAACTGCCGGACGCTGCTGAAACCGGCGGCGAACGCGACGTCGGTGGCCTTCATCGGCGTCGAGACCAGCAGCGTCCTGGCCGTCTGCGCGCGGCTGGCCCGGGCCAGGGCCAGCGGGCCGGCGCCGAGTTCGTGGCTGAGGATCCGGTTCAGCTGCCGGGCCGAGTAGCCCAGCCGGGCGGCGAGGCCCTCGACGCCGTCCCGGTCGATCACGCCGTCGTTGATCAGCCGCATCGCGCGGGCGGCGACGTCGGTGCGCACGTTCCAGGCCGGGGTGCCCGGGACCGCCTCGGGCAGGCAGCGCTTGCAGGCGCGGTAGCCCGCCTCGTGGGCGGCCGCGGACGTCTCGTAGAAGGTGACGTTGCCAGCCTTGGGCGTCCGGGCAGGGCACGATGGACGGCAGTAGATGCCCGTGGTGCGGACCGCCGTGTAGAACTGCCCGTCGAACCGGGTGTCCCGCGCGTCGATCGCCCTGTAGCGCTGCCAAAAATCCATTCCTCCATCCTGCCAGCCGCCGGACGGCCAAGCTAGCGGAAATCGGACACGGGCGTGAGGCCTCCCGGCAGTGTCCGGCCGGGGCCGTCCGGCAGACCCGGCCCGGGGACGTGTTTGCTACGGTCTGAGCATGGACTCCTCGCTGACGCCCGCGGCCGTGCGCGCCCTGTTGTCCGGGGACGCCCGGACCGTCGCGCCGCTGCTGCTCGGCGCCGTCCTGACCCACGAGAGCCATGCCGGGCACGTGGCCGTTCGGATCACTGAGGTGGAGGCCTACCTCGGCCCGGAGGACTCACTGCACCCGGACCCGGGTTCGCACACGTTCCGGGGACAGACCCGGCGCAACGCCCCGATGTTCGGCCCGGCCGGTCACCTCTACGTCTACTTCACCTACGGCATGCACCACTGCACGAACATCGTCTGCGGCCCCGAGGGCACGGCGTCCGCCCTGCTGCTGCGCGCCGGCGAGGTGGTCGCGGGGGAGGAGTTGGCCCGCTCGCGGCGGCCGACGTCGAAGAGCCCCGCGGACCTGGCCAGCGGACCCGCCCGGCTCGCCACGGCGCTGGGACTGACGACGGCGGACAGCGGCCGGGACGCGCTGGCCGAGCCCTTCCGGCTCGAACTGCCCGCCGGTCCGGCCGCGGGCATCAGCTCCGGGCCGCGCGTCGGCGTCTCCGGGGCGGGCGGCACCACCGACTATCCGTGGCGGTTCTGGCTCAGCGGGGACCCGACCGTCTCCCGCTACAAGGCCGCGAAACCCCGGCCCCGCGGCGCGGCTACCGGCCGGTAGAATTATTCGGTGAATTCCACCGAGCAGCACACCAGTACGTCCACCGGCGCCAGCGCAACCGGCACCACCGAGACCGGCCCCGCCGTCGACGGCACGACCGAGACCGGCCCCGCCGTCGAGCACCTGATCGACAGCCTCTGCGCCACCGTGCCGGACTATCCCAAGCCCGGCATCACCTTCAAGGACCTGACCCCCGTCTTCGCCGACCCCGCCGCGTTCAAGGCCGTCGTCGACGCCCTGGTCCGGCCCTTCCTCGGCACCTTCGACGCCGTCGCCGGGGTCGAAGCCCGCGGATTCCTGCTGGCCGCCGCCGCCGCGTACGCCACCGACACCGGCGTCATCACCGTCCGCAAGGCCGGGAAACTGCCCCGCGCCGTGGTGTCGGAGGACTACGCGCTGGAATACGGCACCGCCACCCTCGAACTGCACACCACCGACCTTGCACCGGGCAGCCGCGTCCTCATCCTCGATGACGTGCTGGCCACCGGGGGGACCCTTGGCGCCGCGGCGCGGCTGTTCGAACGCTGCGGCATCACCGTCGCCGGCGTCGGCGTCGTGATGGAGCTCGAGGACCTGGCCGGCCGGGCCGCGCTGGGACAGCAGCAGATCCACTCCCTGCTGCGGCTCTAGCCACGCCGCAGGGGGAGCCGCCCGGGTCACTGGACGGGCGCGGCCGCGTCGGTAGAATGCCTGCAAAGTCCGGCCGGAAGAAAACCGACATATTTCGGGAGAGATTGCCGAAATTGCCGTAGAATGGTTGGTCTGTCTTTTTCGATAGGGGAACGTTCCATGCACGACGCTGATTTGGCCCACGAGCGCGACTACGTGGCCGGCCTGTACGCCCGGTTGGATGAACTGCGGGCGGAAAAGCGGGCCCAGCTGGCCCAGGTCCGGCGCGCGGGCGCCGTCGGCACCATGCAGAACGTCTCCGAGCGCGACGCGTTCGCCGCCCTGTACGAGGACCGCCTCGCCCAGCTCGACGCCGTCGACGACCGGCTGGTCTTCGGCCGCCTCGACCTCGACTCCGGCGAGGAGCAATACATCGGCCGCATCGGCCTGACCACCGAGGACCTGCAGCGGCTGATGGTCGACTGGCGTGCCCCCGAGGCCGGCCACTTCTACCAGGCCACCGCGTTCGACCGGCAGGGCGTCCGCCGCCGCCGGCACCTGATCCTGCAGGGCCGGGAGGTCAAGGCGATCGAGGATGACGTCCTCGACGCCGACATGCTCGCCGACGACGACTCGCTGCAGGGGGAGGGCGCGCTGCTCGCGGCGCTGAACTCCAAGCGCACCGGCCGGATGTCCGACATCGTCAGCACCATCCAGTCCGAGCAGGACCGCATCATCCGCTCCTCGATCTCGGGCGCCCTCGTGGTCCAGGGCGGTCCCGGCACCGGCAAGACCGCCGTCGCCCTCCACCGCGCCGCCTACCTGCTCTATACGCACCGGGACCGGCTGAAGACCGCAGGCGTGCTGCTGGTCGGCCCGTCGTCGTCGTTCATGAACTACATCGAACGCGTGCTGCCCTCCCTGGGCGAGACCGGCGTCGTGATGGCGAGCCTGGGCCGGCTGATGCCCGGCATCCACGCCGTCGCGGAAGAGGATTCCGACGTCGCCGCGCTCAAGGGCCGCCTGGACATGGCCGGGGTGATCGCGAACGCGGTCGCCAACCGGCAGCGGATTGTCCCCGCCAACCGCACCCTCGAGGTGGACGGGCGCAAGCTCGTGCTCACCCCGCGGCAGGTCCGCCGCGCCCGGGACAAGGCCCGCGCCACCGGCAAGCCGCACAACGAGGCGCGCGTGACGTTCGTCAAAATCCTGCTGCGCGAGCTGACCGAGCAGATGACCGAGCTGGTCGAAGCCGGCAGCATCGGCAACAACGCGGACCGCTCATACCTGGCCGAGGACGTCCGCTCCGCCCGCGACGTGCGCGTGGCCCTGAACCTGTGCTGGATGCCGATGACGCCGGAGAAGCTCGTCAGCGAACTCTTCTCCAAGCCCGCCATCCTCGAGGCCTGCGCCCCCAACCTCACCGCTGAGGAGCGGGCCCTGCTGCTCCGCCCCGCGGACGCGCCCTGGACCGAGGCCGACGTGCCGCTGCTGGACGAGGCCGCCGAGCTCCTCGGCGAACTCGACCCGGCAGCCGGACGCGGCCTGGCCCAGCAGGAGCACGACCGGGCCCGGGACCTGGCCAACGCCAAGCAGACCCTGGTCAACATGGAGGCGGCCGGCGTGGACGCCCTGTTCACCGCCGAGGAGCTGGCCGACCAGAACCAGGAACGCGAGGCCCGGCTCACCGCGGCCGAGCGCGCCACCACCGACCGCACCTGGGCATTCGGGCACATCGTGGTGGACGAGGCGCAGGAACTCTCGCCCATGCAGTGGCGGCTGCTGGTCCGCCGCTGCCCGCTGAAGTCCTTCACGATCGTCGGCGACATCGCCCAGACCAGCTCCGTCGCCGGGGCCAAGTCCTGGCAGAGCGCGCTGGCACCCCTGTTCGGGGAGCGCTGGCAGCTCGAGGAGCTCACGGTCAACTACCGCACCCCGGCCCAGATCGCCGAGGCCGCGGCCCGGATGGCCAACGCCGCCGGTCTGGTCGTATCCGCGCCCAAGGCCGTCCGCGAGGGCCGCTGGGCCCCGGTGATCGACCAGGTCGCCCCGGGCTCCGTGGTGGAGCGGCTGGTGGAGGTCCTGCCCGAGGAGATCGACGCCCTCGAGGGCGGCCTGCTGGCGGTCATCGCCGACGGCGCGCTCCTGGGTGAGGCGACGGCGGCGCTCCGGTCCGTCTACGGCCGCCGGATCGGCACCGGGGCGGGCAGCTACGAGCAGGACATCGTGGTGATCAGCCCCCGTGAGGCCAAGGGCCTGGAGTTCGACGGTGTCGTGGTGCTGGAGCCCTCGGCGATGCTCAACCACGAGCACGGCCGGGTGGGGGACCTCTACGTCGCCATGACCCGGCCCACGCAGCGGCTGCGGCTGATCGCCGCCGCCGGGGTTCCCGCGGGTATCGAGGAGTAGGCAGGGGCGCGCCCCTGCTACCTTTGATTCCGTGTCCCAGCAAATTGATCTTCAGTCCCAGCAGAACGACCCGGGTTTCGCCAACATCTGGCAGGAGCTCACCTGGCGCGGCCTCGTCCACGTCTCGACCGACGAGACTGAGCTGGAGAAGCTCCTCGCCGGCGATCCGATTACGTACTACTGCGGCTTCGATCCCACCGCGCCAAGCCTGCACCTGGGGAACCTGGTCCAGCTGCTGGTGATGCGCCGGCTCCAGCTGGCCGGACACAAGCCGCTGGGCCTGGTGGGCGGCTCCACCGGCCTGATCGGCGACCCGAGGCAGACCGCGGAACGGGTGCTCAACACCCCGGAAACCGTCGCCGAATGGGTCGGCCGGCTGCAGGGTCAGGTGCAGCGCTTCCTCAGCTTCGAGGGGGAGAACGCCGCCCGGATGGTGAACAACCTCGACTGGACCGCGCCCTTGAGCGCGATCGACTTCCTCCGCGGCATCGGCAAGCACTTCCGGGTCGGCACGATGATCAAGAAGGACATCGTCGCCACCCGGCTAAACTCGGAAGAGGGCATCAGCTACACCGAGTTCAGCTACCAGATCCTGCAGGGCATGGACTACCTCCAGCTGTTCCGCGACTACGGCTGCATGCTGCAGACCGGCGGCTCGGACCAGTGGGGCAACCTCACCAGCGGCACGGAACTGATCCGCAAGGTGGAGGGCAAGCACGTCCACGCCCTCGGCACGCCGCTGATCACCAACTCCGACGGCACCAAATTCGGTAAGAGCGAGGGCAACGCCATCTGGCTGGATGCGGAGATGTGCAGCCCGTACGCCTTCTACCAGTTCTGGCTCAACACGGCCGACGCCGACGTCGCCGCACGGCTCAAGGTCTTCACGTTCCTCAGCCGCGCCGAGATCGAGGCGCTGGAGGCTTCCGTGGCCGAGCGTCCGTTCGCCCGGGAGGGCCAGCGGAAGCTCGCCTACGAGGTGACATCCCTGGTGCACGGCGTCGAGGCCACCGAAAAGGTCATCGCCGCCTCCGCCGCCGTCTTCGGCGGCGGCGAGCTTGCCGGGCTCGACGCCGACACCCTGCGCGCGGCGACGGCCGAACTCCCGTCCGCCACCGTGCCGGCGTCGGGCCTGGGCATCATCGACCTGCTGGTCGCCACGGGATTGGCCGAAAGCAAGTCGGCGGCCCGGCGCACCGTGGGGGAGGGCGGCGCCTACGTGAACAACGTCAAGGTCACCGATCCCGACGCCGTGGTGTCCGACGCCGAACTGCTTCACGGCCGCTACCTGCTGCTACGCCGCGGCAAGAAGAACCTCGCCACGGTGGAGGTTTCCCGCTAGCCGCTAGGTGTACTGAGTCAGGACGTTGGTTACATCGTGAATAGGTGAGGACCTCTTAGGTTGGTGGTTACCACACACAGCCAACGACTAAGAGGTCCTCATGTCCCACCGTAATGCCCGCCTGACTCCGATCGG